>NZ_CP042326.1:0-665391 GCF_007904085.1 Euhalothece natronophila Z-M001
TAGAGGATGCAGCGGTTTTATTAGGCGCGATCGCAGGTCATGATCCAGCCGATAGCAAAGTTTAAATATTGAGATTCCCGACTATACCCAATATTTAACCCCTGAGTTACCCAAAGATCGCAAGCTCAAAATTGGCGTAATCACAGAAACTTTTGGCGAAGGACTCTCTGAGGAGGTAAAACGGCGGTTGAAGCGGGAATTGAACAATTTAAGGCGCTCGGTGCAGAAATTGTAGAGATCTCTTGTCCTCGTTTCCGTTATGGGTTGCCTGCTTATTATATTATTGCTCCTTCGGAAGCGTCTTCTAATTTGGCGCGGTATGATGCGGTGCGCTATGGAAAACGCAGTGAGGAGGCAGACAATTTACTCTCAATGTACACTAAGACCCGTGCGGAGGGGTTTGGTGCCGAGGTAAAACGTCGCATTATGGTGGGAACTTATACCCTTTCAGCAGGTTATTATGATGCTTATATTTGAAGGCGCAAAAGGTAAGAACGCTGATTAAACAGGATTTTCAGAAGGCGTTTGAGTCCAGTAGATTTATTAGTGTGTCCCACAGCACCAACGACGGCGTTTAAGGCAGGAGAAAAAACGGATGACCCTTGAGTATGTATCTATCGGACTTAACAACCGTTCCTGTAAGTTTAGCAGGATTACCAGCGCTCAATCTTCCTTGTGGGTTTGATTCTCAAGGCTTACCGATTGGAATGCAGTTGATTGCTAATGTATTAAGAGAGGATCAACTGTTGCATACAGCCTATGTTTATGAACAAGCAACAGATTGGGCATAAACAAAGTCCAGAAATTAGTTAATGGTGAGTTGGTTAAGGTCTAGGTTAGAGCAATGATTATGTTTTAGCAGTTGGCGCGATCGCGTATTTAGTGGCTGGTTTTACCCTATTTGCCACCCAAAGAAAACTGGTCTTTTCCCCTCTCAAATCATTCAGGCAACTCCTAGTGAGTATAACTTGCCCTATGAATCCGTTTATATCCCATGGGAGAGGAGGAATATATTCATGGCTGGTGGATGCCCAGTGAGTCTAGTGAGGCCCCTGTTTTACTCTATTTACACGGTAATGGGGGCAATGTGGGAACCAATTTACCTCGGGCGGAACGTTTTCATTCAGTGGGATTTCTGTATTTCCATTGATTATCGGGGATATGGGAAAAGTGAGGGGCGCTTTCCGAATGAAGAACGAGTGTATGAGGATGCCCAAGCCGCTTGGCGGTATTTAGTGGAAGAACAGAATATTTCTCCCGATAACTTATATGTGTTTGGTCATTCTCTCGGTGGCGCGATCGCGCTAGAATTAGCCAATCGCCAGCCAGAAATCCCAGGTTTAATCGTTGAGGGGTCTTTTACTTCTATCAAGGATATGGCGACCCATATTGGGCAATACAATTGGCTTCCCCTGAATTGGGTACTCACACAACGGTTTAACTCAAAAGAAAAGCTATCTTCTCTTGATATGCCCATTTTCTACATTCATGGCACTAATGATCCTGTCGTCCCCTATGAAATGAGCAAAGAACTTTATCAAGCCTCAAAAGGAGAAGCAGAACTCTGGCTAGTAGAAGGGGCTGGTCATCATGATATTGGGGAGATCATGGGAGGCACTTATGAGCAAAAAGTCTGGGACTTTGTCATGGAAAAAATCCTTCCTTGTCGCCCCAACCCTAACTGAAGCCCTTTCAGACTCGTTAAGATAGTGAGGTTAGAACGGGACTGACGGGGCTCGAACCCGCAACTTCTGCCGTGACAGGGCAGTGCTCTAACCAATTGAACTACAGTCCCTTAGAACGCGAATACTATAATAACCATTATTTAGGGTTTGTCAAATGCTAAACCAAAAATTCTTTAAAAGTCACTGTATTCAGAAAAGTTGACTTTAGAAAAAAGTATGATAGCCAAATCATAAGACAATAGCTAGCTCAATTGTTGCTCAGAAATTGTCCAGCTGGCACTGGTAATCATAGGCTCTAAACTTAAACGACTAATTACTTGTTCTAACAGCTTATCATTGCGATTTGGGTCGCTAACTCTGCTTCGACAACGACTTTTCCAGCTTCCTCTGCAATGTCCTCACTGCGTAAAGATCGCAGTTTCATGTCCCCCATACTGAGGGATTGTAATAACAAACTGCGGACTCGGGCTTCATCTTTTTCCCGACAAGTCAGGGAGCATTGATAGCAAAGTTCGATGTCTGTTCCGTCTAAAGGCTGTTGATTAATTTTATGACTAAAGTATCGCAGAACCGTATTCGACAATAAAACCGCGATCGCGCCCATAAAGGCTTCCGAGAGAAAACCTGCCCCTGATAACGCACCAACTGCCGCGGCACACCAAATCGTCGCCGCCGTATTTAAGCCACGAACAGTTAACCCTTCCCGTAAAATTACCCCACCTGCTAAGAAACCAATTCCCGAAACCACTTGTGCAGCAATTCGAGTCGGGCTAGCCTCTTCAGGGGTTAATACCGAGAGAATGACAAATAATGCTGCCCCAGTAGAAACCAAAGTATTCGTGCGTAATCCCGCCATTCTTTGTCGCCATTGACGCTCAAACCCCAAAGCAGAGCCTAATAAAAAAGCAACCACCAGCCGAATTGCAACCTCAAACCATACCATTTTCCTCGCTACCTCATATTGATAAATTAACGCAGGACAAACATTCTATCTGCCCCACGTTAAGTCATAATTAAATTAAAAGCCCAGTTACTATTTAACCAATGCCAAGAAATAGGTCAACTAAGCTAAAATAAATCAACAGTCCTACAAAGTCTTTAATCGTGGTGATGAAAGGATCGGCTCCAGGGCCATGGTCAAAGCCAGCTTTCAGCATAATCCAAGGTAAACAAGCTCCCAATACTGACCCGAGGAGAATGACACAAAATAGCCCTAATCCAACGGCAAGACCAATTTCAGGCGCATCATTGGGGATTCCTTGCCAAAATAAAGCAACAATACCCCCCATAATTCCTAAAGCAGCCCCCATCATTAAGCCAATTTTTACTTCTCGGAAAAGATAGGGGTAAAATCGTTTGACATCAATTTGATTCCAAGCCAAACCACGAGCAAAAATGGTACTGGATTGCGTGCCAACATTTCCTCCCATATCCATTACAAGCGGAATAAATACTGCTGCCACGACCACTGCTTCTAGGGTTTCTTCAAAGCGTTCGATTACACCCCCCACTAAGAAACCGCCAACAAGGGTAACAATTAAAAAGAGAATACGTAGCCGAATTGCATACCAAGGTGCGCCACGAACCAGACGTTCACTCCAAACGCGATCGCGCCCGGTTAAGCTACCAACCCCAGCTTTCGCATAAGCCGCATCAGTGGCTTCTTCTTCCACTAAATCAATGACATCATCAAAGGTAATATCCCCCACTAAGCGCCCTTCCCGATCAAGCACGGGAATCGCTGGCAAATCATAATCCTTGAGTAACTTCGCCGCTTGTAAATCTCGGGTATCGACACTAGCTGCGATTTGAGTTCCCTCTACAAGCTCACTCACTGGAACTTGGGGACTCGCTTTAATTAAGTTGACTGTTTGCAAAAAGCCTTTGTAATAGCGTTCTTTATCAATTAAAAAGATAATTGCTAACTCATTAGGATTAAGATTAGACTCTTTGACCTGTTCGAGGGCTGTTCCCACGGTAATATTATCGCGAACCGCAAGAAAGCGCAGATTCATAATCCGTCCTGCACTGCGCTCAGGATACCCAAGCAGTCGGTTAACGTTTTCCCGAGAATTGGGGCTAAGATTACCGATAAGGCGCTTAGTAACTTTTGCAGGAAGTTCCTCAAATAATCGCACTCGTTCATCTGCTGGCAACGCTTCTACCAAGTGCATTACCTTGGGATCTTCCATAGATTGAATGAGTTCAGCCTGCTCTTCTGCGCGAAGATATTCAAAAACAGCAATTGCTTTATCTTTATCTAATAGCCGAAAAGCAAGAACCCGTTTATCAGGGTCAATCTCCATCAAGAGTTGGACTAATTCAGTTGCTGGAATTTGATTAGCTTCTTTTTTTGCCGCTTGTAGGGCATTCGGTTGTAATAAGTCTTCGAGAACATTTTGATGCATAAAACACCTCTACATGAGTTTAAATCGGGTTTAATCAACACAAAGGAATCCTAATGTTAACCACCGACTCCCTCTCTCTCAGCACCATATCAAGCAATGAGACACGATTTCCCTAGCTTGAGAGAATAGGGAATGTCCTTTGATTAAGCGTAAAGAGCCCTCACAACGACAAGGACTGAATCAAGCCAAAGAAAAGACCTGAGTGTTACACTATAATGTTTGTCGCGACAAAGAGGTGTTCTAGTCTGATTTCCGAAAAAATAACTATTACTTTCTCGGCTCATCTCCTTATTTTCGCAGCCACTATGCCCAGTAGTGACCAGAGATGAACCTGCTATCTTCACATTTGGGCGAAAAAGCAGACATTCAAAGTTCTGAGCCACCACTGGCCATAGCCCCTACTTCGACTAGAATCCTCATCCTCGGTGAGGGAGTCTCGCAGTGCAGCTTGGCTACAACTACCAGCGGTTTCCATTCCTTATAAAGTCCTTAACTAACTTCAAAAAACTAAATCAGCAGCTTTTTAATAAAACTTTTAACTGCTTGTGTTGAATTATATCATCAATCACGGTTCTGTCAACTATGCAAACCAAGCCCCATGTTCTAGCACTTTAACGCCATAAATGGCGGCGTTTTGAACCTGTGATTTTGCGATAACTCTGCTATTTTATTAGATTGAGACACTTAGATCCTACTATCAACTTGTTTGAAGATGACAAACAACAATTCTTTAATCCAGCAATGGCAGAGCAAAATTAGAATTGCCGATAGTAACAATATACTAATCCACTGTAAAAACTGTGACGAAGAATGGGTTAACTCTGAGCCAGAAGTAACTTGTTATCAATGTGGAAGCAAAAACCTTGAGCAAATTCGTTGCTGGCAATTTCCAGACGATTGAGTCATAATTTGATAAATCTGAAGATATCTAGCCGTAAATTTCCCCCCTAGGGTTACGGCTATTCCCATTGTAAATACTTAATAATAGAGGATAAAGTGAAACCAATAGATAAGAAAAGTTAAGAAAGTCGTCTAGCTATAACGTATAAACTATGTTTGAATATTTTACTGATAAAGCCATCAAATCAGTTGTTCTTGCTCAAGAAGAAGCCCGACGGATGAAGCAAAATCTGGTAGGCAGTGAGCAAGTCTTGCTGGGGATCATTGCCGAAGGAACCAGTGAGGCAGCACAAATCTTAAATCAGTTGGGGGTAAAACTCCAAGATGCGCGTCAAATCGTAGAAGGATTAGTGGGTTCAGGTTCAGATAATGTGCCAGCGAATATTCCCTTTACCCCCCGAGCCAAGCGTATTTTTGAACAAGCTCTTGAAATTTCTCGGCAAAAATCTCAGGAGACCATTCTGCCTGAACATATTTTACTGGCAATGACTCAAGAAGAGGGAGTGGCTACTAAGGTATTGAACCAATTAGGGGTAGAACCTCAACAAGTAGCTAACCAATTACAAGAAGCCCTAGACAATCCTAACTCAGGCAATGACGAACCTTCTGCGCCTGCCGCTGCTACTATGGGAGGAGAAGGTCGTCAACGGGGATTTGGCTTTAATCAGCAGCAACAGCAACAAAGTGAGGGCTTAAAGTCTTTTGCTACCAATTTAACCGATCGCGCTAGAAATGAAGAAATTGACCCCATCATCGGACGCGACCAAGAAATTGAACGCACCATCCAAATTTTAGGTCGTCGCACCAAAAATAATCCAGTCTTAGTGGGAGAACCGGGGGTGGGGAAAACAGCAATTTCTGAAGGACTTGCCCAGCGCATTGTTCGTAAGGATGTTCCTGAATCTCTAGAAGATAAGGAAGTCTATAGCCTTGATATGGGCTTATTAGTTGCTGGCACTCGTTTTCGCGGTGAATTTGAAGAACGCCTGAAGAAAATTGTCAAAGAAGTGCAAGAGGCTGGCAATATTATTCTGGTCATTGATGAAATTCATACTCTCATCGGCGGTGGTGCCATGGAAGGAGGAATGGATGCGGCAAACCTCCTGAAACCCGCTTTAGCCCGTGGAGAATTACAATGTGTGGGAACAACCACCATGGATGAGTATCGCCAGTACATCGAGAAAGATGCGGCGTTAGAACGGCGTTTTCAACCTGTCATGGTGGATGAACCTTCAATTGATGAAACCATCGAAATTCTCAAAGGTATTCGCGCGCCTTACGAAGAGTATCATAAGATTAAAATTACCCCCGAAGCTCTCGAAGCGGCTGCCAAGTTATCAGATCGCTATATTAATGATCGATTCCTGCCAGATAAAGCCATTGATATTATTGATGAAGCTGGCTCACGCTTACATTTAAGTCAGTCCATGGCAGAAAAATCTAATGATGACGAACAAGCCGCCGAAATCACCACCGATAGTGAACAAATGCCAATTTTGGGCTTAGAAGAAGTAGCAACGATTGTTTCCTCTTGGACGGGCGTTCCTGTGACTAAGCTCACCCAAGCCGAGTCTGAATTGCTGTTAAATCTTGAAGATACCCTCCATGAACGAATTATTGGACAGGGTGAAGCTGTCAGTGCGGTGTCTCGGGCAATTCGTCGCGCTCGTGTGGGCATGAAAGACGAAGATCGACCCATTGCGAGCTTTATCTTCTCTGGGCCAACAGGTGTGGGTAAAACCGAATTAACCAAGGCTTTAGCAAAATATATGTTCGGGGATGAAGAGGCGATGATTCGCTTAGATATGTCCGAGTATATGGATCCCCAAAGTGTTTCTAAGTTAATCGGCTCTCCCCCAGGATTCGTGGGTTATGAAGAAGGCGGACAATTAACAGAACAAATCCGTCGTCGTCCTTATACGGTGGTATTATTAGATGAGATTGAAAAAGCCCACCCTGATGTGTTTAATAGCCTCTTACAGGTTCTAGACGAAGGGCATCTCACCGATGCCAAAGGGCGACAAGTTGACTTCAAAAACACCTTGATGATCATGACTTCCAATATTGGCTCAAAAGTGATTGAAAAAGGTGGCGGTGGACTTGGTTTTGAATTAGATACGGAAGAGGATAACCAATACACTCGGATTCGGAATCGAGTTCAAGAGGAAATGAAAAACTACTTCCGTCCTGAGTTTCTTAACCGTGTTGATGAAGTGATTGTCTTCCGTCAACTGGAAAAAGAGGAAGTTGTGGAAATCGCCGATTTACTCTTAGAAGAAATCAGTGCGCGGTTACGAGAACAACAAGGGGTTGAGTTAGAAGTCAGCGATCGCTTTAAAGAACGGGTAATTGAAGAAGGCTATGATGCCAGTTATGGCGCACGTCCTTTACGTCGAGTTTTGATGCGGTTGTTGGAAGATAACTTAGCTCAAGCGATTCTCTCAGGAGACATTTCTGAAGGGGAGACGGCTCGCGTGGATGCTGATGACGAAGGCAATATCCTTGTCGGTGAAGCTAATAAACAACTGCAGCCGGTGGGCTAATTTCTTTCTCCCTTCTTCTTAATCAATAAGGAGGAGGGAAAACCCACAACCAACCATCACTAACGAGTCTTACCGAGGAATGAAAGCATACGTAATTGGTTTAGGACGCTCTGGAATTGCGGCTGCCCGTGTCTTAAAAAAGCAAGGTTGGGAAGTAATAATCAGCGATCGCAACCTCACTCCCTCTCTCCAAGAAACTCAGCGTCGCCTAGCACAAGAAGGGATTACTGTCAAACTCAATGATACTCCCACGATTGAGGAAGTAAAAACCGTTGACACGATTATTGCTAGTCCTGGTGTTCCTTGGGATATTCCCCTGTTAGTCCGCGCCCGTGAATACAATATTCCTGTTTATGGGGAAATTGAATTGGCCTGGCGTAGTTTAAAGGATATTCCTTGGGTGGGCATTAGCGGAACTAATGGTAAAACCACCACAACTGCTCTTTGTGCGGCATTATTTCAAGGCAGTGGCTTAAATGCCCCTGCTTGTGGCAATATTGGGGACGCTGCCTGTGAGTTGTGCTTAAAAGATAGCAGTTGGGATTGGATTATTGCTGAAATTAGTAGTTATCAAATTGAATCATCGCAACAACTTGCCCCAGAGATTGGCATTTGGACAACGTTTAGCCCCGATCATCTCGAACGTCACTACACCCTTGAAAATTATTTTCAAATCAAAAAATCACTGCTCGATCGCGCTCACTTTAAGATTATTAATGGCGATGATCCCTATCTCCGCAGTTTAGCAGAAGAAAATTGGTCAAATGTGCATTGGACAAGTATTAAAGGGTTAGAGGGATTAATTGGTGAACCCAGTCAAGGCATTTATATTGAAGACGGGGAAGTTATTGCCTATGGGGAAAAAATCATTAATGTTAGTGACTTTCCCATGGTGGGGGATCATAATCTACAAAATTTACTATTAGCCATTGGCGCAGCCCGTTTAGCAGGATTAGACAAAAGCGCGATCGCGCAAAGTATTATTAATTTTAAGGGCGTTCCCCATCGCCTCGAACCCGTTTGCGAAATTAACGGAGTCTCCTTTATTAACGACAGCAAAGCCACTAATTATGAAGCTGCGTGGGTGGGATTATCTTCCGTTTCCAGTCCTGTTATTCTCATTGCAGGAGGGCAAGCCAAAACCGGTAACGATGAGGAATGGTTTAATCTTATTAAAGAAAAAGCCCAAGCTGTGTTACTCATTGGAGAAGCTTCTTCTAAGTTTGCTCAACGCTTAGAGGAAATTGGATATCAGGCTTATCAGGAAGTAGAAACCATGAATAATGCTGTTAAGACTGCCGTTAAAATGGCCGAGAAAAAACAGGGTTCTGTGGTGTTATTTTCTCCCGCTTGTGCCAGTTTTGATCAATATGACAACTTTGAACAGCGCGGTGATCATTTTCGGAAATTGTGTTTAAGCCATCACTCGTAAACTTCCCTTAATTATAAAGATTCATCGCTTTTTCTATCCCTTTTATTAGCACCGTTTCTATTACATCGGGAGCAACTTTTAGGGCTTCATTAATATGAGGCTGTTCTTCAGGGGAAAACTTACCTAAAACGTGACCAATTGTATCTTTACTACCGTCAATTTTTTGAATCCCAATTCGCAAGCGGGGAAAATCTTGAGTGCCTAAGTGAGAAATAATTGATTTCATCCCATTGTGTCCCCCTGCTGATCCCGAACTCCGTAAACGCAACCGCCCTACTGGTAAATCAAGATCATCATAAATAATTAAAACTGACTCTGGCGAAAACTTATACCAATCACAAACTGCTCGCACCGCTTGTCCTGAATTATTCATATAAGTTAGAGGTTTCAGTAACCGTATTTTGCCAATTTTTGGGGCAGCACCTTCGCTATAATACCCCTTAAAGCGATTATTTTTACTCCAATCTAATTGCCAATTTTTAGCTAAATTATCCACTACTTCAAAACCAATATTATGGCGAGTTTTATCATATTTATTTCCGGGGTTTCCTAAACCAACAATTAGCTTAATCTCGGACATGATTATTATTGATACCATACATCATAAGATAAATAATACCATATCAAGGAAGTAACTAAAAGTATTATTAGTTATCCTTATAATAGCAATAGCATTTTATTGAATAAAGAATAAAAAATGAAGCGAAATAATGATCTGGCTAATTTCTTTATTAATACTAAGGTTTTAATTTTACTAATTGGCTTAACCGCATTAAGTTATATTTTAACAAGTTTGCCGAGTGGTGTTACTCCTGATCCCAATCGAACTTGTATCACTGGCGGGTGGAAGTTTTTATTGGTTATGACTCATCTTCTTCCTTTTGTTATTATTCCTATAACGATGCAGGTTTTTTATAAAACTTTAAACTTGCTCAGTCACTCCTTACAAAGGATTTTTAAATGTCAATTAGGATTAGCCTTAATCATGGTCGCGATCGCGTCTGAAATTGGCTCTCATGTTACCCAATGTTGGTATTACGAAAATGAATTTACAGGTCTTAAT
Organism: Euhalothece natronophila Z-M001; assembly: GCF_007904085.1. GTDB lineage: Bacteria > Cyanobacteriota > Cyanobacteriia > Cyanobacteriales > Rubidibacteraceae > Halothece > Halothece natronophila. Next base: position 10,032 of record NZ_CP042326.1, read on the forward strand.
TTTCTGTTTTATCTGTTTTTGATTATTGCCTTTGCGTTATGGGCTGATAGTTTAGTTAGAGAAGTTACTAGAAACGCTCAATTACTCAATGTCTTATTTGCTCTTAGTTTATTAACTGCTTCTATTTTATATCCTCTGGGGGAACAAGCTAATAATCCTAGTTATAAAATTCCACTTTATTTAACCCTAGCTTTAATTTTCGCTGTAATCACCTATCGAGGTTATCAATTAATTTTTTCTTGGAAGATTTTATTAGTTCCTTTCTTTTCAGTGGGAGTTAATTTAATGTTTATTGCCCTCTTAGCCACCTTAGGAGGCGATCCTTATACTAATCCTCAAGTGGCTTATAATGCGATTTTTCACAGTTTACACGATTTAGCAGGAACCCAAATGGGCGTACTTATTTTTACCTTCTTAATGTATGAAAAAGGCAGGGCAATTCTTAGCTCTAAAGAAAATTAATTTTTCAACTCAATTACATTTTAGGACGCTTGTACTATACAATAATGTCGATTGCAACTCTGTTCTAAGCGTAATATGCCCCGTCGTACTGATCTCCAAAAAATTCTAGTTCTAGGCGCTGGCCCCATTATCATTGGGCAAGCCTGCGAGTTTGACTATTCCGGAACCCAAGCCTGTAAAGCCCTACGAGAAGAAGGCTATGATGTGGTGTTGGTTAATTCTAACCCAGCTACCATTATGACTGATCCGGAAACGACGGAACGCACCTATATTGAGCCCCTGACTCCCGATGTGGTAGAAAAAATTATCGCCAAAGAACGCCCCGATGCCCTTTTACCCACGATGGGGGGACAGACAGCGTTAAATGTGGCGGTGGATTTAGCCAATGCAGGGGTATTAGAAGCCTATAATGTGGATTTAATTGGCGCAAAATTGCCAGCTATTAGTATGGCTGAAGATCGCCAATTATTTAAGCAAGCCATGGAACGGATTAATATTCCTGTGTGTCCTTCAGGCATTGCTGCTAGTTTAGAAGAAGCTCGCGCGATCGCGCAACAAGAAATTGGCACGTATCCCATTATTATTCGTCCAGCTTATACCCTTGGGGGAAGTGGTGGCGGTATTGCTTATAATCAAGAGGAATTTGAAGAAAAAGCCCAATTAGGACTTGATGCTAGCCCTGTTTCTCAGATTCTCGTTGAACGCTCTCTTTTAGGCTGGAAAGAATACGAGTTAGAAGTAATGCGCGACTTAGCGGATAATGTCGTCATTATTTGTTCCATTGAGAATTTTGATCCCATGGGGGTTCATACAGGAGATTCTATTACTGTCGCACCAGCGCAAACTCTGACGGATAAAGAATATCAACGCCTACGAGATTACTCAAAACAAATTATTCGGGAAATTGGCGTAGAAACTGGGGGATCGAATATTCAGTTTGCGGTTAACCCTGTGGATGGGGAAGTAGTGGTGATTGAAATGAATCCTCGCGTGTCTCGTTCTTCTGCTTTAGCCTCCAAAGCCACAGGATTTCCCATTGCTAAATTTGCTGCCAAGTTAGCAGTCGGTTATACCCTAGACGAGATTCCCAACGATATTACCAAGCAAACTCCCGCCTCCTTTGAACCGACTATTGATTATGTAGTTACAAAAATTCCTCGCTTTACCTTTGAAAAATTCCCGGGATCGAAATCTAATTTAACCACGCAGATGAAGTCGGTGGGGGAAGCAATGGCAATTGGGCGCACCTTCTGTGAATCTTTCCAAAAGGCACTGCGTTCCCTTGAAACTGGGCGTTATGGTTGGGGATGTGACCGAGAAGAAGAACTCCCCTCTCTGAATCAAGTTCAAGCTAGCTTACGCACAGCAACCCCCGATCGCGCGTTTAGTATCCGCCACGGGTTTCAATTAGGCCTGACAGTGGAAGATATCCATAAGTTAACCCAAATTGATCCTTGGTTTCTGCACAAACTCCAAGAAATTGCTGAGGGAGAAGCCTTCTTAAAAGCCACACCACTAGAGGCAATAACAGCCCCACAGATGCGAGAAATTAAACAGCTAGGCTTCAGTGATTATCAAATTGCCTTTGCCACTAATACGCGGGAAGGAGATGTAGAACAAAAGCGCAGAGAACTAGATATCTTCCCGGTTTATAAAATGGTGGATACTTGCGCCGCCGAATTTGAAGCTTTTACCCCTTATTACTACTCTACATACGAAGAAGGAGAATCAGAAGTTATCCCTTCAGAAAAGCCAAAAGTGATGATTTTAGGCGGTGGACCCAATCGCATTGGACAGGGGATTGAGTTTGACTATTGTTGCTGTCATGCCTCTTTTTCCCTGCGAGAGGGAGGCTATGAAACGATTATGGTTAATTCCAACCCAGAAACCGTTTCTACTGATTATGACACCAGCGATCGCCTTTATTTTGAACCCTTAACTCGGGAAGATGTGTTTAATATTATTGCTGTGGAACGCCCACGGGGAATTATTATTCAATTCGGCGGACAAACCCCCTTAAAATTAGCAGTTTCCTTAGAAGAGTATTTACATCGGCATCAAGATACCATTCCCACGAAAATTTGGGGAACGTCTCCTGATTCTATTGATATTGCTGAAGACAGAGAACGCTTTGAACAGATTTTACGAGAATTAGTGATTGATCAACCTCCCAATGGGCTAGCAAGAAGTTATGATGAAGCCCTCATTATTTCTGGGAAAATTGGCTATCCCGTGGTGGTGCGTCCCTCTTATGTGTTGGGGGGTCGTGCCATGGAAATTGTCTATTCTGACCAAGAATTAGAACATTATATGAGTTTTGCCGTGCAGGTAGAACCCGAACACCCGATTTTAATTGATAAATTCTTAGAAAACGCGATCGAAGTTGATGTGGACGCGATCGCGGATCAGGAAGGAAACGTGGTCATCGGCGGCATTATGGAACATATTGAACAAGCAGGGGTTCACTCTGGCGACTCAGCTTGTTCTCTTCCCTATGTCTCTCTCCCAGAAACAGTTATCAATACCATCCGTAAAGGAACTACCCAACTTGCCAAAGCCTTAAAAGTAGTGGGCTTAATGAATATCCAGTTTGCTGTTCAAGGTGATATGGTTTATATCCTAGAAGCCAATCCTCGCGCCTCTCGTACCGTTCCTTTTGTTTCCAAAGCTACAGGATTTCCTCTGGCGAAACTTGCCTCCCTTGTAATGTCAGGGAAAACCCTAAAGCAATTAAACTTCACCACAGAACCGAAACCCAAGCATATTGCCGTGAAAGAAGCGGTATTTCCCTTTGATAAGTTCCCTGAAACCGATGTCATTCTGGGGCCAGAAATGCGTTCTACGGGAGAAGTAATGGGGATTGATTATGAATTTGGAAAAGCCTTTGCTAAAGCAGAATTAGCAGCCGGTCAACGTTTACCCTTATCAGGAACGGTGTTTGTTTCCACCAATGATCGGGATAAACAACTGTTGATTCCCATTGTGAAAGACTTTATCCAATTAGGCTTTAAAATTATTGCCACAGAAGGAACAAAAGCTGCCTTAGAAGCAGAAGGATTAGAAGTAGAATTATTACTAAAACTGCATCAAGGTCGCCCTCATGTTCTCGATGCCATTAAAAATCGCAATATCCAACTCATTATTAATACTCCTACTGGTCAAGAAGCCCAAACCGACGGGCAATTAATTCGTCGTACCGCCCTTGCTTATAAAATTCCTATGGTAACCACTATGGCTGGTGCAAAAGCAAATGTGGCAGCAATTCGGGCGTTAAAGTCAGGATCATTAGATGTGAAGGCGCTACAGGAGTATATTAAGGAAGTTTAAGGGATTTTGTTTCCAAATTAACAGTTTAAGTCTTATAATCCGTGCTAGCAATGAAGCAATTTGAACATGATTCTGCTGATAAAAACTGAAATCACTTAGCAAAATAGACTTAAACCCATGGTAGAAATTATTGAGAACATTAATGATGCGGTTAATGAGGTGGTTTGGGGAATTCCCTTTATGGTTCTGTTAATTGGGACAGGGCTTTATTTAACCATTCGCCTCCGCTTTTTTCAGTTTACCCATTTAATCACCGCTTGGAATGAAACCTTTGGGACATTTTTTACTCGCAGACAAAGTGGCGAAGCTGGGGCAATTACCTCCTTTCAGGCAGTGAGTTCAGCCATGGCTGGAACCATTGGTGTTGGCAATATTGCAGGAGTTAGTGCCGCGATCGCGACAGGAGGGCCCGGGGCGGTTTTTTGGATGTGGATTTCTGCCTTAGTAGGAATGGCCACCAAGTTTGGAGAAGCCTCCCTAGCAGTGAAATATCGAGAAATTGACCCTGAAACAGGAGAAGTATCTGGCGGGGTGATGTATTCCATTCAAAATGGCTTAGGTCAAAAATGGAAACCCTTAGCAGTTCTCTATGCCATCCTATCTGGGTTTGCCGCCTTTGGCATTGGCAATATGGTGCAGTCTAATACGGTTGCCTCAGAATTACAAGATCGCTTAGATATCCCAGGTTTTGCGGTTGGCATTGTCTTACTGATCTTTGTCGGCTTAGTAACCCTCGGGGGAATTACTCGCATTGCCCAAACCACGGAAAAAATTGTTCCCTTTATGGCGATCCTTTATATGTTAGCTTCCCTGATCATCATTGTGCTGAACTTACCAGCTATCCCTGCAGCCATTGGTTCAATTTTTTACTATGCCTTTAATCCCAGTGAAGCCATTGGTAGTTTTGAAGGAGCAGCTGTGGGAATGGCAGTACAATTTGGGTTTGCTCGTGGGATTTTCTCCAATGAAGCAGGATTAGGGGCAACTTCCATTGTCCATGCTCAAGCTAAAAATACTCCAGCCCGTCAAGGAATGTGGGGAATTTGGGAAGTATTTATTGATACAATTATTGTCTGCACCATGACTGCTCTGCCTATTTTAGTCACGGGTAGTTTAGGAACAGGGGAAACAGGCGCGGTTCTTGCTTCTACCTCCTTTGATGCTGCCTTACCGGGTGCTGGCGGTTGGATTATTACCATTGGTATTGTCTTATTTGCCTATTCCACCATGCTTACTTGGAATTTTTACGGTGAAAAAAGTTGGGAATATGTATTCGGTTCTCGCGTCGTTATCGGGTATCGAGTCTTATTTTTAGGATTTATCTTTGTGGGTGCAATCGGCGGTTTAGAGTTAGTTTGGGGGATTGCTGATACTATGAATGGCTTAATGGCAGCTCCTAACTTGATTTCTCTATTACTGCTAGCAAAACCCATTATTGGTGCAAAAGATCGCTACTTAAAAGGCTCTGATGAGCTACAGGACGAACAAGTCTCAACCCCTGAATTTGAGTAATAGATATAATTGTAATCTCTCCTACTGATTAAAATTGTAGTAGGAGAGAGTTTTTATGGCGGAAAAAGGACAAATAGAGGCAATCTGGATCAAACGATTTAAGGGTGGTCCCATGGATGCTGTGTCAGAAGCCAAAATGATCCGAGGACAAGGATTAGTGGGCAATGCTGATCAGGGAGGTCGCCGTCAAATTACCATCATTGATGCTGATGCTTGGGAAAAAGTTAATACTGAATTAGGAACTAGGATTGATCCTTGGCAAAGACGGGCAAACATTATGATCTGGGGGATTGATCTCGCCCATAGTCGCAAACGAATTTTACGGCTGGGAGAATGTCGGGTAAGGATTTTCTTTGAAGCGAAGCCCTGCGAACGAATGGATGAGGTGTATTTAGGATTAAAAGAAGCCCTAAATCAACAATGGCGCGGTGGTGTCTGTGCTGAAGTTATTACAGGGGGGATAATTCGCGTTCGGGATAACTTATCGGTAGGATGGGAAAATTAAGGTAAATTGTTACCCTAGATATAATTAAGCCTATTGTTATTAGTAGAACCTAGCGTGAGTGTTTTTCCCATCAATTCCACATTAGATTTAAGCACCCTCTTTCCCTTTGAATTAGATAATTTTCAGGTTCGCGCGATCGCTGCTTTAGAACAAGACAAGTCTGTAGTTGTCTCAGTTCCTACCGGTTCAGGTAAAACCTTAGTAGGAGAGTATGCTATCCATCGCGCCCTTGCCAAAGGAAAACGAGTTTTCTATACCACACCCTTAAAAGCCCTCTCCAATCAAAAGTTGCGAGATTTTCAAGAACAATTTGGGTCGGAACAAGTCGGACTCCTGACAGGGGATATTTCTGTCAATCGCAATGCCGGGGTGGTGGTAATGACAACGGAAATTTTCCGCAATATGCTCTATGGAACCTCGATTGGGGCAGTGGGAACGTCTCTGGAAAATGTGGAAACCGTGGTGTTAGATGAATGCCACTACATGAATGATCCCAACCGAGGAACAGTATGGGAAGAGTCAATTATTTATTGTCCTCAAGAAATTCAATTAGTCGCCTTATCAGCAACCATTGCTAATGCTGGACAACTCACTGACTGGATTAATGAAATTCATGGGGCAACCGAACTAATTAAATCAGATTTTCGCCCTGTACCCTTAGAATTTTACTTTAGCAACCCTAAAGGACTATTTCCTCTACTGGATCAAAAGAAACAGAAGATCAATTCTCGCCTCAAACCGAAGAAAAAAGGAGGAAAAAATCGCGTTAGTAAGTCAGATTGCCCTGACATTGGAACGGTAGTGGAACAACTCGCAGAACGAGATTTACTTCCAGCCATTTACTTTATTTTCAGTCGTCGCGGTTGTGATTTAGCAGTAGAGCAATTAAACTTTCTCTCTTTAGTCACTGCCGAAGAAAGCGAGCAAATTCAAAGCGCTCTAGAAGAATTTTTACACAAGCATCCAGAGGGGGCAAGGGCTGCCCAAGTGGAACCGCTACGGCGGGGAATTGCCGCGCATCATGCTGGGATTTTACCGGCTTGGAAGGGCTTAGTGGAAGAGTTATTTACTCGCGGTTTGGTGAAAGTTGTGTTTGCCACAGAAACTCTTGCTGCTGGAATTAATATGCCTGCCAGAACCACTGTTATTTCCTCTTTATCCAAACGAACTGATCAAGGACATCGTTTATTACGGGCTTCAGAATTTCTACAAATGTCAGGAAGGGCTGGACGTAGAGGCATGGATGAACGGGGAAATGTGGTCTGTGTGCAAACTCGCTTTGAAGGGGCAAAAGAGGCGGCCTATTTAGCCACCCAAGAGGCTGATCCCCTCGTTAGCCAGTTTACGCCTACTTATGGTATGGTGCTAAATTTATTACAACGCCAGACAATTCAAGAAGCGAAATCATTATTACAGCGTAGTTTTGCTCAGTATTTAGCCAATCAAAAGTTAATTCCAGAACAAAAGGCGATCGCGCAGTTAACCCAAGATATTGCTCGCATTGATGTGGAAATTGCTCCTATTCCCCGAGAATACTTTCATCAGTACGAAAAACTGCAAGCCCATCTTAAAGAAGAGCGACGGATTCTTAAGTATCTAGAAAGACAAGCCCAGCGCGATCGCGCTCCCGCTTTAAATGCTGCCCTTGCCGAGATTCGCAGCGGTGATTTACTCTATCTGAAAGGAAAATATGTCACCGTAGCCACTCCGATGCCCGCAGTGTTAGTGGATCGTCAACCCAGTCCCGGGCAATCCTCTCTCTTAATTTGCCTTGCCGAAGATAATCGCTGGTATGTGGCAACAGAAAGAGATGTCAGCGCGATCGGAGAAACCCTTGTTTCCCAAGCCAAAATCAGTGATCTCCAACCACCACGGGACTTAGAATTGAAGCCCGGCAAACGCCGTCGCGGTAACGAAATAACAGGGGAAATTGCTGAAAAATTAAAAGCAAGAACCCCTCCTAATCTAGATTCCCCAGAAGTGGAAGCCCAACAAGCCAAAATTGCCAATCTCCAACAACAACTCAAAGATCATCCGCTGCAACAATGGGGACAGCCCAAGCAACTCTTAAAAACCTATAATCGTCGTCGCCAATGTGTAGAGGAACTGCAAAAACACCAGGCTAACACCCGAGAAAACCAATCTCAACACTGGCAAGAATTTCTCAACATTTGTGAAGTTTTAAAAACTTTTCAAGGCTTAGATAACTATCATCAACCTACTCCCCTAGGAGAAACTGCCGCTACTATTCGCGGCGATAATGAACTGTGGTTGGCACTTGTGCTACGCTCTGGATATTTAGATCAACTCTCCCCTTCTCATTTAGCAGCTGCCGCCTGTGCTTTAATTACAGAAACCCCTCGTCCTGACAGTGAGACAGACTTTCCACCCCCCTTAGAAGTAATGAACGCATTGAATGAACTAAGGAGTCTCCGTCGAGAATTATTCCAAGTGCAAAGACGATACCGCGTTGCAATTCCCCTCTGGTTAGAACCTGATTTAATCGGGTTAGTGGAACAGTGGGTAGAAGGAAAAGAGTGGTATGAATTATGTCAAGGCACTAACTTAGACGAAGGAGACTTAGTCCGAATTTTACGGCGGACACGAGATTTCCTCTCTCAAATTCCTCATGTTCCTTATCTAACTAATTCCTTAAAAGACAGTGCCAGAACTGCAACCCAAGCTATGGAACGTTTCCCAGTACAAGAGTTTTCCTAGAGGCTTACACCCGAGGCTGTTTGTGATGGACTTCTACCACAGTATGCACATTTCCTCGTGGAGAAAAGTCTCCTGTCACCGTCACTTCTAAAGGATTACAAGCAGCGACAAAATCATCTAAAATTTGATTAACTGCTTCCTCATGGGAAATATAGCGATCGCGATAACTATTAATATAGAGCTTAATCGCCTTCAACTCTACCACTGACTGATCGGGCATATAGCGAATTTTAATCGTCGCAAAATCAGGATAACCCGAAAAAGGACATTTGCAAGTAAACTCTGGCAAATTAATATCAACATTATAACGTCGCCCCGGACGCGGGTTCGGAAAAGTAATCAACTCCCCTTCAGCAATTTCCCGTTCCCCATACTTCATTTCCGATTGATTCGTCGCTTCTTCCACCATTCGTTACAGTAATATTAGTTGCTATTTACTGACTAGCCCCTGAGCAATTAACAATCAACTCCCTTTTTGCTAGTCACCAGTTTACCCCCATTATATCAAAAAAAGAGAGTAACACCAAGCATTATGAGCCAAAAAAAATCTTGGAATATTATTCGTTTTTTTCAAACTTTAACCTATTTTGATGTCATCCCCTTTTTAAGCAAAATCCCCGGAGTAAAAGCCATGATTTTAGATAATCAATCAACAAAAACCCCTGAATTTAAGCCCTCAAAAACGGGAACAATTTTAGTGGCAGGAGCAACTGGAGGTGTCGGAAAACGAGTAGTAAGAGAATTACAAAAACAAAATTATCCCGTGCGTGCTTTAGTCAGAAGCATCGATCGCGCTCAGACCATTTTAGGAGAAAATCTAGATCAACGGTCAGAGCAGGCGCCTTCCCTTGAGGAAGGCGTAATCTCTGACCAACGGTCATCCGCAGGCTCCCGAATTCAGTTCGGGAGTACGGATGACTTTTATGAAGGCGATATTACCATTCCAGAAAGCCTAAAACCAGAACTAATGAAAAACGTCACGGCAGTAATTTGTTGTACAGGAACTCGCATTCAACCAGTAGAAGGTGATACTCCTGATCGTCAAAAATATTATCAAGGAGTAAAATTTTACGAACCCGAAGTAGCCGAATCAACCCCCGAAGCAGTGGAATACAAAGGGATCAAAAATTTGGTAGAACTTGCCTCAAACTCTCTTCGCGATCCCTCCTTTCAGCCCATATTTGACTTTAGAAATGCCAATGAAGAAATGAAAGCAATTTGGGGAGCCTTAGATGATGTCGTCATGGGCGGCGTAAGTGCTAGTGGCTTTTCGGTTAATGATCAGCGAGGAATTTTTTCGGGAAATGTTTCCACAGATAATAATGGGGGATTTGCCTCAGTTCGGACGCGGAATTTTGAAACCCCATTAAACCTTTCAGGATATCAAGGGATTTATTTAAAAGTAAAAGGCGATGGCAATCGTTATAAATTTTTTCTCCGTTGTGACCCCAAGTGGGATAGCATTGGTTATGCAAGTTCATTTGATACTAAAAAAGATACCTGGCAAGATATCTATCTTCCTTTCTCAGAATTTAAGCCTGTTTTTCGCGCCAAAGTCGTTAATGAGGCCCCTCCTGTTAAAGAAAATGAAATTTATTCCTTGCAGTTAATGTTGAGTAAATTTGAATATAACCAAGAGCTTAATCCTTACTTTCAACCGGGAACATTTCATTTAGATATAGAAACCATAGAAGCCTATGGAGGGGAAAAAACGCCACAATTTATTATGATTAGTTCTGCTGGAGTAACCCGTCCCGGACGAAACGATCTGGATCTGAGTCAAGAACCCCCTGCTGTGCAAATGAACGATCAATTAGGAGGCATTTTAACTTGGAAATTAGCAGGAGAAAATAGTATTCGAGACAGTGGCTTACCCTATACAATTATTCGTCCTTGCGCCCTTACCGAAGAAACCACACCTGAGAATTTATATTTAGAACAAGGAGATACCTTAAAAGGTCAAGTAAGCCGAGAAACCATTTCCCAATTATGTCTAGAAATTCTTAAAGCACCAGAAGCGGTAAATAAGACATTTGAAGTGTCTAAAACTTCTGGTAATCGCTTAGAAAATTGGACTCAACAATTATCCTCATTACAGCCAGACTGCTAGTATTAGAATCATTGATGACTCAGCACTGATTCTTCACGCCCTCGTATATTTTCCATGGCAGCTTTAACGGCGTGAGAAGCGGCAATAATTTCTCGTTCTTCTCCCCCTAAATAAAGTCGCCCAAAACTTCCAACTGCGGAAACTTGCAGGATATTAATACTGGCTGCTTTTTCCGCTTCGTTGGCAGCTAAGGCCGCAAAGGCTGCTGGTTCCACTTCAAAGACATATAAACTTTCTCCTTTTAATAGCATATGCCCCCGACGAGTACGGTTAATCAGTTGGGCTTGATGAGCGTCAATATTGCGGATAATTTGGCTAGAGACAACATTCGGTTTGAGTCCGTCTTTTTCTGAAACCCCTAAAGCGTCTAAAATTGACCGTCCGGCAATGGTTACATCTCCCTTTTGCGAAGAATGAATTTCTAATAACCCATATAGGCGTTCTACGACTTGTACTCCCGGACGTACATTTGTTGCTTTGAGGGCAACATCGGTAATGCGGTTAATTTCAATTCCCGGAGAAATTTCAATCCACAGTGAGGTATCCCCCGGAAGCGGTAAAAAGCCTAATGAGACTGTTCCCATATAAGCGGCGTGTTGTGCTTGTAAACTATCTAAATAGACGTAACTACGAAGGTCGATACCCAAGAGTGGTTCTCCTGTTTAAAATGCCAATTGAGAATAAATAATTAACAATCCCTATCTTAAACTTACTTCTAAATTTTAACCCTCTTGTTCCATTAATTTTAGAAGCGGATTAAAATAGATTAGATGAAAATGCGCTATAACTAACAAAAGAAGTCGTTGATCGATCGCGCTTTGGATAATTGTTCTTCTACCGTTACCCCTAGTTCTGATTCTCTCCATCCCCTGCAACAGGTCGCATTAAACTGGATTGCCTTTTGGCAGGGGCGAGATGTGGTGTTTGCTGTTGATGTAACTGCCAGTGTGCGCCTTGATGATCAAGGTCGGTTACGCATTGAGCAAATTATTCGTGATGCCATTAATCGCGGGGATACCGTTTATATTGCCCCTTTTGCTGATACCATTGAGGTTACGAATATAAGGGAAGTGACCAGCGAAGAGGACATTGATGAGGTTTTAACAGAAATTCCTTTAGAACCTGATCCAGATCGGGCTAATACTGATATTCAGAATGCAGAGTTATTTACTTATCAGTTTTTAGCCCAACAAAATCACTGTCGTCTGGTGGAAAATGATGGCATTCGGGAACAAGCGGTGGTTTGGCTAACGGATGCCCCCTTAGAAACTGAAACTGGGGATGAGTGGATTGAAACCCCTGCTGATAGTCCGTTTCGGGATGTAGATTCCTCAGAAAGTCAACTGCGACGGGATTGGCTAGAGGCGTTACCGAGAGAAGCGCGATCGCGCCGTATTCCCACAGGAGACGATGAATTTTACGATCTTACGATTGTCGATATTCCCCCTACCTTACAAGAATTTTGCACCCCTGCACCCAGTGGGGAAGAAGTCTGTTTCATCAACCGCTATCTCTTCCAACAATTATGGCTACCAACGACAAGCGTTCTGGTTTTTTTCGTTACCGCCATCACCCTGTTAGGATTTTGGTATAGTTGGCAAAAACCTTGGCGACTCACCATTGAATTAGAAGCGGAAGAGAAAGAAGATTATCCTGTAAAGTTCTTGAAATCTAATCAACGTTTAGCTATTGGTGATCAAGATGCCTCCGCCACTGATTATATAGAATGTCCGGGGAATGAAATTCGTGCCTACCTAGAACGCAAACGCAATCAACTTTATCTGATTCCGACACAAGAAGCCCCAATTTTTTATAAAGATAAAGAAGTGACTACTCGAACTAAAATTACTGGCAAACGTCTGCGCTTCAATTGTCCAGAAAATAAAAAAGATTTTGAATTTGTCGTTAAAATTGATTAATAATTCTGAGGAGTGATTATGCAAGCGAAAGAAAGAAATTTACGCGGTGTCAAGCGAACCATCTGTATTGGGTTAGGGGGAACAGGAAAAAATGTTTTAATGCAGTTACGGCGATTAATTGTTGATCGTTATGGCGACTTAAACGAACTCCCAATTATTGGTTTTACGCATATTGATACTGATAAGGGGGCAGCCCAAAGTTCAGGGTTACGCACTGGGAATACTTATCATGGGGTTTCCTTAAGTTTTCGGGATTCTGAAAAAGTTTCCGCCACCATGAGTAGTAAAGAAGTTACCAATTTTGTTCAAGGATTAGAGCGTAGAAATCAATCTGATCGATCCAGTCCTTATGATCATATTGGTCGTTGGTTTCCACCGCAATTACTCCGCAATATTAAAGCAGTAGAAGAAGGGGCAAAAGGAATCCGCCCTGTCGGACGATTAGCATTTTTCCATAACTATTCTAACATTAGAAGTGCGATTGAAACTGCTGAAAAACGAACCCGAGGACATGAAGCCAAGTTATTACAAAAAGGGCTTTATTTAGAACCCGGTTTAAATATTTTTATTATTGGTTCTTTGTGTGGGGGAACAGGGAGTGGAATGGTGCTTGATACTGCTTATAGTTTGCGTCAAGACTATGGTGATCAAGGGGCGCAAGTTTTTGGTTATTTAGTGATTAGTCCACAGCTTTATGGTAATAATCCGAGTCAAAGTGCGAACACTTATGCAGCGTTAAAAGAGTTAAATTACTATAGCACCCCAGGTAGTCAATTTCAAGCAGTTTATGATCCCCAAAATCTGGTTTGGGTAGAAGAAAAACGCGCTCCCTTTGATTATACTTATCTGATTTCTAGTGAAACAGGTGGCGAATATACGATTCTAGATCAGCGAAAATTATGTAATGTTATTGCTCATAAAATTGGCTTAGAATTTTCTAGTGAATTAGCCCCTGTTATGAGTGGAATGCGGGATAACTTTTTAAGCCATTTAATCGGTTGGGATCAACATCCGCGGCGTAATAGTCAGGGCTATTTAACGTTTGGATTAGCGGCAATTTATTTTCCGCGCGATCGCATTGTCCAAATTGCCTTAAATCGAATTAGTTTAAATCTTTTAGAATTTTGGCTGAATGGTAAGGGACAAAAACCCGATGTTAATTTGTTACTAGAACAGTTTATGACGGGGGCAAGTTGGCATCAAAGTTTAGATGCGAAAGATAACTTTACCTATCGCCTACGGGAAGCAAGTCGGGATGGTAAATATAGCTTTACGGATCGCCTGAAAAGTTGGCGTAATAATCAAGAAAAGTTAATTAATGAAAATAGTAAGAAGCCTGACGATCGCGCTCGCCTTTATCAACAACTTCCCAAACAGTTTAAGCAAGAATTTCGGAAAGTACAACCCGGAGAAACGGAAAGTGTACGGGGGGAATGGATTACTCGCCTCAAACAAGCGCAACCGAAGCTAACCGCCACCTTAAAAGAAGAAATTTATCAATTTTTAGTGGGGTTACTTACCCCCAGTAATCAAAACTTTTCCTTGCGTGTGAGTCGAGAATGGTTAGAAGCCTTATTCAGCGAATTAAATAATTATCAGCGCGAATTGGAAGAAAAAATCCGACAAGATAACCAATTCCATACTCTAGAAGAAGTGGAAAAAACTTGGCGCAATACCCAAGAAGAAATTGACGAAATTGATCAGAAATTTAAGCTGTTTGGTAATAAAGGAAGTAAAATTCAAGAAGAAGCTCGCGGTGCGTTACAACGAGTGAATAAATTAATCCAAGAGAACTTTGAACTAGCTTTAAATCAAGAAGCCTTAAAAATTGTTCAACAATTACAGGAATATGTTCAAGCGCGATCGCGCGAATTGGCAAATTTAAGTCGCACCGTTGATAGTTTAAGAAATGACTATTTAGAAGAAGAAAGTGAACTCAAGCAACTGAACTTTGATGAAATGAGTGGAGAAGCCATTTTTAATGATGAAGATATCCAGCAATGTTGTGAGACATTATTACCCTCAGAAGAAGCGCGATCGCGCCTAGTTTTAGTTAGCGATCAAATTACTGAACACATTGGGGAAGAAAAATCTCTCATTAACCTCGTAGAAGAAAACTATATCAACGAAGACAGCTTACAAAATTCCATTTATCAAGCCGTTGATACCCTTTTTGGTCGTCACAGTTCTACAGTTATTAATTCCGTGATTAAACGGTTTCTGCAAAACTATCGAGGTTCAGAACGTTCTATTCGCTTAAACCAAATATTACAACAAGCGGCTCCCTTACTGAAACTCAATAAAGCCGATCCCCATTACGTGGATGATAGTGCAAAAAGTTCCAGAATTATTGGCTTTCGCGATACCGATGAAACCGAAGTACAACAATTTAAAGAAATTTTATACAACGATTTAGCCATCCCCAACTCAGAAATGAAACCCACTCAAGCCGAAGACGAAATTATTATTGTGAGTGAATACGCTGGCTTTCCGCTACGTCTCATTGAAGGCTTAGATCAAATGCGAAAACATTACGTTAAAGCCACAACCTCTGCCAAAGAATTTCTCCATAATGATGCCCAAACCACTTTTACCGATATTATTCCCCCTGATGCCAATACCTTAGAAGACTTACAAGATATTTTCTATCCTTCCCTTGCTTTAGAGTTATTATCTTCCAATGCAGAAACGGGACAACTCGAATTTACTTATGATGATAAAATGCGAGGCTATGAAAAAACCGCCTCTCTCAGTCCAATTTGGGAACAGGCATTAGAAACCCTATATCGACAAACTGATCTCGCCACCACCCTCCAAGACAACTTGGAAGCCATCATCACAGAAATTAAAAATCAGCCTCAACAATGGGAAGAATATTATCGTCCAAAATTCCAACAATTTGTCCAATATGTGGATAACATTCCTGATACTGATCCGAATTACCCCTATCGAGATACTCTCCTTGGAATTGAAGGAACACTTGATACTCCCTACCAAGAAGGAGTGTTAGAAAGATTCCGCAAACGTATTGAACGGGAAATTCAGCCGTTACTCCAATCTCAAGAACAAGCCTCCCGTGTGATTGAAGGGAAGCCAGAAGAAGAAATAGAAGATGCAGAAATTGTAGAAGACTCCCAACAAGGCTTAAGTGAACTAGAGAAATTAATTCAGCATAAAGAGAAGGGATATCTCTCTGAAGAAGAGTTTCAAGCGGCGAAACGAAGATTATTAGGGCTTTAGTTGTCCTAATTATAGTCGTTCCAATTCAGTTCCGTAGTGCAGCCATCTTGGCTGCTACTAGGGAGCAAGATGCTCCCACTACTTTTAGGTTGCTGTTTTTTATTTGGAATCACTATAAAGACAGTACGCTATCTCTTTGAAAATAATCTTCCTAGATTTTTCACATTTATTTTTTACTGTTACGTGGGTAGAGGCTATATGTACGGTTTCCTTTATTGCGCTCTAATATGAAGTAAATTTGTAAAGATCAAGACACTTATGAAAAAGCTATCAATTATAGCATCTGGAGCTGTAGCGTCTATTTTTATGTTAGGCTCTACTATGGTTGCTGAAGCTCAAGAGCAGCAACAACAACCATCTCCAGATCAGCAAATGCCTGCCACTCCTGAAGGAAGCACAGTTGATGTTGACCAAGAAGAGTTAGAACGCTTTGCCAATGCGTTTTTAGCTGTTCAGGAAATTCAAGATCAGTCTCGTCAGGAAATGGCAGAGGCAATTGAGCAAGAGGGGCTCACTATTGAGGAGTACAATCAAATGTTCCGACAGCAACAGCAACCTGAAGCTGCGGAATCAGAAATGAGCCCAGAGCAACAAGAACAGTTTCAACAAGCTGATGCTCGTATTGATGAAATTGAGCAGGAAGCGCAAACTGAAATTGAGAACGCCATTACTGGTGAAGGAATCGAGCTAGAACGCTTTGAACAACTTTGGGTTGCAATCCAACAAGATCCAGAACTTCAACAGGAAGTACAACAAATCTTGCAGAACTAATTTAGACGTTAAAGGAAATTAAAGAAATTACCATGAAAATTAAGCAAATTCTATTATTATCAATCGGTCTTCTTTCTCCCCTTGCCCTCGCGGCTTGCGAGCCTCCTGCAGATGATATGCCACCGGGTCCTGACGAAGAGGAAGGAATGCCAGATCAACCAGATGAGCCTGGTGATCCTGGTGATGACAATGGTCTCTAAGGGGCTTGTGCGCTAGTTTACCTAATAAAAAAAACTAAAGGGTAGTATTTTCACTGCCCTTTTTTTGCTTATATAGGGATTTCAGGTAAAAGCTATTGAACTCAGACATTTAGATTATTTCAATCAACTACCGCTATAGCAATCCTAAATCAGTTGTAAACTTCCACTTTAGTTCCCCCCTTTAATAAGGGCGGTTAGGGGGGAAGCCTTCGGCACGGCTTTCAGCCTACGCAACTTAAGCTACTTTTTACAAATGAGATCATATTGCTATATATCTAATATTGATAGAAATATAGAAACATTCCTCTATTTTTTCCTTAACAAAGGGGATTAAAGGGATAAACTATAATTTGAGTCTTTGGAGATGGCAATAATCTTAAGCTTCTCACAAAGATTTCTCATTCTCTTCCTAGAATTTTCAAATTTTTATCTTAACTTTATATTTGAAGTCAAAAACAAATTACTCAAACTCAAAATAGGAGATAAACCGATGAAAGCCCCATCAATTGTAATAGGAACTCTTGCTTCTCTTTTCTTAGTTGGTAGCTATACTTCTGCAGAAGCACAACAACAACAAGAAGCACCTCAACAGCAAATGCCCCAACAACAAGCGCCAGAAATATCAGTTGATTCTGATGAAATTGAACGCTTTGCGAATGCTTTTGAAAATGTACAAGGGGTTCAAGATGAAGCCCGAGATAACATGATGCAAGCCATTGAGGAAGAAGGTTTAGATATTGAAACTTATAATCAAGCATTTCGGATGCAACAGCAAGGAGCAGACCCCTCAGAAGAATTAAGCCAAGAAGAGCAACAACAGTTTGAACAAGCTGACTCAAGGATTGATGAAATTGAGCAAGAAGCTCAAAGTGATATTGAACAAGCAATTACTGATGCTGATTTAGAGGTAGAACGATTTGAAGAAATTTTTATGGGAATTCAACAAGATCCAGAACTGCAACAACAGGTTCAAGAGGCAATCCAGCAATAGAAATTATCGGTAAATCTTTGGGGTACACAAAAATTAAAATCAGTTAGTGTACCTCAATTAAAATAAATCACTCAAAGAAAATATCTAATAACTAAAATTAAGGAGGAAAGGTAATGAAATCTAGATTAATCGCTCTGTTACTAATTGGTTCAATTGTTCCCTTAGGCGCTGCAGCTTGCGGTGATATGGCACAAGAAGAAGCTCCAGCACCAGAGGAAGCTCCTACTAATGATGGTATGGGTGAACCTGACGATGGCTTCGGTGAACCCGATGATGGTATGGGCGAACCTGACGATGGCTTCGGTGAACCCGATGATGGTATGGGCGAACCTGATGATGGCTTCGGTGAACCCGATGATGGTATGGGCGAACCTGATGATGGCTTCGGTGAACCCGATGATGGCATGGGCGAACCTGACGATGACTTCGGTGAACCCGATGATGGCATGGGCGAACCTGACGATGACTTCGGTGAACCTGACGATGGCTTTGGCGAACCCGATGATGGCATGGGCGAACCTGACGATGGCTTCGGTGAACCCGATGATGGCATGGGCGAACCTGACGATGGCTTTGGTGAACCCGATGATGGTATGGGCGAACCTGACGATGGCTTTGGTGAACCTGAAGACGACTGGGAAGACGATGATTGGGAAGATGATGATTGGGAAGACGATGATTGGGAAGACGATGATTGGGAAGACGATGATTGGGAATAAGGGTTAATTTTGGATAGGATTAAATAATCACCCTGGTTGTCGTTAACTCATAAAGCAAGGTAAGCTATCATAGTTTACCTTGCAATTTGTACTCAATTACAGGCTTCTTGTTAACGGGGCACTGAAAATTAGCATTCGCTCACTGTACCTCATTACATAAAAAACTCTAAAGAAAAAAATTAAGGATTAAATTGAAGGAAGAAGAATAATGAAATCCAGATTAATTGCTCTATTACTGATTGGTTTAATTGTTCCCCTGGGTGTTGCTTGTGGTGATGATATAGCACAAGAAAATCCTGCGCCAGAAGAAGAAACTCCTACCGAACCTGAAGATGATCTCGGTGAACCCGAAGACGACTTTGATGAACCTGAAGATGATCTCGGTGAAACTGAAGACGACTTTGATGAACCTGAAGATGATCTCGGTGAAACTGAAGACGACTTTGATGAACCTGAAGATGATCTCGGTGAAACTGAAGACGACTTTGATGAACCTGAAGATGATATGGGTCAACCTGAGGCAGAAACACCTCAACAGGAAGCGTTGCCAGAACAAGCACCAGAAACATCGATCGATTCTGAAGAAATTGAACGTTTTGCTAATGCTTTTGAAAGTGTACAAGCGCTTCAAAATGAAGCCCGAGATAGCATGATGCAAGCCATTGAGGAAGAGGGTTTAGATATTGAAACCTATAGTCAAGTGTTTCAGATGCAACAGCAAGGGCTGGAACCATCAGAAGAGTTAAGCCAAGAAGAACAAGAACAATTTGAGCAAGTTGATGCAAGAATTAATGAAATCGAACAAGAAGCTCAAGCCGATATTGAACAAGCAATTACTGATGCAGATTTAGAAGTAGAGCGATTTGAGGAAATTTTTATGGCAATTCAACAAGACCCAGAACTGCAACAGCAAGTTCAAGAAGCGATTCAGTAACAGGAAATAGAGGTTTCTACATTAATGAGGTACAAAACTTTTAAGAATTAGCACTTCTTTGCTGTGCCTCATTATATAGAAAAAACAAAGACAATGTTTAAGGATAAAAGTTAAGGACATAAAGGTTAAGAATAAATAATTCTCCTCTAGCTCTCCTCAATTCATAAACTAGGGTAAGCTATAGCAATATGATCTCATTTGTAAAAACTAGCTCAACCTTACGATCCCCCCCCACCCCCCTTAGTAAGGGGGGAATTAAAGGGGGGATCACAACTAAAAATTTACAACTGATTTAGGATTGCTATATATAGTTTACTTATCTTATTCTTGCCATTTCTCCTCCTCATCACTAAATTGTATAACTGATATATGATGCTAGTAGAAAATTGCCCTCTGGTAGGAGAATAGTATGAAAATTCTGATTATTGAGGATGATGAGCGTTTAAGTGAATTAATTGCAGAAGACTTAGGCGATCAAAACTACACTGTCGAAACGGCTCAAGATGGTCTTTCCGGTTGGGAACTAGCAAGTTCTTTTCATTATGATTTAATTTTGCTAGATATTATGCTTCCAAAACTAGATGGCATCAGCCTCTGTCAGCGTTTGCGTTCTCAGGAAAATACCACGCCAGTTTTGATGTTAACGGCTCGCGATACGACAACAGATAAAGTAGTAGGCTTGGATGCTGGTGCAGATGATTATTTGGTTAAACCATTTGAGTTACAAGAGTTAGCTGCGCGAACTCGTGCTTTACTGCGTCGTCATCAAACCAATTATTCCTCAACGCTAAAATGGGGAGACTTAGAACTTGATCCGAATCGCTGCGAAGTAACTTATAAAGACACCTTACTTTCCTTAACACCAAAAGAGTATCGTTTGTTAGAAATGTTCTTGCGAAATGGGACGCGAGTATTTAGTCGCACCCAGATTCTAGATCATCTTTGGGCTTTTGAAAGCTGCCCTGAAGAAGACACAGTAAGGGCACATATCAAAGGTTTACGACAAAAGTTGAAGTCAGCAGGGGCTCCCCCTGATTTAATTGAAACTGTTTATGGTTTGGGATATCGTCTCAAAGAAATTTAACTTTCCGCCTCGATCAGAGGTGAGTGATCTTCACTGGCGACTGTTACTCTCCTATTTAGGGGTGATGAGTGCGATTTTAGCAATTTTTGCTAGTGGCACTTATCTATTTGTTAGTCGTAGTTTTCATCGGCAATTAGATCGAAATTTATTAACTTTAGCGCAAGCTGCCACTCCCTCTCACACAAGAATTCAACAAGAGGGAACAGATTATTTAGATCGGGTAGATGAAGTTCCTTGGCGAGATATCTTTAATCGTGATAGTCAGAGTTTGGAATGGTTTGATGCTCAAGGAAGACTATTAGCCACCCGAGGAGATTTAACGGTAGATGACAAGCCGGAAACCGGCTCTCATACTCGCTCAAAGGATTCCTCTCCCCATAATATTCGTTCTTATACCATTTCGGTATTTCGCGATCGCGCTACCTCTGATGAACCAACCCTCGAAGGCTATATTCGCGCTTCTCAATCCACTGAAGAAGTGCAGGAGTCGCAACAACAACTCCTATGGGGATTAATTACAGGAGGAACAATAGGAGTTGTTTTATCAGGTATGGGAGGAGTATGGTTAACTCGAAAAGCCCTTTCTCCCCTTGAGCAAAACTTAAAGCAATTACGACAATTTACTGCTGATGCTTCCCATGAATTACGTAGCCCATTAGCTGTGATCAAGAGTTCGGTGCAGATTATGCAAAATCATCCCGAACGTTTTCACGAGAAAGATTTAAGAAAAGTCAGCGCGATCGCGAGTGCTACTGAACAAATGAGCAACTTAGTGGAAAACTTACTCTTTTTAGCCCGTGCTGATGCCAATAAAATCTCGAAAGCTCCCTCGCGACGAAAGCTATCATTACAGGACATCCTACAAGATTTAGTGGAATTATTTGAAGCGAGTGCCGAGCAAGAAGGAATCACCCTTAATTTAGAAATTCAACAAGATGCAAAAGTGATGGGCAATGGAGAGCAACTCTATCGTCTATTTGCCAATTTACTCCGAAATGCTCTACAACATACCCCAGAAGGAGGAAGTGTAACCATTCGTTTAAGTGCTAGTTCCCGTTCTTGTCAAATTAGCGTTATTGATACCGGGGTAGGAATTTCTGCCGAAGAAAAGGCTCTAGTATTTGAACGGTTTTGGCGAGCAGATCGATCGCGTTCTCAATCTCAAGGCGGTACAGGTCTAGGATTGCCGATTGCTAGCGCGATCGCTTCCCAACATGGTGGTAAAATAACAGTTACTTCCACCCTCGGTAAAGGAAGTTGCTTTACAGTGCGTTTACCGACTATTCAGACTCGCCTTTCCCCATCATGAGTTTTACTCCCGAACCTACCTCCGACGGCTCTTATACCTTCTTTTCCCCTGATTTTGAAGAGACATTTCACTCCCAACAGGGGGCTAAACAAGAAGCCGAAGAAAAATTTATTATTCCCGCGGCTTTAGATCAAAAAGCTCAAGCCCAATCATCCATCAAACTCCTTGATATTTGTTATGGTCTAGGCTATAACACTGCTTCTGCCCTTGAAACCATTTGGAAGGTTAATCCCCATTGTCAGGTAGAACTCATTGCTTTGGAATTGGACTATAGTGTCCCCACAGCCACCATTGACTATAAACTCCTCGATGCTTGGTCATCTTCTATTCCTGATTTACTTACTACCCTTGCTCACCAAAAACAGGTGAATCAAGACTACTTTCAAGGAGAACTTTTAATTGGCGATGCCCGACAAACCATTCAACAAGTGATCGCCAGAAACTTTTTAGCTGATGCTATCTTTCTTGATCCCTTTTCCCCTCCCCACTGCCCTCAACTTTGGACAGTAGAATTTTTAGCTCTTGTCGCTCAATGTCTCCACGAAAATGGGCGACTGACCACCTATTCTTGTGCAGCTGCTATGCGAACTGCTCTCGATTTAGCAGGGCTGGCTTATACTTCTACAATGGGCATGAACCGCCGTTCTACTGTCGCTAGTTGGAAACAAGACGATTTACCTCCGTTATCGGAACAAGATCTCGAACATCAAAAAACTCGCGCTGCTATTCCCTATCGTGATCTTACTCTAGAAGATTCTGTAGTAACGATTCTTAAACGTCGCCAAAAAGAGCAACAGGATTGCACTTTAGAAACAACTAGCCAGTGGCGAAAACGTTGGTGGCACAAAATATTAGATAATAGCTAAAATAAAAGAGTATTCTTAATAAGAATACCTAGAAAAAATACGGAGTTGCCATGTTATTATCTGATAAAAAAAAAGACTACCAAAACACTACATCCCAAAAACCTTGGTGGAATCAACCCCTTTGGGGAGACCGTAGTTTTCTAGAAAAGGTCAAGAGCCATTTTGCTAAAACTCCTATACCAGAAAGTACGGTATCTTGGCATGATCGCGCTTTACAAGAAATTACTCAAGTAGGAAGTTTATTAGAACAAATAGACTCTCAAGAATTTACTGATCCTGAGTTTATCCTCCTATTAAAAATTCGTTTGCAACTTCACAAAGGAATAGAAGGATACCAAGGGTTAGCAGAAAAGGCTCAGATGCTGAATGTTGCCATTGAAGCTAAAGATAGTTTTCTTAGAATTGAAGCAACAGAATTTCAATATCGAGGCTATGCTCAACAAGAGTTTTATCAAGGAGTCTTTAATATTCTGACCCAACAACTTTCAACAGACAATTTTATTAACGAAGTCAAAAAATTATTAGCAACATCTCAACAGCGCTTAAAAACAGAACAAGGACAAAAAGCTCTTAATAGTTATTTCCAAGACTTAGAACACTTAGCCGCAACACATGAACTAGGGCTAGAGTTGCTTTATCTATTTAAAAAATATGACTTTAGTGACTTTTCTACCATACGCACAATTGATGCTTTAGTCCAGTATATGCAAAGCCTAAATTTACAAGAACAAGACAGGCTAGTAAGAGTCATTAAAAATAATACTCCAGTATTTGAAAAACTTAGCCACATTATTGGCTTAAACGAGGAACATCAAAACATTGAAACTTACACTAAGCTCATGCAGTATGTTGCCTTAATGGATAAACATAAAGAGACTTATAAAAGGTTTGAGAAGATCCTCTCTCAACTTATAGTGTGGGAAAAATCCTACTATACCTTGACAAATATTCGTAAAGAATATCCCTCCAAAAACTACCAGTTACCGAAAACATTTCGTGAACCTTTACCTGCTTTAAACGTTTATCAAAAATATCAGCCATGGCTGGTTATTCAGAAAACGAGCTTTATTAGGAGTAAAACCGTTACATATACAAAATAGCCTGCTCGAAATTTGTGATTAAGATACTATTAAACTAATTTTTTAATCACTTAAAACAGTATTAGCCTATATGAGGGGGTTATAATAGAGCCTGTACAGGAAACTGTACATATAATTAGCCTGCTAGCAAGGTGAGATCAATATGTTAGAGACAATCGACTATACTCAAATCCGTGAAAACTTTGCAAAAGTTCTTGATGAGATAGTACAAGATGGAAAGGTTTACGCTATCTCCCGAAAAGGTGAACAGCAAGCGGTACTGATGTCAGCAGATGATTATTCCAGCTTAATGACTACCTTACATCTATTAAGATCGCGCAATAATTCGTCACGACTTTTTGAAGCGTTAGAAGAATCGGAAAACAATGATACTCCTACTCAAACTTTGGATGAACTGGGAGAGGAAATGAATTTTGTCCAAAGAGAAACGCAGAAAAAATAAAAAACAACAGTCTTCTTCAGAGGAAAATAAAACTCAACTTTCTTCTGTTAAACTTTATCCTGTCTTTCACGACAAATTTAAGGAAGATTTGCTTTGGTGGGCAATTAATAATAAAAAAGTTTATGCTAAATTATTTGATTTAATTAAAGATATTTTAGATGGTAATCCATTTACAGGAAAAGGTCATCCAGAACCGTTAAAATATATGGATTATTCTGGAGTTTAGTCAAGGCGCATTGATCGCGAACATCGACTTGTTTATCGAGTTCATAATCAAAAGATTCATTTTTTACAAGGACGTTACCACTATTATAGTCGTTCCAATTCAGTTCCGTAGTGCAGCCATCTTGGCTGCTACTAGGGAGCAAGATGCTCCCACTACTTTTAGGTTGCTGTTTTTTATTTGGAATCACTATAAACCGAATCGCGCTTCACAGAAAAAACCTCTCGAACCCGATAAATGGGTCTTCCTTGGGACTCATGATAAGTGCGAATCAGCAACTCTCCTAATAAACCAAAAGAGAATAATTGCACACCAGCTAACAGTAAAACCACGACTAAAATTAATAAAGGGCGATCGCCGATATTTTGATCAAAACCAAACTTTAAAACCGTTAAATATCCCCCAGCTAATCCCCCTAGCGCCATAGAAATTAATCCTAGAGAACCAAAAACGTGCATGGGGCGTGTGAGAAATTTCTGCATAAACCAAATGGTTAATAAGTCCATTAATACTCGCAGGGTTCGCCCTAACCCATATTTACTACTGCCATAATATCGGGGATGATGTTTAACAGGAATCTCAGCAATTTTTGCCCCTTCCATAAAGGCTAATGCAGGAAGAAAGCGATGCAATTCTCCATATAGATTCATATCAGCCAGTAATTCGGCGCGGTATCCTTTCAAAGAACAGCCGTAGTCGTGAATGCGAACATTGGTTACTCGTCCAATAATCCAATTGGCAATTTTAGAAGGGAGTAAACGGGTAAGGGCTGCATCTTGACGGTGTTTGCGCCACCCACTTACTAAATCATAGCCTTCTTCTAGTTTTGTGATCAGGTGAGGAATATCTGTGGGATCATTTTGGAGATCCGCATCAAGGGAAATAATAAATTGTCCTTTCGCATAATTAAACCCTGCTGCCATGGCTGCCGTTTGTCCATAGTTGCGACGGAGAATCACAGCACATAAGTCACTTCTCGTTTCCGCTAATTTTTTCAGGAGGGAAATTGATCCATCTCTCGATCCATCATCCACACAAATAATTTCATAGGAATAGCGAGTAGAAAGAAGGGTTTGCGCGATCGCGCTAATTAATGTCTCTAAACTCTCTACCTCATTATAAATTGGCACAATCACCGAAACTTGTGGACATACTTTTGCGTCAATACTACCGTTTTCTGAAATAGTAGAAGAATAACTCACGCTCACCTCAGAACTTAGCAACTTGATTGTACACTCTTAGGATAGTCCGACATAACCAATAACAAATAACAACAATGAAATGGGATCGATCCTTACGTCAAATTGGACTTGGCTTAACCACCGCGATAATCTGTATTCTATTTGCAACTGTCAGTACAGCCCAATCCCCTGCTAATATAAACGTTGTCCGTGAAGGGGAAGAAATTAGCCTCAATGGAGACAGATTGCCTCTGAGTTGGCGACAATGGGAAAGTAATGGACAAACCCATCTCGGTATCACTGATGCGGCTACTCAACAACGACTGGGTTTAGAATTACTGGCTAGCAATAACCCTGCCCAACAGCCTGTTTGGTGGTTTTCAGACGATTCTCCCTATACGCTTGATGCTGAACATATTGGGGCAAATCGCTATTTAGATCTCACTCCTATTTTAAGAGCAAGCAGTGAAGAGTTAGCAGTAGAAGATGGTCGCTTAGAAATTACCACTACCCCAACGCAAGTCCAAGATATTCGTATCGGAAACCAATCTTGGGGAAAACGTATTGTCATTGATTTAGATAAACCCACGCTTTGGCAAGTGCGCGAAGGGCGACAACAAGCTACTTTAAAGTTAGGCGCTACGAGTCCATCTAATATTCGTGAAAAATTTGCCCCACCCTCTGAAGAAATAGAAGACGAAGAAAATGAAGATATTACTCCTCCTTTATTAGTGGTGAAACCCAATGGGCGACAAACGGAACTGAATCTGAATTTTCCAGAGTCTCTGAAACTAAAAGTCAATACCCTAGCTAATCCAGCGCGGTTAGTTTTAGATTTACGTCAAGATACCCTCAACCCTCGCACTATTCGCTGGAAGCAAGGAGTAGAGTGGCGACAAGATTATATTAGAGTTAATGATGACCAATTTGCGGTAACTTGGCTAGAAATTGATCCCAATCGTCATGATTTGCGACTGACTCCCATTTGGACAAATCAGCAAGAAATGGAAGGGATTGCGTCTTTACCTGATTTAGGGAAAGAATTTGGGGTGACGATCGCGATTAATGGGGGCTTTTTTAATCGGGATAACCAGCTTCCTTTAGGGGCAATTAAACAACAGGGAGAATGGTATTCTAGTCCCATTTTAAATCGAGGCGCGATCGCGTGGGATAATCAAGGGGGCATGATCATGGATCGGTTGCGTCATCAAGAAACATTAGTGATTAATGGGCAAGATAGAGTTTCTTTACAGGCGCTAAATAGTGGCTATGTGCAGTCTGGCGTGGCACGTTATACCCCCACTTGGGGAAGGAGTTATCGGGCGCTTAATGGCAAAGAAAACATAGTTGTGGTGGAAAATAACCAAGTGCAACGAATTACTGAAGTTAGTCAAGGGGAGTCAATTGCTATTCCCCCTAATGGTTATTTGTTGGCAATTCGTGGTAATCCTGAGTTAAAGTCTCGTTTGAGAGAAGGCAGTTCCCTACAACTAGAAAATCAAACCATTCCCCCAGCTTTTAGTGATTATCCTTATATTCTCGCTGCTGGCCCCTTGTTAATTAAAAATCAGCAAGTGGTTTTAGATGCAGAAAGAGAAAACTTTAGTGATGCGTTTATTCGGCAAAAAGCCCACCGTAGCGCGATCGCGCTTAAACAAGATGGAAAAATCCTCTTAGTGGCGATGGGAGAACGGATTGGCGACAATGGCCCCACCTTAAGAGAAAGTGTCAGCATTTTACAACGTCTCGGCGCGATCGATGCCTTAAATTTAGATGGTGGCGGTTCCACTTCTCTTTATTTAGGGGGAGAACTCATTAATCGTCCAGCAGCAACGGCGGGTCGTATTCATAGCGCGATCGGGCTTTATCTTCAGGATTAAAACACCACTTGATCCATTGCCAAAAGTCCTAACCCACTCATAAATTTGATAGCATTCATGAGTTTTTTATGTTATTCTTATCCTTTAGAATTACTGTTATGTTACTTGCTAACTTAAAGCAATGCCGTTACGTTCTCCTCGTCTTTTGCGTCAGCTCTGGCGCAGTTTTAAAGCCTTAGCCCAAGCGATTAACCGCTTATTAATTAAGTTTTTCTTCTTTCCTCTGAAAAAAAGGATTAAAACTAAAGCTGGCTTTGTCCTTCCTACAGCGACCTTAGTTTTATTAGTGGTGAGCCTATTAGTGGGAACGCTCATTATTCGCACAGGTCAAGAGGCTGAGGAAGCGATTAGTGAGCAAGCGCAACAAGAAATTTTTAATGCTGCCACTCCTGCAGTAGATAGAGCAAAAGCCAAGCTAGAGTATTTGTTTCGAGGAGACCCTCGTTTTCCTGTTGGGGTTCCTTCAGAGATTTTTTTGAATAGTATGATGCTTAATGACGGCGAGGAAGTCGTTGCAGAGGATGATGATCCTTATACCTTTGAGGGAGAAAACCGCTTAGATATTAATGATGATGGTGACGACGATAATGCTTGGTCTTACACAACTAATAATGGACAAGAAATTGCTTACTCGATCAATCTTCTTACAGAAAGTAATGGGGTAAATTACCAAGAAGAAGACGCATTGGGAGATAAAGCTGATAACTTAGTCGTTCGTTCAGGTCCATTAGCTGCTGCAAGTAGTAGTCAAGCTCAACGTTGTGCTGAATTATCTAGCCTTTCTCTTGGTGATGATGATTGGTTTACGATTACAGGATCAACGGTGCGGAAAAACTTTCAAATTGATGCTGTGGCCACCAACAACAGCGATGTTAATCCAGTGGTGAGTACCATCGAAGTGCAACAAGATCGAGATCTTGATTTTGCAAACAAGTGGGGAGCTTGGTTTCGGTACGATATGGAGTTTACTCCGGGATCAGACTTTAACTGGAATGGTGCGCTCCATACTGAAGGATCTTTAATTCTTAATAATAATGTTAGTAGCACCACAAAGTTATTTTTAGTCAGTGCTCCTGAGTCGTGCTTTTATACAGAAGAAGCATCAGAAATTACAATGGGGCAGGTTATTGATGACGGTGGGAATATTGATTATCAAGGGCAATTGATGAAAGTGAATACCAACACAAATCAGGATGATGATGATGATGACAATAAAGTTAGAATTGATCTTTTTCCAGGACCTAATGAAAAGCCTGAAGGAGACACCAAGGACTTAGAATTGTCACCTGACAACGATTCTGTTGATGAATATGATGAGAATCCTAGTTTGTATTACCTTGATTCTGTGCGTTTGATTAGTGAAAATGAGTCTCGCGCCCGTAATCCTAATGATGATAGTAATACCAGTATTCGCGATGAGGCTTGGGACGATGAAGATATTAGCAATAGAATTTTTAATTCAGATACTCAACAGCCTTATGTTGATGATACTTACCGTGCTGATGACCGTTGGGGACCGAAACCAGAATATACAGAAGATCTTCCGCCTGTCACTGCAACTAATAACGGTCGACAAATTCAGGACGAAGAGCGCTTAACTAATAACCCCCCTGCTGCGGATGCTGAAAATGCTGGTTTAGATGGTTATTGGGAAAGACGTGCTAACGCGGAAGGGCTAAGAATTATTGTGGGAGAACGTCTAGAGTTAGGAAATACTGACGGTTGGGATGGTAGCGATGATGACTTATACCCGTCAGACGATAATCAACCTGGAAAAGGACCCAATAATAACGATTCTGAATACGATAATTTAGCATCAGTGCAATCCGGGGTTGTCTATCATTGGGATGAAGGTAATCATGATCCTGATGATCCTGAGCCAGTTGCTTGTCTTGCTCTCACCAGTCACCAAAATGGAAACGATACAGAGTTTGATGAAATAAGCATTGACGGGACAGATTTTTTAGTGACCAATTTCTTTGAAGGGGAAGGAACAAATGGTTGGGAATTTGAGTTTCCCGATTATTTTTCTAGTGATATTAATAATAGTGGTAGTACCCTCCGAGAAGCACTGCAAAATTTAGCCCAGTTTGCTGGTGATCCTGATGGTGCATTTCCTCCTTTGCAAGAAAATGGTGGGAATATTACTCATCCCTACCCTGAGTTAACAATGTGGGGAGATTTTTCTAACCTTCGGCGTGCAGTTGATCAGCTAAATGGGGGTAGTTATGATGACCTCAGTTTGGCTGATAAAACTACTTTACAAACTGCGACTTGTAACTTGGGGATGTTGGCTTATAATGTGGACTTTCTAAGGCAAAACTATGAAGATGAACAACTCCAAGATGTAGAAGCTATTTTACAGGAGTTAAGCACAGGAGACTGGACTTCTGTTGGAAAGCAACTTGTTAATAGCATTGGTGATGATAACTTTAGTCAGGGAATTATCGGGAGAGATGGACGAGTTTGTACAGAAGAAGGCACTGGGCTTGATGAAAATGGTAATGGTTGTCCTACCGAAAATCCTTATGATGTTGAAGATGAAACTAGTGACGAATACTATACCAACTATTTCAGTCAATTCTCAGTTCAAGATTGGATCAACTTTGCAGAAGATGAAAATAGTCCAATTGATGCAGGAGCTGCGGATGATATTGGTGACGTGCTAGAGGCTTATCAAGATAACTTAGTTAATAACCCAAGAGCTGAGTTATTTTTAACTTTGCAACGTGATCGGGAACATGGATTTAATACTAATTCTACTTTTAGTGAAGAAACTGATGACTTTGATCCAGACACTGGCATATATACTGTTCCTGGAGCACTTGGTCAAGTTGAAGAAGGTGATGAGTATATCATGGACTGTGATCCAAATACAGATATTTTTGGTTTCGATTTTATCAATTCTGATCGAGCAAGATTTGGATTAGGAAATATTATTTGTAATGCTATATCAGAAGAACTAGAGCCCAGATACCCTTCCCTTTACTACCTATTCCCCACTGACGATCATGACCATGATGGTGATGGAACTCAGCCTCCTAGTGAACCTTATATTAATGATGAAGATAACTACATTTCTGATGATGTTAACGGAAATGTCACTTATCAAGAAATTAGTGATGATGATATTGAGGATCTGGCTCTGAGTCCTCGTGATGAGAGTGATTTCACTCTTCCCACAGCAGGTAGTGGTGTTAACAAGATTACTTTGCCAGATGAGACTGAACTCTACGTTTCTTTCCTTGAAAAAGCCTTTTACAATCGTCGGGAAAATATGACCGTGCGAGTGCTTGATATTGACCTCGACTTATTACGAAATGATCAAGTTAGTGGTGGTGATTACTGGTTACCGACAGGAGAGGATAACTCTAGCATTGTTTATGCCTTCCGGGAAGATGCAGTACGTGAAGATGGCATAGCACGACCAAGAAATAGTGATTGGTCAGATTGCAATGATGAAGAGGAAATAACAGGATTTGATATGATAGAGGGTGACAGCGGTGCGGGCAACAACAGCGATGGTTGTCGAATGAGCTTCAATAATACTCAAGATCCGCCTCTTAATGATGAAACTGGTGTCAGTGTTAAACCTGTTGATAGTTATCCAGATTTAGATCGCCGTCCTTATGGCTTTCGTTTAAGAAATGGGGCGGATATCAGCCGTCCTGATCCTGATGATGACCCCACTGGCTTATCCTTTATCACTGACCAACCTGTGTATATTCAGGGGGACTTTAACGAACATGAGGAATCAGAATTTGATGATGAAAACAATGACTTTTACGACCGTTCTGACCTCAATGAAGACTTTGCGACTCCTTCTGGTGAGAGTTGGCGAACTGCTGAAATTATTGCTGATGGGATAACGCTTCTATCAGAATCAGAAAACTTTGAAGAAGTAGATCCTGACGGTAATAATGATACACCTGCTCCTACTGGACCTCTAGAAGTAAATGCAATTCTGGTCAGTGGTTTCGAGCCTTCATTCCCCAGGAAATACAATGGTGGTATTCATAACTTTCCTCGCCTTTTAGATAATTGGAGTCAAGAAGAAATTACAATCAGAGGCTCTTTTATTCAACTTAACTTTAGTATCTACAGTACAGGTCCTTGGAGTCAGCAAAATCAAGATCCTGATGATGTTGAAAGTCTAGAAGATGCGAATGAAGGCAATAATTTAAGGCATCATTATGGCTTTCCTCAACGAAATTGGGGTTATGATGTGGGTTTGCAATATAACCCTCCTGGTCCGGTTGCAGAACGCTTTGTAACCCCTAGTAATGCGCGAACTGAAACTTATCGAGAATTGTCTGTTGATGATCCCTATATCAGAAATCTACTCGATGCCATCAATGCTGAGGAATAATGATGATGAATCCTATTTTTTTCTATCGACTTCACAAAGCTAAGGACAATTCACAAAAAGGGTTAACCCTGTTAGAAGTCCTTGCTAGTATTGTAATGATTGGTGTGATTTTAGTGGCTGTCGCTCCTCCTTTATTGTTATCAACAGCTACCCGAGTGAAAATGCGCCGTGTTTCTCAGGCTCAATCTATTGCTCAAGATGAAGTGAATCGGGTGCAGGGAATTATGGCGCGATCGCGCGATCAAAACTTACCCACTGATGGTGAGGGTGACTTTGCTGGACTTCCCCAAACTATTGATACAGGAGAGTTAGAAGATTTTGCAGCTCCAAGTAATTTGTCTGAGGTGCGAGCAGTGGATGTAAATGGAGATGGAGACACGGACTTTTTTGTTCAAACTTTCCGAGAAGGAGGGGCTTTATTTTCAGGAGGAGATGCTAGATGTGAGCCAGCTATTTTTACAATGGGAGTTCGCGTTTACTCTTTTCTCGCACAAGACAATTTAGAAGAGGATAATTTAGAAACTGATCCAATTTCTCTACAAATGACTAGCAACTTACAAGGTCAAAGTACACAACCGATGGCAGTACTATTTGCGGAAGTGAGTCGCAGTGATATGGAACGCTCCCGAGATGCTTATAATAGGTATATCAGTGGGGATTGGATTCCTGGTGGTTGTAATTGAGTGAGCAAATATGAAACCTTTTATTCTCCAATTTTTCCAAAACTTACCCTTTAAAAAAAAAGAGTCTTCTCGTGGATTTACTTTGCTTGAAGTTTTAATTGCTACGGTAATGTCAAGCATTGTTATTTCCAGTTTGCTCTATTTTATGATCGATATTATTAGAAGCAATGCAGCAGAAACGGCTCAAAAAAATACCCTGCAAGAAATGCGTCTAGCCTTGGAATTTATGACAGATGACTTAAAAGAAGCGGTTTATGTTTATACAGGAGATGACTTTAATAATCGTAATATTGAAGATGTTTCCAATGATGGACTTTTAAATAGTATTGATACTTCTGATGATTTAGAGCCAATTTTAGTTTTTTGGAAGCTGGAGGATGTTCCTTATGATTCTGATGATAATCTGCCTAATTGTGAACCACTAGATGATGATCAGGAAAATGAATGTCAGGAATTAAGAATTTCACAACGAACTTATACCCTTGTGGCTTACGTTCAAGATAATAACCCTACCGATACTTGGGATGGAGAGTCTGTAATTTATCGTTATCAGCTACGAAAATATGATGATGTTAGTACATTAAGTCGCAAGGACGAGTATGTTGATCCAGTTCAAGATAGTAGCTTTGCGAATTGGCCCTATAACAGTGATTCCCAACTGCCTTCAAATTTTAGTAATCCTACCATTAATCGAAACAGCGAGGCCTTAGTCGATTTTGTAGATGTCCCCAACAACAATAACTTTTCAGATGACGATGTTAGCTGTCCTGATGGTTACAATCGTACTCCTAATAATTCCAGTACATCTAATAGTTTTTACGCTTGCGTTGAAAATACCTCAGGACAAAAAACCGTTATTGTTAATTTACGCGGAAACCCCAATGGGCGAGTTAGTTTTGAGTTAGATGATAACTTTACCCCGTTACCCACGCTTAATTCTAGTGCTATTTTACGGGGAGGCAGATAAGTGATCAAACAGCTTCTAACTGGTCACATTAAAAAGCAATTGATTGCTAGAGATGGATTTACCTTGTTAGAGGTAATGGTTGTGATTCTTATTTTAGGGATTCTAAGCGCGATCGCGTCTCCAAGTTGGCTTGCTTTTTTACAGCGTCAACGCCTCAATACGGCTCAAAGTGAAGTTCTTCAAGGAATGCGAACGGCTCAAACTCGTGCTAGACGGGAAACAACTAGCTGGCAGTTTACTATACAGGAAAACAATGACATTGTCAGATGGCGAGTGGATGCAAGAAGTAATTTTAATTCTGCCAGTGATGTTTGTAATGAAACGACAGGCTGGAATAGTCTCGATTCTCGAATTACTTTGAATGCTGATCAAACAACATTCCAATCTCTCGGTGAGAATTGTTGGCAAGCATGGTTTACAGAGAAAGGACGATCCGGGGGGAGACTGGGTAAAGTAACTTTATCGGCGGAAAATCTAGATAATCAAAGTTGCGTTTATGTCTCGACATTTTTAGGGGCAATGCGAAAGGATCAAGATGAAGGATGTTAATGAAGCTTATAGTGATTCCAAAATCAATTAGTATTACTTAATGAGAATTGGCAAAATTAACCCTAATTCTCTCCTCAAAGAAGATGGTGTCATCAATGAATTCCTCTTGCTACACTTGCCAAACGAAACAATGTGACAGTTGAGAGTGCGGAATGTGGGTTAGAAATTTCCCCATAGATTCATATTAATAAGGGTGTGCGAATTCCTTCCGCCCTACCAAAATTATCTCTTAACAAGAAACCTAATGGCATTTCTGAAACGACTTCACACTAATAATGGAATTTCTCTGGAACAAGTGCCGATGTTAAGCGTGCTGTTGGCGGCGGGTTGTCTCACCAGTATTACCGAAAGCACGATCGCGCTTTTCCTGCTTTCTATAATTTCAACCAGCTAAATACATCAGCGACACTTAAACGTAAATCGCCCACTAAATTAGGAACAGGTAAAATTTCCTCTGGTTGTTTTAGCAGTTGCGGTTGTTGCCCGTGGGGAAAAACCAGAATCGATCGCGCTTTGGGATCAATCAGCCAACCCATTTCACTCCCATGATTGAGACTGTGTAGAATAATTCCCGTTACTTTCGTGGAACTTTGGTCTGGAGAAAGAATTTCAATAATCCAATCTGGTGCAAGCGGAAAGACATTAGCAATATCGACACTTTCATCAACAGGAATCCGTTCCCAAGCAAATACAGTAACATCAGGGACAATGGAACTACCGCCAAAAGTGCACCGTAATTCAGGAAAAGCATGAGCAATGCGTTCTTTTTTGACAATTCCATTTATTGTATTGACTAACTCACATTGAAGAATACTATGTTTTCCCTGTTGCCTCGGCTTTTGAATGATTTGTCCGTTAATATATTCTTGAGCTGGTTTAGTTTCGGGTTGTTTGAGAAACTCCTCTAGTGTAATTGTTTTGTCTGAGATTTGTACCATCTTCTAAATTCTCCTAACTAATAACATTTATAGATGGATTAATATTTTTTAATTAAAAACTTCGGAAATCGATATCATGAATTGTCCAGCGAATTTAGGAAATAATTGGATTCATGGGCTAGCAGCGATCGCGCTTGAGTAGCGATTGATAATTTAATCCTAGCATTATCATATTAGAAATTTCCCCATAAAATGATAAATAAAAAGACTCATAGCAATCCCAGATGATTTTGGAGATTACGCTCTCGCTAAGTGCTTCTCTATAGAAATTGCAGTAAGCTAGTAACACATAACGATGGTATGAGTTGATTCAGTGTGGATTTTGAAATTATTGGAGAAATAACCAATATTGAAATTATTGCAGTAGGAACAGGAATCCGAGAGCGAGGGCGTTTACAAAAGAAATATGGTCGAGGGAAGTGGAGAAAGTTAAAAGGAATTGCTCAAGTACAGCTTGCAAACGGTATGATACGAATAGCTGAAGTACATTGGTATGAAGCTCATGGCATTGGAAAAAAAGAGTTTAAGCTGAAGCTACCGTTTTTGGATTAACGATGACAATTGATCAATCCCCAGTAAATCAGTTTGCAGTATGTCTGGATAATCAAGATTACGAAGCATCATTAGAAGTCGGAAAAATTTACCGCGTGGTTAATGATGAACAAGCAAAAGCTAGTGGGTTAATTCGTATTATTGATGAGAGTGGTGAGGATTATGCCTTTTCTTCCAATCGATTCCATCCCATTGCAGTGCCTAAGGCTGTAGAAAAAGTATTACTAACTCAATCCTAATTTAGCATGAGGGCTGAGAATCCTACGACTACAACTCGCGCGTTCCTTTGCGCCGTTCTAGTGTAATTGTTTTGTCTGAAACTTGTACCATTTCTATTTCCCCCTAATTATAGTGATTCCAAATAAAAAACAGCAACCTAAAAGTAGTGGGAGCATCTTGCTCCCTAGTAGCAGCCAAGATGGCTGCACTACGGAACTGAATTGGAACGACTATATTAGCGTTTCTATTTCTAAGGATAGAAAAAATTGATCGCATTGGCGAATATTCGTTACAAAAGAATTAGGGATGTTTTTCGCTACATCATTTTCCTTTCTGCTGTTAACTAAATTTTCTTCCAAGATTAATTATGGCTACCAATAACCCTCTCCGAATTGTATCTCTATTACCCAGTGCAACAGAAACAGTTGCTGCTTTAGGCTTGACAGATTATTTAGTGGGACGTTCCCACGAATGCGATTATCCGCCAGAAGTCAAATCTTTACCAGTTTGCACCGAAGCCCGTTTAAATTCTCAAAAAAATAGTGGGGAAATTGATCAAGATGTTCAAAAATTAATGCAGTCGG
Source organism: Euhalothece natronophila Z-M001 (assembly GCF_007904085.1). GTDB lineage: Bacteria > Cyanobacteriota > Cyanobacteriia > Cyanobacteriales > Rubidibacteraceae > Halothece > Halothece natronophila. The sequence continues at coordinate 46,386 of NZ_CP042326.1, forward strand.
CATTGAGTATTTATGAGCTTAAAACCGATGTTTTAGAAGAACTTAAACCCACTCATATTATTACTCAAGATCAATGTGATGCTTGCGCCGTAAGTATGGCACAAGTACAGGAAGCAACATCACAGCTAGTATCTAGCCAGCCCAAAATTATTTCTTTACAAGGGAATGTTTTAACAGAAATTTGGGCAGATATGAAAAAGGTGGCTGATGAGATTGGAATTGATTCTAAACAGGCTTTGGCGGATTTACAAGCGCGAGTTGATGCTTGTACTCGCATTAGCGATGAAATTCCAACAGAAAATCGCCCCCGAGTGGCTTCGATTGAATGGATTGATCCGTTGATGTCGGGAGGAAACTGGATTCCTGAGTTGATTAAATTAGCAGGGGGGAATCCTGTCTTAGATGAAACCGGAGCGCGATCGCACTATCTACAATGGCAAGATTTAATTAACGCTGATCCTGACTATATCATCATTACTCCCTGTGGCTTTGACTTAGAACGAACTCGCCAAGAAGCGGAAACGTTAATGACTAATTCTGATTGGCAAAATTTAAAAGCAGTAAAAAATAATCAAGTTTATATTACTGATGGCAATGCCTATTTTAATCGTCCTGGCCCCCGTTTAGTAGATTCTTTAGAGATATTAGCAGAAATTCTTTATCCCCAACAGTTTTCTTATGGCTATGAAGGGAAGGCTTGGGAACATCAAAGAAGTGCCATTTCTACAGCCTCTGCTTAAAACATAGCGTTTTTTAGTCATTGGTCATTAGTCATTAGTCATTGGTCATTGGCTTACAACCAACAAAGGACAAAATGAAAGTAAAAACTGCTATAGTGATGCTGTCTTTTATCAAAACTAGGTTTGCAGTATCAACGGTTTGTCATTGAATCTCACCAAAAACAGGGAGATTTGATTCAACTAACGGAAGCCCAGAATCATTATTTGCGACGGGTGTTACGCTTATCAATGCGCGATCGCGCTATTGCCATAACGGGAACAGGAATGGCTTGGATTGTGGAATTAACCCCTGATCAAGCCAAAATTATTGCTTCTATTGAGATTAACACCGAGCTTTCTGTCAATGTTACGCTTTTAGTTTCATTACCAAAACAAGGGGTAGATGAGATTGTCCGTTGCTGTACTGAACTGGGTGTGACAACTATTGTTCCTGTGTTGAGTGAACGTACAGTTCTTAATCCCAGTGCGAATAAATTAAGCCGTTGGCAACGGATTGCAGCTGAAGCCTCGGAGCAGTCAGAACGCGCGATCGTCCCCACGATACAATCCCCCATTTCTTTTACCCAAGCCCTAACCGACTATTCTGGCAATCAGGGCTATTTTTGCACCGCCCGGCATAACGCCCCTGTCCTTAGTAAAATTTTACCCTCTCAACTCACCATGAACCAATCCTTAGTGATTGCCACAGGTTGTGAAGGGGGATGGACAGACTCAGAAATATTACAAGCTCAAGAAGCCCAATTTCAGCTTGTCTCTTTAGGTAAGCGAATTTTACGAGCAGTTACCGCCCCAATTACTGCGATGAGTCTAGTTGGAGCTTTTTCCGAGCAAAGGTAACATTAATTTAATCTTGTGCTAGGGCTGCCTTGAAACGATCAACAATAAATAATGAATCATTTAAGAACAGTAGAAGAAAAGTATTATGTCTCACGCTACCGATATTGTAACCCTTGGTCGTTGGATGGCAGCAGATTTTAGTAACCAAGAACAAGCCTTTATTAATCCTCCTTTTTTTGCCCATATTCGAGTGGGAATGCGTCCTTTACCTGTATCACTCTTATCAGGGATTAGTTTATTTGTGGAACAAGCATACGACTATATGTTGAATAATCCTTATCGAGTGCGAGTCTTAAAATTATTACCCGTTGAGGATCATATTGAAATTGAAAACTATACCCTCAAAGATTCAGAATCATTTTATGGCGCAAGTCGGGAACCTGAACGATTGTCTCAGCTAACTGTGGATAATTTAGAAAAGCTCCCGGGGTGTAATATGATTGTGCATTGGACAGGTCATAGCTTTAAGGGAGAAGTAGAACCTGGTAAGGCGTGTAAAGTGGTTCGCAAAGGAAAGGAAACTTACCTCGATAGTACCTTTGAAATTGATGCTGACAAGTTTATTAGTTTAGATCGAGGGCGCGATCCTGAAACTGATGATCACGTTTGGGGCTCAGTTGCGGGCCCCTTTCATTTTGTGCGCTGGGCTAGTTTTGCTGATGAAGTTAAATCTCCTTAAAAAAAGCATTCCCCAGTTATAAGGCAAGGTGGTTTAATTCTCCTGAAATTACGCTCATGTAGGGAGATAGGGAGATGGGGAGATGGGGAGACAACTTTCATTTTTTTTGTAATTGTGTAAATTTTAACCTTGTAAAATGAAGATAATTTTCATATTTCGTTGTATTTTCAAATAAAAAATAATTAATTATGGTTGCTTTAACAGAAAAAACAGAAAATCGTTTAACCTTACAAGTTGCTGATATTGTTGCTGATACCACTGCCATTCGCTCTTTAGACTGGGATCGCGATCGCTTTGATATTGAGTTTGGCTTGCAAAATGGAACGACCTATAATTCTTTTCTCATTCAAGGGGAAAAAACCGCTTTAGTGGATACTTCCCATGAAAAATTCCGCGATCAATACTTGCCAAAATTAAAAGAGATTGTTGATCCCACCACCATTGATTACATCATTATTAGCCATACTGAACCCGATCATAGTGGTTTAGTGAAAGATGTTTTGGAAATTGCCCCCCAAGCGGTTGTTGTGGGAAGTAAGGTTGCTATTCAGTTTCTAGAGGGATTTGTCCATCAACCCTTTGAACGACAGGTGGTGAAAACAGGGGATCAGTTAGATTTAGGCAAGGGTCATTGTTTAGAGTTTGTCAATGCCCCGAATTTGCATTGGCCCGATACTATGTTGACTTATGATTGGGGAACGCAAACCTTATTTACCTGCGATGTGTTTGGGATGCACTATTGCAGTAATGACTTACTCGATACCGATTTAGAAGCGATTTCCCCAGACTATCGCTTTTATTATGACTGTTTGATGGGTCCGAATGCGCGATCGGTCTTAGCAGCGTTAAAACGCATGGGAAAACTTGGGGAAGTGGCAATGGTGGCAAATGGTCATGGCCCCTTGTTGCACTACAATGTAGAAGAATTAATCAATCGTTATCGCACTTGGAGTGAAAACAAGGCGAAGGGAGAAAAAACGGTTGCAGTCTTTTATGTATCAGATTATGGTTACAGCGATCGCGCTTCCCAAGCTATTGCCTACGGAATTACGAAAACAGGTATTACCGTCGAAATGATGGACTTATTAGGGGCGGATCAACAAGAAGTGCGAGAATTAGTAGAACGATCCAATGCTATTGTCATTGGAATGCCCCCCTCTAGTGGCGAGAAAGCCCAAGAAGCCAGTGCTACCCTCGGAACAATTATTGCTTCCGTATCTTCTAAACAAGCGATTGGGGTGTTTGAATCCTATGGTGGGGATGATGAACCCATTGATCCGCTCAAAACTCGTTTTTCTGATTTGGGCTTAAAAGAAGTTTTCCCAGCCATTCGCATTACCGATACCCCCGGAGAAGCCACCTATAAACTCTGTGAAGAAGCAGGAACTGACTTAGGGCAATGGTTACAGCGAGACAAAACAGTGAAGCAAATGAAGTCCCTCGATAGTGATTTAGATAAGGCGATGGGACGCTTAAGTGGGGGATTGTATATTATTACTGCCAAGAAAGGGGACTTAAAAAGTGCGATGTTAGCCTCTTGGGTTGCCCAAGCTAGCTTTGATCCCCCAGGAATTAGCATTGCAGTGGCAAAAGATCGCGCGATCGAGGCTTTAATGCAAGTGGGTGATCAATTTGTTCTCAATATTCTAGAGGAAGGGAACTATCAACACTTGATGAAACATTTTCTGAAGCGATTTAAACCTGGGGCGGATCGCTTTGAGGGCGTAAATACCCAAACGGCTAATAATGGTTCCCCCATTTTAACCGATGCCCTAGCCTATTTAGAATGTGAGGTGGTGAGTCGGATGGAATGTAGCGATCATTGGATTGTTTACAATAAGGTCAATCAAGGACGAGTGTCTAAACCAGAATCCTTAACGGCGGTTCATCATCGTAAAGTGGGCAATCACTATTAAATCAGTTGTAAATTTGTCCCTTAGATGCACCTTATAGTCGTTCCAATTCAGTTCCGTAGTGCAGCCATCTTGGCTGCTACTAGGGAGCAAGATGCTCCCACTACTTTTAGGTTGCTGTTTTTTATTTGGAATCACTATAGTTAATTACTCTCCCTCAATTGTTACCTGATCTGAGGGAGCTTCTCACTAAAACTAGCTTACGCTTCAGTTCGTGACTGAGATTTACCACTGATGTTGATTCTCATCACCAAACTCCTTAGATTTTTTTTTGCATTTTTGTCCCAATCCATTTCTAGCCTGTAATGAGGGCAATTGTGGATTCTTTCTGATCACTTTTTCGAGACTTTCTCACCACAACCTGAACAATTTTGCGATGTATTTTTTCAGAATAGGGTGGGAAATTGCCCTGATCTCGGACAGAAAAAACCGAACTTCCCGTAATTAAAAACTTTGCTAGGCTATATCAAAGATGAACTCTAACTTTTATAACTAACTTTCCTAGGTATATTACTACTTAAAATTAAACGTGGTTGCAGTTAAAAACAGAGGAAGCTATGGCAACAACAGATTTCAAAGATTATTACTCCATTCTTGGCGTTGATAAAAAGGCAAGTGAAAGTGATATCAAAAAAGCCTATCGTAAACTTGCCCTCAAATACCACCCTGATCGTAATCCCAACGATAAAGAGGCTGAGAATCGCTTTAAGGAGATTAGTGAAGCCTACGAAGTCCTTTCTGATCCTGAAAAACGAAAAAAATATGATCAATTTGGTCAATACTGGCAACAAGCGGATCAGTTTCAGCAACGCGGTGGTACCCGAACTCGAACCAGTACTGGCTTTAATACTGACATGGGAGGCTTTGACTTTAGCCAGTATGGTAGCTTTGAAGAATTTGTGGATGAACTGCTGGGACGATTTAATACCGGTGGGCGCACTCGTTACAAATATCAAGCCTCCCCGGGTGGCTTTAGCGACTTTGGGGGCGGTTTTGGTACAACTGCTGATGTTGCTCCAGATACAGAGGCTACAATTCGTTTAACTTTTAGTGAAGCATTTCGTGGAGTGCAAAAACGCCTAAGCGTAGGCAATGAAGTAATTAATGTTCGCATTCCAGCCGGAGCAAAACAGGGGAGTCGTATTCGGGTTCCAGGAAAAGGAAAAAGTAGCCCCTATGGTCAAAAGGGAGATTTATATCTGAATGTTCAATTACAACCCCATTCTTTCTTCCGCTTTGAAGACGATCAGTTAGTTTGTGAAGTCCCCATTACTCCTGATGAAGCTGTGCTCGGTGCCAATATTGATGTACCGACTCCCGATGGTCTAGTTTCAGTAAAAGTTCCAGCAGGGGTACGTTCTGGACAGTCTCTGCGACTACGAGGAAAAGGTTGGATCAAACCGAATAAGCAAAGAGGGGATCTCTTTGTGCGGGTAAAAATTACAGTTCCGAAGGATATTAGTAGTACGGAACGAGAATTATATGAAAAAATTAAAGCTAACCGCAAAGAAGACCCCCGAAAAGAGATTAAACAAATTCGTCTTTAAGATAATGGGGGAAGCCGTGTTTATCCCTTAATAGTTAAAAATCTACACCGCGTCGTAACTCGACACCATGATGAGCATAGTGTTTATGACAGACCATTTCTGAGTAAACGCTGGCGAGATCAAAAAAGGGCGGACGATTAAAACAACGACCGGTGATAATAACTTGGGTATCGCTGGGTTTCGCTGCTAAGGTTTTCACAATCGCTTCAGTAGGCAATAGTTCAAGATCAACAGTGGGGTTGAGTTCATCGAGAATAATGGTTTTGTAGGTTCCCGACTCGATCGCGCTTTGAGCGGTTTTCCAACCTCGTTCAGCCTCTTGATAGTCTTCAGGCTGTTGTTGACCGCGCCAAACAATTGCATCACGACCACAACGCACATGATCAATTAAGTTAGGATAACTTGCCTTCAGAGCAGCGATCGCGGCATCCTCAGTATAGCCTGTACCTCCTTTCAACCACTGCACTATTAAAACTCGTTGTGACTGGTCTTGATCAATCCCTCGTCCAATAGCAAGTAATGCTTTTCCTAAAGCACTAGTGGATTTTCCTTTACCATCCCCAGTATAGATTTCAATCCCTTCTAAGGCCTCATCAGTAGCCACATGAGGTTTCATTTCTGAATGAAGGTTTGCTAAATCTAATAGAGATTGTGGAGCAGCGCGACCGGTAATAATAATTTCTAAGGACTGTGGCTTATTTTGTAGGGTGTCAACAACTTCCTGTAAGGGGAGTAAGCCTAGTTCTAATATGGGGTTGAGTTCATCGAGAACGATAATTGAATACAGTCCTGACGCGATCGCGCCTTTGGCTACATTCCAACCTCTAAGGGCTTCTTCTTTATCAAAATCAGTAATATCTTCTTTTCCAAAATACTCAGCCCGTCCCGTGCGAACTTGATCAATGAGGTGAGGAAACCCTTGTTGCAAAGCAGCGATCGCAGCATCCTCATCGTAAATCCTCTCAGGTCCTTTTAAGAATCGCAATAATAATACCCGATTCATTACTTGTGAGTGAATCCCTAAACCAATGGAACGCAGAACGACACCTAACGCCGCTTGGGACTTTCCTTTTCCCTCTCCATCATAAACATGAATTTGTCCAACGTCACGCTCTGAGCGTTTTTGCGCTGTTCTAATCCCAATTCCAGTTCTAGTCATTTCCAGCAATTTTCAATTAACATCGGAAACTCTAGTTTAAAGGGAAATGGTTTCCCTTCCTAAAAGTAAAATCAGATTCTTATAATGGGAGAATGTTAATCTAGTAACAGTAATGATTTGAGCTAATTCTCTTAAATTTTTCAAGAATGTATAAACACTCTTCTTTTAACTCTGATGAGATTGTTCAACGGGCGGAACAATTAATGAACGCCGCCTCTAATCGCTATCGGATCACCGTACAGGTAGCAAAACGAGCAAAACGCCGTCGTAGTGAGGATAAGGCTCAAGATTATTTAGATGATCCCTTAATGACTCCTCCCATTCGGGCGATTATTGAAATGTCAGATGAGTTAACCCAACCTGAAATTATTGGTGAATAATCTAGGTTAGAGTGGGCTTTGCTTTGCCCACTTTTTTCGTTAAAGTTAAGGAAGAATTGTGAACTAAAGTGTGAGTAACAAAGTGACCGTGTCTAACTCATCATCTCAAGAAACTATTAGTATTCCTGCTTTACCCCTTGCCGTTTATCGAGAAATTGCTGCTCATATCCAACAACTTGATGGGATAGAAGTAGAAATTCTTCCACAGTCTTCTACTGAGTTTGATTATTTTAATAGCCAAGTAGAAGGGTTGCTTTTAAAGTATCCTGCTGATTTTCCCCAACCAGATCAAGAAAGATTAGCAGAGATATTAAACTACTATCAGCAGCATTATAATCGCAAGTCATAAGCCTAACCAATGGTTGTTTCTCGGAAGTATCCTTGTAAAGCCTCAGGCACTTTTACACTGCCATCACTTTGTTGATAGTTTTCTAATATGGCTGCCATAGTTCGTCCAATGGCAAGCCCGGAACCGTTGAGGGTGTGAACAAAGTGGGTTCCTTTTTGATTACTTTCTTTGAAGCGAATATTAGCCCGTCTGGCTTGAAAGTCAGTAAAGTTAGAACAGCTAGAAATTTCCCGATAAGTTTGAGAGGAGGGTAGCCAGACTTCTAAGTCATAACATTTGGCTGCCCCAAACCCTAAATCCCCTGTACATAATTCCATCACGCGATAAGGCAGTTTGAGTGCTTGTAAAATGGCTTCGGCATCTTTGACGAGCGCTTCATGTTCACTGGGGGAGTTTTCTGGGCGAACGACTTTGACTAATTCTACTTTATTAAACTGGTGAAGACGAATTAACCCTCGGGTGTCTTTCCCATAACTGCCAGCTTCTCGGCGAAAACAGGGAGTATAGGCACAATGATAAATTGGAAGTTTAGAGGCTTCTAAGATTTCCTCGCGATATAAGTTGGTAACGGGAACTTCTGCGGTGGGGGCTAGCCATAAATCGTCCCCTTGACATTGGAAACTTTCTTCAGCAAATTTTGGCAGTTGCCCAGTTCCAGTTAAGGAGTCACTATTAATTAAAGCTGGTGGCATCACTTCTAAGTATCCTGCGCCAATTTGTTGATCCAGCATAAAATTAATTAAGGCTCTCTCTAGGGCGGCTCCTTTGCCAATGAGATTAACAAACCGACTTTGAGCAATTTTGACGGCGCGATTAAATTCTAAAATTCCGAGCTTTTCACCAATTTCCCAATGCGGTAAAATTTTTGAGGAATCACTGGGTAAATATTCATCACCCCAACGGCGGACTTCTACGTTTTCGGTTTCATCTTCTCCCACTGGTGTCGTTTCACTGGGGAGGTTAGGAAGGGAAAGTAAAAGGTCAGTAATTTGTTTTTTTAATTCTTTTTCTTGTGGCTCTAGTGAATTAAGTTCTTGTTTAATCTCGTTACTTTTTTCTTTGATTTTAGTGACTTCTTCACTATCAGGAGCTAATCCCGATTGAATTTTTTTGCCTATTTCTTTACTAATTTCGTTGCTACGAGCTTGTAAGCGCGATCGCGATGTTTCTAAATTCCGCTGCTTTTCGTTTAAGTCTAAAATTTCTTGTATCTGATACTCTGAACTACGGCGATTTAATAATTCCTGCACCACCTCTGGTTCTTGACGAATGCGCTTAATGTCTAACACATAACCTCCTGTTTTTTATTTGGTCAACCGTTGAGTCAGCCAAAGCGAGGACACAATCCCTGCAAAATGAGCAGCAACGATATTAACATTTGCCTGAATAATGAGCAAATCAATGGAATTAACAAACTCTTGCGGATTTGCCCCAATCACTAATTGCGGTTGAGTTAAAGACTTAACTAAGACAATGCCCACAATTGCTTGCGCTCCCACAATCGTTAGTAGTAAGCCCACTAAGTTCGACATCAAACCAATTCGTAATAGTCGCAAAATAACTGAACGACTGGGGCGGGAACTGGGCTCAGCCGTAGCTAGACGACGGGAAATTTGGGTATAGCGGTAAGAGAGATAAATACTCACCCCTAGAGCAATAATGCCACCTAAGGCAAAAAATACGCCTACTCCTGTTGCTTGAGTGGTATTTTCATTTCCAACGAGATTAACAGAGCCAACCAACAAAGTAACTGTGGAAACCACTCCAAGTACCAGTTGTACCCATAGCCCAATATTCCCCCCCAATTTGAGGGAAGAGGAGGCGCGTTTTACCGCAAGGGGGAGAGAAGAACTAACTTCTGGTTTATTATTCATATTAAATCAAGGGTCTGAAACCGAGCCGTTGACGACGTTAGCTAATTCGAGATAGAGTATTTTTAAGTGGTATTACTTAAAATACTCCAAAATTTTTGTATAGCTTCCTTGCCTACTTCTGTCAAGGTGTTTACCTTTTAGACTAGCCTAGCAATTTAGGCTTTTAGATAGCACAGACTAGTGGCTTATCTATCCCAGAGTCTGTAGCCAATAGAAGCTGAATTGCCTAGCTAGTGCTCAACTCATAGATAGTTATTTGAAACACCGTCCCATCAGAGGAGGAATGCTGAACCTATACGATTTCAAAAATAACGCCATGTCTATATTTTAGATGAGTTATTGCAATTGTCGAGGGGCAAAGTTGTTTGGAACCTTAACGTTTCAGTAATTGAGGCAGATATTTTCAGCATTAACTTTGATTTTTGGTATGAATATACAAAAAAATTTAATGGACAATTCAGAGTTTTCACTTTACTTTATTAGTAGTTAATTAAGTTACCCATACTTCGCAACTAACCCTAATGACCTCTATTTAGCTCGACCTCATTTGGTCATGACATGCTCATGAAATTTGAAGAGATCTATCAATTTTTTAACAACCCTCCCCCTACTTATCTCAATCGAGAACTAGCTGTGTGCTACATTTTGGACATAATTTTACAACAAGAAGAATCTTATGGAACCGAATTAATTACACAACTAACAGAGAACTTTCCCCAATATCGACTTTCTGATACGGTTCTGTATAGTGCCTTAAACTTCCTAGAACACACGGGAGTGATTCAAGGCTACTGGAGAAAGCGTAAAGGGCGGGGTCGTCCTCGTAAAATGTATAAAGTGGTAGGAGAACAGAAAGCGCAAGCGGAAGATTTAGCCAAGCTCTGGCGCAATTATGTTCACAAGAGCTGATCCAAGCAGTTCTTGAAAGTTACCATTTAAATTTTAGCAGTTTATTCTATCGACAGGTTAAAGTGACTACGACTCCTATTTTATCCTCAACTTTCTTGCTCACCTGTTTACTTTTAGTGGGGTTAATTTTCTTTATTCGAGCTTCTGTGAAAGATCGCACACGAGAAGTTCAGTTTACAGCTAATATACCAGAAAGTAAACTTATTCCCGAAATTAAAAATTATTTTTTCCAGCGAGCTTATAAAGTGAAATCTCTAGATCCTAACCAAGAACAAGTTATTCTAGAGGGCTTTGTCCAGCCCAGTTGGTTTTTAGCCATCTTTCTTTCTGTGTTAGCGGCTTTGGGCTTACTGTGTATTAGTTTAGTGTTATTTTTATTTTTTAGTGAGTTCAATTATCGCAGTTTTTTCTTTATTCTCTTAGCTTTTTCTCCCTTAGCAGGGATTTTTTACTGGAAAAAAGCGGGACGAGTGGAAGAAGTTTCTCTTAAGTTAGAAACCTCTCCCAATTCCTCAGAAGAAAATTCTACTAAGAGCTTAATTACTGTGAAAGCTCATCGAGATGAGTTAATTGCACTTCAGCAAGCCTTATCGTTAACAATGGTCTAATTGCTTGATTGTTTTCTGTGTTTATCTTTTCCAGAAAACTTGCTTGTTGCTACAATGCAGCAAATGTTAAAGGTATATTGCTATTAATTGAGGAATTTTGAATGAACGATACCAAAAAAATTGCTGTTGGAATTGTGGGAGCTTCTGGGTATGGAGGAGTGCAATTAGTTCGTTTACTTTGGGAGCATCCCCAAGTAGAGATTACTTACTTGGGAGGAAATGAGAGTGCCGGCAAGGACTTCGCTGAACTTTATCCTCATTTTGGACATCGTTTTCACTATAAAATTGAGCCTATTGATGTAGAAATGATCGCGCAACGTTGTCAGGTGGTGTTTCTCTCACTTCCCCATGGTTTAGCTTATAAAATTGCTCCTCAATTACTAGAAAAGGGGTTACAAGTTCTTGACTTATCCGCTGATTATCGTTTCAGTGATCTCAATACTTATAGCACGGCTTATAACGTGGAAAGAGATGATGAAGAAACCGCTTCCAATGCCGTTTATGGACTACCAGAGTTATATCAATCGTTAATTAAAAATACTTCTTTAGTTGGGTGTCCTGGCTGTTACCCGACAGCGAGTTTACTCGCGATCGCGCCGCTACTCAAACAGGGCTTAATTCTCCCAGAAAGTCTGATCATTGATGCTAAATCAGGAACTTCAGGAGGGGGACGTAAAAGCAAAGTTAATTTACTCCTTGCTGAAGCTGATAATACCCTCAGCCCTTATGGAGTTGCCGGACATCGTCATACCCCAGAAATTGAAGCCATTTGTACGCATCTTGCTGGGGTAGATATGCGAGTTCAGTTTACTCCCCATCTAATTCCAATGGTCAGGGGAATGTTAACGACTGTTTATGCTACCTTGCGCGATCCCGGACTTGTTGGAGATGATCTAATTACTATTTATAATGCCTTTTATCGCTCTTCTCCCTTTGTTAGGATTTTACCGAATGGTGTTTATCCGCAAACCAAATGGACAGCCGGTACGAACCTCTGCTACATCGGAATTGAAGTAGATCCTCGCACTGATCGGGTAATTGTTATGTCCGCCATTGATAATTTAATGAAAGGACAAGCTGCCCAAGCAGTTCAATGTCTAAACATAATGCGGGGATGGGAAGAGACTCTAGGTTTACCCGAAATCGCCTTTTATCCCTAATTTTAATCAGCAAAGGCTTCCTTTACCGCAGGATGAATTAGTTGCTGATTTTTAACATTTAATCCTTTCGCGAGAACCGAATTGTTTTCTAGAGCAGCTAATCCTTGATCAGCTATTTGTATCACATAGGGCAGTGTACTATTATTCAAGGCTTGGGTTGCTGTCCAAGGAACCGCCCCTGGCATATTGGGAACACCAAAGTGAACTACCTCTTCTTCAATATAAGTGGGATGACTGTGAGAAGTTGCTTGTAACGTTTCTACACATCCTCCTTGATCCACTGCAACATCAACAATGACACTTCCCGGCCGCATTTGTTGCACTAATTCCCGTTTAACTAATTTTGGGGCGCGTTTTCCTGTAGTTAAAACTGCCCCAATCAGTAAGTCGGCTTCCGGCACTACCGTTTCAATTTGGGAGGGATGGCTATAGAGCAATTCTACCCGAGAACCAAAGAGGTTTTCTAATTCCCCTAGCCGCTCGACATTGATATCTAAAATCTGTACTTGTGCGCCAATTCCCACTGCCATGCGGGCAGCTTCTGTTCCCACTACACCGCCGCCGAGAATCACTACACGCCCTGATCTAACCCCTGGAAAGCCACCTAATAAAACGCCACGCCCCCCTTGCTGTTTTTCCAGATGATGTGCCCCAAATTGTAGGGATAAACGTCCTGCAATAATGCTCATGGGATTGAGAAGAGGGAGCTTTCCATTAGGGAGTTCTACAGTTTCATAAGCAATAGCCGTAATCCCAGAGTTAATGAGGGCTTCAGTAAGAGCGCGATCGGCAGCCAGATGTAAATAGGTAAATAAAATTTGGTCTTTGTGTAAATAAGGATACTCATCAGGTAGTGGCTCTTTCACTTTTACTACTAACTCCCGATGCCAGGCTTGTTTGGGTTGAGTAACAATCGTTGCCCCCGACTTTTGATAGTCCTCATCGGTAAAACCGGCTCCCAATCCGGCTTGAGTTTCTATAAAAACTTGATGATTTCTTTCGCATAAACTACGAACACTACTCGGGTTCAAGCCTACACGATATTCCTGATCTTTAATTTCTTTGGGAACGCCGATTTCCATGTTGCCTACCTTTATCTCATAGTCTAATTCGATTATGATACAAGCTACTATGAGACACCATAACTCTCTTAAGAGTTTTGAGACATTTCAGACTTCATATCTTTGAATTGGTGCATCCGATAGAGGCTGTAAATATCAAACCATCCTGCGACTAAAGCTAAGGTGAGTCCTAAAACCATTAGACCACGCCAAATAGAACCTGCTCCAAAGACTCTTAAAAAGCTCAGAAGTTGATTAAAACCCACTTCCCCAATACTTTCTAAGCCTGGAAAATAGCTTACACCAAGCGCGATCGTTAATAATCCTAAGACGAACATCACAGGAAAGGTAAAGCTAATTACAAAAGTTACAGTAAAAGATCGCAACAAGTCACATATAGGTTTCATTATTCTATCCATCCATCGAGAAACTATTCACTACAATAGGGAAACTTACCCAATTTGTGGGACAAATGTCAGAAATCTTTAATGTTTATTAAAAATCTTGTTGAAGTTAGGTAACGTTGTTTGTCTTTTGTCCTTTGTCCTTTGTAAACCAATGACCAATGACTAATGACTAATGACTGATGACCAATGACTAATGACTGATGACTAATGACCAATCACTAAGCGAACCTACAATCATGCCAACGAGTAGAATAAATCCTAATCCTACATTTTGGCGAAAAATGGCACTATAGAGGGTTGGTGGGATTTCTGGTTGGCGCAGACGATAATATTGCCAAGCCCAACCGCAGACAGCAATTCCCCAAGCTAACCAAAATGTGAACTGAAGCTGGGTTTTTACAGCTAGAACTGCCATTGTAATTGCTGTTCCAAGAAAAAAGACTCCCACCGCCTCTGGGGTATAATTGCCAAAAAATAAGGCACTAGAATTAATGCCAATCTTACGGTCATCTTCGCGATCAGCGATCGCATAAACCGTATCAAACCCTAATGTCCACAAAACTGTTGCACCCCACAATAACCAAGTTTCTTCCCCAACACAATTCAGAATATTCCAAGGAGCTTCGGAAGAATTGTTACAGCTTATCGCAGTCCAACTAATTAAAACAGCAAAGCCCCAAGCAAGGGACAATACTAATTGAGGAACGGGAAAAAAACGTTTAGCGAGTGGGTAACAGATAATAACTGGAACTGCCAACACAGATAACAGAAAGCTGACAGGATTAAGGTAAAGGGCTAAGATCGCAGCGCAAACAAATGCTAAAAGCGCCACTATAATTCCTACTTTTATAGATAATGCCCGGGATGCGAGAGGGCGAGTACGGGTTCTTTCTACTTGGGGATCAATGTTGCGATCCCAAAGATCATTAACAACACAACCAGCCGCAGAGGTAACGAAACTTCCTAAAACAATAATCGTTACTAACGGAGCGGGGGGCATTCCTTTAGCGGCTAAAAATACAGCCCACAGTGCGGGAATCATTAAAATGAGTCGTCCCGTTGGCTTATCCCAGCGTAATAGTTTAATAATTGCTTGCCAAGTAGATAGTTGTGAAGATTCATGCGCCATAATCGAGTCAATTAACCAGATTGATCGCCTTTTCTTTAATTTATCTCATTTCCTGAGAAGATGCTTAGCCTTAGCCTCGCAACGACAAGCTCATCTTAGGGTTAAATCAATCAACGACTAATGGTTATGATAGTTGGTGCTTGAGGAGTTTTAAGCCTTTTTTGAGACGACGGGAAACAGTGACTACACTGATCCCCAAAACCTCTGCAGCCTCTTTCTGTGTCAAGTCTTGCAGAAAAACAAATTCTAAAACACTTCGCGTCCGCTCTTCTAACTCAACCAATCCTTGTTGGAGGCGAATGCGATCTTCTTGGGCTAACTGAAAACTTCGATATTGTTGATCAGGAACTAATTCCCCTAAACTTGTATTTTCCTCTTCGGAGCCAATAGGAATATCTAAGCTAAGGGGTTCTCGATTTTTCGCCGCTAATTTAATCTCTTGCCACTCTTCTAGAGATATGTTTAGTTTTTCTGCAATTTCAGCTTCTGTGGGAGATCTTTTTAACTCTTCACGTAAGACTTGAGTTACTTTTGAGGCTTGTTGCTTCAACTCTAACCATCGCCGAGGAATTTTTACGGAAGTGCTGCGATCGCGCAAATAATGCTGAATCTCTCCCCGAATATAAGGCATAGCAAAAGAACTAAATGCATTCCCTTTTGATAAGTTAAACCGTTCAATTGCACGGATTAAACCAATACAGCCTACTTGAATTAAGTCATCATAACTTTCACCACACTGATTAACCCAATGATGAGCTTCTTTGCGAACAAGCCCCATATTTAGCTCAACTATTTGATTACGAACTTTTTGCTCAGGGTTATCTTGATAACATCTTAGGAGCTCTAAGCTATTGCGTTTAACATTTACAGTAGTAAGAGAAGCCATATTATTTTCTACTCAAGTCATTTGAACTGACTAATTTCTTATACTTATCGTGAGTCGGATTAGCGATCTCAATCAATTATTAAGGATATAAAAAAGCAAATCCTTTTTTGATCACACCTATATTATTAATGACCTAAAGTCACTTCTACAACAGTATATTCACCCTTTTTTCACAAAGAGTTGAGTAGGCTAACAATTTATTTCATCAGGGTTTTTCGGGAAGCAATCACTAACGCGAATGAGTTAATTAACTATATAGAGGCTCTTAAATGATCTAATTTTTGTCGCACAGCTTGCATGTCTTGCCACATGAGCCATTTCGGTTTTCCTTTTTCTCGGGACGGGTTTCTCAATAAATAAGCAGGGTGAAAAATTGCCATCGCCCAACGTCCTTCCCACTGTAACCACTGTCCTCTAATTTTAGTAATTCCTTTTTTTTCTCCTGTTAATCCCTTGAGTGCGGTTGCCCCTGTAAACAAAATAATTTTGGGATCAACTAATCTAATTTGTTCTAGTAAATAAGACTTACAAGCGACAATTTCTTTATTAATCGGCGTGCGATTTTCAGGCGGACGACATTTAACGATATTAGAAATATACACATCTTTTTCTAGACTCAATTCCACAGAAGCAAGAATTTTATCTAATAGTTGTCCAGACTTACCAACAAAAGGGAGTCCTTGTTCATCTTCACTCTTCCCTGGTGCTTCTCCAATAATCATTACATCGGCTTGTGGTGTGCCACGACTAATAACAACTTGAGTTCGTGTTTGAGCTAACTCACACCGTTGACATTGTTTACAGTGAGTCGCTAAGGCTTCTAAATTGTCATAAGTCCCCGCAGGAATCGATATTTTTGAATCAAAGGGAATATTCTCCCATTCTTCTGTGTGTCTAGTTTCTGGAGAAGATAAGGTACTGTCACTAAAAAGACTGGGTTGTTGGTAATCATCACTTTTGGACATAGCAAAAAAAGCACGGCTACGATATGCTTAGCCGTGACTGTCAAAGTATCCTAAGTTATCTGGTAGCTACTTCTAGGTACGATTTGATTGGAAGTCACGTACTCGTCGAGCTAAAAGAAGGATACCATAAACAACAGCAAGATAAGTAATGGCAAGAACTGGGATTAAAATTGAGAGATCCATGGTAGTTAGTGAAGATGAAGAGTGGACAGTTAAATAAGAGTCTGTTGTCTTTTTCTAACGGTCGCTTGGCTACCTAAAATTGTTATGGGAATTCAAAGATTCCTTTGATATTATCCCTAATAGTAAAATCAGCGATGATTCTAGGAAATTTTTCCTCTTAACTTCGCTTTACTATGGAAAGCTGGAAACTATCCTCAGTTTCCTATCTATTCCATAGCTAGCAGTTTTATAATCAAGAGAGCAACGACCCTTAGAAAGCTTTACGGTCCACCAGTAATCTAGGTTTAACTAGATTAGCTTGGGAACTCTTATTAATTTCTTACTTTAAGATTAACATATTTTTCACCGAAAGCGTGGGAAGCTACGACCTCAGCGAAGCGGGTCGTTGAGGGATAGCGCGTTTAGCGACGGGTTCGATCCCCGAAGCTAAACCAACTTTAGATGTGCTATACTCATCGTCGTGACTTTTTGAAAACGATGGAACAGACTCTGACCCTTGTAGTAAAGCTAAATGTAGAACCTGAGCAAGCCACTCAACTTGAGGAAACTGCCCAGGCTTTTGCAGATGCTTGTACTTGGATTAATGAGAATGTAAACCATCGTCTAACCAATCGCAATTCAATTCAGGCTGTCTGCTATAACGATGTTAAGGAACAGTTTGGATTAAAGGCTAACCAGATTGTCCGTGCTTGCGCTAGGGTCGCCTCTAACCGAAAGACTGCCAAACATAAAGGTCGGAAAGTTAAAGGGTTCAAACCCACCTCTTTCGATTGTGATGGTAGGACTTTCTCTTTTCGGGAAAAAGATTGGACAGTTAGCGTCTCTACTCTTGGTAAGCGGTTAAGACTAGCCTTAAGAGCCAGCAATTACCATAAGGGTAAACTAACAGGGCGCAAGCCCACTTCGGCTCAAATTTGCAAACATAAAGATGGTCAATGGTATTGCCATATCCAAATCACCATTGATTATCCCGAACCCCAAAGAACTGACAAGGTTATTGGAGTTGACTTTGGGAGACGGGAAATAGCTAGAACCTCCACCAATCAGGGATGGGATGGGAAAGAAATTCAACAAAAAAGAGATAAGTTTTCTAGAGTAAGATCATCTCTTCAGAAAAAAGCTCGTAAGGGCAAGTCCGCGTCGCCTGGGGTTTCCCCAGGCGTTTATGCCGGACGCACAAGATCATCTAGACGTAGATGTCGAGAGGTCTTGAAACGGTTATCAGGACGTGAAAAGAGATATCAAAAGTGGGTTAACCACAATATTAGTAAAACTATCATCTCAGAAGCAAAAGAGACTAACTCCGCAGTGGCAATTGAAGACTTAACTGGTATTCGTGAACGAACTAACCAGAAACCCAGAAACAAGACTGAAAGAAGACAGTCTAACTCTTGGGCTTTTTATCAATTAAGAACTTTCTTGGAATATAAAGGGGTTAAGGAAGGAGTAAAAGTAATTGCTATTCCTCCTGCCTATACCAGCCAAACCTGCCACTGTTGCAACTACATTGGAATAAGAACCAATAAAAGTTTTAAGTGTTCTAACTCCGAATGTGGTTGGGGAGGAGATGCTGATCTCAATGGCGCTTTGATGATCAAAAAATGGGGCTGCTCTATAAACCAGCCTGGAGGCTCGGAGATTCTATCCTGTAGAATTTCTAGGGCTACTGAAAACGCTAACCGAGCGCGAAGCGGGTTAGCGCAGTTTATAAATATTTAATCCCTCAGGAGTTGACGCTCTCCCATTCAATCAAGGATTATGATAGAGTCGGGCAAGGCGTGATCATCTTCTCATAACAGTCTCTAAAAGTTTTTCAACTTTGCTTGGCTTATTATCTTTGATTCTGTTATTTTTATCTGAGGAGAGTTTTCATGTCGGTAAGTAGTGGATTAAAATTGTTATAAAGATATGTAAAGTGATTACACTACTGCGCCAAAAACAGGCTTACCGATGACCTCTGTAACATCTCTATTTGCTCCCGTTGATGACGATTTACGCTTACTCACCGATAATTTAAAAGAACTGGTGGGAGCGCGTCACCCCATTCTTGGTGCGGCGGCTGAACATTTATTTGGGGCGGGGGGTAAACGCTTGCGCCCAGCAATTGTTTTGTTGGCTTCCCGAGCCACGATGGTAGAACAAGATTTAACGTCTTACCACCGACGTTTGGCAGAAATTACCGAAATGATTCATACCGCAAGTTTAGTCCATGATGATGTGGTTGATGAATCAGAAACTCGCCGTAACGTAGAAACTGTCAATAGTTTATTTGGAAATCGCATTGCTGTTTTAGCAGGGGATTTTCTGTTTGCCCAATCCTCTTGGTATTTGGCGAATTTAGATAATTTGGCAGTAGTGAAACTACTTTCTGAGGTAATTCGGGATTTTGCAGAGGGAGAAATTCGACAAGGGTTAAGCCAGTTTGATGTGGATTTGTCGATTACAGATTATTTAGAAAAGAGTTACTATAAAACCGCTTCTTTGATGGCAAATAGCGTAAAAGCGGCGGGGGTGCTAAGTGGGGTGTCTCCTGAAGTGTGTGATCATCTCTATGGCTATGGGCGCAATTTGGGGCTAGCTTTTCAAATTGTGGATGATATTCTTGATTTTACTGCCACCAGTGAAGTTTTAGGAAAGCCTGCAGGCTCTGATCTCAAAAGTGGAAATTTAACCGCCCCCGTGTTATATGCGTTGGAAGAGAAGCCAGAGTTAAAAGATTTAATTGAAAATGAGTTTACAGGGGAAGGAGAGTTAGAAAGCGCGATCGCGCTAATTAAAGAAACAAAAGGAATTGATCGCACTCGCGAATTAGCTTCCTATCATAGTCAATTGGCGGTAGAATATCTGGATAAAGCAGTGAAGGATTCTCCTTCTAGTCAGGCTCTGCGAGACTTAGCCGACTATATTTTACGCAGGCTGTATTGAAGAAATGGCAAAGCTATCTAGTGATTTATATCGCTATTTTTGTGAAGAAGAAAGGGCGGATTATGTTCAATTAGCTGATTTTTTAGTAATCACGAAAGAACGAATTTTTGGCTTTTTATTTGTAATTCTTGCCCTTCCGTCAGCACTTCCGGTTCCTGCACCTGGGTATTCTATCCCCTTTGGTGTGGTGATGCTTATCTTAGCTAGTCAATTAATTTTGGGAAGCAAACAACCTTGGCTTCCTCAACGCGCAAGAGATTATCAATTGAGCTTAAAACAAGTTCAAAGGATTATTCGTAGAGGGATTCCTTGGTTAAAACGATTGGAAATGTTAACCCGTCCTCGCTTCAATTATATTTGTACGGGATTTGTGGGTCGTATAGTTTTAGGAAGCGCGATCGCGCTCATGTCAATTTTAATGATGATTCCTATTCCTTTAACCAATACGTTACCTGCTATTGCCATTTTTATTATTGGCTTTGGCTTACAAGAAGATGATGGAATCATTAGTTTAGCAGGAGTCGTGGTTGCCATTTTAGCCGTAATCATGATTTTAGGAATGTTAATTGGGGGAGTAAATAGCGTTGATTATCTGCGAGAAGCAGTTAGAAATTGACCTCAGTTCTCTTGGCTAGAAACACCAATTCCACTTCCTTTAATGGCTGGAACATTACGACTTGCTGTGGAGTGAGTCGAAACATCTTCTTGTGGAATTGAAATAAACCCCACGCGATCAGGGGGCCAAAAGCGAAACACGGCACGGCCAATGACATTTTCTTTCGGTAAAAAGCCCCAAATATGAGAGTCATTACTATTATTACGATTATCCCCTAAAACAAATAATTTTCCACGAGGCACAGTAAGAGGAGGAAGTTCATAATTAGGGGGTTCTTTAATATAGGGTTCTTCAATAACTTCGCCATTAATATAAACTTGACCTTCTTTTACAGCGAGTGTGTTTTCCCCTTCCCCAATAACTCGTTTAATAAACGCCTGATCTGAATCGTAACCGAAACTTTCTAGTATTTCTGAGGGATTAAAAACCACAATATCCTGCTGTTGAGGAGATTGAAAATAATAAGACACTTTTTCCACAACAATGCGATCGCCGATTTCTAGGGTGGGTAACATCGAATCCGAGGGAATATAACGGGGTTCGGCAATAAATACTCGGATCAAAGTTGCGATTAAAAGCGCGATCGCGATCGCCTTAATATTTTCCCAAATTTGTTTCCAAATTGATGATTCAGAAGTTTCCACTATTAATTACTTAACTTTGCTTAACGTCATTTAAAAATACATTCACCACCTGACCAATAATTTCCTTATCTAGCCAAGGAGTATTAGCACTAAGAGATTTTAGGTGATTTTGAGTCACAATCCAAGGTTTCTTAGGATCAAATAAAATCGCTTCTGTGGGTTGTCCAACCGTACAGCGCAATTCAGGTTGCTGTAAACAACGCTGGGGAGAAGCACTTAAGGCACTCCACAATTCTAACGCTGTCCATTCCCCTGTTTCCACAAAGGTTTGCCACAATAATGGCAATGCTAACTCTAGACCGATCGCGCCGGGTGGGGTTTCAGCAAAGGCAACGGTTTTTTCCTCATAAGTATAAGGGGTATGATTCACTGCAATCGCATCAATAACTCCTGATTTAACCCCATCAATCAACGCCCTTTGATCTTCCTGATTCCCCAAGGGTGGCACAATATTCAAGCTAGGATCATAGCTACTAAGGGTTGCGGTATTTAAAAGTAAGTGCATCCAATTAGTACTAGCCGTAATCGCCACGCCTCTTGCTTTTGCTTCAGCAATTAACGCTACCCCTCTTGCGGTAGAAATTCCCATAATATGAACAGGGGTTTCCGTCATTGCTACAACTTCTAGAATTGCCGCTAAAGTAGCGGTTTCAGAAATAGGAGAATCACTAGGCAAACCTGTTTTGAGAGAAGATAACCCTTCTCGGATTACTCCCTGATTAGTTAAAGCGCGATCGCGCACCGATAACGCCACTACCTTTCCCCAAGGCTGTAAATACTCCAAACACCGCTGTAAAATCCCCAAATTTTCTAAAGATACTTCCTCACTAAACCCGATTAATCCTGCATTGGCTAACTCTCCTAACGCCGTCATCCCCGCTTTTTTCCCCTCTAATGTCAAATACCCCCACCAATAAAACTGCGGGACTTCAGATCGAGTAGCATTTTGTAGCCAGCGTAAACTAGCAAGATTATCTAATGGAGGTTGCATATCTGGAAGAACCCCCACCCGAGTAAACCCCCCAGCTAACGCCGCTTGTCCTAGAGATGCTAGGGTTTCCCGTTGTTCGTTTCCCGGTTCGCCACTATGGCTATAGAGATCCACCAAACCTGGGGCAAAAATGAGTCCATCAGTGTCTCTTACTTGAGTTGAGGAAGGATAATCGGTGATTCTAGAGTTAATCTCTTCAATTTGTCCCTGTTTAATCAGAACATCAGCAATTTCGTCAGTTCCTGAGATGGGATCTAAAACCCGCACCTGTCTTAAAAGTTGAGTTACCCCCAAATTTTGATCTCCGCTGTCCATATTTTCTGTTGCAATGTACGCATTAACTTACATTCCTCCCGTGTGATGTGTTTTTTACCATAAATTGCCCCCATAATCTCATCTCGTTCACGGCGAGAAAGTTCCCCATCAATCATAGCCCGTTCTACCAGGGCACCAAGTTTCTTATTTTCCATCTTTGACAAGTTTCTATTTCAGAAGCAATTTTACCTCCATCATTATATTGAAAACTACCTTTTATGTTTCTGAGAGATTTTTACATGAAAAAGATGCACCTATAGGATTTTTTCTCAAAAATTGTCTTCATTGATACGTATTAGGAAACGTATTTTTTTTAGGATGAAATGAGCAGTTGCAACAAAGAGCGATTAACAATGCAACGGAATCATGAACGTGACAACCAGCTAGAGATTGATCGGGCAATTATTAAGTTTGTCGTGATTGTTTGGATCATTGATATTATTTTCTTTAGCATTTTTAAAGTGATTGACCTAACAGGTGTCAGCGTACCTTAGTGAGAAATCACATCATCCATAAAAATTTTGCCTCCAAAATTCTAATAGCGTGATAGTTTAATGCGTTTCTTGCATAAATAGTCTCACTTCGTATCCTTCTATACAACTAGCAACTCTCATTTCTTTTTAAAGTAGGATCACATAACTTGCCTTCAGCAAACCTATTAAACTTAATATGACTAGTACCGTTAAATCAGAAACCACTAAAAATAAATTTGAAAAGTTTAAAGCGGAAAAAGATGGGCTCGCAGTTAAAGAGGAATTAAATTATTTCGCTGAAATTGGCTGGGAAGCCCTTGATAAAACTGATCTCGAACAACGTCTCAAGTGGTTAGGAATCTTCTATCGCCCTGTTACCCCAGGGAAGTTTATGTTGCGGATGCGAACCCCTAATGGCATTTTAACTAGCCAGCAAGTGAAAGTTCTCGCGGAAATTGTCCAGCGTTATGGAGATGATGGTAGTGCTGATATTACCACTCGCCAGAATATTCAATTGCGGGGAGTGCGGTTAGAAGATATTCCTGATATTTTTTCTCGCCTTAAGGAAGCAGGTATGACTTCCATGCAGTCGGGGATGGATAATGTTAGAAACATTACAGGGTCGCCTGTAGCTGGGTTAGATGGTGATGAATTAATCGACACTCGTAACTTAGTGCAAAAGGTTCAGGATATGATTACCAATTGTGGGGAAGGTAATCCTGAATTTACGAATTTACCCCGTAAGTTTAATATTGCCATTGAAGGAGGACGGGATAATTCAGTTCATGCAGAAATTAATGATATTGCCTTTGTTCCTGCCTATAAAGAGGGCAAACTGGGCTTTAATGTTTTAGTGGGCGGTTTCTTTTCTTCCAAACGCTGTGAGGCAGCGATTCCGCTTAATGCTTGGATTCCTCCCACAGAAGAAGCGGTAGTTGGCGTCTCCCGTGCCATTTTAGAAGTGTATCGCGATCGCGGTTTAAGAGCCAATCGTCAAAAATCTCGCTTAATGTGGCTTATTGAAGAGTTAGGATTAGAGGAATTTCGTAACCTAGTGGAACAAGCCTTTGGTCAGTCTTTAGAAAGGGCTGCCACTGAAGATGTCATTGATTGGGATAAACGAGATCACATCGGTGTTCAGGCCCAACAGCAACCGGGAAAATCTTATGTTGGTTTGCACGTTCCAGTAGGAAGATTAACCGCCGATGATTTATTTGATTTAGCCCGTTTAGCAGAAGTTTATGGCGAAAGTGAACTCCGTTTTACAGTGGAACAAAATGTCATTATTCCCCATATTGCTACCGAAAATATTGACACTTTCTTAACTGAACCCTTATTAGAAAAATTTTCCATTGAACCGGAACCCTTATCCCGTTCTTTAGTATCTTGTACAGGCGCACAATTTTGTAATTTCGCCCTAGTCGAAACCAAACAACGAGCATTAGCTGTTGCCAAGGAGTTAGAATCAGAGTTAAACATTCCCAATGATGTCAGAATTCATTGGACAGGATGCCCCAATTCTTGTGGACAACCGCAAGTTGCTCAAATTGGCTTAATGGGAACAAAAGCCCGAAAAGATGGCAAAATGGTCGAAGCTGTTGATCTCTTTATGGGCGGTAAAGTTGGTAAAGACGCTCAATTAGGAAGTCGCGTCCAAAAAGGGATTCCCTGTGAAGATTTACCAAGTGTTCTCCGCCAAATTTTGATCGATGAATTTGGGGCAACACCGAAATGAATCTGTAGATTACTGGAGTTTACATTACCAAGGAGGTTATGTGCTACAATTAGTGGCGTGGGTCAGGCTTCTACTAGAAGCTTAATGAGCAAACACTCGGGCATGAAAATTTTAATTGATAAAAATTTCTAATAACTCCCCCGAGTATTACCCAAAAAACTGTTACTTTTGTGTTAACATTTACCAAAAAAACAAAAAAAATCCTTACAATAGCAAGGGAATAACCTTATATTGTGAGACTAAGAACGAAGATTAGCCAAACTTCAATAAACGCCTGTGAAAAATAAAAAACGCAATCGCCAACTTCCGCAAATCAACGAAAATATTCGTTACCCTAAAATCCGTGTCATTGACACAGAAGGAGAACAGCTCGGTGTTCTGACTCCTGATGAGGCGCAAAAAATCGCTGAGGAAAAAGAATTGGACTTGGTGCTTGTTAGTGACAAGGCAGACCCTCCAGTTTGCCGAATTATGGACTATGGCAAGTATAAATATGAACAGGAACGCCGTGCTAGAGAAGCCAAAAAGAAACAGCATAACGCTGAAGTCAAGGAAGTGAAAATGCGCTATAAAATTGATGAGCATGATTATGAAGTGCGTATCAATCAAGCCAAACGCTTCCTGAAAGGAGGGGATAAAGTCAAAGCTACCATTAACTTCCGTGGACGAGAAATTCAACATACCGAACTTGCCAAGGATTTATTACAGCGCATGGCTGACGATTTGAAAGATACGGCAGAAATTCAGCAGTCACCCAAACGAGAAGGTCGTAACATGATTATGTTATTGTCTCCGAAAAAAGAATAAAGCAATTATTATTCGTTTTCTAATTTAGCAGTTGTTAACTACACAAAATATTCCTTTTAGAGGACATTCTTCCTTTTAAAGTAGATGGTAATTGGGATTTGGGTTTTAGGAACACAGCTTTCTCAACAACAAGCGGCTCTGCAAAGTTGTCAAAGTGAGAAAGCAATTGTTCCTGTGATTATGATTGAATCATGGGAACTTGTAACCCAACGACCTTATCATCAACAAAAGTTAGTGTTAATTTGGTCGGCAATGCGCCATTTTGCTAAAACGTTACAACAAGCAGGATGGACAGTTAGTTATCAAATTGCTCACGATTTTAGGACTCCTCTTCAAAACTGGGTTCATGATAATCAAATCACTGAATTACGAGTCATGAGACCCAGCGATCGCGCTTTTATCTCTTGGATCAACCAATTAGATCTCAGTTGCGAAATTTCTCTCCTTCCCAATAACCATTTCTTATGGTCAACAGAGGAATTTCAAAACTGGGCAAATCCCCGGAAACGGATCTTAATGGAGGACTTTTATCGCCAAGGAAGAAAGCGATTTAATGTTCTCATGGAAGCGAACAAGCCAGTAGGGGGAAACTGGAATTTTGATCAAGAGAATCGTAAACCGCCCAATCAAAAACTAACCCCACCTTCTCCTCTTAAATTTTCCCCAGATGAGATTACACAAACCGTAATTAAAGAGGTTAAATCTCTTCCTTTTAATACCTATGGCAACATTGAACCCTTTAGTTGGGGGGTAACTAGAGAACAAGCACAGCAAGTTTTAAGTCACTTTATTAGCAACAATTTAGCAAACTTTGGCACTTATCAGGATGCCATGGTAAGCGACCAAACGACCCTATGGCATTCTTTGTTATCCCCCTATCTTAATTTAGGATTATTACATCCGTGGGAAGTCATTTCTGCTGTGGAACAAGCCTACTGGGAACAAAATTTCCCCCTGAATAGTGTCGAAGGAATTATTCGTCAAATTTTGGGGTGGCGAGAATTTTTAAATGGGATTTATCACTGGGTTGACCTTGATTATGATCAAAGCAACTGGTTTAATCATACCTATCCCTTGCCCGACTTTTTTTGGGATAGCAACCAAACCGATCTTAACTGCTTAAAGGAAGTCTTAAAACAAATCGAAGAAACAGGTTATGCCCATCATATTCAACGCTTAATGATCTTAAGTAATTTTGCCCTCATTGTTGGTATTTCTCCTCAACAATTAAAAGAGTGGTTTCACGCCACCTTTATTGATGCTTATGAGTGGGTGATGGTAACTAATGTGATTGGTATGGGGCAATTTGCCGATGGCGGGGTATTTGCTTCTAAACCCTATGTGGCTTCAGCTAACTACATTAATAAAATGAGTAACTATTGCCAAAATTGTCGGTACAATCCGCGAAAACGCTCTCAAGAGGAGGCTTGTCCTTTTAATTTCTTCTATTGGGACTTTTTAGCTCGACACCGTGATCAGTTAAAATCCTTAGGGCGGATGAATTTAGTTTTAGGGAATTTACGAAAAATTGATTCTGAGGAGTTAGCTGAAATGCAAAATTTAGCAGTAGAGTGGCGCAATCAACATGAGTCTAAACTCTCCTAAAGGCAACGGATTAACTGCGATTCTTGATCGGATTGAACGCATTGGCAACCGTTTACCTGATCCTGTTACCCTTTTTGCCCTGCTGACACTATTGGTAATTCTTGCTAGCGCGATCGCGGCAGGGTTTAATCTCTCTGCTATCAATCCTGCCACAGAAGAAACCGTAGAAGCAGTCTCCCTTTTAACTGGCGAGGGAATTCGTCGCATTATCAGTGAAGCCGTCCCCAATTTTATTGAATTTCCGCCCTTAGGAACAGTCTTAGTCGCCATCTTAGGGGTAGGAATTGCCCAACACAGTGGATTACTCGGCACCGCCTTAAGACGCTTAGTCTTAATTGCCCCTGCTAAATTTGCCTCTCCTATGGTGGTATTTGCAGGGGTTATGTCTAACTTAGCTGCCGATGCTGGCTATGTAATTTTAGTGCCTTTAGCCGCCGTAATCTTTCGAGTTTTCCAACGTCACCCCATAGCAGGTTTAGTAGCAGGTTTCGCAGGCGTTTCTGGAGGCTTTAGTGCCAACTTAATCATTAATCCCCTCGATCCCCTCTTAGCTGGACTCTCTCAAAGTGGCGCAAGTCTCATTAATAATGACTATAGCGTTAATGCCATGGCGAATTATTATTTCATGGCAATCTCGACCTTTTTAATTACCTTTGTGGGCTGGTATGTCACAGATTATATTGTCGAACCGAGATTAGGCAACTACGATAGTGAAGAAACCACCACTGAACCCGAATCCTTAACCCCATCACAGCGCAAAGGATTACGATGGGCTGGCTACACCCTCCTCGCTTACATAATTTGTTTGGGACTTTTAACCCTTCCGCCAGAAGCCATTTTACGCGATCCTGAAACTGATTCTCTCATTACCGAGGCTTCCTCCCCCTTCATTGATGGCATTGTCTTTTTGGTGGCTTTAGGATTTTTCTTCCCTGGGCTTGTTTATGGGAAAGTGGCAGGCACAATTAAGAATGATAAAGATGCAGCTAATGCCATGTCACAAGCTATGAGTTCCATGGGATATTACTTGGTATTAGCGTTTGTCGCTGCTCAGTTTATTGCTTACTTTGATTGGAGTAACTTAGGGATTATCTTTGCCATTAGTGGCGCTCAGTTTCTCCAAGCTACAGGAATTGAGGGGTTGCCAGCCTTATTCTTATTTGTTGCCTTTAGCATCATCTTAAACTTATTTATTGGCTCCGCCTCTGCAAAATGGGCAATTTTAGCTCCAATTTTTGTTCCCATGTTAATGATCATCGGCTATTCTCCAGAAGCCACCCAAGCCCTTTACCGCATCGGTGATTCTAGTACCAATATCATTACCCCTTTGATGCCTTATTTTCCAGTGGTGATTGCTTTTGGACAGCAATATGATCAACAATTAGGTATTGGTCGCTTAATCGTCCTCATGTTCCCCTATTGCATTCTATTTTTAATCAGTTGGTTAGTATTATTCTTTCTCTGGGCAATGTTGGAACTACCTTTAGGGCCGAATGCACCAATTCAACTTTCTTAAGCAAAAGGGAACAAACTGAGATGATTTTTTCGAGTCTCAGTGAAAGTCTTTAGATGGCGGCAACAACAAGATACTTTCTATGATATAATTACTGAAAAACAGACTAGTTTAGATGAGAATTTTAGTAACAGGCGGCGCTGGATTTATTGGTTCTCACCTCATTGATCGATTGATGTCAGAAGGGCATGAGGTGATTTGTCTCGATAACTTCTACACTGGACGTAAAGATAACATTAAACACTGGCTAGATCATCCCTACTTTGAAGTCATTCGCCATGATATTACCGAACCCATCCGTTTAGAAGTCGATCAAGTTTATCACTTAGCTTGTCCCGCCTCTCCCGTTCATTATCAATTTAATCCCGTTAAGACAGTAAAAACTAATGTCATGGGAACTTTATATATGTTGGGGTTAGCTAAACGAGTGAAAGCGCGATTTCTCCTCGCTTCTACCTCTGAAGTTTATGGCGATCCAGAAGTGCATCCCCAACCAGAAGAATATCGGGGAAATGTCAATTGTAACGGCCTCCGTTCCTGCTACGACGAAGGAAAGCGTATTGCAGAAACCTTAGCCTTTGACTATCACCGCGATAATGGAGTAGATATTCGAGTCGCGCGAATATTTAACACTTATGGGCCGCGGATGCTGGAAGATGATGGGCGAGTAGTCAGTAATTTTGTTGCCCAAACCTTACGCAATCAGCCACTTACCGTGTATGGGGATGGGTCGCAAACTCGTAGCTTCTGCTATGTCTCAGATATGGTCGATGGCTTAATTCGGCTAATGAACGGGGATTATATTGGGCCAGTGAATTTAGGTAATCCCGGAGAATATACAATTCTGGAACTCGCGCAGAAAATTCAGAATATGATTAATCCTGAAGCAACAATTGGGTTTAAACCGCTACCGCAAGATGATCCCAGAAAGCGCCAGCCTGATATCACGAAAGCCAGAGAGATTTTAGGCTGGGAACCGCGCGTTCCCTTACAAGAAGGATTAGAACTGCTGATTGAGGATTTTCGTAAACGTTATTCTATCCCTTCTCCTTCCAAAACTCAGCAGTAATCATTGGGAACATTCTGTTTTATCATTTGGACAATACTAGGAAAAATAAGGACTTAACTCTATGCGTGTTTGTGTTATCGGAACTGGATATGTCGGCTTAGTGACCGGAGTTTGTTTATCTTATGCAGGGCATGACGTGATTTGCATTGACAATAATGAGGAGAAAGTCAAGTTGATGCAATCAGGGCAGCCTCCCATTTATGAACCTCAATTGTCAGAGTTGATGCAGGCTTCTATGGAAGCAGGTCGCTTAGAGTTTAGCAGTGATTTAGGAAAAGGGGTTAATCATGGAGAAGTCCTCTTTATCGCCGTGGGAACGCCAGCACTCCCTAGTGGTGAAAGTGATACCCGCTATGTGGAAGCAGTCGCCAAAGGCATTGGAACGCATCTCAATGGCGATTATAAGGTAATTGTGAATAAATCCACGGTTCCCATTGGTTCTGGTGATTGGGTACGCATGATTGTTCTGGATGGGGTCGCCGAACGTCAGAAAGAATTAGTCACTAGCGGTGGCGGTGGTGTTAATCAACTAGAGGAAGCCAATGTTGACTTTGATGTGGTCAGTAATCCTGAGTTTTTACGAGAAGGATCAGCCGTTTATGATACGTTTAATCCTGATCGCATTGTTTTAGGGGGGAATAGCCAAAAAGCCCTCGATCTGATGCAAGAATTATATGTTCCTATTGTCAATCGGGAGTTTGCTGAGGATAAGTCTTTACCTCCTGTGAATGTTGTGGTAACTGACTTAAGTTCGGCGGAGATGATTAAGTATGCGGCTAATGCGTTTCTCGCTACAAAAATTAGCTTTATTAATGAAGTTGCCAATATCTGCGATCGCGTTGGGGCCGATGTGACTCAAGTAGCTAATGGTATCGGTTTAGACTCACGGATTGGACCGAAATTCCTGCAAGCGGGCATTGGTTGGGGAGGGTCTTGTTTTCCCAAGGATGTGTCAGCATTAGTCCATACCGCAGATGATTACAATTATGAAGCCTCTCTCTTAAAGTCTGCTATCAGTGTTAATAAACGGCAACGCCTCTTAGTGGTAGAAAAACTACAAAAAGAATTAAAAATCCTAAAAGGAAAAGTTATTGGGTTATTGGGACTTGCCTTTAAGCCTAATACTGATGATATGCGCGATGCCCCTGCTTTAAATATTATTCAAGAATTATCCCGTTTAGGGGCAAAAGTAAAGGCGTATGATCCTATTGTCTCGCAATCAGGGATTCGAGATGGGTTATCGGATGTGATTGTGGAAACCGATCCAGAACGCCTTGCCGATAATTGTGATGCCCTTGTGTTAGTGACAGACTGGCAACAGTTTCTCTCTCTAGACTATCAAAAAATGGCTGGTTTAATGACGACTCCTGTAATCATTGATGGGCGTAATTTCCTTGACAGGGAAGCGTTACAAGCCATTGGCTTCCATTATGTGGGAATGGGGCGTTAGGAGGCATTTTGACTCTCTCCCATCAGAATCTTTTTTGATTTGATGGGAGGGTCTTGTTTCTCATGAATATTTCCTTAATCAAACTGAATTTGTTAGTTAGTCATACCCATTCTTTGACATTAGCCAGAGAGATAGTCTTTACAAGCGGAGACTACGTATCCAGTGACTTTTAATAAACAATATTAGGTTTTTCTATCATGAACCCAATTGGGTTCAGAAGAAAGGTAACTCTCGAACTTTACCTACTTGTCTTAGAATAATCAAAAACCGAAAGTTTTGTCACGATGAAGGGATGATTTAATACTCAGAGGATAAAGTATCTTTTCCATCTTGAGCAGAAAAACTAGCTTCAGTTTCTCCTTCCTCCACCATAATTACGGTAATATTATCAGACCCTCCATTTGCTTTAGCCGTTTCGATCAATTTTGTAACAGCTTCCTCACAAGTTTCCATAGAATTGATATAACTAGTAATCTCTTCTTCTGAAACTTCTCCTGTTAACCCATCACTACATAAAAGCAAGCGATCGCCGGGTTGAATATTTAGAAAATCAATATCAATACTATAAAGTTCTTTTCGTCCTAAACATTGGGATAAAACGTGTCGCCAGGGATGGATAGCTGCTTCTTCTCGGGAGATAGTTCCTGATTTTAACGCCCAAGCTACCCAAGTGTGATCTTCAGTTAGGGGAGTCAGTTCATTTTGTCGCCAAAGATAAAGTCTTGAATCTCCCACATGAGCGCACCAACACTTCTGATTACGAAAAATCACCACAACGACAGTGGTTCCCATTTCGGCACGTTCTAGATGTGTTTGCTGGTCTTCTAAAATTTTCTCGTTTGCTTCCTCTACCGCCTGTTTTAATAGCGTTTCTGACTCAATGTCTGACTCCCAATATTGTTCTAAGTAATTGCTAATGGTTTCTGTAGCAATTTTACTAGCCTCTTGCCCACCAGCATGTCCCCCCATGCCATCAGCAACAATAAAAAAACGCCCTTGGGGATCATAATAATAAGAGTCTTGATTGACGGCACGCATTACCCCGGTATCTGTGTGCCCATTAAAGCGACGTTTCATAGCTCTTTTTAATAACAGTAATCATCAATGTAAACAATAGAAATTAGCTCAATTTTACTGGATTATTGCATTCGATCCCAACGATCTAAACGTTTCAATAGCCGAATAAAAGCAAATCCACAAGCTCCAGCAGCTACTGCCATAATAATACCTAAAATTATCAAGTCATTAACTATAAAAATAGTTGCCGAAATGACGAAAGCCGCCATAAGTAGGGTATAGTTAGTACCTAATTGAACCCCACTCATTCTACGGAGAATACGATCGCTTTCAATAGAACGAACCCGCAGACGAACATCCCCTCTTTCGAGTTTATCAATGGTTTCTTCTAAACGACGGGGTAATCCTAAAGCTGTAGAACTTACCTGTGCCGCTTGGCGGCTAATTTCATCAAAAAAGGTTTTGCTATTTTCGTAACCGTTATTATTCATAACATCCATGGCGTAAGGTTGAGCAACTTCCATAAAATTGAATTCAGGATCAAGACTTTTTCCCACGCCTTCGAGAGTGGAAAAAGCTCTCATTACAAAGGTAAACGTTGCAGGAAAGCGGAAAGGATTATTGTAAGCAATTTCATATAAATCGTCACTAATCGTTGCTACAGATTGTTCTTCAAAAGGCTCATCCATAAAGTTATCCAGCATATACTGAATGGAACGACGCACAGGGCTCATATCTCCAGTGGGGGCTAATGCTCCCAATTCCACCAAAGAATTGAGAACGCGATCGCCGTTTTTTTCCGCAATCCCAAACAGCGTCTCCATTAATTGTTCCCGAACATTACTTTGAATCCGTCCCATCATGCCAAAATCATAAAAAATTAGCTGTCCCTGGGGAGTAACTGCCAAATTACCAGGGTGAGGATCAGCGTGAAAGAAGCCATCATAGAGCAACTGTTGCAGATAAGTTTCCGCCCCTAAACGAGCAATGACACTGCGATTAACTCCTGCCGCATCTAAGGCCTCATGATTGCTAATTTTAATGCCAGGAACAAACTCTAAGGTTAAAACCCGCAAGGAAGTATAACGCCAATAAACCCGTGGTACCCGAACTTCCTTGTAATTTTGAAAATTGCGACGGAAAGTGTCGGCATTTCGCCCTTCATTAAGATAATCTGCTTCTTCCCAAAGAATGCGACAACATTCATCATAAATTCCAATCCAGTCTCGCCCTTTTCCCCAGCGGGGGTGATTTTGAAAGTAACGAGCAATGCGTTTGAGAATCGCTAAATCAATGGTAAATAGCTTTTTCAGACCCGGACGTTGCACTTTAACAACAACTGTTTCCCCACTATGAAGTTGCGCTTTGTGAACTTGTCCTAAACTGGCTGCCGCCAAAGGAGTGGGATCAAAACTTGCAAACAGTTGAGCCACTGTTTTGCCTAAATCTTCTTTAACAATGGCTTCTACCTGTTCAAAGTCAAAAGCAGGGACTTTATCCTGCAGTTTCGAGAGTTCCTCTACATATTCAACAGGGAAAATATCAGCACGAGTCGAAAATAGCTGACCCACCTTGATAAATGTGGGGCCCAATTCTAATAGGCTTTCTCGAATCCAAACTGCTCTCGCTTTACGACGAGCTAGCTTTTTCTCTTCCGTATAGCCCCCAATATAGCTCCATTTTTTTCCTTCTAACCAGAGCTTAAATAAAAGGGTTAAAACAAATATCCAAATATCTAACCGTCGGCGGTTGCGAGAGTAATTCTCTCGATTCCAACGATAGGCTTTTTTCCCAGGTTTCGGGGGAGAAGACGGGAGTAAATTTTTAGGGTTTAGGGAAGTCCGATTTAATTTCTCAGAGAGCGCAGACACAGCAGGATTCCTTATTACAGTTTAGCGATAAAATGAATAGAAAACTAGGAAAAATAAAGATGTTGTAATTTAATTATTTCTTTTGATTTTTATAAGCGTTCAGTTCTGTTCGTAAACTGGCGATGGAAGCTCGTAATTCATCAATCATCGCTTGCACATCTTCAGGAGAACTCTGTGCTTTTTGGGAAGGACTGGTTGAAGAAGTGCTACTTCCCGTAGGAGTAGAAGAAGAGACTTGACTCTCATTTTGTTCAGCACGAGCCATGACCTCCTCTACAAATTCTCGCATCGCTTCTTGCTGTTTGGCTTCGAGTTGTCCAAGTTCACTTAGCGTATTGGTAACAGTATCTTCTAGGCGTTCACCTAGCACTTCCGCAAAGGCGCGACCAACATAAAAGGCGTGCAAAGCAGGGTTACTCATAAAACTAGGGTTGCTATAAATATAGGTTTCGTAACAAATTATAACGTGCAGATTAAAACTCGCCTCATCTGTCTTGCTGTGGATGTGAGCGGGAAAGAGCTACGTCTTGAGTTTTGGATCACTGGTAATGCCATTTTTGAAAACTATGGTTACAGTTACATGGTAACTGTTAACTGGTCACCAATTAGTACACTACTGTAGCATGACTTATTAGACATGGGATAATGATTCCTTGGTTACTGCTTTTCAGATGGCACGAGTTGCAAAAATTCCGATACTTTTTTCAAATAACGAGGAGCATCTTCTAGCATTGGAAAATGTCCTGTTTTTGGCAACTCAAAATACTCAATATATTCAGAATTTAAACTTGCCGCTTTTTTGGCTAGTTTAGTGGGAATAATAATATCCTTTTCCCCTGCAATTAATAGTGTCGGAACAGAAACTTTAGCAAAAGCCTCAGGCATGACTGTTGCTGCGTGCTTACTAACAGCAGTATCAATTGTGCCTTTGGCTGCGACTTCGTCCGCTAATAAATAATCTTCTAAAAAAGCCTTCCTTTCTGCTTCAGGAATTGATTGATAGAGAAATCTCGCCATAAATAAGCGATCCATTGCTGGGATATTAAGAAGCCAGTTAAATCGTAATTTCACCACATAATTTCCCGCAAAATGAAACAAATTAAATGTAACGGGATTATAATTAAAAATACCACTACAAGTCAAAATTGCTTGCTTAACTTTTTCAGGATAACGAGTTAAAAATAGTGTAGCAAAAGATGCTCCCATTGAATGAGCATTGAGATAAACTTGATCTAAATTTAATCCCTCTAAAAGTAAGGCTAAATCTTCGGCATACTCTTCCATATCAAAAGAAATTGAATGCTCTGCTGGTAAAGGAGAACGCCCAAACCCTCTTATGTCATATAAAAGACAGTTAAAATAAGGACTCAGCGCAGTGGCAGTAGTTTTCCAATAACGCCCTGATCCGCCCCAACCATGGATAAATACTAAAACGGGTTTGCTGGAATTTCCTTGACAAATCCACTCATAATAGTGATCAACACCACGAATATTAATCGTCCCTTGTTTCTCTTCGGTTTTCATACTAGCGATGAACTCTCTCAACTAAATTAAAAATTGCTTATGATGCTGTAGATGATCAGCGATAAAACTACTAATAAAAAAGTAGCTATGATCATATCCCTCTTGATATCTTAAGTTTAAAGGTTGACCAATTTGCTCACAGGCTTTTGCTAATTCCTCAGGTAATAATTGCTGTTGTGCTAAAAAATTATCCTCTGTCCCTTGGTCAATTAAAATTGGTTTATCAAGCCAAGTTTTTCTTTTAATTAGTTCTGTGGCATCATAATCATCCCATAATTGCTGATTATCTCCTAAATAATGGGTCAGTGCTTTTTTACCCCAGGCACATTGTTTTAAAGCCGCGATCGGGGCAAAAGCAGAGACGGACAGATAAAAATTAGGATTCCGTAGCGCACAAATTAGCGCCCCATGTCCTCCCATAGAATGACCAAAAATTCCCCGTTTTCCTGGAATAATGGGAAATTCGCTTTCCACTAACTGTGGTAATTCTTCCACCACATAGCTATACATCTGATAATGTTGTTGCCAAGGGGACTGAGTCGCATTTACATAAAATCCTGCGCCACTTCCTAAATCATACTCTTTATCTTCATCAGGAATCCCAGTGTGACGAGGACTGGTATCTGGGGCAATAATTGCAATTCCTAATTCTGCGGCTTTTCCCTGTACGCCTGATTTAACTGTGAAATTTTCTTCGGTACAAGTTAGCCCTGAAAGAAAATATAATACAGGCACAGCAGACGTTTTTGCTTGGGGTGGCAAAAAGACAGAAAAACGCATCGGCGCGTTACACACTTGAGAGTCATGTTGATAGTAACTGACACTACCCCCAAAACAGCGATGTTGAGAATTTAATTGAAGCTGAGACATTCTTACTGAGAATTATTGTACTGTTTTCACGGTCATCATCCCCCAAAACCAATTAATCTTATATTGGTCAACGGAAATATTTTTAAATCCTGCTTGTTCTAGTAAATTGTGTAATTCTTTACTATTATAAGTATAAAAATGCGCCTCATTAAACCAACGCAAATACCAATCTAACAGACGGCAAGTAACAAAATCTCGACACCAATCAGTAATGACTAACTGCCCCCCTGGCTTAAGAACTCGGTGTACTTCTTGTAAGACCATTTGGGGTTGCCGAAAGTAATGAAAGCTATTGGTAGAAATTACTTGTTCAAACTTATTATTAGGAAAAGGAAGCTTATTAGACTCTGCTAGGGATAAATTAACCCCAGGTGGGAGTTTTTCTCTTGCCACTGCTAACATTTCCTCAGAAATATCAATCCCAAACAAATTTTCTGGAGGGATAAACTCAAGCAAATAAGTAAGTAATGTCCCCGTGCCACAAGCCAAATCTAAAATCTTTCCTTCGGGATTTTTTTCTAAACGCTCAATAGTGGCTTTAATGGTTGCTTCCACATAAAAAGACCAGCGTTGATCGTACACTGGTGCGAGATTAGCATACTCTTTAACTGCGGTTTGATCCTTAGAACTCATTGTTAGTAAGTTAAAACCGTGCGAATAGAACTTCCTTCGTGCATGAGATTAAACGCATCGTTAATTTGGTCAATGGGGAGAGTATGAGTAATCAGGGGATCAATATTAATTTTCCCATCCATGTACCAATCCACAATTTTTGGAACATCAGTGCGTCCTCTTGCACCCCCAAATGCGCTTCCTTTCCAAACTCGACCGGTTACTAATTGCACTGGGCGAGTGGAAATTTCTTCTCCGGCTCCAGCTACTCCAATAATAGTACAAACTCCCCAGCCTTTATGACAGCATTCTAGAGCCTGACGCATGACATTAATGTTACCAATACATTCAAAACTATAATCTGCGCCACCATCCGTTAATTCTACTAAATAATTAACAATATCTCCCTTAATTTCATGGGGATTAACAAAGTCAGTCATTCCAAATTGTTCTGCAAGAGGGCGTTTTTGGGGATTAATATCTACGCCGATAATTTTATCAGCACCCACCATTTTTGCCCCTTGAATCACATTTAAGCCAATTCCCCCTAAGCCAAACACAACTACATTGGCTCCGGCTTCTACTTTGGCAGTAAATAAAACTGCTCCAATCCCTGTTGTAACACCGCAACCGATATAACAAACTTTATCAAAGGGCGCATCTTCTCGAATCTTTGCCAAAGCAATTTCGGGTAAAACTGTATAGTTAGCAAATGTGGAAGTGCCCATAAAATGATGCAGTCTTTCCCCATTCAAAGAAAAACGACTGGTTCCATCAGGCATTACCCCCTTTCCTTGGGTAGAACGGATCGCTTGACAAAGATTGGTTTTTTGAGACAAACAGAACTTACACTCGCGACATTCTGGGGTATAGAGAGGAATTACATGATCGCCAGGTTTGAGGCTTTTTACCCCTTTCCCTACTTCTGCAACGACTCCCGCTCCTTCATGCCCTAAAATGCTCGGAAATAGTCCTTCTGGATCTTTTCCAGAGAGAGTATAAGCATCAGTGTGGCAAACTCCTGTTGCCTTAATCTCTACTAAAACTTCTCCTGCTTGGGGCGGATCCAGTTGTACTGTTTCTAGTTTTAAGGGTTGGTTGGCTTCAAAGGCAACAGCGGCTTTAACATCCATGATGGTAATTTGTTGTGCTTGGCTGTGTCTATTTTAGAATAACTTGAACCATTGTTCAGCAATCAATCAATTATTCTTTAGCTGGTTCAGTTGCTAATTTGGGCTTTTTGCCAACGGTTTGTGACTCTTTTGCCACATCCTTAACCCACTGTACTAAAACTGCAGCAATCACCATAGATACACCACCAACAGCAAGAGCAAAGATACGATTATTACTTAAAAGGTTGTCCATCACCCAGCCCAAACCTAAAGCCGCGATAATTTGGGGGATAACAATAAAAGCATTGAAAATTCCCATGTAAATTCCTGTATCCCTCATCGGTAAAACATCTGAGAGCATAGAATAAGGCATAGTTAAAGCACTCGCCCACGCTAACCCAAAACAAGCCATAGGGATTAATAGTAAATAATGATTCTCTACAAATAGTAGGGAAATTAACCCAGCGCCCCCACAGAATAAACTAAAAGCATGGGTAGTTTTACGACTGGTTGCAGCAGCAATGCGAGAGAGAAATAGAGAATAAATAAAACAAACTACATTGTATAGAGCAATACAAATTCCAGCCCATTCAATGCCTTGTTGGTAGAGAGGAGAACTTTCTGTTGTGGCGCCAAAAATTTCATGTCCCACGGCTGGGGGAAAATAGAGAAAGACACAAAAAATGCCTAACCAGGTGAAAAACTGCACCCAAGCTAACTGTTTCATCAACTCAGGCATAGTACGAACCTTATCAAAAATGCCTTTAATGATGCCAAAAACCCCACCTGTATTTTCTTGGCGGTTTTTCAGGGCCTCTAAATCTTGTGGCGGGTATTCTTTCGTGGTGAAAACTGTCCATAAGACAGTGCCTAAAAATACTGCTGCTCCAACGTAATAGGAGATTTTGACGGTACTAGGAATTTCCCCTTCTGGGGTGACCACTTGATTAAAGCCAAACCAATGATTAAGAATCCAAGGGCAAATGGAAGCCATCACTGCTCCCAAGCCAATGAAAAACGCTTGCATCCCAAAACCAAGAGTCCGTTGATTTTTGGGGACTAAGTCAGAAACAAAAGCCCGAAATGGCTCCATACTAATATTGACAGAGGTATCGAGCATCCATAAGGCTCCCGCTGCCATCCATAAACTAGAAGAGTTAGGCATTATAATCAGGGCTATGGAACTAAGAATCGCGCCCAAGAGGAAATAGGGTCGTCTGCGCCCTAATCTTGTCCAAGTGCGGTCACTCATGTAGCCAATAATGGGCTGTGCGATTAACCCACTCATGGGAGCGGCTAACCATAAAATGGGGATTTGTTCAGGATTGGCTCCTAAATATTCATAAATGGCACTGGTATTTGCCATTTGTAATGTCCAACCGAACTGAATTCCGAAGAAGCCAAAACTCATATTCCAGAGTTGGACAAAACCAAGGGGGGCTTTTTTAAATCTTTTTTGCAAGTTTTTAATTTTTTGGACGTTTTGTCTCATATAAGGTTGATATTAGAG
The DNA here is from genome assembly GCF_007904085.1 of Euhalothece natronophila Z-M001. GTDB lineage: Bacteria > Cyanobacteriota > Cyanobacteriia > Cyanobacteriales > Rubidibacteraceae > Halothece > Halothece natronophila. The sequence continues at coordinate 85,831 of NZ_CP042326.1, forward strand.
TCGTAACTCGTCAGCGATGCCAAACGGTATTTTTCTATAGACAGTCGCTAATTTCGATTTGGTAGGATTTTGCTAGGTTGAGTGTATTGCTTAATAGAGCTCAATTGAATATACTTAAACGTTATTTTAGATTAGCTTTTCTACCTTGCTATCAGTTATACCGCCTCGCACCTGTTTAAATCATCTATCGATCAAAATAAAAAAAAAGCCCAGGTCGGGGGGACTTAAACACTTGCCAGATGAATTAGCCACTATGTATTAACTATGGAAGCGCGTTAATATGACAAAACTGCTACGCTGACGTAGCCCCGCAGAATTAAATGGAGCTAAGCGGACTCGAACCGCTGACCCCCTCAATGCCATTGAGGTGCTCTACCAACTGAGCTATAGCCCCGAGCGCATATATAATCTTCCCCTAGCACTGCTAACTTTGTCAAGGCTTTAGCAGAAATAATTAAGCAGGAGGGAATCATCTTAACCAAGATAGCCTAAACAGCTTCCCATCATGAGAGATGAAAGCATAATGGCTGCAGCCGCCAAGGCGACTAAGGTGCCAGCAAGCATCAGAGAAAATTCCTGATATTCAAATGCTGATTGCATTAGGTGTAATGACCAAGCAACAAGAGCAATATCAAAAATGAGAATAAGTATCAGCATATTTAACAAAATGTAACATTTATTTCTATCTTAATACATAAGTTGCTAACTTTGTTGTTTGCTAGATAATTTTTGTTGAAAAGGATTAAGTAATACGAACAACAACTCCCTGCTGCTGAAGATAATCCTTAATTTCAGAAACCGTTAATTGACCGTAATGTAGGAGAGATGCTAATAGGGCAGCTTCGGCTTTTCCTTCGGTAAAGGCTTCCCCAATATGCTTAACATTGCCAGCACCTCCTGAGGCGATAACAGGAATCTCTACGGCTTCACTAATGGCGCGGGTTAAGGGCAGATCATAGCCTGCTTGGGTTCCATCAGCATCCATGCTAGTTACTAGTAATTCTCCAGCTCCCCGTCTTTCCATTTCCTTTGCCCATGTCAGTGCGTCAATGCCTGTATCTTCTCGTCCGCCACGCACATAAACATCCCAACCTGGATTATCTATACTCTTGCGCCGACGGGCATCAATGGCAATGACAATGGACTGTTTGCCCACTTGCTGACTCGCTTCATTAACTAAATCGGGGTTCCGCACAGCACCTGAGTTAATGCTAACTTTATCTGCCCCCGCTCTTAACAATTTTTTAATATGTTCTAAGGATTGAATGCCACCGCCAACGGTGAGGGGAATAAATACCTGTTCTGCGGTTTGTTGTACTACTTCTAGGATGGTGTCTCGTTCTTCATGGGTCGCTGTAATATCTAAAAAGACTAATTCATCCGCCCCCGCCTCATCGTAGCGTTTTGCTAATTCTACGGGGTCTCCAGCATCACGAAGATTAACAAAATTAACGCCTTTCACGACGCGCCCAGCGTTAACATCGAGGCAAGGTAGAATGCGTTTAGCTAAAACCATTTTAGTTCTTCCAATCAGTTATCATCTGTTTAATTATGGCGATCAAACGTTCCTCAGAACAAGGAAAATCTAAAAATCAAAGTAAAGGGGAGAAAAAACAACGGAATGAGTTGTTACAAAGTAATGCCACTGCTGAGGAAAGTAATAGCAATGAAGACTCTCTACGCCCCCATCGCCTTGATGATTATATTGGACAAAAAGAATTAAAGGCGGTGTTGAGTATTGCCATTACGGCAGCTAAACAACGGGGAGAGGCAATGGATCATTTATTGTTATATGGTCCCCCTGGTTTAGGTAAAACCACCATGTCTCTAATTCTTGCCTCGGAAATGGGAGTACAGTGTAAAATTACTGCAGCTCCAGCCTTAGAACGTCCACGGGATATTACAGGGTTATTGGTGAATTTAAATCCGGGGGATGTGCTGTTTATTGATGAGATTCATCGCCTTAATCGGATTACTGAAGAGTTACTTTATCCCGCGATGGAAGATGGACGGCTTGATATTACAGTGGGGAAAGGACAGAGTGCGAAAACCCGTAGTATTCCTTTAGTGCCGTTTACTTTAGTGGGGGCAACAACAAGGGTGGGATCGTTAACTTCTCCCCTGCGCGATCGCTTTGGGATGATTCAGCGGTTACAGTTTTATGAGTTGGATGAGTTAACTGAAATTGTTTTACGCACTGCCCAAGTATTAGAAACTGAGATTGTTTTGGAAGGGGCAAAAGAAATTGCAGCGCGATCGCGCGGTACTCCTCGTATTGCTAACCGTCTCCTCAAAAGAGTGCGTGATTATACCCAAGTTAAGGAATTAGGAACGATTACTGAAGATATTGCTGCGGAAGCTCTAGAATTATTCCAAGTGGATCAAATGGGCTTAGACTGGACAGATCGCCTGATTCTCAATACCATGATTGACCAGTTTCATGGGGGACCTGTGGGACTAGAAGCGGTTGCTGCTGCCACAGGAGAAGATTCTCTCACCATTGAAGACGTTTATGAGCCTTATTTATTACAAATTGGCTTTTTACAACGAACTCCAAGAGGACGCATGGTTACAGATAAGGCAATGCAGCATTTGGGATACTGAGAATCGCTATAGAACCTGTTTTTTGATGAAATAAAGCGCATTACTGATAAGATCGCGTGGAAAAGTTCACTTCCTCATAAATTAGCGGCTCTTTATGGAGAATGGGTGGTTGTTCATCTCCTGCAAATTCCCAAATGGAAACAAAAGCAAAATCTTGATCATTTCGTTTCGCTTCCCCTGCGGATAAGAACCCATTTTTTACTTCCTTATCTTCTTCTGTATATTGATGTTCTACTCGAAAATGACTGCCACAAGACTCCTCACGGTGTAACGCATCGCGACACATTAACTCCCCAAACTCAATAAAATCAGCAATTCGCCCTGCTCTTTCTAACTCTTGATTAAAGTCCTCCCCTCCTACGATTTTAACGGTTTGCCAAAATTCTTCTTTAAGGGCAACAATCTCACTTAACGCTTTTTTCAAGCCTTCTTGACTCCTTACTAAACCGCATTCATTCCAAAGAATCTCACCAATGCGCTGATGAAAATAACGGGGACTGGCTTTCCCATGATGCTTGTTCTTTAAAAGCCGTTTAATCCTATCTTTTGCCTCAGTTTCCGCTTGAGAAAACTCAGGGAGATCAGTTGTGACTTTTCCTGCATTAGAAAGCCCTTGACTGGCTAAATAATGACCCACTGTGTAGGGCAAAATAAAATAACCATCGGCTAATCCCTGCATCAACGCCGACGCGCCCAGACGATTTGCCCCATGATCCGAAAAATTGGCTTCTCCAGCAACAAAAAGCCCTGGAATATTACTTTGCAGATTATAATCCACCCAAAGCCCCCCCATGGTGTAATGAACAGCAGGATAAATCATCATTGGGGTTTGTTTGGGGTTATCCCCTGTAATTTGCTCATACATGGCAAATAAGTTGCCATAGCGTTCAGAAATGGGCTTCTCACCGATACGCTCGATAGCATCATGAAAGTCTAGGAATACGCCATAACCGGTGGTTCCCACCCCTCGCCCTTGATCACAAACTTCTTTCGCTGCCCGAGAAGAAATATCTCTAGGGGCAAGATTACCAAAACTGGGGTATTTACGCTCTAAATAATAGTCTCTCGCCTCTTCTGGTATGTTGTGGGGAGAAATAGCGCGATCGCGCAACTTTTGAGCCATTTCAGGGTCTTTTGGCACCCAAATCCGTCCATCATTACGCAGTGACTCTGACATTAAAGTTAGCTTGGACTGTTGTTTCCCATGAACAGGAATACAAGTCGGATGAATCTGGGTGTAACAAGGATTCGCAAATCCTGCCCCTTTACGGTAAGCGCGATAGGTAGCTGTTACATTACAGCCTTGAGCATTGGTGGAAAGAAAATAAGCATTACTATATCCCCCTGTACAAAGAATGACACAATCCCCTGCCCAACGATTCATTTCCCCCGTTACCAGATTACGGGTTATAATCCCTTTGGCTTCTCCCTCTACCAGCACTAATTCCAACATTTCGTGACGGCTGTACATTTTGACTTGCCCATTGCCAATTTGCCGACTTAATTGCTGGTATGCGCCTAAAAGCAGTTGTTGCCCAGTTTGTCCACGGGCGTAGAAAGTACGACTAACTTGTGTTCCCCCAAAGGAACGATTGGCTAATAAGCCCCCATATTCTCGGGCAAAAGGAACGCCTTGGGCTACCATTTGGTCAATGATATTAACGCTAACTTGGGCGAGGCGATAAACATTAGCTTCCCGAGAACGATAGTCTCCTCCTTTAATCGTGTCGTAAAAAAGGCGATATATGGAGTCCCCATCATTTTGATAGTTTTTTGCGGCATTTAATCCCCCTTGGGCGGCGATGGAGTGGGCGCGACGAGGGCTATCTTGATAACAAAAGCAACTCACCTGATATCCCATTTCTCCCAGAGAAGCGGCTGCTGATGCGCCAGCTAATCCAGTTCCGACAACAAGAATGTGATATTTTCGTCGATTATTCGGGCTAACTAACTTTAATTGCGATTTATGGTTGTCCCATTTTTCGGCTAAGGTGCCGAGGGGAATGTTGGACTGGAATTTCATTTTGAGAATAGTCAATGATAATCGGGCTTTCACCATCCCAAGTTTCAATTTGGGCTAAAACAGGCTGAGTGGGTAGCAAGATATTACTGGTTTCTGCAATTAATACCGCAAAGGGAATCGAGGTAAACCCCAGAAATAAAATCGTGCCAAACCACCAAGCTATCTCATGCAAATGGTAACGAATACGCTCATTTCGTAGCCCTAAGGTTTGGAAAATACTGTTCGCCCCATGGGATAAATGCCAGCATAATAACCCCATGGCAATGATATAAAATCCTGAGATATACCAAAATTGACTAGAAAAGCCATAAATCATCATGGCATAGACATCTTGCACGGTTTTTTCTTCCATCTCATAGGTAAGCATCTGAAATTCAGGATGAAGACTTTGAACAGTGAAGTGTAGCAAATGGAAGATAATATACACCAAGAGGATAAAACCGCTAATCCCCATATATCGGGAAGCACTACTGGCTTGTAGCCAACGGTTTACCACATATTTTTGCGGACGAGCCGCGCGATTTTCCAGTTTTAAGAGGGCTGCCATCCAGATATGAAGCCCTACCATTAGTAGCAAGCCTAAACGAAATGCCCAACGTAAGGGAGAGGGAATCACATGATGGAGAAAATAGGCGTATTGATTCATTGCTTCTGGGGAAACAAACATTTGGAGATTGCCTACCATGTGTGCGAAAACAAACCCCATGAGGGCAATTCCTGTTAACGCCATCAAATATTTTTTGACGAGAGAGGGAATTTTCCGAGAGGTGCGAAGACTCATCGAGAAGCGTTATTTCCTTGAGTGAGAACAGCCCAGGCAAATTGCGGTAACACTAGCATTCGTTGCCAACGAGAAGGCTCTTGATAAAATCGGTATAACCATTCTAAATTATGCTCACAAAACCATTGGGGAGCGCGTGGTTTTGAACCTGACCAAATATCAAATGCTCCACCAATGCCAATCCATGTTGAATTGGGGCAAAGATGGCGATTTTCAGCAATCCAGAGTTCTTGACGGGGAACTCCTAATCCCACAAGGATTAAACGGGGTTGTTTAGCTTGTAAGGTTTCACAAAGTTCGGTTTGTTCCTTGGGAGAAAGATAGCCATGTTGGGTGTGAATAGAAAGCTGTGGATATTGATGTTGCCAGTTTTTCGCAGCGATCGCGGCTCGTTCTGGTTCTCCCCCATAGAAAAAAATCTCTTCTGAAGCCTCATTTTCAGCCATTTTCGATATGAGGGCGGCGGCTAGTTCAATCCCGGGGTAACGCTGCTGTTTTTTCCCTTGCAGACGTAAAGAAAGGACAACTCCTGCCCCATCTGGGATCACTAAATCGGCTTGCGCGATCGCGCTGGCAAGTTCGGGATGTTTTCGCGCTAACATCACCATTTCCGCATTTAGCGTCACCACATGAGTGCCTTTTCCCTCTTCATAACGGGTTTGAAGCCAAGCTAGATAGTCTGAGAGAAGATGCACTTTGATGCCTAATACCGTTTCGGTTTCAGGATGGCAAAGAGAATTAGTCTGGGAGGAAAAAGTCATTGCGATTTTTCTTGATCCGAGGAAGACTGTTTATATTTTTCGATCGCGATGGCAAATCCTAACGCAACCAGAATGTTAGACAGGGTGAGAAAAACTCAGCACTCCCGTGTAACCAATCCACATTTGCTAGGGATTCTCCGTAAGAGCGTTGGGCATAAATACCAGCAGGGATTGTCACCAAAACAAATAATAACAGAATATAGAAGCCAATGAGGGCTAAACGAGGAACTTGGCGCGATCGCGTGAGAAACCACAAAAAACCAAGATAAGGAAATAAAGAAGCCGCAAAAAGCGTTTGTTTGTCAAGCATTAGCTCAAATTTCTCCCAAAAACAATAGTTTGCAACCGTAGCACGAAAAAGCAATTAATGAGATTCAAAAAAACAATGGTTCTATTCCTTACAGATGATTGCTATCTTTACAAAATTTAGTTACATTTGTTTACAGAAGTTAAAGAAAGTAATCATTCACTCAGAGGTCATCATGGAAGAAAATCCCAACGATTTTAAATTTGGTTTCAACGTAGGTGCTGAAAACTGGAACGGTCGTTTAGCCATGATTGGCTTCATTGCCGCTCTCTTAACCGAAATTCTTAGTGGACAAGGTGTTCTCCACTTCTGGGGACTCCTCTAAATTTAGTCAAGTTATCCCATACACATCTACTGACAAAATTTACGGCACATTTCTTATTCTCTCGGAGGTCATTATGGAAGAAAATCGCAACGATTTCAAATTTGGTTTTAACACAGCTTCTGAAAACTGGAACGGTCGTTTAGCCATGATTGGCTTCATTGCCGCTCTCTTAACCGAAATTCTTAGTGGACAAGGTGTTCTCCACTTCTGGGGACTCCTCTAAGTCCTTTCGTTAGCATTTAGTCTAGGGAAGAAGGGACGATTCCCTTCCTGACCTATGCTAACAGTTGTCAGCTTTATCCATGCACAAAGCATAATTATATCAACTAGCTGGGAAGAAATGTCAAACCCAGCTTTTATTTTTTTAACAATCCTTATTTTAATTTTTCTAAGTCCGAATATATTCTTTGAGAATGCTGTTACGGTTAGGATGACGTAATTTTCTTAGAGCTTTCGCTTCAATTTGGCGGATACGTTCGCGAGTAACATTAAAAATTTGCCCAATTTCCTCTAAAGTTTTCATCCGCCCATCTTCTAAGCCATAGCGCAGACGGAGAACATCTCGTTCGCGGGGGCTAAGGGTATCAAGGACATCTTCTAAATCTTCTCGCAGTAGGCTTTTAGACACTTCATCTTCTGGTGTTTCCCCATCCGCTTCAATAAAGTCACCTAAACGGGAATCTTCCTCTTTGCCAATGGGGGTTTCTAAAGAAATCGGAAGTTGCGCCGATTTAGCAATAAAGCGTAACTTTTCGATAGTCATTTCCATCCGTTCCGCGATTTCCTCCTCAGTGGGCTTACGTCCCAACTCTTGAGAAAGAACCTTTGTCGTTTTCTTAATGCGAGAAATCGTTTCATAAAGGTGAACCGGGAGGCGGATCGTACGAGATTGATCCGCGATCGCGCGAGTAATTGCTTGTCGAATCCACCAGGTGGCATAAGTGGAAAACTTATAGCCCTTCTCGTGATCAAACTTTTCGGCAGCGCGAATTAGTCCTAAAGAGCCTTCTTGAATCAAATCCTGAAATGATAAGCCGCGATTCATATATTTTTTGGCAATGGACACTACCAGCCGTAAATTAGACTGCACCATTTTTTCTTTCGCGCGTCGCCCCAGCATTAAGCGTCGGCGAAACTTCGGCAGAGGCATATCAACTTCTTGCGCCCATTCCTCAAGCGTTGGTTCAGAGCCAATCGTTGCTTCTAACTCCGTGCGTTTGCGCTCTAATTCCAGCAAATCCGCAATTTTGCGAGCCAATTCAATTTCTTCATCCGCTCGTAATAAACGAATGCGACCAATTTCTTGCAAATAAAGTCGAATGGAGTCCTCAGTATAGGATTTTTTCTCTGTTTCATCAGACTTATCCGGCTTAGAAGAAGTATTTGCTTCCACTACCTTGGGCAAAGATTCATCCGTTAAATCCACATCTGTGGTTTCTTCCAACATTTCTTGATCCAAGTCAGAAGCCGTGGGCTCTACCTCCACCTCAATGGTATTGCCTTGGGCTGCCTCGCGACTTTGTTCTTCAATTAAACGCTCTAATTCGTTTTTATGCTGTTGCTGGCTGGTTAGTGTATTTACCTGCATAAGGCTTGTTTTCCTTTTACTCCTTACTATTTTCACCACTAGAACAATGATGATCAATGGTTAAGTGCAATTTAATTATTGTGTTTCCTAGTTGCTTCCTCAAGAAGCTCAGTTATCGAAATTTCTCTCCTTAGAGGGAAGCCTTGAAAAGGAAAGACCTAGCCATGATTGTAGCTTTTCTTACAAAAATGACAACTTGTTATCGATAATTCATTTCTCAAGGATTAAGATTATCTCTTTAATTATCATTCAATATTAATGGTTTGTGGAGCTTGATCTTCAGAAGAAGACGCAGCCTGAGTCGTTTTCCCCCCTTGCTGTTCCAACCAGCTTTTAAGAGGTTCTTGGTCAGGGCTGAGGCGTAAGCTCCCCGATACTAAGCCTCCTAAAAAGCTAATCGGTTGTTGGGTTAGTTCCTTAAAAATTGGGGTCAGCTCGCTTAACATCATAGCAACACTGAAAAAAATTCATAATAAAGATGATTGATCAGTTTAATTCTAACGCTTTGCAATGATTGTGACTTCCTTGTTTATCTTTTTTACGCAAACAAGCGCCCTACTCCAATCACTAATCACCAATAGCGAATTAGAAGCGAGTTTCGTACTCCATAATAAAACTGCTATTATCAGAAAAGTCAGTTGACCCCCTTAGCAGAATGGAATCATCTAAACGATACCTCACACTATATTGAATTGGTTGATTAGCATCAAAAATTGTTAAAACTGATAGAGAAAAATCATTGCTAATGTCAATTCCAGCTTCTGCACCAAATCCTAATGTAGATCTAGTGCCATCTTCTCCATCTTCTAGTTCTGTAGGAATTAGCGTGGGAAAAAGACGAAATTCACTTAAGCCTAAAGCATCCCCAATTGTAGCTTGAAAAGCCCCAAATAAAGCAGAACCAGCAATATCAGCTAGTCCTAACGCCGTCTCTTCTCCAAAAGTCCTAGCTAATCCTCCACCGAGAAGGGCAAGAATTTGTGTTTCACTACGAGGAGGCTCACTTCTAAGGGTTAAAATGTCATCATTTGTCGTTAAAGTCCCTGGCTGTAATTCACTAGCACGACCCTGTACAAGAGCCTCAATTTGAATAGAGCGTAAAGTCCCCACTGATCTATCTAGGGGCTGATCCCGAACTTCTGTACCAGTATCACCACGTCCAATGCTTCCTTGAGTTTCGGAGACAGACGTAATTAGACGGATATCTAATGTTGGATCAAAACCTTGAGCGGGAATAAAGGTTGCGGTTTGCTCATGATCTCTTGCTAACCGAAACTGAGCTAACCCGAAATTGACTTGACCCCGACGCAAATTAATTGTTCCTTGAGGCTGGATATTATCAAGACTTCCATTCAAAACTAAACTTCCATCTGCCAGAAAATCTAGAATCGGTTGGCGAGTCACATTAACCTCATCCGCGAGGGTAATTCTTAAATCTCTAAATCCAATATTGGCTCCGTTTTCTTGACCATTGAGTCCTTGACCATTTTGAGCAATTCCATTTTCTTCTTCCTCCTCAGCTAAGATAACTTCTCCTTGTGAAACTGTAATATCACCGCCTATTTCTGGCTCGATCGCGCTTCGACCAATATTGACTTCTCCTGCCACATTTCCCTGATAAAGATTCGGTAAATCAACAGCTAAATTGTCTAAACTAATATCAAGACTTTCGGGAGACGCTGCTGGATTAAATAATGCTAGCCCTCCTGTCATGTTGACTTCTCCTCCACCTAAATCAGCATTAAATTGTTCTACACTTAGCTGATCCAAATTAAAGTTAACTAGCGTATTAATATTTGTTAAAGGTTGTGGCAGAATGGCTGTACTAATGCTAGCGTCCGATAGATTTAGCACCCCTTCTGTTGTTAACTGTTCAATCTGGAAATCTTCGGGATCAAAGGGGCCACTGATCGCCAGATTCGCATCACCTGTTCCTCCTTCCCAAGCTAATTGTCCATCACTAATGACATCAAGGAGAGCAAACCCATCATCTTGGAGACTAATTTCAATGTTTAAATTATCAGAAGCTGGAGGAACTTCAGCAAAAGGAAGTTGATAAGGAATTTCACCGACTACAGTCAGTGGTTCACTTTCAGGTGTGAGTAAACCCCGAGCAAAGAAATTTAACTCCGAGTTACTGTAGCTAAAACTTCCCTGTACTGTATCAATCGGTCTTTCATTAAGCGTTGCCTCAGCGACGCGCAATTCCCCCCGAGAAGTGGGATTATCAGGACTACCAGCCACCGTTGCTGTCCCATTAATGAAGCCACTAACGCCAACAAATTCTGGTAGTTCCACAATATTTTGTAACGCTGCCACAGGCACTTCATTGACTTCTACCTGACCTGATTGGTTGTCTCCGCCAAATGTTCCTCTCAGATTAACAAAGCTCTCTCCCGAAGCAAAACGTAAAGGCAGTAGGGTAATTACACCATTATCTAAATTCCCCCGTGCCGTGACTGTTTCTGCTGCATAAGGGCCCCATTGCCAGCGTTCTCCATCAATCTCCCATTCTGCTTGAATGTCAGCTAGATCAAAAGAACTTCCTTGCACAGCAACTTGACCCGTAAAATTCCCTTGAGCTAAATCAAGAGAAGGGATGAGAGGGGCTGTATCTTGATTCACTTGCATTTGGTCAAGGAGGGCTCTAATTTCCGAGAAGCGTCGCAGTTGAGTTTCTAGGGGTTGGTCTTGAACGCTAACTGAAGTCACATCAAGATCCTCAGCACCTCCATAGCGAGGAGTGAGAAAGTCCTCACCAAAATCAGCAAAATCAAAAACTTGTATTGCTGTCAGAATATCCTCAATCCGTCCCTGTTCAATATCAAGATTGCCCTGAAATTCAGGAGTGGTTTCGGTGAAAGTGAGACGACCATCAGCATGATATCTGCTTTCATTTTGGATTAAGGTGGCTTCGGTAACATCTAAAGTATCGTTGCGGTAAGAGAAAGTGGCGGCAACGCGATCGCTGTTAAATCGTCCCAATGCTGGATTGAGTAAGGCTAAGTCTCCCGATACCCAAAAATCCTCTAAATTAACTGCTAAATCTCCGTCTAATGTTCCTGAAGCTGGCTGTTCCGCGAACTCTTCGGGTAAGGGGGCAAAATCTCTTAATAAATCTATGGGCAACTCCCTTAAACTCACCATTAAATCATCTTCTTCTCGGTTTCCTTCTGCTAGGGCTTCCTGATATTTCACCCGAAAAGAAGCAGGTTCTAAAGGTAGAAAATCCCTTTCTGTTGGCGAGAGTAAAGCAAATTGAATTTGATCAGCGTCCTCTTCATTGCCCTGTAAATTAAATCTCACCCCTTCTTCCGCGTTGGCTGAAATCGTTCCTGTCATTTCAGGATCAAAGATAAAGCGGTTTAAGGCAAAATCATCTAAGCGAATATCTCCCTCAACTTGAGGATTTCTAACATTGCCTTGAATTTCTCCAGCAAAACCAGCTAACCCTTCGAGATTCAATGCTCCAATGGCTTCAGGTTCTGGAATAGGCAAGGCAGCTAAATCTAAATTTTGAGCATCAACTGCTAAATCAGCATTTTCAATAATGTCTGCTCCCTGTTGTTCTAAATCTATTGCCACCGTTCCCTCAGCAAAAAAGTTCTCTGCTTCCGCTTCTTCTAAAACCACCTGGCGACCATCCCACCGCAGGCGAGTGCTTAACGGTTCCCGAACTAAACTTACTCCCTGATCAAAGTCTAAATTGGCTTGTGCGGTAATCCCAGTAGGAGATAAATCAGCTAAATTACCTTGCGCTCTTACTTCACCAGCGACTCCTCCTCGTAACTCATCAGAGAGTTGAGCTAATTCTAAATTCTCAGGGATTGCGACTAATTCAAATGCTCCCTCTTGTAAGCGCATCGTTGTTGCTCGAATCCTTCCATCTAAAATACCTTTCAGTTCTCCTGATCCCTCAACACTAACCCCTTCTGGCGTGAGATCATCTAGAGTTCCTTGGGCAGTTAATTGGGTATCAAAGAGTGTTCCTTGCAGTTGAGCGGGAACATCAGGGAGTAAGCGTCCAACATCTAAATTACTTGCATCAATCTCGCCTTCCCAATTGCCATTACTGAGACGTGCATTATCAAAGTTGATCCGACTCGGTTGGCGACCCACAACATTCAGAACCCCCGAACCTTCCACCGTTAACCCTTCTAGAGTGAGATCATCAATGGTTCCTTGGGCTGTAAGTTGCGTATCTAAGCGAGTCCCTTGAAGTTGTACTGGAAGCTCCTGAGTAAAGCGTCCCACCTCTAAATTACGAACCCCGATATCCCCACGCCAGTTACCTGCGCTAAGACTTAAATTACTCAGGTTAATTTCACTGGTTTCGCGACCTGTAAGAGTAATCGCCCCAGAGCCTCTTCCTTCTATCTTATTCAGATCAAACTCTCTAATATCAGCAGCTACTTGCAACTGCGCTGATAGTAATTCATTAAATTCCTCAGGGGTTTCAGGGGCAATAAAACCTAAAGGAAGGTTAGTAATATCAAGATTAGCATCGAGTTGACCTTGGCTTAAATTAATGGCTGTCGCCGCTAATTGCCCTTCCGGAATCGTGAGTTCCCCTCTTCCACTAAGGGTAATCTTTTCTGGAGAAAAATCAGCGAGATCGCCGCCAAATGCTAATTCTCCTGAAATGGGATTTTGTAACTGCGAGGGAACATTAGGGGCAATTCTCTCAGGTTGAATCCCCTCGATATTAATCATTCCTTGGAGACGACCTTCTAATAATTGCAGTTGAGAAACTCTCACTTCTCCATTGGCAATGGCAAGGCTAGCCTCTCCTTGTCCGCTTAAATTTTGCCAGTCACGCAATTTACCACTAATTTGAGTTGTTGCATTCAAAGTTCCTAAATCAGAAGGTAAATCAGGCTGATAGGGGCGAATGATCTCTCCTGCAACGTCTTGCACTTCTACATCAAGATCAATGGCTTGTTCTGAAGTCAAGTCTAAATCACCTTGGGCGATGATATTTCCCCCTGCTTGGGGATTCGCCTGAAAGTTTTGTATTAATAATTGGTTGCCCTGTAAAGAAAGTTGGCTTTGAACTTGACTAAATGGAACTTGGTCAATAACCGCAGTTTCAGTGTTGTTGGCAAAAATATCCAGTTGGGGATCATTTAACGCTCCACTGAGGGCAAGGTTACCTGCGATGGTTCCACTAAGCGGAATTTCAGGTTGATCTATTTCAAATGCCGAAAAAATTCCCTCGATGGAAGTGGGGGCAATATCGGCGGTTAAATCATAGCCAGTTGCAAGATTAATTGTGCCTTCTGCAACTCCTGCCAATTCTCCAAATTGGGTTTCTAAGTTTTCAAAAATAATGTCTCTATCTGAAAAGCGTACTTGGGCATTTGTCTCTTGAAAAGGAGTATTAAAAGGTTCTACTTGCAGAGCAGCGTTTCTTACTTCAGCCGTTCCTTCCAGTTTAGGTAGCCTATCATTGAGAAAAAAGCTAATTTCAGTTTCAGCGTTGAGTGTTCCATCTAAAACGTTTACAGGAAAATCTAGCAGTCTTCCAAGTTCCCCCACTGCAAACTCGCTAGTATTTAGCGACAGGGCAATTTCTTCCGTTTCGAGATTGGCTTCTCCTTCTAAATCAATCCTGCCGCTAGTATCTGTAGGGGTTAAGTTTTCTACCTGAAAGGGAAAGCGTTGGTTATTATCGAGAAATTGGCTATTGAGTTCAGTGAAATTAAGGTTAACAGGAGATTCTAATTCCCCTGCTTCATTCCGAGGAGAAAGACTAAGGCTAGCATTTTCAACGTTGAGACGATTCAGCCTAATATCAATAATTCCGGGAGGCTGTTCGGTGAAGTCGGTGGTTAACCATTCTCCTTCTTCTGTTTGTTCGACTATAATTTCGGGATCAACAAGGGTAACTTCTAGGTCTAAAGCCTGTTCTGTAATGACCGTAAAGGGCGTAAAATTAACGGCAACTGCAGGGATGGTCACTTGTTCCGAGTGTTCGTCAGTGGCGGGAAGGGTGGTTTCCCCAAAACGTAGAGAAGTGAGAGAAAAGGATTCTACATTGCCAACTTCTACAGGACGTGAGAAGATGCCAGAAAGAGCATTGGCAACGGTTTGCGGTAATTGACGATAAATTAAATACCAACCCACACTGATTCCACCTCCCAGCCCCAGTAGAAGCAAGATCAATAGCAACAAACGCCATCGCTTAGGTTCTTGGGGAGGAAGGCTTTGTTGGGAGGAAGTTTCCTCAGAGGAAGGATCAGGTTGAGAGTTTTCGTTAAACGTCATTGCAGTTCTCCGCGAAGGAGGTCTTTAGCTGTTATGATAGCAGCAAATGTGCTGAATCTCCCTCAAAGCCCTTATGCTTAGGAATAATGGCTTACGGAATTGACCAAATTTTGATGCACGGTTTGAACCAACTGATGACTCCAGTGGTTGGCAATTTCCCACTCATAGGCTTCTACCATGACCCGAATGAGAGGTTCAGTTCCTGAAGCCCGAATTAAAACCCGTCCTTGATCGCCCATGGCTTGTTCGGCTTGCGCGATCGCGCTTTGCAGAGCATCACAGTCTTCCCAAGCACACCGTCGTTGGGCATCTTCAACGCGAACATTGGTTAATAATTGGGGATAGGTTTCAAAACTTTCATCTCGCATTTGACTTAAAGACATTCCCAGTTCCTGCGTTAAACAGGCTAAATGGAGGGCAGTTTGTACGCCATCCCCACTACAATTATAGTGATGACAGATGACATGACCTGATTGTTCTCCTCCAAGCATTGCCCCAGTTTCCCACATTTGAGCTTGCACGTGCTGATCGCCTACAGGAGTGCGGATTAACTGACCGCCCTGTTTTGACCAAGCGTGTTCAAAGCCTAAATTTGCCATCACTGTTGCCACTAATAAGTTATCAGGGAGTTGCGCCTGATTTTTGAGCAAGTTCCCCCAAAAATAGAGAATATAATCCCCATCCACTACGCGCCCTTGGTTATCTACTGCTAAAACGCGATCGGCATCTCCATCAAAGGCAAAGCCCATATCCGCTTGTGTTTCACAGACAGCTTGCTGTAAGACATTGAGATGGGTAGAACCACAGTCAACATTAATGCGATCACCATCGGGGCTATCATGGAGGGGGATCACTTCTGCGCCCATTTCTTGAAATAAACTCGGGGCAATTTCCACACAAGCCCCCCATGCTAGGTCTAAAACAATTTTCAACCCGTCTAAAGGACGTTCATGGGGTAAAGATTGTTGTAAGGCTGTGGTGTATTTTTGGACTAAGCCTTGACGGGGATAATGTTGTCCCCAGTTGACATCGTGGGTAATCGTTGGCTTTTCTCCTCTCACCCCTGCTTCAATAGCACTGGCTTCGGTTTTGCTTAATTTTGTGCCATTAGCACTAAAAAACTTAATTCCATTATCTTCAGGAGGGTTATGGCTCGCCGAAATCATAATGCCCCCAATTGCGTCGGTATTAGCGGTTAAATAGGCAACACAGGGAGTGGGACATAAGCCTAAATTCCACACTTCTAAACCTGATGCGGTTAAACCTGCGGTGAGAGACATGGCAAGCATATCACTAGAATTACGAGAGTCTTGCCCGATCGCGATCGCGCCCTTACCATATTTTTCTTGATACACTTGTCCAGCCCAATACCCCACAGCTAGGGCTAAAGGGGCTGTTAATAAGTTTCCAGCCTTACCACGAATGCCATCTGTTCCAAATAACTTACTTTTAGGCAATTGGGACAAATTGAGAAAAGAATTAGAGCTAACAGCAACGACCATTTCTAAACTCCTCACACAAAATAATTTATCTAGGAGGATAGCACGATTCGGATAATTCCGTTAATCAAGTAGTCCCTGTTCCTGCATATAGCTTAATAGCCAGTTTGCCATAGTTGCCCGTCTGGTTTCTCTGGGGCCAAACTCCCCAATTTTATAACCCTTGAAACCTAACTTTTGCTTTAAGAGTTGTTTATTCGGCTTTGGGATTGAGCGTGTCAGCTTTACAATGGCTGGACGACTTTCAATGAAATCAGGGGGCTGAGGATACGTTTCTTGCCACTCAGATGCTACTGCCTCGTTGTTCCAGACTTGGCGTTCAGGATCGTATCGATAGCCCAGATAATACCATACTAACTGATTAACCGTTGCATCAGAAATCTCTTCATTTAAGATCCCCCAAATTGTGTCTTGAGTCAGTGGCGGTAAACTATCCATAATTTCCCTCTATAATTATTAACAATACTATAACTTCATTGCGACAAGAAAATAGCATAAACCCATTCCAAAAAAATTGTCATATATTGTATAACTTAGTGGGTCATCAAGTTTGTTTTGATGAATAGTATTTTTGCGAAAAGGTTGAACCATAGCAATTTTCAGCTTAATCAGCTCTTCATTTCTAAGTTGACAGCCCACTAGACTGTTTTAAAATCTTCCTTAGAGCCGTTTTCAATCTCATGAGGTACTTTTTTAATGGTTTGGTTCTTTGTTGTTTGTAAACCAATGACTAATGACTAGTGACTAAGTTTGTACCTCAACCAACCAAGAAACGCTATATGTTGCTGGGTAATAGGAAAGTCAATGGTGGGGTCAAAGATCACAATAGCTATTATCTATGTTCTGCAACTGGTTACGTATTTCTAGTTGTTTTTTCTAAGCTAGTAGCTAAAATCTCTTTTACATCTCCATGACTATTAGAAAATTTATTTCATAGAATTGATCCTTATGGTTAAACTTTTTGCCCACCTTTGCCGAAAAATTCATGCTTCCTTGTCTCGTTCTCAGAAGCAATGGATCTTGGTCAGTACTGATTTGATCCTTCTTATTGTAAGTATGGCATTTGCTTTTGTGGCTCGCTTTGAAACCTTAGCTGTGGGGTCTCTATTCCTAGACTATCAACCAATTATTATAATCACCCTGTTAGTGAAGTTACTAGTATTTCTCGCCCTGGGAATGTATCGCCCGATTTTACGTTATTTAGGGTTAGATCTTTTGTATAAAGGAGTCCGCGCGATCGCGCTTAGTTATGCCATCATTATTGTAATTGGATTTTTTGCGCAATTAGAACAACTTCCCCGCACAGTTTTTATTATTGATGCCCTTTTAAGTCTTGTTTTAATGGTGGGAGTCCGATTAACCATCCGCTGGTGTCTCTATAACGCTAATTCGCCCCTCTTTGTGGGAGAAGTTCCCCCCAAGGCAATTATTTATGGTGCTGGTAACGCTGGAACCGAATTGGCTCAAGCATTGTGCAACCAGAAAACTTATTCCATTGTTGCCTTTGTCGATGACAACCCCGAACTGCAAAAGCAGCAAATTAATGGTCTTACCGTTTACCCGTCTACTAGATTACCCAAATTAGTTAGAAATCATAAAGTTAAAACCATTTTGCTTGCCATGCCCTCTGTAGAAGGTGAAGTGAAGCAAACCATCCTTAATAATTTAAAACAAATTCCTGTAACAGTTAAAACCGTACCTGGACTAGGAGAACTAATCAATGGCAATGTTCCCCTTAGTCAACTCCGACAGATTGACGTTACTGACTTACTAGGGCGACAAGAAGTTCCCCCAATTTTAGAGTTACTCAGCACTAATATTACAGGAAAAGCTGTTCTGGTAACGGGGGCAGGTGGTTCAATTGGTTCAGAGCTTTGTCGCCAAATTATTCAACAAAACCCGCGCGTATTAGTCCTTTATGAGCGTAATGAAGATGCCCTGTATAACATTGATCAAGAATTGGAGGAAATAATTTCTCATCTGAGGTGTGTTCCTTGTCTAGGCTCAGTCACCGACGAAAACCATTTTCGGAATATTATCCAAGATTATGCCATTGAAACCATTTATCATGCGGCCGCTTATAAGCACGTTCCCTTAGTGCAATATAATCCGACTCAGGGAATTATCAACAATGTTTATGGAACACTGGTAACTGCTAGAACAGCGAAAGAATGCGGGGTTAAAAATTATGTCTTAATTTCTACTGATAAAGCAGTTCGGCCCACTAATATTATGGGAGCAACCAAGCGTATCGGGGAATTAATCGTACAAGCCTTTGCTCAAAATAATCCTGAGGAAACTACCTTCGTGATGGTTCGGTTTGGGAATGTTCTCGATAGTAATGGTTCAGTTGTTCCTAGATTCCGTAAACAAATTGCTGAACGTAAACCAATTACAGTGACTCATCGCGATATTACTCGCTATTTTATGTCTATCCCCGAAGCAGCAAGGTTAGTGATTCAAGCAGGTGCTTTAGGAAAAGGAGGAGAAGTGTTCTTATTAGATATGGGTAAACCGATCAAAATTTATGATTTAGCCTTACAAATGATTAAATTGAGTGGCTTAGAAGTAGGTAAAGATATTGAGCTAAGAATTACAGGGTTACGTCCAGGGGAAAAGCTCTATGAAGAACTACTAATTGATACCAATACTTCCATTCCCACCAGTCACCCCAAAATTTATGCAGCTAAAGAACAAATGATTAGCTGGTCTCACTTAGAAATACCTCTCTTTTCCCTTTTAGACGCAGCGCGAAAAGGTGATCAAGAAAAAATGATGAATCTACTATCTGTACTTGTTCCTGAGTTTCAGGGACAAACAGAAAAGGCAAAAGTTAAAAGTTAGAGAGTTAAGAAAGCAATAATTGACGCTAAAGAAACAAAAAACGACAATAGAATAGAGTAGCCCCTAGCAAAGGATCAAGACGCTAATGACTTCTTCTGTGCAGTTCCAAGACGAATTTGATGTTGTCGTCGTTGGTGGCGGACATTCTGGCTGTGAAGCCGCCCTTGCCGCCGCCCGTCTCGGGTGTCGAACCCTAATGTTAACCCTAAACCTTGATCGCATTGCTTGGCAACCCTGTAACCCAGCAGTTGGCGCACCGGCTAAATCCCAACTCGCCCACGAAGTAGATGCCCTCGGCGGTGAAATTGGGAAAATGGCAGATCGAACCTACCTGCAAAAACGAGTCCTCAACGCTTCACGGGGCCCAGCAGTTTGGGCATTACGGGCGCAAACTGATAAGCGCGAATATTCTCGGGTGATGCGCCAAATTGTAGAAAATCAAGAAAACTTAACCCTGCGCGAGGGCATGGTTACTGACTTGGTTTTAGGGAACAATCAAGAAGTGCTTGGAGTAGAAACCTACTTTGGCACTGCCTTCAAGTGTTACTCAGTTATTTTAACCACAGGAACTTTTTTAGGGGGCTGTATCTGGGTTGGCAATAAATCCATGCCTGCTGGACGTGCAGGAGAATTTGCAGCCGTAGGGTTAACAGAAACCTTAAACCAATTGGGCTTTGAAACGGGACGACTAAAAACAGGAACCCCAGCGCGAGTAGATAAGCGTTCAGTAGATTATGGTCAAATGGAAGCCCAACCTGGAGATGAAGAAGTCCGTTGGTTTAGTTTTGATCCAGAAGTCTGGGTAGAACGGGAACAAATGTGCTGTTACCTTACTCGCACTACCCCAGAAACTCATCAAATTATTCGTGATAATTTACACTTATCTCCCGTCTATGGGGGTTGGGTAGAAGCTAAAGGCCCCCGTTATTGTCCCAGTATTGAAGATAAAATTGTTCGTTTCGCTGATAAAAACAGTCATCAGATTTTTATTGAACCAGAAGGACGAGATATTCCCGAATTATATATTCAAGGCTTCTCCACGGGACTTCCTGAAAATTTACAATTAGCCATGTTACACACCCTGCCAGGGTTAGAAAATTGTAAGATGTTACGCCCAGCTTATGCGGTGGAATATGACTATTTACCTGCTACCCAATGTTATCCCACATTAATGACCAAGAAAATTGAAGGCTTATTCTGTGCAGGACAAATTAATGGTACAACTGGTTACGAAGAAGCCGCCGCCCAAGGACTCCTAGCAGGAATTAATGCGGTACGTTTTGCCCGTGGGGAGGAAATGGTGGTACTTCCCCGAGAAGGAAGTTATATCGGGACATTAATTGATGATCTGTGTACAAAAGACCTCAGAGAACCCTATCGAATGTTAACCAGTCGCTCTGAATATCGCTTAATTTTACGCTCTGATAATGCAGATCAGCGTTTAACCCCCTTAGGACGAGAAATTGGCTTAATTGATGACCGTCGTTGGGAGTCCTATCAACAAAAACAAGCGAACATTACTGCGGAAAAAGAACGGTTACACGCAACGCGAATTAAAGCTCATGATGATATTGGCAAGCAAATTGTTGCCGATACAGGACAAAAAATTAAAAGTTCCGTTACTTTAGCTGATTTATTACGTCGCCCTGGGTTTCATTATCCTAATTTAGAAGAGTATGGATTAGGTGACGCTAAACTCCATCGTGTGGAAAAACAAGGCGCAGAAATTGATATTAAATATTCTGGATATATTCAACGGCAACAGAATCAAATTGATCAGGTAACTAAGCAAAGTAATCGTCCTTTACCGAGCGATTTGGACTATATGAAAATTGATACTTTGTCAATGGAAGCCCGAGAAAAATTATCAAAAGTTAAACCATTAACCATTGGTCAAGCCTCTCGAATTGGGGGCGTTAATCCAGCCGATATTAATGCTTTGTTGGTACATTTAGAGTTAAAAAATCGTAAATTAGTTGAGCATTCTTGATATGCCAAATTCCTCTCAATCCAGTAAAGAAAAAAATACCACGTAAGCAAGGTTGCAGTTGTCTGATAACTATGATAGTTTAACTAATTATGCAAGATGACGAAGACCTCACCCTACTAGATACAGACGCTGATTTCTCAGAAGAGAGTCCTCTAGATCAGATGGAATCGGTAGAAGATGAATCTGCCTCTGCTTTTGATCCTGAGGAAATGTTGCAGTTACTAGAATCAGAGGAAGCCCCCCAACGGATGTTAGCAGCCCGTGCTTTTTGTGAGTTACAAGACGATCGCGCTGTTCCTGCTTTAATTCGTCTCTTAGGGGATGTTTGTCCGCTAGTGCGAGTAAGTGTTGCCTATGCTTTAGGACGTAACCCTCACCCAGATGCTGTTGATCCCTTGATCCAACAATTAGCTACAGATTGGAATGGTTATGTGCGTAAGGGATTGGTTTGGGCGTTAGGAAATAGTCGCGATCGCCGTTCAATTTCTCCCCTACTAAAAGCCCTTGCAACGGATATTTCAGCCGTTCGTCTTTGGGCAGCCAGTGCCTTAACGCACGTGGGAAAACTCAACTACGAGGATATTATTCCAGCCATTCCGCCTATTATTGCCGGGTTGAGACAGGATAGTATTCCTGCTGTTCGTAGTAATTGTGCTTGGACATTAGGGCAATTATGTTCGGAGTTACCTTCTAATGTGGTTTATGCAACAGCAGTGGATGCTTTAATTGAAAGTTATGTGGAAGATGAAGATTTTGGGGTAAAAGAAGATGCTAAAGGTTCTCTTTTGAAATTAGGGGATCCTCGTGGGTTACAGATGATTGAGGAATTAGAAGAAGAGGGAATTATTTAAAAGTTAGGAAAGTGAAAAAAACTCTCAAACTTGATTGCATAAAAGTAGCGGTTAATCCCTCATCCACTACCAATTTATTAAGAATTTGAATTAGATAATGTCTGAGTTTATTGGGATTAATGATCAATCACTACCGCCTCAAAATGTAGAAGCGGAAGAGTGTATTTTGGGAGGCATTTTATTAGATCCAGAGGCGATCGCGCGGGTAGAAGAAATCCTCTATCCAGAAGCCTTTTATGTGCAAGCGCATCAGATTATTTATAAAGCCGCGATCGCGGTAAATCATCAAAAACAGCCTACAGATTTAATGAACATTGCCACTTGGTTAGAAGATAACCAACTACTGGAAAAAGTGGGAGGAAGACCTAAATTAGCGCAATTAGCAGATCGCACGGTTTCTGCTGTTAATATTGATGGCTATGCCCAATTAGTTTTAGATAAATATCTCCGCCGCCAACTGATTGAGGCTGGATATAAAATTATCCAACTAGGATTTGATACCAGTGAAACCTTAAATCAAGTTTTAGATCACGCTGAACAAAACATTTTCCAACTGACTCAAGATCGACCTCAATCAGGGTTAGTTTCCTTACAAGAAACCCTGCTGGAAACTTATGACGAAATTGAAGGTCGTTATAACCAAGATAAACTGCCAGGCTTACAAACAGGGTTCTATGACTTAGATAGCATGACCAGTGGGTTACAACCTTCTGATTTGATTATTCTTGCTGGGCGACCTTCTATGGGCAAAACTGCTTTTGGCTTAAATATGGCAAGGAATTTAGCTGGAAAGTATAACTTACCCGTTGCCATTTTTAGCCTTGAAATGTCGAAAGAACAATTAAGCCAGCGGTTACTTGCCAGTGAAGCACAAGTAGAAAGTAATCGCCTTAGATCAGGACGGTTGACACAACAGGATTATCAAAAACTTAGTCGCGCGATCGGCACACTTTCTGAAGTCCCCATTTATATTGATGATACTGCAACTTTAACCGTTATGGAAATGCGATCGCAGGCGAGACGATTGCAAGCTGAACGAGGACAACTGGGGTTAATTCTCCTCGACTACTTACAACTTATGGAAGGGGGTGGCGATAACCGTGTCCAGGAATTATCACGGATTACTCGTAGCCTTAAAACCCTAGCCCGGGAAGTTAAAGCCCCTGTAATTGCCCTATCTCAACTTAGTCGTGGCGTAGAACAGCGCACCAACAAGCGCCCCATGTTATCTGATTTGAGAGAAAGCGGCAGTATCGAACAGGATGCAGACTTAGTGGTCATGTTGTATCGTGATGCTTATTATAATCCAGATAGCCCCGATCGCGATTTAGCCGAAGTTATCATTACCAAACACCGTAATGGCCCCACAGGAACAGTTAAACTTCTCTTTAATGCTGAATTAACTGAATTTCGCAATCTTGCCAAATCAGAATAATATAAACCTTTTAGCATGCTCAGTTCCATTTCATATTAGCTTTGCGTAGAGGCAAAAATCCCCCTACGCAAGTTAATTTACCAAGGTAAAACTTCCCCTTTCACCCCATGCCAAAACGTACCAGAATTATCCAAATTCAGTTCTTCAATGCGCTGAATTAAACCTTGGACAGATTCTTGGGTGGTAATGCCAGAAAAATCAGTCATACGAGTTTGTACCATTCCTGGATGGAGAATCCCCACAGCAATGCCACGAGGTTTTAAATCTTCAGCGAGAGACTTTCCAGCCATGCTTAACGCCGTTTTGGACATCCGATAGCCATAGTAGCCCCCTGAAGTATTATCTTCAATTGAGCCCATACGACTGGTCATTAAAACAATTTTTCCGCCTTTCGGAATTAAAGGTAAGAGGGCTTTCGTTACTCGTAACGGGGCAACTGCATTGACGCGAAATTGTCGTTCAAGACTCTCAAAATCTAAATTTTCAAGGGAATTGGCTTCAATAATCCCAGCATTATTAATTAAAACATCAATGGTCGTTCCTTGCAGTCGTTTGACTAACTCAGCCACTGAGTCATCAGAGGTAACATCAATGCCAGACTCCACAGGAACCCCAAGGGCTTTTAACTCTTCACTGGGTTCACGACAAACGGCAATCACCGTCTCTCCCTTTGCTTGTAGTTGTTTACAGTATTCTAAGCCAATACCCCGATTGGTTCCTGTAATTAGATAATTTGCCATTACTTTCGTCCTTTATTTAACATAACAGTAGCAATTAAAACCATAATTGAGAAATAGGAAAACTATCATCAGAGAGAATATTCAGAAACTCATGGAGATGATAAGAGTTACACTGCTACAATCTGGCATAGGATAACCCCTTCTACAATAAATAATCGGCTAAAATCGACTCAATGTGTAGTCACTATTTTCAACCAAGGAGAGAGGAGTGAACTCGTGCAAACTGTTAAAGAATATGTCAAGCGCTGGTACGAGAGTGGACTAGCGCCAGATGAATACATCTGCCATCGTAAGGAAGGTAACCTAGTCGATATCGAACATGCCGACACGGGGAAACGGCAAACGGTTCTTACCTTCTGTACGAATGATGTCTTAGGATTAGTACAAAGCCCAGCAGTTAAAGAAGCTGCGATCAATGCCATCCACCATTATGGAACGTCTAATAGTTCCTGTTCCGTGCTCAGTGGACGCATTGACTTACATCGGCAACTTGAAGACGAAATTTCCGCCTTTAAGGGGCTACCCCATACGCAGTTATTTCTTAATGCTTGGATGGCAACCCAAGCCCTAGCTGATGCGTTTTGTCATCTTGCCATTCCCGTCCCTGGGTTTGAGCATACTAAAGAAACGTTAATTCTGACTGATGTTCTCAATCACGGCTGTATTGTGTCAGCAGTGGTAAATGCGGATACGCGATCGGGAAAAGTGTTTGGTCACAGCCCAAAAGTTAGGGTTAAGGCTTACCGCCACTGTGATACTAAAGATTTAGCGCGGAAACTCAAGCGTTATGCTCGTCCCGATGATCGCATTTTAGTGGTCACCGATACTGTCTTTTCTATGGATGGGGATATTGCCCCCTTACCAGAGATGATTGAGGTACTATCAGACTATGAAGGCAGTGTTTTATTTTTAGATGAAGCCCATGCTAGTGGCTCAATTGGCGCAACTGGACATGGCATTTTTGAGCATTTTCAGCTTACCCCACAATATGCCATTGAACGAGGCGTTGTGCCTTTAGTGATGACCACCTTCTCTAAATTTGCCGCTTCTGCTGGAGCAGCCATTAGTTCCCATGTGGAAGAATTAAAGCCTTTATTAAATGTCTCTCCCACCTCCATTGGGACAATTTCTCTTCCTCCTCCCACAACGGCGGCGGCTTTAGAGAGTATTCGTCAAGTTCGCAATCATCCAGAATTAGTGCGAAAATTACAGGAGAATACTGCCTATCTCCGATCGCGCTTACAAGAGGCTGGCTTTGACGCAATTGGGGAAACCAATGTCATTCCAGTTCTCCTACCCCCTGAAATTAACCCCAAAGAATTTGGACGGGTGATGTTAGAAAATCACGGAATTTGGATTTCTCCCATTTGGTTTGTCGCCAAACCCCGAATGCGAATTACGGCGAATGCTTTACATACCAAAGCAGAAATTGATCAGTTAGTAGAGGCGATGGTTCAAACTCGGGAGTTAGTCTATCAACCCGTCATTAGTGCTTAGGATGTAAACTACTATTCCCCAGGCTCAAGATTGACATGGTTATTAATTCTCAAACCTCAGCGACCATTGAAGTTGTCCCCAACCCTAGCCAAAGCGAACAATTTTTAAATGTTCCGTGGCGCGTTTATAAAGACGATCCCAATTGGGTTCCCCCCTTAAAAAGTGAAGTCGCTGACCAACTTTCTCCAGACAATGCGTTTTTTAATTATGGGAAAACGCAACAATTTCTAGCAATTAACTCGGATAAGGAAGCAGTGGGGCGGATTGTCGCTGCGGTTGATCAACGTCTAATTGACAAAGAAGGTCAAAATGTTGGCTTATTTGGCTTTTTTGAGTGCATTGAAGACCAAAACATTGCTTTTGCTTTATTTGACGCAGCTGCCAATTGGTTACGAGAACAAGGTATGACCCTTATGCGGGGCCCCATTGATTTAACTACTCATAATGGTTGCTTATGGCTTGTAGATGGCTTTCATTCGCCACCACAGATTATGATCCCCTATAATCCTCCCTATTACGAGTCATTCTTTCTGGCTTGGGGGGGAGAAGCGGTGAAGGAAGCCTATGCTTATGAGTTGCCCCTTCAAGACCAATTAGATGAGAAATTTGCGAAAGCCCATCGCATTGCGACACGCTCAGGGATTACATTCCGCCCTTTAAACACCAAGGGGGAGGCTTTTGAACAAGAGGTTAACAGTCTTTATGAACTCTTTGACCGCTGTTTTGAGGATAGTTGGAGTTCTACTCCACGCACTAAAGAAGAGTTTATGAAACAGGCACGTTCGTTACAAAGTTTAGTTGACCCTGATATCTTTCCCATTGCTGAACACAATGGCGAAATGGTGGGCTTTTTCATGGCTCTCCCTGATTATAATATTGCTTTGAAAAAAGTCAATGGCAAGTTAAATTGGTGGGGAATTCTGAAGTTTCTCTGGTACCGTCGCCAAATTAAACAGGGTCGTGTTTTGGTGATTTGTTGCTTACCAGAATATCGGCGAAAAATGATTCCTTTGGCTCTCATTTATAAGGCTTTTGAAAATCGTAAGTTTTATGAAAAAGCAGAGTTATCTTGGGTTTACGCAGATAATCTGCCGTCTCGTCGTCTAATTGAAGAAACTGGGGCAACGATTGAAAAAACTTATCGTATGTATGAAAAACAACTATGAAAGCATTAGTTACAGGGGCAAATGGGTTTACTGGCTCTCATTTAGTGCGAGGGTTAGAAGCAAGGGGAGATCAAGTTGTTGGTTTGGTGCGCCCGACTAGTGACCTCTCAAAATTAACAGGCTGTCAAGTGGAGTTAGTAAAGGGGGATATTACTGACTACAACTCCCTTGAAAAAGCCATGTCTGGGGTAGATGTGGTCTTTCATACCGCGGCTTATGTGGAATTAGGGCTAGTGGATGCTCAAGCCATGTCAAAAGTTAACATTGAGGGAACCCAAGCTGTGATGGAAACGGCGAAAAAACTTGGGGTGTCGAAGGTGGTTTATTGTAGCACTATTGGCATTTTTGGGGATACGCAAGGGCGAGTTGTGGATGAAACCTTTACTCGGGAACAAGAGGGCTTTTCCTCCGCTTATGACTGGACAAAGTACGAAGCCCAACGAATTGTGGATGAAATGGCACAAGCAGGGCTACCAGTAGTAAGTGTTTTACCAGTTGGGATTTTTGGAGAAGGGGATCCACACTTTGGTCAAATTGTCAAGCTATTTACTGATGGCAAATTAAAGTTTTGGCCAGGGCGCGATCGCGTCACAGGAATTGTTCATGTGGATGACTTAGTCAGTGCCATGATTAAAGCCGCAGAAATTGGGCAAAATGGGGAACATTACATCATCTCCGCCGGAGAATTGAGCATTGGGGAAATGTTTGATTTCATTAGTGAAAAAACAGGTGTTCCCACACCCAAAGAAGCGCCGCCGTGGCTCATTCGGCTAATCGGTAATATTTTAACTCCCATAGGACAATTATTAAACTGGCAACCTCCTCTAAGTCGAGAGCGGGTTCATTACATCTATGATCGCTGTGTCAGAGTTGACGCAACTAAAGCGAAAAAAGAACTGAACTGGGAACCTCGTTCGGTGCAATCGATTCTAGAGCAATTAGTAGGTCAGCAATTGCCCTCAAAATCCTAATCATGGAAATTGGCAAATACTTATCCTTAGAACACTTTTGTACTTGTACTAAAACTTATACTAAATATGCCGATCAAATTGATCCTTATCCCCAAAATCTAGACAGCATTGTTGCCATTCAGGCTCTAAATACTTATATTTTAGATCCAATTATTGATCATTTTGGTTATGATAACTTTCAATTAACTTATGGTTTTTGTTCCCCCGACTTAAAACGATTTCTTAATCAAAAAGACCCCAAAACAGGTGTTAAAAATGGTCGTATTGATCCCAGTCGTGATCAGCACATGGCTCATGAAATTAACCGTAACGGGAAATATTACTGTTCAAGATTAGGTGCAGCCTGCGATTTTTTGATTCTAACGGTTAAAAGTAACGAGGTAATTGACTGGATTATTAGTGTAAAATTACCCTTTGATTCCCTTTATTATTATGGTCAGACCGCAAGCGGTAGCGATCGACCAATTCATATTAGTTATAGTCGCCAACATAAAAAAGCACTTTGGGCATTTACTACTAAAGGAACACCAACCCGTAAAGGAACAGAAAAGTGGCAAAAAGCAATAAAAAATTAACGATTCTTTATATTTTGAATAGCGGACAATAAATAACAATGAGAGTTCAATATTTAGTTTCCAGCCTTGCGTTTGTGACAATTACCCTAACCTTTAACGGACAAGTACAGGGGCAAACTCCCTCAAATGGACTTCCCACTTTAGAAAATCAGTCTCCCGAAACTCAGCCTAATCAGCAACCGACACCAACTCAACCCAACCAACAACCGACGCAAACTCAGCCTAATCAGCAGCCTGCACCAACTCAACCTAACCAACAACTAACGCAAACTCAGCCCAACCAACAACCTGCACAAGTTTCGCCTTTAGAACAACCCAATCTTCTTCCTGAACAAAGAACGTCTCGCCCCGAAATTACTGATCCTTATTTACTCGGTCCTGGAGATACCATTCAATTGGATGTCTTTGAGGAAGAAGAATTCAGTGGGGAGCAAACAATTCTCGATGAAGGTTCAATTACCCTTCCTTTAGTAGGGGCAATTCCACTTGCAGGTTTAACCTTAGAAGAAGCCTCCGAGGTAATTACAGAAGAACTTTCTGACCTATTGAGACGACCCTTTGTCAATGTCCGCTTAACGAGGGCCCGTCCTGTACGTATTACGATTGTGGGAGAAGTAAAACGCCCCGGAACTTATGCGGTGTCTCCAGAAGATGCTGGAAGTGTTGTCCAAGGTCAAGTTTTAGGGGCAAGAACAGCAGGGACTCCTACTTTAAGTGATGTAATCAGTTTAGCAGGCGGAATTCGAGAAACAGCACAAATCCGAGATGTTGAAATTATTCGGCAACAAAGAGGAGGTGGAACCCGAACAATTAACATTGATTTATGGGAACTTCTCCAGTCTGGTGGTGGGGAAGGAAATGTTACTTTACGTCCTGATGATCGCATTGTAATTCCTGAGGCAGAAACCATTACTGCCAGCGAAAAGACGCAACTAGCACGATCAACATTTGCGCCTGATGAAATTACCGTCAATATTGTTGGTGAAGTAGAACGGCCAGGAAGAATTGAAGTGGGAGCAAATACTCCCTTAAATCAAGCGCTTTTAGCCGCAGGAGGATTTGACCAAGAACGGGCAAGACAAAGCGATGTCACCCTCATCCGTCTCAATGATGATGGAACAGTGAGTGAACGAGAAATTCCCGTTGATTTTTCAGAAGGAGTTGGTGATGACGTAAACCCTGTTCTTCGTGATCAGGATATTCTGGTGGTAGAACGGTCTGGCATCACTCGCACTTCAGAAAGGCTTGATACCTTTACTAATCCCATCAATAGTATCCTCAACTTGCTTAATATTTTCTTCTAGTACTGCTTATTTTGAGCCTTTTGTTGTTAGTGTTTCTTGAAGGATTGCTTGTGCTGCGCGTTCTCCCGAAATGGTAGCCCCTTCCATGCTATCAATATAATCCTGTTGAGTATAACTGCCAGCAAGAAAGAAGTTACTCACAGGAGTTTTTTGGTTGGGGCGATAAATATCCATACCAGGGGCTTCTCTATACAAAGACTGGGCAAGTTTGACAACACTGTACCAGGTCATGTTTAAGTCTCGGGAAGAAGGGAATAATTGATGAACTTGGGAAAGGACATGATGCGCGATCGCGCGATTATTTTCTTTAATAAAGGGATCCCCTGGAGTTAACACTAATTGTAATAATGATCCTTCTCCTTTTCGATAATAATCACCGGGGCTGGTGAGGGCAAGATCAGCAAAGCAGGAAAAATCAGCATCTGGGGTATAAAGTAAATTATCTAATCCGCTAGCTTGTTCTAACTGCTTCTGTTTCGACTCGTCTTGTAATTCCGTTACCCAGCCATCAAACCGTAATTGTACCGTTGCAACAGGAACTGCTTCCAGTTTATAGATATTATCAAAGGCTTCCCACTTGCGCCACTCTTCTGGGAGTAAACGTTTAATCCCGGGCACATCACAGGCAGCCACATAGGTATCAGCGGTAATCGTTTCGCTTTCTTCCCCTTTAGCAATAACTAACCCTGTAATATTGGTTTTCCCATTTTTCTCTTCATAAAGCACTTCTCGCACTCGGCGACGGGTATAAATTTTTGCCCCTCTTGCTTCGAGATAATCAATAATGGGCTGATGGAGATATTCTTGCGGTGATCCTTCCAGCATTCGTAACACAGAGGCTTCCGTCCGCGCCGCAAATAACTGGAAAATGGTTAACATACAGCGGGCAGAAATATTCTCAGTATCAATAAATCCGAGGGCGTAGGCGATAGGATTCCACATCCGTTTCAGACTGCCATCATTGCCGCCATGAGAACGAAACCAATCAGCAAAACTAATGTTATCCAAATTGCGGATTGTTTTCATTGCCCCTTCTAAATCAACTAAGCCTCTGACAATGGGACTCGTTCCTAAAGCTAGGGAGTTTGCCATTTTATCCACGGTAGAGAGTTGAGAGGTGGTAAAAAAGGCTTTTAAGCCATTAAAGGGCGCACCTGTGAGAAAGCGAAAATCCAGTTCTCCAATTTTCCCACCTTCATTGATAAAGGTGTGGGTATGTTGTTTGAGGCGTAAGTTTTCAATCGCGCCCACTTTCTCCATTAAGGCGAACAGATGATAATAGCAACCAAAAAAGACGTGCAAGCCCATTTCTATATGATTTCCCTCTTTATCCACCCAGCTACCCACCTTTCCGCCGACAAAGGGACGGGATTCATAAATTTCTACTTCCCATCCTGCATCAACTAAATTAACCGCCGTGGAGAGTCCTGCTAAACCTGCACCAACAATTGCCACTCGCATCCGAACTTATCATCCTTCTTGAACGTTTTTTAAATATTGTAAAGCAGGATCTCATTTATTGTTTCTTGGGTTTGAGTAAAACGCCTTGGGAATCTGATAGTTCAAAGGCGTGTAAATCCTCAATAGTCACTCCTGGTGACGCGATCGCGATTTCCCATTCCTCTAAATCTAGCTGTAACCAATCTCCCAAGGTCACAGTTAGCGGATCGCCCCCCATATTTACTACCATAGCAACTTGCATCGGGGAGTCTGTATCAGGTTCAGTTCTTAAACCATAAAACACAGTATGATTTTCATCACTAATACGATTAAACCGATCGCGCCCTGTTAAATTGCCTCATACAGTCCACGCACAAACTGCCGTAACTCTTCTTGCTTACCAAAGCCCATTTTTTTTTTTTCAAACGGGGAAACACTTCCTCATTGTGATTGTAATAGTCTGGTAAAACTTGCCAATCCAGAAAGCCTCCTGCTTCTTCCGCAACCACTTTTACCCGTTTCATATTTAATGGTTTCCGTTTCAGGATCCATCTTTAATGCGACATGGGGACTCCCGTTATACCCGTTAGGGTTTAACGGTGGGTAATTGAGTAACGTAACGGGTTCTTGTTTTTGCTTGGTGTTAGTAACCATAGTTTTTTCTTATTGCAATCAGTAGTTTTTACGATAGTTTAGATTGCACCGTTATTATCTGTTAATTAACAGTTCTAATGGGGGCTTCGATTTTCTCTGCTTAAAAGAGTTCATGGGTGAGAATCCATTGCACAGCCTCTAATAAATTTTCCGCAGTATATTCAGGAGCTGTCTCATGCTGATAAGAACCACTTAAGACAGCTTTGCCATAACCGGTTTGAACAAGAATCCCTTTAGCACCCGCATTATGAGCTAGGTCAATATCAGTCGCTTTATCTCCTACTACAAAACTTTGCTGCAAGTCTAGGTCATATTCCCAAGCGGCTGCCACTAACATTCCCGTATTAGGTTTGCGCCACGTACTCCAACAAGTAAATTGGGGATTGGTTCCTCCTGCTGCGGGACTGAGATAAGGGCAGTAATATAGCGCATTTAAAAAGGCTTTTTCTTCTTTATCGAGTAAATGTTGTAATCGCTCATGGAGGGCTTCCACATGATTAAGGGAATAATAGCCTCTAGCGGGTCCAGATTGATTAGAAATTAGACAACAAAAGAGGTTGTGGTCATTGAGAAGACGCACAGCTTTTGCTGCATTCGGGATAAGATGTAAGTCTTCGACCTGATGGAGATATCCTGCTTCTCGGTTTAATACTCCATCACGGTCAAGAAACACTGCTGGTTTAGCCACGCCAAATTTTTTCAAGGACGGAATTAACTTCAATATCAGCGATCGCGCCTGTAGAAGATTGTATCCCAACACAGGATTTATTATCAGGGGGTAATAATTTTTTCTGATCTGTGGGGCCAAATAAAGCGATGGTATAAGTTCCTACAGCGATCGCGAGATGCATCGGCGCACTATCGGTACACAACATCAGACTTCCCCCGGCAATCATGGCGGCTAATTTTCCAATATCAGGGGGACTAGTTACTTTTAAGTTGGGATTGACTTGTAATAGCTCCTCAACCCAACCTTCATCTTCTGGCCCCTTAATGAGAACAATGGGTAAATTGGGCTGTTTGCTTTGGATATCAGCAATAATTTCCTTCCATTTTTTTACAGGATAAATTTTATTCAGTCCTTTATCTTGGGCAAGTTTACTCGAACCACCGTGAATTACCACATAGTTTCCATCGGTTACTTCTAGGCGTTTTTGTTCGTTTTCCGCCCATTGAATATCACTTTTGGGAACATTGATTTCTAAGGGAGGACAAGGGGTATTAACGTTCAGCCCTTGTAATAAGTCGTGATACATTTCGGCGGCATATTGTTCCGTTTTCAGGGGAACTGTATTCGATAAAAACAAAGACCCTGCACTTTCATAACCAACTCGAATCGGAATCCCATTCAGCCAAAGTAAGAAGCCAACTGTCCAACGTTGACCTAAGGTAAGGGCGACTTCATATTCGCGATCGCGGATAATTCCTAACAAGTTGAGATAATCGGCTAAACTATTACGATTCTTGTAGTCAAACACTAAAACCTCATTCACATGAGAACAGACGCGATAGGCGGCTTTAGAGCGCGGTTCAACTAACACGTCTATTTTCGCTTGAGGATAGGCGTTTTTGAGGTCAACAAGAGTTGGAAAAAATAGGATTTGGTCCCCAATTCCACCGGGAACAAGAGCTAAAATTCGCATGGTGATGGCTAAATTGATCGGTTTCTGCAATCAGATCAATTTTAATGGCTTAACTGTCGATTCGCGCAAGTGATCTTCCTAGAGTTTCGGTTTAAACTCAGAATAATAAGGAATTGAGCAATAATTTTTGGCGAAAAACATCATGGAACTTAGAGAATACTACCGTTTGTTAGAACTTCCTCATAATGCTGGTGTAGAAGAAATTAAGGCTTCTTATCGACGCTTAGCAAGACGTTACCATCCTGATGTTAATCCAGATAACCGCGAACAAGCCCATAATAAGTTTATCCAAGTTACTGAGGCCTATAAGTATCTTCTAGAATATGCTTCTAAGCGTCAAGCTCCATCCCAAGACTTTCGTCAACCCCGCCGAGAAGAGCCCAAGGTTAGGGTCAAGAAACAACCGAAACCCAGTCAAGAACAGAAATCGTCCCCTCCCCCATCAGATCTGGATAAACAAGTCAAATGGGATTCTTATCAACAATTGCAAGAATTATTAAAACAAGGTAAATTTTCTCGGGCAACGACTTTAGTGGAAAGTTTGGCTAAGCGTTTTCCCCATGATGCAGAAGTACGACAATGGCAGGCGATCGCGTATCAACGACGAGGAAGACAATTAGTTAATGAAGGAAACTATGATCTAGCTAGAAAGTTTCTGAAGAAAGCCCTCAGCACTGATCCACAGAATCGGTCGCTTTGGTATGAAATTGACCGTGATTTTCAGCGTATTGAGCCATTATTGTAGAGACAAATTATAGGGCTATGGGTTGCCCTTGTTGAGGTTCAATGATTTCAGTATTCAGGTTAGCCTGTTTTAGGCGCGATCGCGCTTCTTCGGCACTCCCTACTGTTTTTAATAAAGATAATAAAATACCTTCATAGTGAATATCACCTCCTGCTGCTGTTGCTAAAATTGTCTTAGGTTGAATCCATTGTGCTAACTTAAAAACACTGTCCTTACCATTAATAATTGACCCAGCTACTGGTAATTCCAAGTTGACCACAGGATTAATCACTACATCCACAGGAGCATACTCTTTTAACTCTTCTGGTGGGTAACCATGAGGTTCATAATAAAGGCTTTTTTGAGAGGTTTTAAGCAAATAAGCATTCTCTTTTTCCAACCCAATCGGTGCACCCGGAAGTGCCTGAATTTTAATTTTTTCAGCAAGGGTATAGTGTTCATGATGAGCTAAACCAGTCACATTCATAAATCCCAATTCTGTAGCAACTTTCGCAGCATTGGGAGATCCCACCACGGGAATCTCCTTATCTAATGTTTTAAGCGTGGGTTTATGGGCGTGATCCTCTAACCCTTGGGATAGTAGGATTAAATCAATCCTTTCGGGCAAAACGGGAGAATTTTCTCCCCGACTGCCCTTA
This sequence comes from Euhalothece natronophila Z-M001, assembly GCF_007904085.1. GTDB lineage: Bacteria > Cyanobacteriota > Cyanobacteriia > Cyanobacteriales > Rubidibacteraceae > Halothece > Halothece natronophila. The sequence continues at coordinate 120,479 of NZ_CP042326.1, forward strand.
AATAACCAAGGTAAGTTCCCAAACACTAAGTTATCCACAAGCCAAGGATCAACCAGAATATTCTGATTTTCCCATTGCCAAAGCCAACTGTTTGAGCCCAAATAGGTTAACTGCATAATTGTCAAGTTTATTTTACATTTTGTTACTTTCCTCCATCATAACGGTTTTTTTCTTTGATTAATCACCGAAGAAAATATCAAAGAAGCGAATGCCTTGGAAAATCGAAGTTACGGGTCGCAGGATGTTACTAACTGTATCAGAAATTGAGGTTAAGGTTGAGCGTTGCACCACAATGACATCACCATCTCGTAAGAGGGGATTATCCTCTGTATCAATCCCTTTATCAAGATCAACTTCTACCTCTCTGCGAGTAACCGTCCCATCAGGATTAAGACGCATTAACTCCACTCGCCCTTGTCTTGCCCGTTGTCGGTCAAAACCACCCGCCGCTAAAATTGCTTGGCTTAGAGGAGTATTAGACGGAAGTTCCATTCTACCGGTACTACGAGCTTCTCCAATAATATTCACCCCAATGGTTTCTGGGGAAAAGCTAGCTGAGGCTAAGGCTTCTGCCTCTGTTGGTTCTATTTCCTCGGCTTTGGGGACAACTACTGTATCTCCGGGTTGGAGGATAATATCTTGCTTCACGTCTCCTTGCTGTAATAAACCCCATAAGTCTGCAGCAATCACTTGCTCCGTTCCTGTACGGGTTTCTCGTTTCACTTCCACATTACGAATATCAGAGAGATTGGTAATGCCTCCAGCTGCCTGAATAGCTTGGGTTACAGTGGGAGGAGCACCAGTATCTCCACCTCCGACTTGATGAGGACCGGGGGTATTGACTTCCCCGACGATCGCAACTTCTACTGATTCACTAATGGGCGCAAGTGTACTCCGAGATAATTGTCTTGTTTCTCGGGCAACATTTTTCTCTGCGGTGGGAATAAAGATCGTATCTCCATCCCGAAGCGTAACATCTTGGATCACGTCTCCTTGATCCACTAATTCCCAAAGGTTCACATCAAGAACTCGCTGTTGTCCATTGATTTCACGACGAAGCTTAATTTCTCGCGCATCAGCTGAACGAGTAAGACCACCAGCCTGCTGAATCGCTTCTGTAATAGGAGGAAATTGCCCCCCTTCCCCACTAACATTGTAAGTACCTGGACGATTGACTTCTCCTGCTAGTGCAATGCGAATGGGACGACGTTCGGCTAAGGTAAGGGTTACAATTGGACGTTGTAAAATTGGTTGATAACGCTCTTGGATTACCTCATTTGCTTCAGGAATTGTTAATCCTTCTACATCGACACTTCCAACAATTGGTAAATTTAAAGTTCCTTCTACAGAAACGCGATAGTTACCACTATATTCAGGAACATTAAAGATCTCAATGGCTACGCCATTCCCCGGTCCTAAAGTGTAGGGAGTTTCTCGATAGCGACGCTCACGTTGAGCTGGTGAGGCAGGAGATGATTCTGTAGGAGTTTCTTGCTGCTGTAAATTGGGTAAAGGAGATGACTCGGTGGGAGTTTCTTGCTGTTGTGAATCGGGTAAAGGAGGCGATTCGGTCGGGCTTTCTTGCAATTGCCTGGGAATCTGACCAAAGCTAGGGGATGCGACAATAAATGCCCCTCCCCAAGGTAATGTTGCACTCAGTGTAATGGCTAACCACTTTTGAACTCGATTGTTTCTCATTGCTGTTATAAAATGGGTAAGGTTTAGCTTAAAAGTTCTCGTTACAACCAGTTTCTACTATCTTAAGTCTAAATTTGGAATTATTGCTTAAGAAAATTTACGTTATTAAACTCTAACTCCAAACTATTGCTTAAGAAGATTTACGCTAGTGGAGTCAATAAGAGACATTCCGGCGTTTTTAAAGCGAGTAAATTCTTGGGCTGCCTGTTCAGTAAAATCAGTGCCATTGGGAATTACCACTGGGGAAGTGCAATCTTCTAACAAATAAACTTTATTAGCTAGTTTAGGATCTTTTTGTTGGATTTCAGTGAGTAAATCATCTACTGTCCATGCTACACAATGACTTTTTGCTTGTCCCGCAATCAAGAGTTGATCAAAACTGAGTAATTGTTCAATGAGAGGGCGATTTTCCTGCGCGATCGCGTTTCCGTGTTGATCTTCTGTTACTTCAGGGCGTAAAACGGAATAATGTTCTGTTAAGGGATTATTCCCCTTAATTTCGTATTGCACCTGACTTTTACGGGCCACACTATAAAAAAATAAGGCTTCCTCGACGGAGGAAACTAAGGCATGACTAATACTCCCTAAATTGGCATGATAGGGCCAGATCATTAGGGGATATTTCCCTGTACTATCGAGATGACGAGCATAATGGAGGGCATAGGCTTCTAACCCCTCTAGACTCCATTTGGGGAAGTTAGGCACAATTGCAGGATTGATGTGCCAAACCTCTTGTTCAATATCCTCATGAGAAATAATTGTTGTCGGTGTCGGATGTTCTCCTTTTTCATTGATCCAGAAAATGGGATGAAAAATTTGCATTGCTACATGAGTATCCATGGTGATGATAATCTGGGTTAAGCGGTGGAGATTGTGATAGATAAACTGACATAAACGAATATTATCTTCAATTGCCCCTTTTCCTGATCGTCCGCCCACATATAATTCAAACTCTGGCAGACAAAAGGTGTTTTGCAAATCCACTAATAGTAGCCCAATGCGTGTTTCATCATTAACATAGGTAAATTGTAAAAAAGGTTCGCTCAAGTGACGATGATTCAAAATCGAGTTGGGACGATCGCGGCTAATGGCTTTCGAGAAGTAATCCGCGATCGCATTTTATACTTTATTGGCTTCTTTGCTTTATTAATGGTGGTTGCCCTGCGGATTCTCCCAGAAATTTCTGTTGGAACGGGTCATAAAATTTTGGTTGATTTAAGTTTAGGCGCGATCGGGCTATTAGGGGCAATTGTTGCTATTTTTGTTGGAACCGGGTTGATTAATAAAGAAATTGAAAAGCGTACTGTTTTAGTCTTAATTCCGAAACCGATTAGTCGTGCTGAATTAATGATTGGTAAACATTTAGGGTTATCTGCCGTATTAGCGGTTTTAGTTGCCGTTATGGGGGTGATTGGCTTTGGCTTATTAAGCTTAAATGGGATTGATTATCCCCTAGGCGCGATCGCGCTTTCTTTGGTTTACCTTCTGATTGAACTCTCTCTTTTAGTCGCTATTGCCCTTTTATTTGGGGTATTTACCAGTTCTATTCTTGCGACGCTACTTTCTTTTGGAGTCTATTTAATGGGGCATTTTAGTCGCGATTTATTAGAGTTAGGCAATATTAGTGATAATGAAAATGTCCAACGTTTAACAGAAATTCTCTATCTGATTTTACCTGATTTATCCCGTCTTAATTTCCGGAACGAAGCAGTTTATGGTTTACTACCGAGTAACACCGAATTATTATCTGATGCGCTTTATGGAATTGTTTATACTGTATTACTGTTGACCATTGCTACTTTGATTTTCTCCCGTCGTCAATTTTAAGGTTACTGTTCACGAAATAAGCCAAATAGGGGGCCAATCACTACGCCGACAATAAATCCTCCCGCGTGTGCCCAATAAGCAACGCCACCGCCTTCGGTTCCAATGGTAGTAGTCCCTTCTAAAGTAGCAATGCTATAAATTGCCTGTTGGGCAAACCAAATGCCAAGAAATACAAATGCAGGAAGGCGAATTGTTGTCCAAATAATGATAAGGGGGAGTAAGGTTAAAATTTGGGCACCAGGAAATCTTAAAATATAAGCCCCCATAATGCCAGCGATCGCGCCACTTGCTCCTAACAAAGGGACTTCTGATTCCATGGAAAAAAACCATTGTGCTAAAGCCGCTAAAGCCCCACATAATAAGTAGAAAAGCAAAAACCAGATTTTCCCCATAACATCTTCGATATTATTGCCAAATACGCGAAGATAGAGCATATTTCCCACAATATGTAAAATTCCTCCATGTAAAAATTGAGACGTAAATAAGGTAAACCATGGGGCAATTGGCTGTTGGATTTCTCCGCCTTGAAAACTTTGGGTTAATTGATTGGGGATTACAGCATAAGTTCTAAAAAATGCTTCTAATTCCGAAGGACTTAAACTAACTTGATATAAAAAAATGGCAATATTTAAACCAATCAACCCATAAGTAATAACAGGTGTTTTGCTTGTCGTGTTGTCATCATGTAAAGGAATCACAGTTATTTCCTCTAACTATTAAAAGTATCTTCTTCTTGGTCTAATAAACCTAACAGTGGCCCCAGAATTGCCCCAAAAACAAATCCCCCAGCGTGCGCCCAATAAGCGACTCCTCCACTTTCCATGCCAATGCTACTGGCTGTTCCAAGGCTAGCAAACCCATAAAAAGCCTGTTGAATAAACCAAAAACCAAGAAAGAAAACTGCCGGGATGCGAATCGTTGTCCAAATAATAAAAAGGGGAAGTAGGGTTAAAACTTCGGCTTGAGGAAATCTTAGCACATACGCCCCCATAATTCCCGCGATCGCGCCACTTGCGCCCAAAGAAGGAACTTCAGAATAAGCCGAAAAGAACCATTGTGCGAAACTAGCTAATGCCCCGCAAACAAGATAAAAAACTAAAAATCGACCGTGTCCTAACGCTTCCTCGATATTATTGCCAAATATCCATAAATACAGCATATTGCCGCCTAAGTGAAGAATGCCACCATGAAGAAACTGTGCTGTAAATAAGGTTAAAATAGGGGGAATTGGGGTATCGACATAAATCCCTCGAAAACTTGCTGTTAGTGCTTTTGGAATAACCGCATAGCTTCTAAAAAATAGTTCTAGTTCGGGGGGAGTTAAATTAATTTCATATAAAAAAATTGCAATATTTAACGCAATAAGACCATAAGTAACATAAGGTGTAATTTTAATGGGGTTTTGATCACGTAAAGGAACCACAATAATTGCCCTCACTTGTAGTTAAGATTTGTTTTCAACATACCCTATGACTTACCTTTTTGTCTGTATTTTGCCCTAGGAGAATTACCCGTGGCTTTAAATCATCACCAACTAAACTATTATCCTTATCCCTCCCAGCGTCGCGTCATGCTGGGAAAAAACTGTGCAGTTGCCACGAGTCAACCCTTAGCGAGTTTAGCAGGGATGGAAATGTTGTCAGCAGGGGGAAGCGCGATCGATGCAGCAGTGGCAATGGCAATTACCTTAACCGTCGTTGAACCTACCTCCAATGGAATCGGGGGTGATGCGTGCGCTATAGTTTGGGATGGTCAAATTCACGGCTATAATGGCTCTGGTAAAAGTCCAAAACATCTCAGCCAAACTGAATTTAATGAAAAACGGCAACAATCTCGTTTTGGTTGGTCAAATATTACCGTTCCTGGGGCAGTGGCAACCTGGCGAGATTTATGGGAAAAATGGGGAAAACTTCCCTTTGAACAATTATTTTCACCTGCCATTCGCTATGCCAGTGAGGGATTTCCTGTGTCTCCCGTAACTGCTTTAGTTTGGGAACAAGCAGCATCTCGTTATCTCAGTTTAAATCAAGCAGAATATCAACCCTTTCAAGAGGTATTTTTCCCGAACCAACGCGCTCCCAAAACTGGGGAAATTTGGGGAAGTTCTCTTCATGCTAAAACTCTCAGCGCGATCGCGCAAAGTGGCGGAGAAGACTTTTATCATGGGAAACTGGCTGCAAAAATTGCCAATTTTGCCACTGCTACTGGTGGCTATTTCACCCCAGAAGACTTCCAAAACCATCAAGGAGAATGGGTGACCCCCATTTCTGCCACTTATCGAAATCTGCGGGTTTGGGAACTCCCTCCTAATTTTCAAGGGCTTGCCACCTTAATTGCCCTGAAAATTCTTGAAGGCTTTGATCTCCAATCCACCTCCTATAACAGCCAACAGCGATATCACTGGCAAATTGAAGCGATGAAACTTGCCTTCGCTGACATTAATTATTACTTAACTGATCCCAACTGGATGAACATCAACATCGAAGCGTTATTGGCAGAAGATCACATTCAAAAACGTCGCCAACTTATTGGAGAAAACGCTCTTACTAACATTGAACCTAGTTTCTCAGATCCTGGTACAGTTTATTTAACTGCCAGTGATGGCGAACTCATGGTATCTCTCATTCAATCCAATTATGAAGGCTTTGGTAGTGGGATTTTAGTTCCAGAAACGGGAATTGCTCTTCATAACCGAGGCAGTTCCTTTAATACTCAACCAGGACATCCTAATGAATTTGCCCCAGAAAAACGTCCCTTTCATACGATTATGCCGGGATTTTTAACTCAAGAGGATCAACCCTTAGGAACATTTGGCGTTATGGGGGGACAAATGCAGCCCCAAGGGCATTTACAAGTTGTTTCTAATCTTGCTGACTATGAAATGAACCCGCAAGTTGCTTTAGATGCACCCCGTTGGCGATATTTAACTGATCAGCGAGTGGTTCTAGAAACAGGGATTCCCTCAGAGGTGATGATTTCTCTTTCTCAGCGAGGGCATGAAGTACGAGTTAACCCTAGTAAAGGGTTATTTGGTAAAGGACAAATTATTCTTAAGCGTGATGGGATTTTTATGGCGGGGTCTGAACCTCGCGCTGATGGAATGGCTTTAGCCATGTAATACCTTTGTCCAAATGGGAATAAAGGGTTTTATTTTTTATAAGCCATTTGCCAAAAATCTTTTTCTAAACTGGCAATCTTGACAAAGGTAGCAGTGGCTTGTTTTTCCACCTCAGAATCTGCTTCTGCAAGGGCTTCATCGGCTTGTTTTTCTAATAACTTGACATATTCAGTAAAGTTAGGGTTTCCCCAACGTTGGGCAAATTCATCATAGGGAGGAACCATTTTTCCCGGTTTTTGCCAGGCTTGATTATAGGCAAGTTCAATTGCCCAAAGGGCTACAGCTTGTATGGGGTAAGCCATGTTTTGAATATGGTGTAGATACTCGCAATAGGCTTGACAAGTCTGTTGTTTCTCAGTGCTTAAATCTAAATTACGTTCTTGGGCTTTTTCCTGAAACCAATTCAACTCATCTTTAATAGCACTCATCCCCCCTAATAAAACATCAAAATGGGTAACAGGGGCATTAGCAATCGCGCTTGCTAAAAAACGAGTAAACTGGGTGACAAAAAGGTAATCTTGTACCAGCCAAGTATTAAATTGCTCAGGCTTAATTTTTCCCGATTGACATTCATTTAAGAAGGGATGGACTGTTGCTTTTTCCCAACTTTCGCTATAACGTTGAATGAGTTGTTCACAGGTTAAGCTCATTACTTTTCTTAAAACTTACAACTACCTATTGTGCCATACTGAAAAGAAAGTTATCCCATTTCTAATAAGTAATACTACAGTAGTGTACTATAGCAATCCTAAATCAGTTGTAAATTTTTAGTTGGGATCCCCCCTTTAATTCCCCCCTTAGTAAGGGGGGTGGGGGGGATCGTAAGGTTGAGTTAGTTTTTACAAATGAGATCATATTTCTATAATTAGTGACCAGTGATCAGTGACCAGTTACCATTTAACTGTAACCATAGTTTCCAAAAATATTATTAATAGGAAGCCATTGTGGCGGCTCAAAGCACTACAGTAGTTCATTTGAGGAAAACCTTTGAACCATGAGAAACTTCTTGCTATGATAATTAATCACCTTTCCATCCACCTCATATTTTGAATTAGCAACCGATGCTCAAACATACCTTATCTGTGTTAGTGGAAGATGAAGCTGGGGTTCTCACCCGTATTGCTGGTTTATTCGCTCGACGTGGTTATAATATCGAAAGTCTAGCTGTGGGGCCAGCAGAACAAGAAGGCATTTCTCGCATTACTATGGTAGTGCCTGGGGATGATCGCACCATTGAGCAGCTCACCAAACAACTTTATAAATTAATCAATGTTCTCAAGGTACAAGATGTTACCCAAGTTCCTTGTGTTGAACGGGAATTAATGCTGATTAAGGTGAATGCTAACACCAGCACTCGCGGGGAAGTAATGCAACTTGCCCAGGTTTTTCGCGCCCGTGTGGTTGATATTTCTGAAGATTCTCTAACCCTTGAAGTCGTTGGAGATCCAGGTAAAATGGTTGCTATTATTCAAATGCTAACTAAATTTGGCATTCGAGAAATTGCGCGTACTGGGAAAATTGTTCTCCCCCGTGATTCAGGTGTTAATACTGAGTATTTAAAATTGCTAGAGACAATTCCTAGCTATTCTTAAAATTGTTTTGTCCTTCGTAAGCCAATGACTAATGACTAATGACTAATGACTAATTTTTACTCCCCGAATGGAGTAATCTAGCAGTTGCATGGGGTGTAATAAAGGCATCTCTTCTTCTTTTGGATGCAGATATTTTTTGATCTGTAAAGAACAGCCAGGGTTAGAAGAAACAATCATTTTTGCCCCAGTATTGAGCAAATTATTCACTTTTTGTTCTCCTAACTCTTCGGCGACTTTTGGCTGTAGCATATTATAAACCCCGGCACTGCCACAACATAAAGCAGCATCTATGGGTTCATGTAATTTAACTCCTGGAATTTGTTTTAAGAGTTGTCGCGGTTGCAGACTAATTTGTTGTCCATGTAAAAGGTGGCACGCATCTTGATAAACAATATCTAAGGTGTCATCTTGTAAAGGAGAAAGTTCAGCAGTTAATCCTACTTCTGCTAGAAATTCTTGGACATCTTTGACTTTATTTGCAAAGGCTTGGGCTTTCTCTTTATACTCAGGATCGTCTTCTAAAATATGCCCATATTCTTTTAAGGTATGTCCACAACCAGCAGCGTTAATAATAATCGCATCCACTTCCGTATCAGCAAAGCTATCAATCATTTGTTTGGCTAAGGCTTGGGCTTGATTTTCTTGGCCCTGGTGGGCGGGTAAAGCAGCACAACAGCCTTGGGTTTTCGGAATAACCACTTCACACCCATTAGCGGTTAAAACTCTTACTGTAGCTTCATTAACAGGGGAGAAAAAGAGTCTTTGCACACAGCCTAAAATCACCCCCACTCGATACCGTTTTTTCCCTTGAGTAGGAATAACTTCTGGGAAATTATCGCGGAAAGATTGAGCAGTAATTTCGGGTAAAATAGACTCCATGGCATTAAGACGAGGTGAAATTTTTTTCAGAAGTCCCGTTTTGCGAATGAAGTTTTGTAAGCCCAATTTTTGATAAATGAAAAGAGGAATTAAAAGTGGGCGCAACCGATTGGGATAGGGGAATAAACTAAAAATTAATTGCCGATAAAGTTTGTCAAAGATGTTACGGGGATAATTTCTTTCTACTTGTGGGCGAGTGGCGGCAATAAGTTTGTCATACTGAACATCAGAGGGACAAGTGGTTACACAAGCAAGACAGCCAAGACAGGAGTCAAAATGTTGAACAGTGGCTTCGTCTAATTCGGCTTCTCCTTGGTTAATTTTATCCATAAGGTAAATGCGACCCCGAGGAGAGTCCATTTCTTTCCCGATGACACGATAACTGGGACAAGTTGCTAAACAAAAACCACAGTGAACACAGTCATCAATGAGTTCTTGTTTTGGTGGTTTTTGGCTATCAAAACCTGCGTCTTGGTCAATGAAGTTATTAAGGTTTGCTTCTTTTTCAGTCATTTTAATTATAGATTTTTATCAAATTCCACCAACAAAACGGTTTGGATTAAATTGCTGATTGGGATCAAATTGCTGTTTTATTTTTTTCATCATAGTTAAAGCATTTCCAGAATACCCCCAAGGTTCAATTTGCTCTTTGATGGTTAAGGGAGATTCCAGAACTGTCAGAAAACCTCGATTTTCCTCGCAATAACTTCGTAGTTTTTGGAGATCAGATAAAGAATCAATACTATTAAGAACAAGTTTCCCTAAACCGCTCTTATTATGAATAATAGCGTAACTGTCAGGTGGCAAGTTTTGAAAAAAATCAGCAACTTTTGTCGGCAATAATCCGCATTTACAAGTAATTGCGCTGTCGGAGGAAGGAATTAAGGTTGACTCTTTCAATTGATTCCATAATGTTTTTTCATTGTTATTTGTAAAACGGGTAATCGTTAAGTTTAGGGAGTCTGCCATTACGCTGAGTTGTTTAATTTGTTCTTCTATACTTTCGATAATTGTTTCAAATTGAATGATTAACCCTAAGCCTTTTCCTAATTGTAATTTTTCTATCACCGAAGGCGAGACTAAATCGGCGCGAGTGGGGGTTAAGGTCGCATTTCGCAGGGTTTGGGCAGCAGAGATAATGTTAGCGCGATCGCCGCTTAAAACGAGGGTGGCTGAGGTAGGAGGAAGGGGATAAGTCCGAAAAGTTAGCTGAGTAATAATGCCTAATGTTCCATAAGACCCTGTAAAGAGTTTCATTAAGTCATAGCCAGCCACATTTTTAACCACACGCCCTCCTGCTTTGGCAATTTCTCCATCGGCGCGAACAAAGGAAATGCCAATGAGTAAGTCTCTCACTCCACCATAACGCTCTCGCCAGCTTCCTGCATCGGCGGTGGCGACAATTCCCCCTAATGTAGCGGTTTCGGGATAAGCTGGATCAAGGGGGAGAAACTGATTTGCGCTTGCCAGTTTTTCTTGCAGTTGTTGTAAGGTAACTCCTGCTTGTAGGGTAACGGTTAAGTCTCCTACGGCGTGATCAATGATCTGATTAAGATGACGGGTGCTAAGGTAGAGATCAACCTTGCTAGGAAGTCCTCCCCAAGTGGCTTTACTGGCATTGCCACAGGGAACAATTGACCAGTTATTTTCGTGACAAATCGCCACCACTTTTGCTAAAGTAGCGGTACTCTGAGGAATAACCAAGGGTTTTTTCGGGAGTTGCGGAGAAGGTTGCCATTGTGAGTGATAACTAATATTGTGCGATGTAATTAGCGCATCAAGTTGTTGGGCTACCGAACTAGAGTCTTGATCCATAATTGAATGAGTAAGGAATAACTAATTAGTCATTCTCTAATTATCAGTTAGGAAGCAATTATGATCAAAAATCGTCTTAGTGCTATTATTTTAGCTGGCGGACAGAGTAAGCGCATGGGAGAAGATAAAGCCTTACTTGATCTTGATGGGCAACCGCTTCTCCAATACATTTGTCATTGCGCCCAAGCTGTCACTTCTCAAGTGTATATTGTTACGCCATGGGTAGAACGATATCAAAAGATTATTCCTGCTGAGTGTCATCTGATTCCAGAGATGTCTTTACCCAATGAAACCCCTCCTTATGGGCCGTTAGTAGGACTTTATCAGGGATTGCAACAAGTGGAAACCGAATGGGTTTTAGCTTTAGCTTGTGATTTACCAAAATTAAATGTGGCGGAATTAGAATTTTGGTGTGAACAGTTGCCGAAAGTGAATAGAGATACAGTAGCGTTAGTGGCAAAATCTCAGGAAGGCTGGGAACCCCTTTGTGGATTTTATAATCGTGATTGTGTAGATTTATTTAGTGTTTATTTAGCCAGTGGCAAGCGATCCTTTCAAGGATTTTTAAATCAGCATTCGGTGGAAGAATTAAAAGTGCGCGATCGCGCTTCCCTTTTTAACTGTAACACCCCTGATGATCTTGCCCAACTCTAAATTATTTATGTCAGAACAACTTACTATTTTTTCCCAAGAAGAAAAACTCAACCTTCCCCATAGCGATATCAAAATTTATCGGAACTTCTTTGATGCTAAAACCAGTGATTATTTTTTTAGCCAGCTAGAAAAAGAGATTAATTGGAAACAAGAATACATCAAACTCTATGGCAAAGAAAATCCTGTTCCCCGTCTCACTGCTTGGTATGGGGATAAAGGATATTCTTACACTTATTCTGGTATTACCATGAACCCTGAACCTTGGACCAATTCACTATTAGAGATCAAACATAAGATTGAAACTATTGCCCAAGTTAACTTTAATAGTGTCCTTTTGAATCTATATCGAGATGGAAATGATGGAGTAGCATGGCATAGTGATGATGAACCAGAATTAGGAAAACATCCTATCATTGGTTCGGTTAGCCTTGGTGGAGAAAGACGCTTTAGTTTTAAGTATCGAGATAAAAGCAATCCTGAAAGACATGATATTAATCTTAAACATGGGGATTTTTTATTAATGCAAGGAGAAACCCAACAATATTGGTATCATCAAATTCCCAAAACGAAAAAATCTGTATTACCGCGTATTAATTTAACCTTTCGCGTTATTTATTAGAACGGAAACAGATTATGATGGAGCGGAGAGAAGGAAAAATCTTCTCAGAACATCAGATCAAAAATAAACTTGAAGTAAGAAAAGATGACAGACGAATCTCATGGGATTACCCTAAGAAAGTCCTTATTAGGAGCAATGATTGCAGGAGGATTAACCATTCCTCTCTATCAACTAACTATGGCAATTATTGGTCGTTATGCCGAGCAACCGCTTCCTGATGGCAATCAAGCAGCCGCTACAATTGCGGTAGCGGTTCGCACCCTAGTGATGGGGTTAAGTGTTTTGATGACAGCTGTTTTTGCTTTTATTGCTTTTGGCTTGCTGTTATTAGCAGTCCAAACTGGAGTAAAGTGGATTACTAATCAGAATTAGTGTCAGTTTCTTCTTCCTCCTCTTGCTCCTCTTCCGCCCGATTTCTTAACTCTTGTTCCCACTCTTGGATCCTGCCTCTAACTTCTTGATAAATACCGCTATGAGAGGGAATTTGTTCAGCCACTCGGATAGCACTAATCAGATTCTCCTGATCAGCCCGTTGGAGAGCAATGGAGTAAATCCGTTGACTCCACTGGTTAATTAAACGCTCTGCTCGCTGACGATATTGATCAGAATTTCGGGCTGGGGCGATCGTTTCAATGGCTTCTAAGAGAGCGTCTTGAGTGCGTCTTTGAGCAATTCGTTGGGCTTGTTCAATGCTTTCTCTGGCGGTAATGGTGTTTCGCCAACGACGGATACGCTCTTGGGCATCTGAATAAAGAGCGCGATTAGAGCCAATTTCTTCAGCTTTCGCGATCGCGTCTTCTAGTCGTCCTTGATTGGCTAAGCGAGTCGCTTCCGATAAAATCGGTCGATCTTCAATCCGTTGAATTTCCGCCCGCCAGTTAGCAATTTTTTGACGAGCTTCCGAATAAAGGGCTCGGTTGGAATCAATTTGACTTGCCACAGTAATCGCTGATTCATAAGCCTCAATATTACGATTTCTAGCAAGGTTTCTGGCGCGATTGAGAATCGGGCGATCTTCTCGTACTTGAATCGTCCGAGTCCATTCTTGTTGCAATTGTACAGCTTCTTGATAACGAGGATTTCCCCTTGGCACATCATCCGCTTTTTCTATAGCATCCCGAAAATCGGCAAGGCTTCCTCCTCGCGCATAGTCTTTAGCTTGATTAATGACTTTGATATCGTCAATTTCGTTTTCCCAGCGACCGATTAAATTTTGAGCCTGACGATAAAAAGGACGATCTGATTCGAGTTCTTCGGCTCGCGCGATCGCCTCTTCTAAGCCCCCCACTGTTCCGAGTTGAGCTTGAGATCCAGCTAAAGCAATCGCCCTTAAATCAGCAACTTCTTCATCTAATTCTAAACGACTCGGAATCGCTTGAGTTACCTGCAACACCAGTTGCCAATTCCGTTGCTCTAAATTGTCTTCAGCTTTTGTCATTAAGGCTTTACCCACATCCGTAATCAGAGATTGAGCAATTCGATAAGAATAACTGTCTTCGCCAATCTCTTCCGCTTTTTCTAAAGCCTCCAGTAAATTATCCACACCTCCTTGACTATAGAGTTCTTGGGCTTCTTCTAAAACTTCTCCTTCGGCTTGAGCTTCTTCAATCACACTAATTAGTTCTTGATAGCGACGGTTAGCGAAATAGTCATTATCAAGGTCAACTAACTTTCCCGCTTCATCAAAAGCCGCATTCCATTCCGTTTCATATAATTTGGCTTCCACATTGTCTTCAATCTCTTGTCCTCTTTCGCGAATTTCTTGCCAGCGAGCTTTCTTTTCTGCAATTACCTCTTGTGAAGCCACATCCTCAGGAATTCCCTCGGCAATTGCTAATGCTTCTTCCCAGTTTCCTGCTTGGAAATGTTGTTCTCCTAAGACTAAAATTTCCTCTGACCAAATTTGAATATTCTGATTGATTTCTTGGCGCAGGGGATGATCTTCGGGTAATGTGGCAATTAGATTAATGGCTTGAATTAAACTTTCTGCATCCCCCTCTTGGGCCATGACGTGAGCGCAGTATAAGCGTTGCGACCCAGAAGCTAGGGGCCAAAACACTGTTTCACAATCTTCAGACTCATTGAAATTAAGTAACACTGCAGTAGCAGCATAGCCAGTTACTCCAAAACTCAACATAATCAGAATAGCCCAAACCTTCCAGCCTAAAAGCGTAGTAATCTTTTGCCAAAGATTAAGCTCGGGCTGAGTTTGTGATTGTGAGGGAAGAGACTGATTTGCCATAATGAATTTCCCAAATTAATAAACTGAGATTAGTGAAAACGATCCCCCTCTTAGGGTAGCATCAATGTAAGTTTCAGTTTGCTTCACTTTCTATCTAAGTAGCGCAAGAGGATGCTCACGCTTTGCCCTGCCCCGTTATAGTCGTCAGGCGCGGGCGGGTAGATGGGGCTTTCAAGGGGGCGAATGCGATTCGCCCCACAGCCCCTCATGAATTGCGCCAAAAAAACAAACTCCGTCAGAAGATCGTTACACGAGTTGTAAATTGTGTAGAAACGGTTAAACTGGAATTATTAAAGTTCAAAATCCAATGCTTACCCTTTCTTACGAGTATAAGTTAGAACCAAACCAACTCCAAATTAGCATGATCGAGCAGACCCTCGGTGTTTGTCGAACAGTTTGGAATTATGCTCTTAGAGAAAGAAAGGATTGGATCAACTCTCGAAAATGTCCTGTCAACGCTTGTTCCATTGAACAGGAATATCTGATCCCTGCCGATGAACCTTATCCGAGTTATTCAAGGCAAGCAAAGGCTCTAACTGAGGCGAAGAAAAATAGCGAACGCCTTAAATCAGTTAATGCCCAAGTGCTTCAACAAGTCTTGAGAACTTTGGACAGGGCTTTCTCTGACATGAGAGCCAGAGGGTTCGGTTTTCCTAGATTCAAGAACAAGTATCGTTTAAGGTCTTATCTGATTCCTCAGCTAAAAGGAGAGGTATTAAAAGGAAATCAAGTTAAACTACCTCAATTAGGTTGGGTTAGATTCAGAAAGTCCAGAGATATCCCAGAAGGATTTAAGGTAAAACAAGTAAGAGTGATCAGAAAAGCCTCTGGTTACTTTGTCATGCTTTCCCTTCAGTTAGATGTGGATGTTCCTCAACCTTTCCCTCACGGTCATCCAAGAGGGTTAGACTTAGGCTTTGATAAGTTTGTTGCTACTTCTGATGGTTTAGAAATTAAAAGACCTCGGTTTTTAGAGTCTCTACAAAGGAAGCTGAAATTGCTCCAACGTAAGCTTAAGAACAAAAAGAAAGGGTCAAATAACCGACATCAACTAAACAGAAAGATAGCAAGAGTTCACCAACGTATCTCTGACACTCGTAAAGATTGGCACTTCAAACTTGCTCATCAATTGTGCGATGAAGCAGGGATGATCTTTGTCGAAGACATCAATTTCCGTTCGTGGCAACGAGGAATGTTATCCAAACACGCTGCGGATGCTGGCTTTGGTCAGTTTGTAAACATCCTTCAATGGGTTTGTTGGAAACGTGATGTTTACTTTGCCAAAGTTGACAAAGATGGCACCTCTCAAGAATGTAGCCAATGTGGAGCGAATACAGGTAAAAAGACTCTAGATGTTAGGGTTCATCACTGCCCTGAATGTGGTTACATTGGTTCAAGAGATGTGGTGAGTGCTGAGGTGATCAGAAATCGAGGGTTGTCTGACCTCGGGCAGGGGTTGGACATAAAACAAATTGCCTGTGGAGGCGATCTGACGGGGATGGAGGCAACTTCGTCTAGTCAAGAGCCTGAAACAGGAAACCTAGTCGCAAGGCTAGGAATCTCCCATAATAGCGCGTAGCGTTTGACGGGAGAGGATGTCAACATAAGAGGGGGATTCCTACTGTTTCCAATTTGCTAGAGTACGAAAGTAAATGTTACTACAGGTGAAGACAAATGAAGAAAATTATCTGTTGTTTAACTAAACCCTTGCGAGTGGCAGCCGGTTTACTATTAGTGCTTCTAGGGAGTATTCCCACCATTTTAGTCCCTGGAATTGGTTTATTTCTCGGATTACCATTCCTATTAGCAGGTGGTGCGCTTATTTGCTCCTAAAATCAAGTTTTTACGTTCAGCTAAGGTCAGGTGGATGTTTCTGCCTGACCTGTTTATTTTATTCTGAGCGATCTTAACCGTTTTTTCCAATTATGAGCAGAAAGAAAGCGTTATAAAGAGACTAGAGCTTAGGTCTAGAGAAGTCATGCAAGCACAAACTGTTACCAATGATCCAGCCCATGATTTTTTGGGAACTCGTCAACCGTTAGATGCCATCTTTGCCCCGAAAAGTGTTGCTGTCATTGGGGCAAGTGAAAAAAAGGGAAGTGTGGGACGAACTTTGTTATGGAATTTAATTAGTAATCCCTTTGGGGGGACGGTTTATCCGGTTAATCCTAAACGAAATAGCATTCTGGGAATTAAAGCCTATGCTAGTTTAAATGCTATCCCTGATCCCGTAGATTTAGCGATTATTGCTACTCCTGCACCGAGTGTCTCTCAGGTGATCAAGGACTGTACTTACAAAGGGGTCAAAGGGGCAATTATTATTTCCGCAGGATTTAAAGAAATTGGTGAACAGGGAATTGCCTTAGAACAAGAGATTAAAGCCGAAGCCCAAGCCCATAATTTACGGATTGTGGGGCCAAATTGCCTGGGAGTTATGAATCCTCATTATGGACTCAATGCTACCTTTGGCAGTGCCATGGCGTTACCCGGAAATGTGGGCTTTATTAGCCAGAGTGGGGCTTTGTGTACTTCAATTTTAGATTGGAGCTTTCGGGAAAATGTCGGTTTTAGTGCCTTTGTCTCCATTGGCTCCATGTTAGATGTCAATTGGGGAGATTTAATTGATTATTTAGGAGATGATCCTAATACTCATAGCATTGTCATTTATATGGAATCTATTGGCGATGCGCGATCATTTCTTTCGGCTGCTCGAGAAGTGGCGTTAACGAAACCAATTATTGTGATTAAATCGGGGCGAACTTCCGCTGCCGCCCAAGCTGCTGCCTCTCATACTGGGGCCTTAGCGGGAAGTGATGATGTTTTAGATGCCGCATTTCGGCGCTGTGGTGTCTTACGAGTGGATACGATCGATGATTTATTTAACTTGGCAGAAATTTTAGCGAAACAACCGCGTCCAAAAGGCAATCGCTTAACGATTTTAACTAATGCTGGGGGGCCAGGAGTCTTAGCCACAGATGCCCTCATTCGTCGCGGGGGAAAGTTAGCTGAATTAGCTCCAGAGACAATTCAAGCACTTAATGACTGTCTGCCTACTCACTGGAGTCATGGTAATCCGATTGATATTTTAGGGGATGCTGATCCCCAACGCTATGAGAGCGCGATCGCGCAAGTAGCAAAAGATCCCAATAGTGATGGCTTACTGGTAATTTTAACCCCTCAAGCCATGACTAATCCCACAAAAATAGCGGAAAGCCTGAGTAATTTCTCACAATTGCAAGGAAAGCCTGTCTTAGCCAGTTGGATGGGGGGGAATAGTGTCGAACAGGGAGAAAAACTGCTAAATGATGCTAATATCTTTACCCTTCCTTATCCAGATACGGCGGCCCAGGTGTTTAACTTGATGTGGCGTTATAGTTACAACTTACAGGGAATTTACGAAACTCCTATTCTCAGGGAAGGAAGAAAACCTGATTATCAGCAAGTAGAGACAATTTTTAGCCAAGTTTATCGCTCTCAGCGAACTCTGCTGACCGAATATGAATCAAAACAACTCCTTAACGCTTATCATATTCCGACGGTAGAAACACGGCTAGCAACTAGCATAGAGGAAGCGGTTAACCAAGCCAACGCGATCGGGTATCCAGTTGTCTTAAAACTCTCTTCAGAAACTATTACCCATAAAACTGATGTGGGAGGAGTGCAGCTCAACCTTAAAAATGCAACTGAAGTTGAAGTAGCTTATCAGCAGATCCAAAATTCTGTTTCTCCTGAACATTTCCAAGGGGTAACCGTACAACCCATGTTAAAACTAGACGGTTACGAATTAATTTTGGGTAGTAGCCTCGATCCCCAATTTGGCCCCGTGTTGCTATTTGGAACAGGTGGCTCGTTAGTAGAAGTATTTCAAGATCGCGCCTTAGCTCTACCGCCTCTAAATACTACCTTAGCACGGCGGATGATGGAACAAACTCGCATTTACCAGGCTTTACAGGGAGTTAGAGGACGCACCGCGGTAGATTTAGAAGCCCTAGAACAGCTTTTAGTTCAGTTTAGCCAATTAGTGGTGGAACAACCGCAAATTAAAGAAATTGATATCAATCCTCTTTTAGCTCAAACGCCAGAAGCAGGAGGCAGTATCGCCCTTGATGCGCGAGTGGTTTTACATGATCAGGTGACAAGTGACTCAAAACCTGCAATCCGTCCTTATCCCACTCAATATATTACGCAATGGCAACTTAAAGATAAAACACCTGTAACGATTCGTCCAATTCGTCCTGAGGATGAACCTTTAATTCGATCTTTTCACGGAACTTTATCAGAAGAAAGTGTGTATCTACGGTATGCTCATCTAATTAGCCAAGCCCATCGTATTACTCACACTCGTCTTACCCGCATTTGCTTTATTGATTATGATCGGGAACTGGCTTTAGTCGCTGATCATGAAGATGCTTCGGGTAATCATTACATTCTCGGTGTGGGAAGACTGAGTCAAATTAAAGGTAGTAATCAGGCTGAGTTTGGAATGTTAATTAGTGATCACTATCAAGGACAAGGATTAGGAACAAAATTTTTACAGCAATTGATTAATATTGCTAAACAGGAAGAATTAGAAGGAATTATTGCTTACATTCTTCCAGAAAACCGTCCTATGCAAAAAATCTGTCAACGATTAGGATTTACTTTGAGAAAAGATACGGAGGAAGAGATGATGGTTGCGGAGTTGACTTTAAAATAAAAATGCCAGGACGCAGATTTGAACTGCGGACACGGGGATTTTCAGTCCCCTGCTCTACCAACTGAGCTATCCCGGCTTTTGTTTTGCGCTTCCCTAATATAGCAGATAAATTTTAGCTTAACAAGTTCTATGAGAAAATTTATTTCTCAATTCGTTTCGCGTTACAGTAGATGAGAAAATTAAAGAGGCTAGTATCCTGATTACGCAATCTATGAGCCAATCATCGGCAAATGTAATGACCAACGAAGTTCCTTTAGACCAACAGAGACCTTGGTTATGGGAAAACCTTCCCGACTATCCTATCTCAGTGCGAGGATGTTCCGGTCGCACCGCACAAGAGATTGATTTGTTGTTGCTCGCCTTAGAAGCTCTCGAATTAGCTAGTTCAGAACGGATGCTAGCGACAGCAAAAAAATTTAATTTAGCAGATATTATTCCTAATCGCGTTGTTTTGTGGCGGTTACGTTGTACAAACCCTTGGCGACGCTCTTATATGCGACGACATTTACAATTAGAGCAAGCAAAGGCTTTAACGATTATTGCTACAGCGCGATCGCGCCAACTTACTTTTCTCATCCGTCAATTATTACTAGCAGAGCAACAATTACGGGAAAAAGAACTCCCAATTCGACAAAATGTTCGTCTCAAGTGGTATCTAGATCGATTTCGCGCACATTTCCGAGGACGAATGAATCCCCGTCGCGCGAGAATTATTGAGTATATTGCTTCACCAGAGCAAATGGATGAGCTAGCCATTTCATTACTCAGAAAACTTTTATTTGCAACAGGAACTGCCGGCGCACAAAGGTTATGGTGTAGTTTATTTGATGGGGAGGTAAAATGACAATTCGCCGTCAATACAGTCTGCCCAACTGTTCTTTAATCCTTGATGGTTGGACAAAAGATATAAGTGACAATGAAGGGGAAAATGGACGACCCGTCATGTCAGTATTAACGAATGCTGAATGTCGATTTACTGCTAAAACGGAGCAGGATTCTTTGAAAGGCGATCGCGAATTTCTCGAAAGTTTACTTCGTGCAGTTAATCATTACGCCCAGTATATATTAAGTGGTCTTGAGGCAAAAAATAAGCAAGATTGGGTATCGGAAAAAGTTAAACTAGAGCCAATTCCTAAAAGCAACCGCCACCGCTTACAATATATTCATAAAGAAGAAGGGAAACCAGAAACAACCGAAACAGTTGATTTAACTACCGTCGAGTTATTTGATCTAATTGAAGCGGTTGATCAGCTATCAAATGATGCTACTACCTTGCCAGAATTAACCTTTAGCATCAAACCCAATTCTCGTCGGATTCGCAGGCAAGAAGAACCCCTTGCCAAAAAAGCTACGCCAGCCCTTAGTGGGGTAGCCAGTCTCACAGTAGCCGCGATCGCGCTATTCTTTGTGCCTGTCCCCGAAATGCGAGAAGCTGAACTCACCGAAACTCGAGATCCTAGAGAAGAAGAAACACTCCCTGATGGTGAAAATGGTGACATCATTCCCTCAGGAATTGAAGAAGTCTTAGAAGTTGTTCCCGCAATGGAAGATTCTGAAGAAATTGAAGCTCTCGCAGGGCAGTTACAAACGAGAATTGAAGAAAATTGGGAAGAACAAGGCTTAGTAGAAGAATCCCTTAGTTATCGCGTTTGGGTCACCTCCGAGGGAGATCTTCTTGCCTTTCAACCCCTTTCTGATCCTGATCAGAATATTGCAGAAGTTCCTGCTTTACCGAACTTACTCTCTGCGGTTCCAGAAGAAACCACCCCTGAAGGAATTGAAGCCATAGCCGAATTACAAGTCGTTTTTGATCCGACGGGAACTGTGGAAGTAATGACCGAATGACTCGCCCGTCAAACTTCTGTAACTAACGCGCCCATAAGGTTCTAACGCTGAGAGGACTGTTTTGCCATAACTACGATGATGCACCCGATTATCTAGTAAAGCAACCACTCCCTGCGTCTCTCGTAAGGAAATAACCGCTCTTTGTAATTCTCTAAGGGCTGTCGGTAATAAATACAAGCGAAACCAATCTTGGCGTTTTTGCTTATAGTAGGCAACTTGTCCCGCAACAAAGGGATTTTCAATGGAAGGTAGGGGAATCGTTGTCATGACCAATAATTTTGGCGTTGATAGCCCTTGTTGATGCTCACGCCAAAACTGCCAACTACACACTAAAATCCCATTATCTCGCAATTGAGTATTTTCTAATTGGACTCGGGAGCCAAATTCCCCAGCTAAATCCGTTGCTAGCTGTCTTTTGAGAGGAACATCACTCACTAAAATGACAATTAATCCTTCCTGAAACGTCTCTTGCACGAATAACTCTCGTAAGTGTTGAAACAAACTTGGTTGAAACTCTTTTGTATTCGGCATGGGTAACCCATAAGGAAGATATAAATTAAGGCCCTCTTGATGACGATCCCGAGAAAAGTTTAAACAAGTCATTTCTCCTAATCCTAGCTGTTGTCGATAAATGGGGGCTTCTTTTTCCCAATCTAAAAATCCCCCAATCAAGACTAAGGCTTGTTTCTCCCAAATCGGAGTTAAAATATCGGTCACAGAAACGGGACAACAGCCGATCATAAATTCCCCTTGTTCCCGTTGGATTTCTGCCCAGAGAAGTTGATTATCCTGTTGGGATTGCTGAAATAATTTACAAAAGGGATGATGAGGTGAAATTTCTTTCAGTACGGTAAATAATTTTTCTAAGATTTCCTGTTCAGGTTGGTTCAGTAATAAACATTCATAAGGATTTTGGGGACGATGAAAGAGCATTGTGGTTAACTCGACTCTCACATCCCGAATTACCTCAGCCTTCTCAGGATAGTCATAGAGTAATTGATTCCAATCGCAAGTGGTGAAGCGCCGCGTCAGTTGTTCTCGCGCCCACTCTTCTAAATCATCAGCTTCATCAATAATCGTGGTGATTCCTTCTGGTAGGCTTCTCGAAAGTTGCGCCTGTAACCAATCTTGAGGGGAAATGAGAATTAACCCTGAGTTGTTTTGTGGTGAGGGTGACGATAAGGTGTTCCAGGTTTGAACAGGGGTATTAATGTCGAGCCATTCTTTTAATTGTGGAATCGCGCTAGATAGAAGATACTTTTGTTTTTTTTCGGGAACAACTACAATAACAGGACGAGCAAACAACAGAGCAGGGGTGAGGTAGCTGAAACAGTAACCAGATGCGTTTCCAGTTTGCATTAATGCTGACCGTTTTAAGCGTAAAGCTCTTGCCACCAAACGCGCCATAGTTAGCTGGTGGGGCCAGTTGAGATGGGGTTGGTTGCGAAGAAAGGTACGGAGAGACGTATGGACTTCTGCTTCTATTACTGTCACGAGAACTACGTTTGTTTTTATTAAAGTCACCTCCACAATTATAAGAAGGGAACATGAAGCTCGGAATTATTGGTTTAGGATTAATTGGCGGATCATTGGGATTGAAACTAAGATCGCGGTCTCATTATATTCTCGGAATCTCCCGTCATTCGGATACTTGCGCTTTAGCTTGTCAAAAAGGAATTGCTGATGAAGCTAGCACAGATTTTTCTCTTCTCACAGAAGCAGAAGTGATTTTTATTTGTACTCCCATTGCTGCCATTGTTCCTACGGTTAAGCAGTTAAAACCGATTTTATCCCCTGAAACCATTATCACGGATGTGGGGTCGGTAAAAGCTCCCATT
The DNA here is from genome assembly GCF_007904085.1 of Euhalothece natronophila Z-M001. Taxonomy (GTDB): domain Bacteria; phylum Cyanobacteriota; class Cyanobacteriia; order Cyanobacteriales; family Rubidibacteraceae; genus Halothece; species Halothece natronophila. The sequence goes on from NZ_CP042326.1 coordinate 143,302, forward strand.
GTGGAGGCAATAACGCCAATTTGGTCAAATTTTATCGGCGGACACCCTATGGCGGGAACGGCGCAACAAGGGATAGAAGCGGCTCAGTCTGATTTATTTTCGGGAACACGGTATGTATTAACTCCAACGGAAAATACTCCCTTACAGGCGCAAAAAACCCTCGCAGCGTTAACCCAACATTTAGAAACAGAATTAATTACTTGTTCCCCAGACACTCATGATCAGGCAGTAGCTTGGATTTCTCATTTACCTGTTTTTGTGAGTAGTAGTTTGATTGCTGCCTGTTGTCAAGAACAAGATCAAGAGGTAGTCAAGTTAGCCCAAAAATTAGCCAGTTCAGGGTTTCGGGATACCAGTCGTGTTGGTGGGGGGAATCCAGAGTTAGGGGGAATGATGGCAAAATATAATAAAGACGCGATCGCGCGATCGTTACGCCTCTACCGTCAACAATTGGATAAAATGATCTATGCTATTGAGGAAGAAAATTGGGATCAACTAGAAATGATTTTGGGGCAAACTCAAGGAGCGCGATCACTGTTTACAACTAAAAAGTAGGTGGGGGGGGTAGAGTAGTGAAGCCTAACACTAAGGGAGCGCGATCGCACTAGGGTTCAGTTTTCAAACTACGTCCGAACTAGCTGGTTCTAATATCTAGATTACAGCCACCAGCGCGATCGGAATGGGTACAAAATAACTGGATGATCCATCAAAAAAACTTTCATTGAGAGTAAAAGCATCTTCTATCCATTGACCGATTGATTTTCCAGCCTTTTTTGCTTCCTCAATCACACTATTATTGATTGGAATTTCCTCCTCGACTTGTTCTTTGATGACTTGTTCTTCGATAAAAGTAATTAGATCACTCACGGGGTGACAATCGTGTTGTAATCGCCTCAAGCGCTGACGTAGATAGCCTTTTATAATAAACAGATCAGGCTGCGCGATCGCGCTAACTGTGCGATCGCAGAAACCAAAATGAACTTAAAAAATGCTACCAAAATTATATCGCAATCACCTTGCTAATCGACTCACTCGTGCCCAATTATTAAGCCTAGAAATCTGGGTATGGCTGTTACAAGTTCATAAAAATGTGAAAATCGAAAAACTAGCTGCGTACTATCCTTTACCGATTAAGTATGAAAGTCGTCGCCGTCGTCTTCAAAGATTTCTAGTGCTTCCTTCCCTGTCCATGGCCCTAATTTGGTTTCCAATCATTAAAGAAATTATTAAACTCATTCACCCAAGTAATCAACCTCTTTACTTAGCTTTAGACAGAACGCAGTGGCAAGATAAAAACTTGTTTGTTGTCGCCTTCATTCATCAGAAACGAGCTCTTCCCATTTATTGGCAATTTTTATCAAAGAAAGGAGCCAGTAATTTAAAAGAACAAAAAGCTTTACTCAAACCGATTTTGAAACTTCTGAGAGGTTATCGATTAATCATTTTAGGAGACCGTGAATTTCATAGCATCGAGCTGGCTAAATGGTTACGGAGAGAGAAAGTGGGCTTTGTTCTGCGTCAGAAAAAAGACCGAAACATTCAAGTCAAAGGAAAAGATTGTCAATCTCTTAGTTGCTTCGACTTTCAACCAGGAGACTCTCATTTCTTTCCTAATATAAAAGTGGGTAAAAACGGATTCGGTCAATTTTCTGTTGCCGTTAAATGGAAAAAGAAATACCGAGGAAGTGTCGAAAAAGAGCCTTGGTATCTTCTGACTAATCTTCCCGATCTCGACTCGGCAATCAAAGCTTATCAAAAGCGTATGGGAATCGAAGCCATGTTTAAGGATTGTAAGATCGGAGGTTATAATTTAGAAGGCTCTAAGGCTTCAGTCAAAAGACTAAGTAATTTGGTTTTGTTGTGCGCGATCGCGTACACGGTCTCCAGTTTAAAGGGGCAATCCATTCGGTTCAAAGGTCAACAAGAATATCTTGGTCGTCTGAGAACAGTGAAGCAAAAAATGACGAAAAATAGTAATTTCTTAATCGGCTTATATGGTCAAACTTGGATCATCACTCAGATTTTTGTCAAAGATTGGGTAGAAGAATTGATGAGTCTTAATCGCAATAAGTTTCCCTTTTATCAGAAAGGGTTAAGAGCTATGGAACTTATACAGCAAGGGGCTTAAGCCAGTCGTCACCCCTTGAGTAGATGAGCTCTTGTGCATTACTCAGGTCTTTCATTAATCAAAGGTCAGATTAGGAGTATTTCCTTATTTACTCGTCTTTTGCTCTTTGGTGCAAGATCTGAGTAGACGAAGCTCAGCCAAGAAGAATGAAAAAGAAGCAGAAGGCTTCAAAAAAAAACTTCCTAATTTGCTAAATGCAGTGAAATGGCTGGAAGAAATGGAAAGGAAAGAAAGTCGAAAAATTAGGTATTGGTGTCAAGACGAAACGCGATTAGGATTAAAGACAATTGAAAGAAAAAGAATTACAGCTCAGGGAGTTAAGCCAATAGGAAAGGTGCAATGGGAATTTGTCGCTTATTATTTGTATGGAATAATTGAGCCAAGTAGTGGAGATAATTTCTTTCTAGAATTTTCTCACTTAGATAGTGATTGTTTTCAAGTCTTTTTAGAGCAAGTGTCTAAACACTCTCCGAATTGTTTGAATATTATTCAATTGGATCAAGGGAAATTTCATCAAAGTAAAAACTTAAAAATTCCCGAAAACATTTTATTACTATTTCAACCGCCAGCTAGTCCAGAGCTAAACCCAATTGAAAGGTTTTGGCAATATATTAAAGACGAACTAAGTTGGAACTTATATGAAGAACTGGAAGAACTTAAGGAAGAAGTAAGAACTATTTTAACGAAAATTACACCGAAAACTATCATCTCTCTAACCAATTGGGATTACCTACAAAAAGCTCTTACTGTAGTGTAGGTTTTTAGAAATGGTATTAGAAGCTTTTAGAACCGCGATTACTTATCGTTTTCTCAAATGGATGCAAGAGAATTGGGACGTATTTGTGGCTTATAAAGCGAGCTTTGGCTACATTTTAGCTTAAACTTCGTTTAAGTCCCGCTACTTTAATCGGACTTTAGCTAGGGCTTGCTGAAAAAAGCGCGATTGCCGAAGGCAAGTAGCTTCGCTACATCGCAGAGTAGGGTAAATCCTCTACTGAAAATTGAACGCTAATCAATTAGTGAAACTAATCCTTTATGCGATTTACATAACTTTACCTAATATTTTCCCCTGATTTGGTAGAAATTGCTCAAAAAGAAGATACAACACCTCCTTTAATAAGGTGTTTAAATTCATCACTAAAAAGCAAATCGCAATCGCTGTTTCCGAAGTTGAAGCTAGTTTCATCATGATTTGATTTAAGCTCAATCTTCTCTTTCCTTGTCCAAATTTTCCTTCAACTCGCGCGTTCCCTAGCGCCGTGCGACGGCGCGGGGTCGCTCGTCGATCTCATTTCTAACTTTTTCATCTATTTCTCTTTGTTTCTTTTCCTCTAAACTTAATGATTTTTTCGGTCTTCCTAAAGGAGGGCCACTCATCCTAATTCCCCTGACTTTACACCAAGCTCGGTTTTCTCGCGTCCGATAAATTTTGTCCACATGAACGGATTCTGGGTAATGTCCTGTGTAGGTTTTAAAGGTTTCTACTTGTGCTTGAAACTCTTTTGACTCATTATAATTGTCCCAGCTTAGATAATCTAAGTAAACGTATCCTTCAAAACAACTCGCAGATAACTTAGCTCCAAATTCGACTGGGGTTCCTGCTTTTCCTCGTACAATGGGGCGAATCTGAGGCTGGCTTAAACTTACAATTCTGTTTTCAATTCTTTTCGCTCGATTCTCATACATCCACTGTTGTTGACGATAAATTTCGTGGATGACTAGTAAATTTTTATATTGCTTTTTATTTAAATAATTTAGAGAACTTCCTTAGTTAATTAAATTTTCTAGGTGGGAGAGGTTTCGTCTGATATATTGTAGTTGCTTTTTAATCCCTTGACGACGTTTCTCAGAAGAAGGTTTTCTCTGCTTGGCTAGAACTAAATACTCTTTTCTAGCTTGTTGACGGTAAGTTCTTGGCTTCTGCTTGAGTTGTCCACGAAGAGGTTGATAGAGAAGATCAATAAGTTTTTCGGTTTCTTTTCTCGCTGCATTGAGTAGTGCTAGATCTTGAGGATATTTGATGTCGGAAGGAGCACAGGTAGCATCAAGAATTAGTTTTCCTCGATTGCTTTGGTCCTCAGTTTCTGAGTTGTCTTCTTCTTGATTTTCTGAGGGAGAGGAATTTGAGGACTCCTTTTTACGGTTCATTTGTCCAACCCGACGATTAATCTGATTAATTAAATCCCCACTAATTCTTTTTCTAAAATGAACTAGCATCGACGCATCCAAGGGTGCTTCTTCTTGATAAGAGGTTAAGCCAATAAAATACTGAAGATAGGGGTTTTCTTTGATTTGCTCGATGGTTTCTCGGTCACTAATTCCTAATTTCTCTTTAATTATTAAAGAACCTAGAGCCATTCTAAAGACTTTGGCGGGAGCTCCTTTTTCTGATGAAAAATCCTGAGCATATTCCGCTTCAAATTCTTCCCATGGGATTAACTCTGCTAAAATTACCCATCGATTGTTTGCTGATAACTTTCCGGAAAAGGGAAGCTCAAATTCCTCTGGGGAGTCTAGAGAGTAATGTGCTTTTCGATACATAGAATGATTCAGTAGGTTTAGGGAAGATGCAAGGTTTTTCCTCATTTTACTCCATTTTCCGTTCAAAAGCGTGCTTTAATTTTTCCTGAAACCCTCTCTAACTAAGAAATTTAGTTTTATTTAGCAAGCTCTAGCTAAACCATTTGTTTGGAATTTCAAGGGGTTTGAAGAAGCTAAATGTACTGGTTAGTTATTTCTGCCAGCCTGCACTAGTTGCCACCTATGTCTTTGCTTTCGTCTTTGATTTAGGTTTGCTTGGGGTTTGGCTGGGTTCTACCTGTGATTGGGTGGTTCGTTGTTTCACGCTGGTGGTGATTTTTTCCCGAGGCAAATGGTACAAAGTTGCTGTGTAATAGCTTACAGTTCAGAATCTGGGATTAATTGCTTATCTTCCTAAGAGTTTGACTACGCCAATTCCCCCAAAGTATAAACTTAAAACTGCTCCTGCAAGAAGAGATTGGGTTAAGGGATCAGTAGAAGGGGTTAAAATTGCTCCTAATACCACTGAACCAAGAACCACATAACGCCATCCTGCAATCATTACGTTCGAGGAAACAATGCCTAAAAGTCCTAATAATACCTGAATAATGGGAATTTGAAAGGCTAAAGCGGTGCTAAATAGCAATAAGAGAACAAAGCGGAAATACAAATCAATTGACCACATTTGATCCACTACATCCTCACCATAGTTGATAAAGAACTTTAACGCGGCGGGAACAAGGGCATAATAAGCAAAGACTAATCCCACACCAAACAGTAAGGTTGACCCTACCATGACAGGAACTAAGAGGCGACGTTCCTTACGGGTTAAGCCAGGGAGGATGAATAACAAAATTTGATAGACAATGAAGGGACTGGCGATTAGTAAGCCACTATATCCTGCTACTTTAATGGAGACAAAGAAGTATTCTCCAGGGGCAAGTTGCAGAAATTTTACCCCTTGGGCTGGAACTTGCAGAATTTCTACAATCGGGCGCACAAAGATAAAACAACCAATAATTCCTACGCCAACAGCGATTAGGGAATAAAAAATGCGCCAACGGAGTTCTTCGAGATGGTCAAAAATTGACATCTCCTTTTCGTCGGGGATTTCGTTGAGATAGTCACTGTCAGCGCGATCGCGCTCTGTGGAAGTTTCAACTGGGGACATTTCTCGGATTAATTATGGTACGGTATTTTTCTTAAACTATTCTATCTTGCTCTCCCCTGTCCTCTAACCTTGCACAGCAAATCGGATTATTGTGTTTGTTCTCGTTTTCGTTCGCTTAATTTTAATAAAATCTCTTCATGAAACTCGCGAGTAATGGGATACATCCACGCAAAAATGATTCCCCCAATTAACACAAGACTAGGTATGGGGCCAATTAACCAGCGAATCGCCAGTAATGCGGAATCTGGTTGAGCCACATCTGCTGCGATGTCTTCCCCGTTGGCAGAGACTAATCCTGCTGCGTCTAAAATTCTTCCGACCATAAAAAGCGCGATCGCGACGGCAATTTTTTGTAATTGCACCACAAAGCCATAAAAAATCCCTTCCCGTCGTTGTCCTGTTTCTAACTCATCTAAATCCACGACATCTGGCAGCATTGACCAAGGAATCAGATAAGCAACGGCTAATCCTGCCCCTGCTAAAACCGCAAGCCCATACATGGCAACCACTTGACCGGGCTGTAATAAAAAAAGTCCAGCTTGGGCGATTAAGGTTAAGGGAATGGCGGTACAATAAACTTTGCGCTTACCCCAACGTTGCCCTAAATAATTCCAACCTGCCATCACGAGTAAGCCTGTTCCCTGTACGGTGATTGCCATTTGGGTAAAGTGATTTTCTTCTAGTCCCATCCAATTCACCACAAAATAAGGGAGCATTGATGCTGTTACCTGTAGCCCTAGCCAAGAACAAAGATAAATCCCCACCACAAATAAGAAAGGGCGATTACTTAGGGCAATGCGAATTTGTTGCTGAATTGGTAAGGTAGGAGGGCGAGAAACCTCAGTCCGTTTTTTCTGTAAGAGCTTAAATCGTTTATAAGTGCCGAAAACACAAATATAAGTGGATAAAGCCGCGATCGCGCCACAAATGCTTCCTGCAATGAAATACTGTCGCGCAGGATCATCAACCACACTAATTGTCCCCTGCATAATCAGCAATCCCAGCATACTGCCAGTAACGCTAAATCCTGCCTTATAACTAATTAAACTGGTTCTTTCGTTGTAATACTCAGTTAATTCCGCCCCTAATGTGGTATAGGGTAAAACCACAGAAGTAAAAGCAATATGAAAAATAAACGCGAGTCCACAATAGTAAAGAAATAAGGCTTGGCCACTGAGGGGAGGAACCCACCAGATCAGCGCAAAACTAATGGCTAAGGGAATGGCAGCAATGACCATCCAAGGATAACGTCGTCCCCACCGAGACTGGGTGCGATCACTGAGCCAACCAATGAGCGGATCATTAATCGCATCCCATGCTCTGGCTATTAATAAAACCGTTCCTGCTAGCCCAGCACTTAACCCAGCAACATTGGTGAGAAAAAAAAGTAAGAAAAAGACTAAAACACTTGCTGTAACCTCGCCAGCAAATTCACCAATCCCATAGCTAAATTTAGTTGATAAACTCATGGGATGTGTTTTATCAAAAGATGATTGTGAGTTTGGTTCGATAACCATAAAAAATGAACATCACTAACAATTATTGTGATACCATTTTCAACAACTCGGTTAAATTATATCCGCCCTTACCTCTCTTACATAATGGGGTTTGGGCGAATCGTTTTCTAACACTAGTTTATGGAAATGGTATAGAAAACTATGAGTCAGTGTATCGAATTATGATTATTTTTTCCAAACTCGTATTTTGTCTTCTTCTTAACTAATATTTAAGTGGTTTTAAACATGGGATTACGGGGCTTGCCAAATTTTATTATGATATTGTTCAACATCGGCATAAGGATCCACAGGTTCATGGTTATGATCATGATGGTGGTGGTGATGATGCCCATGATCATGGCTATGCCCATGATGACTGTCTCCTGACACCGCTGCCAGACGGAATTTACACATTTCGCAGTTCATTTTTACTTCCCCAGTTTGGGTTTCAATTTCGCGATCGCGCAACACTCTTAAAAGGTTAGGATGAATCCCCATTTCTGGTAAGCAAGTCATGGAAATGTCAGGATATTGTTCCTGTTGTTGGGCAGTAATATCAAAGATTTTTTTCACTAATACCCCTGTAAAGAGGAAATAGGGAAGAACAATAATTCGTTTCGGTTGATAAAATCGGGCGCGATGGAACCCTTCTTCTAGCCGAGGATGGGTAATGCCAATGAAACAGGTTTCTACTGTTTTATAACCACTTCCTTCCCACAGCATTCTGGCGAGTTTACAAACATCGCCATTGGCATCAGGATCGCTGGAACCGCGTCCGACAAATAATAAAACCGTTTCCGAACGAGGAATATTATGAGGATTATTTTCTGGTTGATCCAGTTCAGCTAACCGTTCGCGCCACAAGTCTAAAATACTGGGAGTAATGCCAAAGTGTCGCCCGTAATTAAAGCTAATTTGCGGGTAAATTTCTCGCGCGCGATCGAGTTCATTGGTGACATCAAATTTATTATGTCTAGCAGCAAATAAGAGAATCGGTAAAGCCGAAAACTCAGTATAACCTTGTTCCACTGCTTGGGTGATTCCCTCTTGAATCGTGGGAGTGGTTAATTCCAAAAAGCAGGGAATAACTGGACGAGACGGATCTAACTCCTGATAGGCTTCGGCAAAGTCAATAAAGGTTTGTCGCCCTTCAGGATCTTTCGTTCCATGACCGATTAATAACAACGGACGCTGTTTCGGTAAAGGAGGAAGTTCGATCTGAGTTTCGCTGTTAGCTGGTGAATAAACGATTGAAGTCAATGTAAACGCTCCTTTTTCTCTAGCCCTGCTATCTTAACGGATTTTATAATAAGTATAAATGCAGGGGAGGGGGTTAAGGGGTGGGGTCTTTCAATAAGAGATAATAAAGTTCTCCTGTCCAGTCAACAATACCAGCCCGACGACCTGCATCTTCTCCTGTTCCGAGAAAGAGATCCACACGCCCTGCTCCTGTGATCGCGCTACCCGTATCTTGATCTAAGACATACTGACTGACTAATGGGGTTTCGATTTCATTGTTGTCATTGATTTCTGGAAATTGAGTATGAACTAAAGCTAAAGCGCCAGGTGGCATTAAGGAATTATCAGTCGCGATCGCGCGATTTGCTGTTACAGGAACGCCTAAATTCCCCTGAGGTTTTGCCCCCCCTGTTTCTCGGAAGAAAATAAAACTCTCATTACGTGGAATATAGGTATCTAAATCTTCAGGATTCTCTTCAAAATATTCGATTAATTTCGGAAGGGAGAGTTCATCCCGTTCAAATTTGCCATCTTCAACTAACTCGCCGCCAAGACTGGTATAAGGGTAATCAGTTTTCCCAGCATAGCCGACAGTAATTGTTTCTCCATTATCTAATTCTAGCTGTGCTGACCCTTGTACATGGATTAAAAAGGCTTCTAGACGATCGCGCAACCAAGCAATTTCTTTTCCAGCAAGAGGGCTATTTTCCCCTCTTCCGTCAGTTCCTTCTAACTCTTCCCGCGTTGGGTGAGGAGACTCCCAATCCTCCAAATCACTGGGACGTTCATAAAGGGGATAACGATATTCCTCATCTGGGGTGCGACTTGCTTCATAAACAGGCTCAAAATACCCCGTAAAATGAACAGTTCCCTGATCATCTTTTCCCACCGCTTGATAAAAGGCAAACTCCTCTCTCACGGCATTGCGTAGGGCTTCTGAAGACGGGGCATGACGGACTAATTCTCGAAAACGGAGAAGCGATTGATAAACGCGATCGCGCGTTACTCCTTCCACTGGATAATCTTCATAGGCTTTTTGGGCGCTAGGTTGTTGTAAATAGCGCAAACTATAATTAATTGCCTCAATTAGTGCTTCTCTATCTTCCAAATTTGCATCAAATCCTACTTCCTCTGGCAATTCCTCTGGTGATACCTTTTCTAAAGGAACTGCCAAGGCTACAGAATGAGATAAAATTACCCCTAACCCAACTGAAAGACCAACCAATAAAGACTTCATTCCTTTACCCGTCACTTTTGCTGATTCCTCTACTATTACCACAACTAGGGAGACGATGGTGCTTACCAACTGTTCCAATCTTCTCGTAATTCGCAAAGTCTTAAGCCCGTGACGAGACTTGAAATACTGTTAAGGCTTTAATTTTCATGGGAATGATATTCATGACTAGAGTTCAAACTCACCAAGAGTTCCTCTGTAATTTTAATTAAATCATACACTGACTCTTGTTTGACTTGAGTGGTTTTAAAACCATGAGCAATAGCGTTACGGAGTGAAAAAACATTCATCAGCAGTTGATATTCAGATCGAGAAATTACTCCCTCTGTTGCTAAGTGTTTCATCAAGTAAGGTGGATCAACTCTTGCCAAAGTTAATCCTTCATGCTCTGCCACAAGTCTTAAAGTTGCTTCTACTAAAGACCAACCATAAAGGAGAGCCGAGGCTGGATGATCTGTTGCGAGTTTTTTTACGACTTCTATCTGTGATTTAATTTCAGGTACTTGTAGAGAACTTTCTGCTTGAGAGGAATAGGTAAACTCTTCAGAATTTCTCATGACTAACTTAAATCGCCAACCTGGATTTTTTTCCACAGTTTGGGCGAGATTATGTAAATATTGCATTGAAGAAGAGTCGAGTGAAGAACGTGACTTAACTTCAATAACTACGCCTTCATTTCCTCGGCGTACCACTAAATCAGGGCAATAGTTTTTAAGAAAGTCAGGGAGGTTTTCAGCACTAGGATACATTAAAACCTCATAGCCTTGATTTCGGTACTCCTCTGCTATTTTTAGTAATTCCTCTCTTTCTACATTTACAATTGGAGTTGTCATGAAATAAGTACCTCTTGGTCAGGAGCATCAGCTACAAGAATATGCAGAAATTCATTTCCGCGAGCAAAGCCATCTGCTAAGGTCGGGGTCATATCTTCTATTTTAAAGTTACCTGATAAATTTCTCTTCCTAACCAAAACATCCGTTACTTGCTCATCATCGACATAGGCTAATCCAATTAGCGCATCTTGAATTGGTTTAACTATATTGTCCACATCCATACCAACAATGTCATAAAAATAAGTAATTTGTAGCATCACCAGTCCGATTGCAGTTTTTTGTCCTGGGAACCAGTATTGCTCAGCTTCTTGTCTGACTATTTCTTTCCATTCTTTAAGACGCTCTTTTCTGCGAGTCTGTTGTGATACTGGCGGTCCATCGACTATAAACTCAAGTTGAATCAATACACTTTTACCTAGAGAATCAGGACTTCATTGAAGCCACAATAGCTAAACAGAATGCTCAGATGTGTACACTCTCTTATAAATCTAAGATTGGCTTTGAATAAATTTTAACGATTCGTCTATGTCAAAAATATCAGTTACCAAAAAAGCAATTATTTGTGGGTATTACGGACAAAATAATGTTGGTGATGACGCACTGTTAATCAGTTTACTTGCCATGCTTCCCTCCCACATTAAACCATTAGTCTTATCTGGTAATCCTCAAAAAACACAGGAACAGTTACAAGTGGAGGCACTTCCTAATCGTTCAGCTTTTCCAAATTCGCATCAAGTCCCACTTCCTCTGGCAATTCCTCTGGTGATACCTTTTCTAAAGGAACTGCCAAGGCTACAGAATTAGAAAAAATTACGCCTAACCCCACTGACAGACTAACCAACTAAAGACTTCATTTATTAGATCTCCTCATTACTTTCTACAGTGACATTAGCTTGTTCATCCACTGTAACCACTGTTTGAATCGTGAAATCATCCGATCCTATTTCTCTCCCTCTAATAGTAAATCGCCAAACTCCGTCTTCAATTTCTTCATAGTTAGTTTCTTCCACTGGCCCATGCATCGCTGGTTCAGCGCGGTATTGCCCTAAACCGCCATTTTCTTGTTCCGCTGCTTGACGGGCAAGGTTTTTAGCACGATTCTTCGTAATTAATTGGCGATATTGTTGACGAACAGAAGATTCTGCTTCTGATGCTTCTTGTGCTTTGAGGGGCACATGACTACTAACCGCCATGCTACCCATAATCATAAATATTATTATTATATTTTTCATAAAATCAATCACTCCTCAACAATTATCAAAATAACTTAATTATTGCCCTAATAATCTTCAGGTTGAATAATTGGACAAATCCTCTCATCAGGGGGTGCTTCTAAAATTGGATCTGCCCCTGCCAAAAGTAATTTAATCTGGCATTGTAGATGCTTAAGAGCTTCTATTTGTTCCTCAATTTGAACCACTTTATTTTCTAAGTGATCTTTTATATCATGACAGGGTAGCTCGCCGCGATCGCGCAATTTTAGAAACTCTCGAATTTCATCTAAACTCATCCCTAAAGTTTGGGCTTGGCGAATAAATTGCAAACGGATCACTGTTGTTTTTTCATCAAATAAACGGAATCCCCCTTGGGTTCGTTTAACCGCATGAATTAAATCTAAATCCTCATAATAGCGAATTGTTTTTATTGGCAAACCCGTACTTTTACTTAATTCGCCAATCTTTACTAAATTGGTCACTTCAGTTGACATATCAAAACCTGCTTACTTAACGACGATTTCTCGAACGAAGTTGCCACCACATCGTTATTCCTGTCACGGCTAAAATTAATACCCCAAAAGCATTGAGAAATGGATAAATAAATTGTAAATCTAAAGCCCCAAATTTCCCCGTATGAAGTTCTAGTAACCAAAGAAAATCTTGAACCTCTCCGGTTAAGATAGCAACTTGATATAACGCTCCTGTGAATAAGGTAAGCATTAAGGGTAAAACCATGATTGGGGCAAACCAACGATGAAGTTGTCGCAATCGCTGTCGATTAAAAGTCATGATAAAACATTAGGAAACTTACTAATTACTTAGTTCCATAATAGTCAATCCCGTTGTTGAGTCATTGCCTTTATACTAAAGAAGTTGAGTAAACAAACATTTTCATAAAACAGATATGATTATGGAAAAAGAACAGGAATCCTATGTCAATTATTATGAGATTCCTTATCAAGAAGTAATTGAAAAACTCACAACGGATGCTGAACAAGGCTTAAGCCAAACCGAAGTCAGCCAGCGCTATGAACAGTATGGTGCTAATGAACTAGAAGCCAAACCGGGCAAACCCTGGTGGTTACGACTCCTTCTTCAGTTTAACGACCCCCTATTATATATTCTCTTAATTGCAGGGGCAGTGAAGGCGTTTATGGAGTCTTGGACTAATGCCATTGTCATTTGGGGAGTAACCGTACTCAATGCAGTCATTGGTTATGTGCAAGAAGCCAAAGCAGAAAGCGCGATCGCGTCTTTAGCGAAATCTGTCACTACTGAAGCTACGGTTCTCCGCGATGGCAAGCAAGTGCGAGTTCCCTCGCGAGAATTAGTCCCAGGGGATATTGTCACTATTGCCTCTGGGGATAAAGTGCCAGCTGACATTAGGCTTTTTAAGGTTACGAACTTACAAGTGGATGAATCGGCACTCACAGGAGAATCAGTCCCTGTAGAAAAATCCGTTTCTCCCCTTGCTGGTGACACCGTCTTAGCAGATCGAACTAATATGTGTCATGCAGGTAGTTTTGTTACCTCTGGGCAAGGTAGTGGCGTAGTTGTTGCTATTGCGAATGCTACCGAAGTGGGCAAAATCTCCAAATCTATGGAAGAGAGTGTCACTCTCACTACTCCATTAACGCGGAAATTTGCCAAATTTAGCAAGGTTCTACTGTACATTATTCTTGCCATTGCTACCTTTACCCTGATCGTCGGGGTTGCCCAAGGGCAGGATTTACCCACCATGTTTGATGCTGCAGTTGCTTTGGCTGTCAGTGCCATCCCAGAAGGGCTTCCTGCTGTCGTTACTATTACTCTCGCCATTGGCGTAAATCGCATGGCTGCCCGAAATGCGATTATTCGGAAACTTCCTGCTGTGGAGTCTTTAGGGAGTGCAACGGTTATTTGTTCTGATAAAACAGGAACATTAACTGAAAATAAAATGACTGTGCAGCGGATTGATATTGCTGATGAACATTATGTGGTCAGTGGTACTGGGTATAGCCCGAATGGAGAAATTGCTTTAGCCCAGCATGGTAGCGAAGAGGCTTCTATTACTGATGGCTTAAATCCTGCGCTACAAGAATGTTTAATGGCTGGAATTTTGTGTAATGATTCTTGGCTGGAAGAAAAAGGTGGTGATTGGACAGTTATTGGCGATCCCACTGAAGGGGCTTTAATTACTGTGGCAAGTAAGGTTGGTTTAAATCAGTCAGACGTAAATAAGGAAAGACGGCGTTTAGATGCCATTCCTTTTGAATCTCAGTATCAATATATGGCAACCCTTCATGGGGGAGATTCGCCCATTATTTATGTCAAAGGATCAGTCGAGGCAATTCTCAAACGCTGTTCTCAAGAAATAACATTACGCGGAGAAAAAATCCCTCTACAACGGGAAGTGATTGAAAAATCAGTGGAGGAAATGGCAGCTCAAGGGTTGCGAGTTCTAGCTTTTGCCAAAAAAGAGGTAGATAGTAACCAGAAAAGTGTTGATCATGAAGATATTCAAGGGGAGTTAGTCTTTCTTGGTTTACAAGGGATGATTGATCCGCCACGGGAAGAAGCCACAAAAGCCGTTGCTGCCTGTCAAAGTGCTGGCATTCAGGTGAAAATGATTACGGGAGATCATGTGGCAACTGCCCGCGCGATCGCGCAGAAAATGGGCATCCAAAAAGAAGGTCAAGTCCTTGCCCTCACTGGACAACAATTAGAACACATGGATAAAGCAAAAATTGTCCATAATGTGGAAAAAGGCTCAGTTTTTGCCCGTGTTGCCCCTGCCCAGAAGTTACAACTGGTAGAAGGCTTACAATCTCAAGGAGAAATTGTTGCCATGACAGGGGATGGCGTGAATGATGCCCCAGCGCTGAAACAAGCTGATATTGGCATTGCGATGGGGCAAGGGGGTACGGAAGTAGCCCGAGAAGCCTCAGATATGCTACTCACTGATGATAATTTTGCCTCAATTGAAGCTGCTGTGGAAGAAGGGCGCAATGTTTATCAAAATATCCGTAAGGCGATCGCGTTTCTCCTCCCCGTTAATGGTGGGGAATCTATGACTATTCTTATCAGCGCTTTACTGGTACGAGACTTACCGATTCTCGCGATCCAAGTCTTATGGCTAAATATGATTAATTCGGTGACGATGACGGTTCCCCTTGCCTTTGAACCAAAAACAGCAGGATTAATGCAACAACCCCCTCGCAATCCCAATGAACCCTTAATCACAGGAAAACTGCTACGACGGATTGGTGTCGTTTCTCTCTTCAACTGGATTTTAATCTTTGGTGTCTTTGAATGGGCAGAAGCGGTTACGGGGGATATAGATTTAGCTCGCACTATGGCAATTCAGGCTCTTGTGGCAGCACGGATTATCTATTTACTTAGCATTAGTCAGCTTGGTGTTGGTTTAGTGCAGTTTATTCGTGGCAATATCAGTGGATTAGCTAATACCTCTGCCATTGCCGTTGGCATTTTAGCGGCAGTTGCTTTACAGATTCTCTTTAGTCAAGTAGGGCTAATGAACGTCTTATTTGAAACGGCTTCCCTAAGCTGGCAACAATGGCTTCTTTGTCTCTTACCCATGTTACCCATGATTCCTACCGCAATGTTGGCTAATCGCATTGATCCACCAAATCCTAAAACTGCAACTGAAAATTAGAGTGGACAGTACCACCCCTTTAAGCGGGTGGTTAGATTGTATTTACGCGACCATTGACACCATGTTATTGCGGTGAATTACGGTTTCAGTGTTGGCATATCCCAGTATCTGGGGAATCTCCTGAGATTGTTTTCCCTGAATTTGTCGAATTTCGCTACTACTATAATTGACTAATCCTCTCGCAATTTCTTTTCCTTCTGAATCACACACAGCAACCGCTTCTGAGGTTTGAAACTCTCCTTCAACCCGAGTAATGCCTGCTGCTAAGAGAGACTTACCGCGATCGCGAATCGCTTTTACTGCCCCCTCATCTAAATATAATTGTCCTACTGGCACTAAGCTATAGGCAATCCACCGTTTACGCGCACTTTCTCCTCGGGGTTGGGCTTCAAAGTGCGTTCCACACATTTCCCCTGCTAAGATTCTATTAATGCTTCCTGGTGTCTGTCCATTGGTAATTACAGTTTTTACCCCTGCACTGGTGGCAATACGAGCAGCGGCTAATTTAGTTACCATGCCACCAGTTCCCCATTGTGATCCCCCTTCACTGACTTGGGCTTGTAATTGTTCTAGTTCTTCTTTGGTTACCACTCTCTCTACTGGTTGCGCTTGGGGATTATATCTGGGATCTGCTGAATACAGGCGATCAACATCGGTGAGAAGAAATAAATAATCGGCTTCCACTAAACTGGCGACTAATGCGGAAAGGGTGTCATTATCCCCCACCTTTAACTCTTCCACTGCAACTGTGTCGTTTTCATTCACAATGGGAATCACCCCTAAACTTAATAGGGATTGAAAGGTATTGTAAATATTCACATAAGCTGTGCGCTGGATGAGTTCTTGTCGGGTAAGCAAAATTTGCGCGATCGGCTGTCCTAAACTGGAGAAAAAATCATCATAAATTCGCATTAATCGTCCTTGTCCTACCGCAGCCACAGCTTGCTTTAAGGCAGTTGTACGGGGGCGTTCTTTAATGTCTAAACGTCCACAACCAACTCCTACTGCCCCAGATGACACTAATATTACCCTAACATCATTTAAGCGTAAATTTGTCAAGGTTTCGACTAAGGTGGCAATGGTAGAAAGCGCTAATAAGCCTGTTTTTGCCTGCGTCAGGCTAGACGTGCCAATTTTGACAACAATGGTTTGAGACATAGTTAGGACTTAAAGACCGTTATTGGTTATTCGTTAACAAAGGACAATTATCATCACCCCATTCCCCTATCTCCCCATCTCCCCGTCAACTTCCACCCATCATTTCAAGGTTGACAGACCATTAGTTAGGGAGAAGCAATTAGGGCGATTATCCCAGTTATTCCCAGACAATCGCCCCAATTATAGTGGATTTAGTGTCATTAATTCTTTATATTTATTTAAAATTTCTAAGAAAAAGGCTGATCCGTTTGAGGAGGGGAAGTTTGCTGATGATCTGGAAAGGTCACTCCTAGCAATTGGGAAATTTTCACTTCTAAACGATGAATGGGATAGTCACGATGTAGCAATGTTGGATCAAACATTGGTTCGACTAAAATTGTAAACAATTGTAAACGATTGCCAGCTAAAACATCAGTAAAAACGCGATCGCCGACCATGGCAATTTCATTAAAACGTAATTCCATCGCCGCCGCCGCCTGTCGCAGACTTTTACGAGACGGTTTTTTAGCAGCTAAAAGATAGGGGAGATTTAAAGTATTAGCAATTCCCCCAATGCGAGTTTTATTAAAATTATTACTCACTAACCAAATTTTGGTAACGGGACGAATTTCTTGTAACCAAGCCATTAATTCATCTGATGCTTGACGGGATTTTTTGGGAACTAAGGTATCATCCACGTCTAAAATTAATCCCTTAAGATTGTAACTGTTTAGAATCTCTGGTGTTAGGTCAGTAATGGGTTTTCCTAAAACTAAATCTGGTTGTAATAAGTTTTTCATTTGTTATTTGTTTGTCCTTCGTTGTTTGTCCTTCGTCCTTTGTAAACCAATGACCAATGACCAATGACTAATGACTAATGACTAATGACCAATGACCAATGACCAATGACCAATGACCAATGACTAATGACTAATGACTAATGACTAATTGTTATTTCTTTAACTTGAGACATGAGTTGTTCTTGAGTCATTGCTGCTTCTAAACAGCTTAATCCCTGACAAACTAAAGCAACTGCATCAGGGGGTAGCGCCGTTGCTACTTCATAAGCACAAGTGGGAAAATACTGGGGAATTAATGCTTGTAATTGTTCTGGAGTAGAACGAACTAAGGCACTGTGCAGATACCAATCCAAACCAGAAAATAATCCCGGACAGGCTTGGGGAGATTTCTCCATAATACTACTAAAGGCTTGCAGAGTTTGTTCGGCGCTACTGAGATAGTCTAGTTGTTCTTTGAGGAGAAATAAACGCACTAAATTGGTAACAGCAACCCCATTCGCTGCAGGAGTGGCATTATCTATATAGGTGCGTTCCCGAATAATTAATTCACTACTACTATCTTTAGCGGTGTTGAAATAGCCTCCTTCTTCGGAACTCCACAAATATTGATCAAATTCGGCTTGGAGTTGGGTAGCGTGATCTAACCATTCTGTTTGTTCAGGATGACAGGAATAAAGATCAAGAAGGGCTTTAATAAAGAGGGCATAATCTTCTGATTGGGCAGGAACAGTGGCTTTTCCGTTATAGTTGAGACGATAAAACCGTCCTTCTACCCATTGATTCTCCCAGATAAACTTAGCCGCTTTAACGGCACAATGCCAGTAATTTTCGTTGCCAAAGACAGCATAAGCCCTTGCTAACCCAGAAATCATTAAGCTATTCCAAGCGGTGATCATCTTGGTATCAGTGACAGGGGGAATACGCCCTTGCCAGTTTTCTTGCTTGGCTTGGCTGTTATTTTCGGCTGGGGGAAAGGTGCTGATTTCGGTAGAAGCCTGACCATAGCGGGCTTGAAATAACTTTTCTAAGGCATTTTTAGCGGTTTCAGAGAGGTTTCCTAGTTCCTTGCGTTGTAGAACATTACTACCTTCAAAATTTCCTTCTGCGGTAACGGTAAATTCAGATTGAAGGGCTTGTAATTCTTCTGCACTAAGCAGGGTTTCTAATTCCCGATACGACCAAACATAAAATGCCCCTTCTTCTGGTTCATCTGCATTAGGAGTGGTAAAGCTATCTGCGTCTTGGGAAGCGTAGAAATATCCCTCTGGGGCGGTCATTTCCCGTTCTAGCCATTTCACTGTTTCCTCAATGGCAGTGGCAAAGGCTGGTTCTTTAACGCCAGAACTCCACAAGTTAGCAAGATACTCGACAATTTGTCCATTATCATAGAGCATCTTTTCAAAGTGGGGAACTGTCCAAGTCGCATCAACTGTGTAACGGTGGAAGCCACCGCCGACATGATCATAAATGCCCCCAAGGGCTAAATCCACTCCTCGTTGGTGGGTAATTTCTTGTGCATCGTAGCGCGAGTCATAACTAAAACGGGTTCCACGCAGGGCTAATTCTGCATAGGGAATCATGGGAAAACTAGGGGCAGTTCCGCGATTACTGGTAATGCCAACGCCTGTTTCGATGCCTTGGAATAATAAATCTTTATTAAGAGGAGTATCAGAGGTGGGAAGACTTGCGGATCGTTCTAATAACCCCATGACCTCACTTTTGAAGTTATTTAGTTTTTCTTTTTCTTGGTCATAAAATCGCCGCACGGCTTTCAGGATTTCTAGGAAACCAGGGCGACCAAAACGGGGTTCAATGGGGAAATATGTGCCACCATAAAAGGGAACGCGATCGTCTGGTGTGAGGAAAATATTCAGGGGCCAACCACCTTGTCCGGTCATCATCTGTAACGCCTGCATATAGATGCTATCAAGGTCGGGGCGTTCTTCGCGATCGACTTTAATGGGAAGAAAGTTCTCATTCATATACTGCGCGATCGCGCTATCAGAGAAGGCTTCTCCCTCCATGACTGTACACCAGTGGCAACTAGAATACCCCACAGAGAGGAATATCGGTTTATCTTCGGCTGCTGCTTTTTCTAGGGCTTCGGGACACCAATACCACCAATCAATAGGGTTTTCCGCGTGTTTCCGCAGGTAGAGGCTTTCGGTTTGAGCGAGACGGTTGGTCATCAGTTTAGTTAGAATGCTTCTATTTTAGTGTGGCATACTGAAAACCCTTCTCAACAAAAAGGTACCACCTGCCTAGAATAAATCAGTATGTGTTCTTTGCTGATGTATGATCTAACTGCTCAATTGTTTGACCAAGCTGGAATAACTGAAGTTCAAGTGCCTCACCATAATCAAGAGCATTTTCAGGACGAGTTTTGATCCCTCGTACTAAAGCCGCCATCCGAGCTTGTATTTTGTTTCCTCGCTGTTGCGCTAGCTGAGAAAGCTGGAACAATTGAAATTCAAGTGCCTCACCATAATCAAGGGCATTTTCAGGACGAGTTTTGATTCCTCGTACTAAAGCCGCCATCCGAGCTTGTATTTCTCTTAAATCTTTCGTGCAGGCAGAATGGATCATGATTGACATAGCTTTTTCCTCTCCTAACAAGCGTAATTTAGTTTTATTTTTAAGGTAAACCAAGGACATTGATCTAGATTACATCAAGATTAGCAATTTTACACCCTATAAATCTCATATAAATCTCATAAGTATGTAGTTAGTATCAACCTAGCAAGAGATTAAGCCACGCGATTGCCTTCTGCAAGTAGTGAAGCCAGATCGCGCTTCTGGAAAAGAATTTTCGTAAAATGAAGAATAATCATCATCCTGAAAAATACTAATCTTCAAGTCCCTTAATACGTACAATCAACTAGGTGACATTATCACTGCACCATAAGCATCAGGAGAGAGATATTTTTGGGCGGCTTTTTGGAGATCCTCGGGGGTAAGATTTTGAATGACTTGTGGATAATTAAATGCAGGATTCAAGTCTCCTAATTGCGAGAAGAAATAACCATAAAGGTTTGCGCGATCGCTGGGTTTTTCATTGCCAAAGATATAACTATTCGCTACCTTGGCTTGAATGCGGTTTAACTCAGCAGAACTCACTTCTTCTTGTTGCAGACGTTTAATTTGTTCAACAATGGCTGTTTCTACTTGTTCTAAATTTTCCTGAGGAAGTTTTGCTGATACAGAAAAATGTCCTTGCAATTTTTGGGTAGAATTACCTGCAGCGATCGCGCTGACTAACTTTTCCTCTTCCCGTAATTGACGGAATAATCGTGACACCTTTCCTTGTCCCAAAATAGCCGCTAACACATCTAGAGCATAAGTTTCTTGTAAATTATCTAACCCGGGTACTCGCCACAACATCACTAGTCGCGCTTGCTGTAATTGCGAATCTTGATAAGAATTACGAACAATCTCAGAAAAAGGTTTTTCTGGTGCGGGAAAGGAGACACTTGTTGGTAACGGAGAATAACATTGAGGCGCAATTTTCTCCCATGCTTCTGTAACTGTATTAATTAAGGTTTCCACAGGCAAATTTCCCACCACACTCACCGTCATATTTTGAGGGTGATACCATTGACGATGAAATTCACGCATTTGTTCAGGAGTGACTTCAGAAATCACTTCAGCAGGACCTAAAACAGGACGACGATAGGGAAGAGACTGAAAACAGGTTTCCATCGCCCGCGCATAAGTCCGACGCATCGTATTATCATCACTGCGACGGATTTCCTCTAGAACAACTTTCTTTTCTCGCTGAAACTCATCTTCAGGGAGACTAGGGTTTGTCACTAATTCCAACTGTAAGGGGGCAAGTTCCGTAAAATTTTGAGGGGCAGTAGTAATGTAATAATGGGTGTAATCTTGGCTAGTAGCTGCATTCATCATCCCCCCTCGTTGTTCTACCAACCGATCAAACTCTCCAGGCTTGAGGTTCGGGGTTCCCTTAAACATCATGTGTTCCAAGAAATGAGCCATCCCATTAATAGCATCTGGTTCCACAGAGGATCCCACTTGAAACCAAATATTGAGGTTAACGGCTTCCACAGGAAGTTGTTCTGCAATAATCGTAAGACCATTGCTAAGTTGATGAATAGTGGGAATATTAAGAGCAGGAGTATTAAGAACAGTCGAGGTCATATCTTAGCGATTCAATCCATAAAGAATACTCCCTTGATCTTAATCCCTAAGTCTTGGATTTTTCTATTCCTGCTGTGATAGTGTTTTTTTGAGCCTCTTCTGCCTAAAGGCGAGAAGATTCCCTTGTAGACTCTTATCTAGATTTAACTCTTAGAGTTAAATCCCCGACAGACCGCCGTTACAGGGCTGTTTGGTCACGGTCGCTCCAACCGCAGACACTTACATCTTAACACAGAACGCCATAAATGGCGGGGTTTTAAACCCGTAATTTTACGATAATTTCTCCAAATTGAAATAATTGAAATTCTAGCGCTTCAGCATAATCAAGGGCATTTTCTGGGCAAGATTTGATCCCCAGAATTAAAGCTGCTATGCGATCTTCAACTTGAATTGCCTGCTCTAGGGAAGCTTGACGAAGCTGAAATAATTGAAATTCTAGCGCTTCAGCATAATCAAGAGCATTTTCTGGGCAAGCCTGAAGTCCCCTAACCAAAGCAGCTAGATGAGCTTCTATGATTCTTAAAGCTTGAACTTGGTTATTATAAATAATGCTGTTCACTTGTTCTTCCTTCTCGTTTCATCAACCGAGATAACAACCGTTTATTTACTCACCTAAGTGATACATTTTTGACGTACTTAAAATTTTTTTACTACGTATATTAACATAATAAAGGGACAACTTAAGGATTGACCACTAAAAAATCTCATATAAATCTCATACTGAGATCAGGGTTTAGGATGATTATCACCGAAAGCACGGTAGGCTACGACCTCAGCGAAGCGGGTTAGCGTAGTTTATGAGTGAGGTTCGCCAAACAAGATGAAAGAACAGGCTAAAGAATCCATGACCTCAGTAGTCACATCACTAACGGCTAATCCTCCCGCCGTGCGACGACGCAATGAGCGTAACACAATCAAATCAAATGAGCGAGAAGCTCTTAAAAGAACTTTTGCGGTTTTATCATGAGGGACAGTTTTAATCCGATAGGATACGTTTAGCTCTGGTTGCTCTAATACTTGTCTAATTTCTTGTTCAAAGATTTGAATTTGTTCCTTATCTGTTCTGGGATCACAAACATGAAGATAAGTAACTGAAGCTTGATGGGTATCAGCAAATAACTGAGCAAACCGAATCGCCCTAACAGCGGTGACACTAAGATTTTTAACAGGAACAAGAATCCGATGAAGATTTATCGGTTCATCCAGTAGCCGTGTGATCACTACAGGACAATGAGAAGACCAAATTACATTATCAATTAAACTGCCAAATAAGCGCGATCGCAGTCCTGTTACCGACTCACTCCAGCCCATAAGGATTAAACTGGAATCTTGTTCTCTCGCGGTGCGAGTAATCCCTTCTGCAATATCATCATCAATACGTAGTAAAGGAGTCGCTTTAACCTTAAACTCTTGACTATAGGCTGCTGCCTTTTCCAGTAATTGTTCCGATTCTCGTAAAGAAATCGATAAATCAGGCTCATCCATGTGAACATGGGCTTTAGTAATCACCAAAGGAACAATTTTCCCTGCCTCATGATTGGCTAATAACGCCGCCATTTCAATTAAATATCTTTCTGTGAGGGGATTGTAAATGGGAACTACGACAGTAAATTCTTGCGCCTGTCGCTGTTCTAAGTTTGGCGTATGTTCTTTTTCTGATGAGGCTTCCACCTGTTCCCACCATTGCCAATCCCCCCCTGTTTCTAATCCGGTAGTGGTTAAAGGCAAATTCCGACCAAATCGTTCTGTTAAAGTGGGCCCTATAATTGAGGTCACTAACATTAAGACAATCACCGTATTAAAAACCTCTTGAGGAATAATACCAGCATTGACTCCAGCTAAAGCTGCTGCTAAGGTGGCTGCCACTTGAGGAAGAGACAACGACCACATCGTCAAGGTTTCATCCCAAGAATAACCATAGAGTAACTTAGAAATATAACTTGCTAAAAACTTGGAGACGAATAATCCCCCAATCATAATAAGAGGAAAAGCAAAGTTCTGGGTAACAGTTTCAATAAAAACAGGAACATCTAATAACAACCCCATCCCTACAAAAAAGAAGGGAATAAATAATGTACTACCCACAAATTCCACTTTTTCTTCCACCGGACTATGTCCCACCACATCATTAACTGCTAGTCCGACTAAAAAGGCCCCAACAATTTGATCCACATTGATCAGCTGCGCTCCCACTGCAGCCAAAAATAAAACTAATAAAACAAATAGAAACTGGTTACTTTCTTCATCCCCAGTGCGCCGAAAATAGGCTTTCCCAGCCCAATCTACACCAAATAAAATTAATACCGCATATAAGGCTAAAGCTCCTAACTGTAAAGCTAGCATCAAAGGACTAAATTCTCCCGCATCAATGGCAATGCAAATCGCTAAAACCAATAAGGCGGCAATATCGGTAAAAATGGTGGCT
Organism: Euhalothece natronophila Z-M001; assembly: GCF_007904085.1. GTDB lineage: Bacteria > Cyanobacteriota > Cyanobacteriia > Cyanobacteriales > Rubidibacteraceae > Halothece > Halothece natronophila. Next base: position 167,315 of record NZ_CP042326.1, read on the forward strand.
CCCACAGTAACAGTAATTGGCTCATTACTACTAATCCCTAAGCGATTGACAATTGGAAATCCTAGTAAGGTATGAGACGCAATTAGCGAACCAATGAGAACAGAAGCTACCCAATCAAAGCCAAACAATTGACCAACTAAAGTTCCTGTAATGATTGGAAAGGCAAAGGTAGCAAATCCAAACCCCATGGAGCGATTTTTGGTTTTCCGAAACTCAGCGAGGTCAATTTCTAAACCTGCCACAAACATGAGGTAGATTTTACCCACATCTGAGAGGAGATCAATGGTTTCGCTATCTGGACTCAGAAGTTGTAAACCATTGTCACCAAGAATAATTCCAGCTACTAATAACCCAACTAAACCGGGAAGCCGTAATCGCTCAAATATAGGAGGGATGGTTAAACTGACTAGGAGAAGAATGGTAAACTCAATCAGTGGGCCATCAGGAAGAAAGTCAAGCAAAGTTTTATCACCCCAAATTTCATAAGAAAATGAGCCCCTACCATCATAGAAGAAGTTGCCATGTTTTTAAATGTTAAGCCTTTTCCCCGATTCCGAAAAGTGTAACAATAAGCTACAATCATTAAGAAATCTTGATATTATCCCAAGGGACTCCCATGACGCTTTCTATTCGCAACGTCGCTATTATCGCCCACGTTGACCACGGCAAAACCACCCTCGTTGATGCCCTTCTTCAGCAATCTGGGGTCTTCCGAGAAGGAGAGGAAGTTCCTACCTGCGTTATGGACTCTAATGCCCTTGAACGAGAACGAGGCATTACTATCCTCTCCAAAAATACTGCACTACGCTACAAAGATACTCATATTAATATTGTCGATACCCCCGGTCACGCGGACTTTGGGGGGGAAGTGGAACGAGTTTTAGGAATGGTGGATGGCTGCCTCCTCATTGTTGATGCCAATGAAGGGCCAATGCCTCAAACTCGTTTTGTGTTAAAAAAAGCTCTAGAACAGGGCTTACGTCCAATTGTTGTTGTTAATAAAATTGATCGCCCCAATGTTGATCCCGATCGCGCTATAGATAAGGTTTTTGACCTATTTGTGGATCTCGGGGCAGATGATGACCAGTGTGACTTTTTAACCCTTTATGCGTCAGGATTAAGTGGGTTTGCTAAAAGTAATGTGGATGACGAAGGGGTGAACATGGAACCCTTATTTGAGGCAATTTTAGATCATGTTCCCCCACCAGCAGGGGATGAAACGAAACCCTTACAGTTACAGGTAACGACTCTAGATTATTCTGACTATTTAGGGCGCATTGTCATTGGTCGTGTCCATAATGGCGTGATTAAAGCCGGTCAAGAAGCCGCCTTAGTGAAAGAAGATCGCACTGTTAAAACTAAAGTCTCGAAATTAATGGGCTTTGAAGGTTTACAACGGGTGGAAATTGAACAAGCCAGTGCGGGTCAAATTGTTGCCGTAGCAGGGTTTAGTGATGCCAATATTGGGGAAACCATTACTTGTCCTACTGAACCGCAACCGCTTCCTTTAATTAAAGTGGATGAACCCACCTTACAGATGACTTTCTCTATTAATGATTCTCCCTTTGCTGGGCGAGAAGGTAAGTTTGTTACTTCCCGACAAGTGCGCGATCGGCTTTACAAAGAATTAGAAACCAATGTCGCGCTACGAGTGGAAGAAACTGACTCCCCTGACAAGTTCCTAGTATCTGGGCGCGGTGAACTCCATTTAGGAATTTTAATTGAAAATATGCGCCGTGAAGGTTACGAGTTCCAAGTTTCCCAACCACAGGTAATTTATCGGGAAGTCAATGGGCAACTTTGCGAACCCTATGAATACCTCATTCTTGATGTTCCCGAAGAAGCAGTGGGAAGCTGTATTGAACGCCTTGGGGAACGTAAAGGGGAAATGCAGAATATGCAGGCGACCGAAGGAAATCGCACCCAAGCTGAATTTACCATCCCAGCGCGAGGTTTAATTGGCTTCCGTAGTGAGTTTCTGCGCTTAACTCGGGGAGAAGGCTTAATGAACCACAGCTTCTTAGACTATCGCCCACAAGTGGGGAGTTTGGAAACCCGTCGTAATGGTGTACTAATTGCCTTTGAAGAGGGAACAGCCACCTTCTATGCCCTAAAAAATGCTGAAGATCGTGGGGTTTTCTTTATTACCCCCGGAACTAAGGTTTATAAGGGGATGATTGTGGGAGAAAATACTCGCCCTCAAGACTTAGAACTAAATGTCTGCAAGGCAAAACAGCTTACGAATATGCGTTCTTCTACAGGGGAAGAATTAGTCCAATTACAAGCCCCAGCAGAAATGAGTTTAGAACGAGCATTAGAATATATTAGTTCTGATGAGTTAGTGGAGGTTACCCCAGAGTCGATTCGCTTGCGGAAAATGTCTAAAAAGTTGGCGAAACAGCGTTAAATGAAACCTCGGAAACAGTTTGCTCAACATTGGCTAAAAAGTCAAGAGGCGCTTCAAACGATTATTGAGGCGGCGGCACTGAAAGCCAATGATGAGGTTTTAGAAATTGGTCCGGGAACAGGGATTTTAACCCGTCAACTGATTAGTCGAGTCAAACAAGTGACTGCGGTAGAGGTCGATCGCGCTCTTTTTGACAAACTCCAACAGAAGTTTCATCAACAAGAGAATTTAATCCTCATTCAAGGGGACATTTTACACTTAGATTTGTCCTCTTTCGTGACTCCTTTACCGAATAAAGTCGTTGCCAATATTCCTTACAATATCACTGGCCCCATTTTAGAAAAACTCCTCGGATCAATTTCTCATCCCTCTGGGCAATATGAGAGAATTATTTTACTGGTGCAGAAAGAGATTGCAGAACGTCTTTGTGCCAAAGCTGGTTCAAAAACCTTTGGGGCATTATCCGTGCGGGGTCAATATTTAGCCCATTGTGAATTGATCTCCATTGTGCCAGCAAAAGCCTTTTCTCCACCGCCGAAAGTTGATTCTGCGATTATTTCCTTGATTCCCCGTCCGTTTCCCCTAACCGTCAATTCCCCAGAATTATTAGAAAAGTTAGTCAAACTTGGATTTGCTAATCGTCGCAAAATGTTACGGAATAATTTGAAAAGTATTATCTCACCACAACAATTACAAGCAATTCTGGAACAATTAGAAATAAATCCCCTCGCACGTGCTGAGGACATCAGTGTGTCAAACTGGGTTAAACTGTGTAATCAATTGGGTTAACTGAGCAATGCGTCATTATTCACTGACTGCACCGGCAAAAATTAATTTACATCTCGAAATTCTCGGCGATCGCGCTGATGGTTATCACGAACTGGTAATGATATTACAAGGAATTAACCTCGCTGATCGCATTGATATTAAAGCCGGTAGCACTCAAGATATTCATCTCCACTGCGAACACCCTGATGTTCCTTTAGGAAAAGAGAATATTGCTTATAAAGCTGCACAATTGATGTGTCGAGAATATTCTCAATCCTATGCCCAATATGGAGGCTTAGACATTACCATTGAGAAAAATATTCCTGTAGCAGCAGGATTAGCTGGGGGATCAACCGATGCAGCTGCAGTCTTAGTAGGGATTAATCTACTGTGGAAACTGGGGTTAACTCAACCCGAATTACAAATCTTAGCCAATCAGCTAGGATCAGATATTCCTTTTTGCTTAGAAGGGGGAACGGCTTTAGCCTTAGGGCGTGGGGAGGAATTAAGCCCTCTTGAGGGGTTAGATGATGTGACCGTTATTCTTGCCAAACACCGTAATCTCTATGTTTCTACTGCTTGGGCATACCAAACCTATCGCCAACAGTATGAGAAAACTTATGTAGAACAACCTGAAACTTTGGAATTGGGGAGAAAACAAGCCCATTCTGGCAATTTAGTCAGCGCGATCGGGCAACGGGACTATACTAAAATTGGAAAACTCTTATACAATGATCTCGAAAAAGTGGTCTTTCCCTCTTATCCCGATGTAGAAGCCTTAAAGTTAGCATTTCAGGAACAAGAAGGGGTGTTAGGTACTCTCATGTCAGGAAGTGGCCCCACCGTTTTTACCCTCTGTTCATCTCCTACGGCTGCTAAACAAGTAGTAGAAGGCGTGAAGGCAAAAATGAATGATCCAGCCCTTGAGTTTTGGATTACTGAATTAACCAGCACTGGGATAGAAGTAACTTGAGCAAACGAGCCTAACTTAACCTACAATCACCTCTATAATTTTAGTATTCGCTTTCGGAAAAGGGAACTCCGATAACTGTTCAGGTTTCACCCAACGCAATTCCTGAGACTCTAGCGGTTGTGGTTCTCCCTGCAGATATTGGCAATGATAAACATTTAGAGTGACCCGAAAATGAGTGTAAGCATGATTAATTGTAATTAAATGTTCTCCCACCTCAATCTTAATCCCTAACTCTTCCTCAATTTCCCGTTGAATACAAGCCGCGATCGTCTCATTTGCTTCAATTTTTCCTCCTGGAAATTCCCACAATCCTCCTAACAAACCTTCTTCGGGACGACGATCAATTAAAATTTCCCCTTGATCATTCCAGATTACAGCCACGCCAATTTCTTTATGAGGAAGAGGAGAAGAGGGTTCACGCATAGGGATTTTTGTTTGTAGATTGTATTGCAGGGCTTGACAAAATTCACTCCAAGGGCAAAGTAAACAGGCAGGTTGACTCGGAGTACAGATAGTTGCTCCTAAATCCATTAATCCCTGATTATACTCTCTAGGATGCTTTTTATCTAGTAACGTATCTGAAATTACCCATAATTGTTTAATCGCTTTTTGCGGTGGCTGCTCTAAGCTAACTAAACGCGCTAAAACTCGTTTTACATTGCCATCTAAAATTGAAACAGGTTGATTAAACGCAGCACTAAGGATTCCTCCTGCAGTAGTACGCCCAATTCCTGGTAGGGTGAGCACTTTCTCTAGTTCTTGAGGAAAAATTCCCTGATACTCACTAGCAACTTGTTGAGCTGCCCGATGGAGATTTCGCGCTCTTGCATAGTAGCCTAAGCCTTCCCAAAGTTTTAATATTAAGTCTAAAGAACTTTCTGCAAGAGTAGGAATATCAGGAAATTGATTTAACCAACGATAATAATAAGGAATTACTGTGGAAACCTGCGTTTGTTGGAGCATCACTTCTGATACCCAGATATGATAGGGATTAGTGGTGCTACGCCAAGGAAGATCCCGTCCTTGAGCTTGATACCATTCTCGCAACGATCGCTGTAAAGAGTGAATGACCGTTGAATTTTCCCAAAATTCCATAGTTAATTTTCAAAAAATAAAGCCCACCAAGAACGAGCTTAGAGACGACTCCAACTTAATAAATTTTCTATTGTTCCCCATAATCTTGGGAAGACTTATGTTCGGCGGCTTGCAAAGAGCGCTCAAAATTCATCCGCTGTTCTGCATTCCGCAAGAAATAGCCACTCATCATTGCTGAGGCGAGAAGTCGTCCTAAGTGTTCTCGGGTAGTACTGATGCTAACATTAAACTGATCCGAGGGGAGTCCTCCTAACAAACCAACAATATTGCGCTCCATTACTTGAAATACTTCTTGAGACTGAGGATGAGAAAGTTGTTCGACTACTTCCGGATTAAGAGACTGCACATATTGCCAGAGATAATTTTTCCCTTCTCCTCCTTGCTCGAAAAACTCAGAATTATAATTTTGTTGGCTGTTATGATGATTGATCATCAGTTTCCTCCTTACTTTACCTCTATTTCCTGTAGTAGCGAACTGCTAAGGTTAGTGGATTTATATTTCATCTTCTAGCCTCTACTTTAACAATTTATCCCTGACAATTCGATCTGTGAAACCGTACTTCTAGAGTCGGTTCTTTCGACTACTTTAAGAATCTCTACCTCTGAGCGTTGGTAAAATGAGTTATCTTAGGGGACGATGATGTTATTCCCCTTAATAGCCTATGACTCCCAATGAACTGTTGATGTTAGTGGTTCTCCTTACCCCCGGTATCTTGTTATCTGTCATTGTGATGGTTACGTTTGCTGAGGGAGGTTGAAAACGGAGGCTAAGTTAGCATCAAAAAAACTTAAACTAAAGTGCAGCAATATGAATAATGCCATCTCCTTGATTAACTAAAGGATTCTGAGTGTGTCCAATAATAATGCCATTGAGAGGAGACTTGATGGTGATTCTCTCGTTACCAAAGGCATTAGCAATGATTCCTAAAACTTGCTTTTTTGTGACGAATTCTCCTAACTGCACTTGTAGGCGTAAAATCCCTCCTCGAGAAGCCCGAACCCATTTAGTTGTTTGCACTTCTACAGAAGTAGCAGGAGTAATGGGAAATGCTAACATCTCTAAACGATTCATTACCCTTAAAATTCCTTGTTTGCCTACCTGAATCGCATCAGCATCAAAACGTAAGGCTTCTCCGCCTTCATAGAGTAAAATAGGAATCCCTTTTTTCGCTACAGCTTGTCGGAGAGAACCATCTCGTGTAGTAGCATGAATCATTACTGGTGCCCCAAAGGCTTTAGCACAAGCATAAGTTTCCTGATCAAGGAGATTGGCTCGAATTTGTGGAAAATTGGTTCGATGGTCAGAGGCAGTATGGAGATCAATGCCATGGGTGCAACGGTTGACAATCTCTCGCATAAATAAATCTGCTAAACGTGAAGCCAGCGATCCCTCAGCAGACCCTGGAAAACAGCGATTTAAGTCACGACGATCAGGTAAGTAGCGGGATTGTTCTAAAAATCCAAATAAATTGACAACAGGAACAGCAATGAGCGTACCCCGTAATTGTTTCGGGTTGACTTGTTCTAAAACTTGCCTAATAATCTCTACTCCATTAATTTCATCACCATGAATGGCAGCACTTAGCCATAACTTTGGTCCGGGTTCAATCCCATGGAGAACAGTAACAGGGAGAGAAAGCAAGGTGTGTGTAATTAATCGTGCTACTGGAATTTCTATTTCACAACGTTCCCCGGGCGCGATTGTTTCCCCAACAATTTCGATTTCAGTTTGAATCATTATTAATGATTATCTTTATTTTTAATATCGAATGCGATCGCTGAGTTTATTCGGCACAGCATTTTTTTCAATAAAATCAATAATTTTGCCAGCTACATCTACCCCAGTGGCTGTTTCAATCCCTTCTAATCCAGGGGAAGAATTAATTTCCATGACCACAGGTCCATGATTTGAGCGCAACAGATCCACTCCTGCCACTCGTAAGCCCATGGCTTTTACAGAACGAACGGCTGTGCTTCTTTCTTCGGGAGTGAGTTTAATTTTCTCGGCTTTGCCACCGCGATGTAAATTAGACCGAAATTCACCTTCTGCCCCCTGTCGTTTCATGGAGGCGACAACTTTTCCGCCAATGACAAAGCAACGGATATCAGCCCCTTTCGCTTCTTTAATAAACTCTTGCACGAGGATGTTTGCGTCTAATCCTCGAAACGCCTCAATAACGGATTTAGCGGCTTGATGAGTTTCTGCGAGAACTACGCCAATGCCTTGAGTTCCTTCTAATAGTTTAATCACTAAGGGCGCACCGCCGACCGTTTCAATTAGCCCATCAATATCTTGAGTAGCGTGGGCAAAACCTGTTACTGGCAGTCCAATTCCTTCTCGAGCAAGAATTTGTAAACAGCGCAGTTTATCGCGCGATCGCGAGATAGCTTGAGATTCATTAGCACTAAAGACTCCCATTAATTCAAATTGCCTGACTACCGCAGTACCGTAAAAAGTTCTGGAAGCACCAATTCTAGGGATTACAGCGTCATACTCTTCTAAAGGGTTTCCTTGATAAACCACAGTGGGTTTATGAGAGGTAATATTCATATAACAGCGCAAGTAATTAATTACTCGCACCTCATGTTCTCGCTCCGTTGCCGCTTCTTTTAATCTTTTTGTGGAATAAAGAGACGCATCTTGTGATAGAATTGCTATTTTCATCAGTATTCGTCGCTATAAGTTTCTATGGGTTGACTTTGCAGATAAGAGTGTCCTGGATCGATCAAAAACAGGCTTCGGACTGCTTGACGACCTAAGAGCATCCGAAACCCCATTACATCACGATTAGTTAGGGTTAATTCAATTAACCATTCTCTCTCGCCCAATTTTACTACGGTTTCAATCACAGGACGTAATTGTGCAACTCCGCCAGAGTTACGAACGTTTCGCATCTCTAAAAGTTTTGCCTCAGCTTCGATGGTTATCTCAGTATTACGTTGATAAGGATGCACCCAAAAGTAAACCCACTTTTCTCCTTGTTTAGAGTCGTATTCAAGGTGATAAGCATGAAGAGCAGACGATCGCGCTCCTGTATCAATCTTAGCTTTAATTTTCGGAATGTTAAGCTCAGGCAGGGTAACTACTTCACGCCAACCTAACACAGGTTGCTGTGAAAAGGAGTGAGATTGAGAAACAGAGATGGGAGATTGTGGCATTTAAATCTAAAAAAAGTGTTTCAAAACGGCAAAAATCTGTTTTAATAGTAATTAAAGTCTGATCGACATCATTAGATTTGATCTTAATTTCTCTCTTCTGTGGGGCGACGGTGCAAGGATTTCACTTTATACTGTCCGTAGAGAGTTGGATTACTTTATTATCTTTTCTGGTTAGAAAGATGCTTAGGCAATATCGATTGTGATTTCTATCAATTGTTAATTGGTTGATTTAATCTTAAACCAAACTAGCCCTTATTTTCCTCCCGTTCTTATTTCTCCCATCCTGACATAATTGCTATGGCACTCGAAAATGTAGTCGGTGAAGCACCTTTACAAGAACACTTAAAACAATTTCTACTTGTTCTTTCTGTTTCCCTCGGCGTAGCTACGATCTCTCGTTCTTTTCCTCGATTTCGCGATATCCCCTATACCCTACTTTTAGTAATTGTGGGGGTATTTTTGGCTTTAATTGATATTCGTTTAATTAATGTTCCCCCTGAAGTTACTCTCTTTATCTTTCTCCCTCCCTTACTCTTAAAAACGGCATTAGACTTAAATTGGTCAGTGGTAAAAAATGATATTAACATCATTTTCGTTATTGCGGCAACAGGGGTTTTTCTGACAATTATTGGCGTAACGATTACCCTGACCACTCTAACAGGGATTTCCCCTTTAATTGCCCTGTTAGCGGGAGCCAGTTTATCGGCAACTGCCCCTGCGCCAATTACGGCTTTATTTGGGCGTTTAGGGGTAAAACAGCGATTAGTGGCTCTCACTGAGGCAGAAAATCTTTTTAATGTCGCGATCGCGATCGGGGCATTTGTCCTCCTAATGGACTTGCCAACAGATCTAAACCCAGGAGACATTAACTTTTCTGGCTTATCTGTCAATGTGATTACCCTAGTTGGGATTGGCTTAGTAATGGGAGCAATTGTCGGATTAGTTTTTTCTTATCTGTTACATCACTCTGACTCACGATTTTTAGGGCGTTCTTTGTTGCTAGTTGCCTCCTATGGGACTTATTTATCCACGGAAGAACTAGGGGGATCTGGGGCAATTGCTGTGATCGTTACTGGCTTAATTGTCGGGACTTTTGGGGTTTCGGAAATGAACCCGCATAAAAAGCAAATTCTATCAGAATTTTTAAGTTTTGTCGCCTTTCTCGTTAATTCCATTGTCTTTTTAGTAATCGGTGACAAAATTAACTTTGCCCAATTAGGAGAAAATCTTTACCCCATTACTATTGCCATTATTACTGTTTTAGCCTCTCGCGCGATCGCGATTTACGTTACCAGCTACTTAGGAAACCAATTTGAATACTGCAACATCACTTTACCCGAACAAACCGTCCTTTGGTGGTCTGGATTGAGAGGATCTGTGTCAATTGCTCTTGCCTTAAGTGTTCCCATTGTTCTCGTGCAAAGCCAAACCTTAGAAGCAGTAGTTTTTGGCGTAGTTTTGTTTAACCTCTTAGTACAAGGATTAAGCAGTAAATGGCTCTTAAAGCGACTAGGCTTCTTATCCGATGAACGCCTGCAAGAAAAATACTTACAGCTAATTGCTCGGGCAGTTGCCCTCAAGCAAATCCTAACTCACCTCAACGAAGAAGAAATGACGCAACGTTGGGAAGCCGATCCCCGATTTAATCAATATCGGGCTTGTGTAGAAGAGCAACTAGCGCAATTAGAAAAGGAAATTGAAGAATATACCCAAAAGAACCCCTCCTTACAAAAAGTAGCCCATGAACAATTAAAACGAGAATTAATCGCAATGGAGACTGGAATTTACTCAGCATTTGTTCAAAGTGGTTTTTTGAGTGAAGCACCTCCTCTCCTGTTACCAGAAGTTCTACAGGATCAAACTTAGCACCTACTAGTTTTCCTCTCATCAGAGAGAGGAATGATAATTTTTAAGGAAATTGTTGGTATCCTAAGGAATTGAAGTTAAAACAGTTGATTTTGATTTGAATTACATATTTTCTAACATCAGCAATGATTGGTTTCCTCAATGGAAGTGAAAGAACTACTTGCTCAGTATGCCCAAGGACAAAACAACTTTACGGCAATTGATCTCAGTGGCGTAAACCTCTGGGGAGCAGATTTAATTGGAATTCATTTTGAGCAGTGTAGGTTGCAAGCTGCCATCTTAACCTTTGCCTACTTAAATCAAGCCTATTTTGCAGAATCTGATTTAACTGGCATCAAACTAAGTGGATCCAATCTCAATCAAGCCACCTTCAAACAATCTTCTCTTTATAACGCGGATCTTCACGGGGCAAGTTTACAAAAAGCTATTCTCAAAGGAGCAAACTTTAATTACGCCAATTTAGTAGATGCTAACCTGACAGAATCTGATTTAAGGGAAGCAGATCTTAGTCATGCCAACCTTACTGGTGCCTGTTTACGATTTGCCAATTTACGAGAAGAAAACCGTAAAATTGCTAAATTACAAGGAGCAAACCTTGAAAAAGTTGATTTACAAGGGGCAAATTTAAGAAACGCTGACTTAAGACAGGTCAAATTACAAGGAGCAAACCTAAAAAACGCTATTTTGCGAGGAGTAGATTTACGGGGGGCAAATCTCACCGAAGCTAATCTTGAAGAGGCAGTTTTAACTGACGCTCAACTTGATCAAGTTGCTTTAGATGGTGCTAACTTGAAAAAAGCTGTTTTAGAACGATCGCGCTTAGTTGGCGCATCTCTGATTAGTGTCAACTTAGAAGATGCCATTCTTCGCGAAGCAAAGCTTATGAAAGCAAACTTAAAACAAGCTCATCTCCATCTTGCCAGACTCAATGGGGCTGACTTACATCGTTGTAACCTGTCTGGGGCAAACTTGAGCCAAGCTATTTTGATTGAAGCTAACTTAGTGCGAGCTAATCTCCTCAATACTGATGTTAGAGAAGCCAACTTACTCAGAGCTGAACTTAGTAGCGTTGATTTAAGTCAACTAAACTTACAGGGAGCAACCATGCCTGATGGGCGCATTCATAGCTAATTATTTTTAATCCTTAATTTACTAATTATTACCCAAAAGTGGTCGTAAAGCCTCTTTCTTTTAAGAAGAGGATATAGTCGTTCCAATTCAGTTCCGTAGTGCAGCCATCTTGGCTGCTACTAGGGAGCAAGATGCTCCCACTACTTTTAGGTTGCTGTTTTTTATTTGGAATCACTATATAAGGCGAGTGAGTTGAAGGCTTCGATCGCCTGAGAACGAACAAATCCTCACGCTTTGCTCCGGCGATCAATCTCTGTTAGAATAAATTTATGCCAACGAGGTAGCGTAGTGTTTGTCCTTGAGTATAAGGTAAAAGCCAAACCGTCCCAATATCAAGCCATTGACGGTGCCATTCGCACTGTCCAATTTGTGCGTAATAAATGCGTGCGTTATTGGATGGATCATCAAGGTGTTAATAAATACGACTTAAGCAAACTGTGTAAGCAGTTGGCGGAGGAATTTGACTTTGCGGGGCGACTCAATTCTCAAGCTAGACAAGCATCCTCAGAACGGGCTTGGTCAGCTATTCATCGGTTTTATAAAAATTGTCAGAATGGTATTAAAGGGAAACAAGGTTATCCAAGATTCCAAAAGAATAACCGTTCTGTTGAATATAAAACCTCGGGATGGAAGCTCGACCCCAATACTAAAAAACACATTACGTTCACCGATAAAAACGGAATCGGACGATTAAAGTTAATTGGCAGTCGAGACATTTATTTCTATTCTCCTGATGACATTAAGCGAGTTCGGTTAGTTAGAAAAGCAGATGGTTATTATTGTCAGTTTTGTATCAACATTGACGTAACTGAAAACATAGAACCCTCTAATCAAAACATTGGTCTAGATGTAGGACTAGAATCTTTCTATACGGATTCCAATGGTCATAAAGAACCTAACCCTCGTTTTTTCCGTAAAGGAGAAAAGGAATTAAAACGATGTCAACGTCGCCTGTCTAAAAAAGAGAAAGGCTCATCTAATCGCAGAAAAGCAAGACAAAGGTTAGCCAAGAAACACCTGAGAATAAGTAGGCAGCGCAGTGAACACGCCAAGAGACTGGCGCGTTGCGTAATCACATCTAACGATGTCGTCGCCTATGAAGACTTACAGGTTAGAAACTTGGTTAAAAATCATAATCTTGCTAAATCAATTTCAGATGTTGGTTGGTATCAATTTCGAGTCTGGCTAGAGTATTTCGCCCAAAAGTTTGGGAAGGTAACAGTGGCAGTTCCACCTCAATACACGAGCCAAAAATGCTCTAGTTGTGGTCGAATTGTGAAAAAGTCGCTATCAACTAGAACTCATGCTTGTGTTTGTGGGCATAGCTTAGACCGTGACCACAACGCGGCGATCAACATTCTGAGAGAAGGACTCCGTACGATCGGGCAGATCGGAACGGCCCCCTCTCTTTCTCCCCCAGTGGGGGAGATGTAAGAGGGGGAAACGCTTGGGGAGATGGAACCGCTACTGTTGTTGGAGAAGTCCAATCGCAGCAAGTCCCGTCGCCTTGTGAACTTAGTTCATAAGTTAGAACCAAGAATCCCCTCGCCTTTAGGCAGGGGAGTGTCAATGACTTGCTATGTTAATATTAGTTTCAGCAATGGTACTGAACTCAAAAGTAACCATACTTGTGATAGAAAGGATACAATTGAGCTTTTTAGTTTCCGTTTGATTAGTAATCTTTTATTTAAGCTATCAGTTTAGCTCGGTTTCCCTACCCTAGGAGAAATATCATGCTTCGTGTTTCCCCTTCCTTGTTTCAATCCCTAGAACAGCAACAACAGTTAATCATGATGAAAAAGCTATTATTTGCTGTTTGTAGAAATTATTGGGAAAATAATCGAACCATTCTTGCTTCCACAAAACTAGAAGATCTCCTACTTGAACTCTATGAATGCTACCCTAGTCGCTTAGCAGTGAGAAATAAACTTGAAGAAGTAGTTGAGGGGTTAAATAAACGAGAAAAGTATTATCCTATATCAGCCATATTAATCCAAAAAATTAGTAAAATTTATGATGGATCAACTAATCAAGACCAAACTTTATTAGCACCTTTACCAACTGAGGAAATAAGGATGATCACTTCCACCGGGGTTAATGTAGCCATCCCGAACATTGTTCATAAATTTGAGCAAGATGAACATTATCAACGCATCCACAAAATTTTATTTGCTCTGTATGCAAAGTGCTGGGAAAATGATCCAAATATTTTATACAATTATCCACTAGACTACTTAATTAAAGAAGTTTATCGCCACTATAGTAATCTTGAAAGTCTCACCTTCAATTTACTCAAAATTATTAAAGGCTTAAATAAACAAGGAATTTATTCTCAAGTAGCTCAAAAAATTATTAACGAACTAGCTAATCTTTATCAAGAGGAAGCAGATACAGAGCCACTTACATCACTTGCTAGTACGTCTAAAATAACTTTAAAAAATCAAGATTCAAGAAACTATACTAAACCCATTAAAAAATATGATTTTAATAATAATATTTATCAAATTAGAAAACGGCTAATGAAATCAACTAATCCACTCCGAGCAAAAATTATTTTATATTATTTACTTTATTCTTCGCAAATTGAAACTCAAGAAATTGATCAATTATTTTTAAAAAGCTATGAGCTTGATCAAATGCTATTACAAGTACCACAAAAAATTAAAACTTTAGAGAATTTACAAGTAAGCTTAGAAGAAACTGCACGAAAATTATCTGCAAATCATAATATTTTATTGAATAATCTTCAAGATAACTTGAATGTTACAAACGCCATTATTTTATCTCTAAAGCCTTTATATGAAACTTATTAAATTAAAAGCAAATGAATGCTGAAGAAATTATCAATAGCTATACTCAATCAAGAAATAATTTTAGTGGCGAAAATTTAGTTGAAATTAATTTATCGGGTTATGATTTTAGTAAGATAAATTTATCAAAATCAAAATTAGAAAAAGCGGTTTTAATTTTCACTAATTTAAGGGAAGCTAATTTAAGTGAAAGCTATTGTAAGCAAGTGCAATTAAGTGGTGCTAATTTAAGGGAAGCTAATCTTAGTTTAGGAAACTTTTTTAAAGCAGATTTACATGGGGCTATTTTAGAAAAAGCAAATCTAAAAAATGCAAATTTGGTATTTGCTTCATTAATAGATGCCAATTTAATTAAAGTTAATTTTCAAGGAGCAGACTTAACTGAGGCTGATTTAACAGGAGCTTGTTTATTAGGAGCAGTATTTATCGATCACGAAAATAGTGATACTAATTATACAAAATTAGAAAAGTCAGTTTTAGAACGAACTGACTTAGAGGGCACTTGTTTAGACGGATTAAATTTGAGGGAAGTTAATTTAATTGCAGCGAATTTACCTCGATCTAGTTTAGTCAACACTAACCTAGAGGAAGCCAATTTAGCAGGGGCAAATTTAACAGGAGCCAATTTAACGGGGGTTAACTTGACGGAGGCTGATTTAACCGGGGCAAATTTAATAAGAGCTAACTTGACGGAGGCTGATTTAACCGCGACTAACTTGAAGGAAGCAAATCTATATCAAGTAATTCTAAATGATGCCAACCTATCACAAGCAAATCTCGAGAAGGCAAAAATGGTTGCTTCTAGGTTAGAGAGAGCAAACTTAACTCGGGTTAATTTGACAGAAGCTAATTTAAAGCAGGCGAACTTAGCCCGAGCAAACCTAACTAATGCTAATCTAAATCATGCTGATCTAACAGGAGCAGACTTAAATGATACTAATTGGACAAATGTTACTTTAGACGGGGTAATTCTTCCCGATAGCATAGGCTTATAATGCTGTTTCTAAGAGGATTTCACCGAGATCAGTAATAGCTAATAATTTCCAAAAGGAGAAAAGTATGAAGATGCGAGTTGGTAATGGTTATGATTTGCATCGGCTCGGAGAAAATCGTCCTTTAATTCTTGGAGGGGTCAAAATTTCTCATCATCTTGGATTAGTGGGACACAGTGATGCGGATGTTCTTACTCATGCCATTATGGATGCCATGTTAGGAGCACTGAGTTTAGGAGATATTGGTCATTATTTTCCTCCCTCAGACCCAAAATGGGCAAATGCTGATAGTATCAAGTTATTAGAAGAAGTAAAGGCTCTAATTCGAGATCAAGGTTGGCAAATTGCTAATATTGATTCTGTGATTATTGCTGAGCAGCCAAAGTTAAAGCCTCACTTAAAAGCAATGCGCGATCGCGTTTCTCAAACTTTAGACCTAGACTTAGACCAAGTAAGCATTAAAGCCACTACTAATGAAAAAATGGATGCAGTGGGACGAGAAGAAGCAATTTCTAGCTATGCAGTGGTTTTATTAACACAAACTTAGCCCAATCTATCTATTTTGCTACACTTAAAACCGAGTTTGGAGCTTACCATGAACATTTGTGGGGAACGACAAAACGAACCTAATGAAATCTTATCAAGCTATTTCTATTAAAGATTGTGGAGAAGCCTTAGTTGCTATCCCTCAAGATACATTTATTTTAGAAACCCCTCATCCTTATAAAAAGCTAGGTGCTCCCTATGAAGGAATTTCTCCTTATGTGTTGCGAGAATCTGTATTAAAGGGTTTACAGCAAGCACAAAATGAATTGCAAAAGTGGCAACCTGGCTGGCAAATTAAAGTTTTTGATGCTTATCGCCCGATCGCAGTACAACAATTTATGGTAGATTATACTTTTAAGAGTCTTTGTCAGCAATATCCTAACCAGTCAGAAAGCGCGATCGCGCAACAAGTGAGCCAATTTTGGGCACAACCGAGCAATGATCCTAATACCCCTCCCCCTCACAGTACAGGAGCTGCCATTGATATTACTCTTGTCAACGAAAAAGGGGAAACTCTGAATTTAGGGGGCGCAATTGATGAAATTTCCCCTCGTTCTTACCCTGACTTTTATCAAGATGCAACTGGAAAGTCTGAACAAATTTATCACCAACGGCGGGAGCTTTTAAGACATATTATGTTCAGCGCTGATTTTCGACAACATCCTAAAGAGTGGTGGCATTTCTCCCTTGGTGATCAACTGTGGGCTTGGCTAAAATCTCAAGAGACTTCTAACTCCAATATAGTTGCTTATTATGGAAGAGTGTGAAGGCTGGTAGCTAAGCATTTTCTCAATATACTCAATATATTGTAAATCGATTAGTCGTCAAACGGACTCTGAAGGAAAAATATCTTTGGCTAGAAATTTGTATGATAGGAAGAGACAACTCTATTTTTATTGATTTAAGACAATTGTCTCTCACTATATGCAGACCTTAGCATTTCCGAGCCAGAAAACCGAAACCATTACAACTCAAGCCATCTTTGTCGCTGAGTCAATTGACTGTCGCGCCATTGAAAATCACTATGAGTGTATTGCCTCTTTGCCTTCCGTGATTAAACTTAGTGAAACAGGGATGGCAGTTTTGTTCCACTATGGAGTGGTGGTTTTATTCGGTTTGAATCAACAGGAGGAAGAAACGTTTCTCAAAGAATTAGTCGCTTATGTTGGCGAACCGTTTGATAACCCAGAGATGGAAAAAGTTGAAATTAAACTCAATCCCGAAAAAAGTGAACGGGTTAAAAATGGAGTTTTATGGCTTAAGCAATACAGTGTTGAACATTTGCAAATTGTTGCGGATATTTTAGCTAAAACTACTGTTTTGGCTCACTATGAAACTAAACTAGCTTCGGTATTTGATCAAGTAGAACCGTTTACTGCTAGCCTACAAAAAAATCAACGGTTAACTCGTCCCGGAGAAGAATTATTACATGAATTAGGTAGTACATTTTTGTTCCAATATAAAATGGTGGCACGGGTCGAAATTATTGATAAACCGGATTTACTATGGGAGTTTCCAGAATTAGAAAACCTTTATTTGCGACTAGAAGATGAATATGAAATTCGCGAACGTCATATGGCATTAGAGCGCAAGTTAGACTTGATTTATCGCACTTCACAAAGTGTTCTAGAATTAATGCAACATCGGACAAGTTTACGCGCTGAATGGTACATTGTCATTCTGATTGTTATTGAAATTGTTTTATCTTTGTATGAGTTATTTATCAAAGGTTAAATAAGATGCAGCGTGTAATCGTAATTGGCGGTGGTGCAGCTGGCTTTTTTGCGGCGATTACTTCTGCTAGTGTCTCCGCAAAAACAGAAGTCATCCTTTTAGAAGCTGCTAGAAAACCTTTAGGAAAGGTGCGAATTTCTGGGGGCGGAAGATGTAATGTCACCCATCACTGTTTTGATCCTGCACTATTAGTTCAAGCCTACCCTCGTGGTGGAAAAGCATTACGAGGGGCGTTTACACGCTTTCAGCCTCAAGATACGATTGCTTGGTTTCAAAATCGAGGGGTTGATTTAAAAACGGAAGCTGATGGACGAATGTTTCCTGTTACTGATAATTCGGAGACCATTGTTAATTGTTTAGTATCAGAGGCAAAAAATCAGGGAGTTATTATAAAAACTGGGGTAAAAGTGCAATGGCTTAGTTATGAAAACGACCAGTTTGTTGTAGAGTTAAAAAATGGGGAAACTTTATACAGCGATCGCGCTCTGTTAGCAACAGGAAGCCAACGACTTGCTTATCAATGGGCAGCTCAATTCGGTCATAAAATTATCCCCCCAATTCCTTCTCTGTTTACTTTTCATATTAATGATGAACGGTTAAATAATTTGGCAGGAGTTACCGTTAAAGAAGTAGTAATTCAATTAAATATTAAAGGCAAGGAAAAATATCAACAAACAGGCGAATTATTAATTACTCATTGGGGAATTAGTGGGCCAGCCGTTCTCAAATTATCAGCTTATGGGGCAAGAGTTATCTATGATCATGGGTATAATTTAGGACTGATTATTAACTGGCTTCCCTCAGAAAATATGGAAACCGTTAAGGAAAATTTATTAGCTCAAAAACAAGAAACACCCCGTCGCCAAGTGATGAGTTTTTCTCCTTTTGCAATTCCTCGTCGTCTTTGGGAAAAATTAGCTACTGTTGCTGGTATTTCTCCCACTTTACGTTGGGCGGAAATTTCTAAAAAACAAGTGAAAGCCCTAGCAAAAGAGTTGACTCAAGGTGAGTTTCAAATGGAAGGAAAGGGAGTCTTTAAAGAAGAATTTGTTACTTGTGGTGGCGTTGACCTCAAAGGGGTAAACTTTAAAACAATGGAAAGTAAATACATATCAGGGCTTTACTTTGCGGGAGAAATTTTAGATATTGATGGTATTACTGGCGGCTTTAATTTCCAAAACGCTTGGACAACAGGCTGGCTTGCTGGACAAGGAATGAGTAGTGAAACATGAAATTTAGTGTACTTGTTAATCAATTAACCCAAAAAACCCCCATCTCAGCTAATGAAGGAACAAACCCAGAAATTAAGGGAGTCAGCGCGATCGAAGATGCAACAGCAAATACCCTTTCCTACATTGAGGGAAAAAAGTTTGCTACTTTGATTAATCAAACCGAAGCTAGTGGTTTAATTTTACCTCAAGATGAGACGTTACAGGCTCAAGCCACTGCAAGAGGAATTGCTTGGATGGCTAGTCCACAACCACGACTTTTATTTGCTCAAGCAATTGCCTTATTTTATCGCCCCTTCCAACCCACTCCTGATATTCATCCGAGTGCGGTAATTGATCCCTCGGCGGTACTTCAAGAAAATATTTATATCGGGCCTAATGTGGTGATTTATCCTGAGGTAAGAATTAGTAGTGGGGTTTGTATTTATGGAAATGTGGTGATTTATCCTGAGGTAAGAATCAGCGATCGCGCGATTCTCCATGCTAATTCTACAATCCATGAACGCAGTCAAATTGGTAAAGATTGTGTCATTCATAGTGGCGCAGTGATTGGCGGTGAAGGTTTTGGCTTTGTACCTACCCCTCAAGGTTGGTACAAAATGCAACAATCAGGCTGTGTAGTGCTAGAAGATGGGGTAGAAGTGGGGGCAAATAGCAATATTGATCGCCCAGCAGTGGGAGAAACGCGAGTGGGGCGAAATACTAAATTTGATAATGCGGTTCACATTGGACACAGTTGTCAAGTTGGCGAAAATTGTGCTTTTGCTGCCCAAGTGGTGCTTGCAGGGGGTGTAAAAGTGGGAAATAATGTCTTGATTGGAGGACAAAGCGCGATCGCGAATAATGTCACCATCGGAGATGGCGCAAGGGCAACCGGTCATTCTGGAATTACCCGTGATGTGAAAGCAGGAGAAATTGTATCAGGATCCCCTGCAGTTCCTAATCATATTTATTTGCGATCTAGTGCCATTTATAAACGCCTTCCTGAAATGTATCGAGCATTTAAAAGGCTAGCGCATAAAAAGTAAGCTATTTTTTCCATAAGCAATCTTAATGTGACACTTGTCGCGGTGTTAACGTAGCTATTTCCTTGAACCATTAAAATCCCTATAATAGAGTAAGGATGCAAAAGATATCCTAAAGTATTTCAAACTTATTCGCAAAAAGTGCTTTATAAACCTATGATTTCCCCTAAATCTCTTTTCTACACTCTATTAATTGCTCCTCTTGCTTTTGTAGCAACCACTTTCCCTGCTCAAGCAGAAGAAGCCCAACCGACCCCAGGTGAAAGTTATACTAGTGCCTCATTCCTTTCTGAAGATGCTAGTATCTCAGATGAAGTTACCCCTGTTAGCTTTCAAGAAGTTGAAGAAGATGAACTAGCGCAAGTCCAACAACGCGAAAGAATGCCTGCCCGTGAAGCCTTTAGCCCCAATTATATTGGAATTGGGTTAAATGTTGGTCTAGATGGTGATACCGCTTTGGGGAATACCAACTTTGCGATTAATAGCAGATTACAGCTAACTCCAGAGATTTCATTTCGTCCCGGCGCTGTTATTGGTAGCAATGCCTCATTTTTAATTCCTGTTACTTATGACTTTACCCCTTCCCCCGGTGGTCGTGCAGATCAATTAAATCTTACTCCTTATATTGGTGGTGGGGCTTTGTTCGCTACTGGTGATGCCACAGACGATAACTTCGGTGGCTTAATTACAGCAGGAGTGGATATGCCCATTTCCCGTGAACTTACCGCTAATGCTGGCTTAAATGTTGGCTTTATTGATGGCAATACCGACTGGGGATTATTGTTAGGCGTAGGTTACAACATTCCTGGTAACTAAACTTTTTTGCAATAACCCGTAATATGTCTCATTAATTATCCCTAGCCATAAGAAGCTAGGGAAATTTTTTATCCGCCGCTAACAGGGGGAATTAATACCACTTCATCCCCATCTTTTAAGATAGTGTCTGGATCCACAAAATCAAGGTTAATGCCAAAACTGGTTATTTCACGCCACTGTTCTAGTTGCGGTTGTTCTTGGATAATTTGCTCTAATACAGTTTTCACTTCAGTCTGAGGGGGAAATTGGCGTTTAATCTCTTCTACCCCATAAGCCTCTTGATAGGCGGCAAACAGTTTGACAGTAATGGTGATTTGATTTGACATTTTCTACATTATGTGCTGTGCTTATCCTAAGCCATCTCCCACAGTAGAATCCCATAGTTGCATTTCTTGTTGGAAAGTAGAATCTTTTTCTTGCTCCTGATAAGAACGAGCAAGTTGCTTAGTAAACTCTCGCTTTTGTTCCTCAGCTAAAAGTTTATTAACAAACTGACTCCGATCAGATGCTTTTTGGTCAATGAATTTCACAAGCTTTTCATCGAGAGTAATTCTGATTTTAACACTCATCAACTCGCCCTCTGTTTATTTCACCAAGACTTGGCAGGATGCCCCAACTAAATCCGAAGGATTAGTTGTGGGAGGAATGCCAAGCGACTCATTTGTATGCTAACATTTTCATTATGGTGAAAATTTAGTCTGATGGAACAAACATTAACCTTGGTTGTAAAGCTAAATGTAGAACCTGAGCAGGCCTCTCAACTTGAGGAAACTGCTCAGGCTTTTGCTAATGCTTGTACTTGGGTGAATGAGAACGTAAACCATCGTTTAACCAATCGTAATTCCATTCAGGCTGTCTGCTATAACGATGTTAAGGAAAAGTTTGGATTAAAGGCTAACCATATTGTTCGTGCTTGTGCAAGAGTCGCCTCTAACCGAAAGACTGCCAAACATAAAGGTCGGAAAGTTAAAGGGTTCAAACCAACTTCTTTCGATTGTGATGGTAGGACTTTCTCTTTTCGGGAAAAAGATTGGACAGTTAGCGTCTCTACTCTTGGTAAGCGGTTAAGACTAGCCTTAAGAGCCAGCAATTACCATAAGGGTAAACTAACAGGGCGCAAGCCCACTTCGGCTCAAATTTGCAAACATAAAGATGGTCAATGGTATTGCCATATCCAAATCACCATTGATTATCCAGAACCCCAAAAAACTGACAAGGTTATTGGAGTTGACTTTGGGAGACGGGAAATAGCTAGGACATCCACTAATCAAGGATGGGATGGGAAAGAAGTTCAACAAAAAAGAGATAAGTTTTCTAGAGTAAGATCATCTCTTCAGAAAAAAGCGCGTCAGGGCACAAGATCATCTAGACGTAGATGTCGAGAGGTCTTGAAACGGTTATCAGGGCGTGAAAAGAGATATCAGAAGTGGATAAACCACAACATTAGTAAAGCAATTATCTCAGAAGCAAAAGAGACTAACTCCGCAGTGGCAATTGAAGACTTAACTGGTATTCGTGAACGAACTAACCAGAAACCCAGAAACAAGACTGAAAGAAGACGGTCTAACTCTTGGGCTTTCTATCAGTTAAGAACGTTCTTGGAATATAAAGGAATTAAAGAAGGAGTAAAGGTAATTTCTATTCCTCCAGCCTATACCAGTCAGACTTGCCACTGTTGCAACCACATTGGAATAAGAACCAATAAAAGTTTTAAGTGTTCTAACTCCGAATGTGGTTGGGAAGGAGATGCAGATGATAATGCTTCTGAGATGATAGCTAAATGGGGGCGATCAATTGTAATGCGTCCTGGAGGCTCGGAGATTCTATCTTGTAGGATTTCTAGGGCTACTGAAAGCCAAGGGGCTGTCATCTGAGGTCTCCTCAGATGTTTATACGCCCCGTCCATCCACATTGCCTAAGCAATTGGGTGGGGAAGTTTACTTTTAAATCTAGTATATCTGAATTTTTCAGTACTCTAAGGAGATAATCTTGCTTTCTTAGCGCGAGTTTCTTCATACCAAGCTGCCAGTTGCGGAGTCCATTCTTGAAAATGCTGAAAGAGAAGTTCACAGAATTTTTGCGCTTCTAACTGAGCATCTTTTTTCCAGCGTAGATCAAGAAGGTGCATCAGCGATCGCGCATTACAACTCATCACAAAATGTTGTCGCGCATCAAAGGGAATAATACCGCGAGCGTGTTCTTCTGCTAACCCTTCATTAATTCTTTGTTGATAACGTTTACAGGCTTCTAAACACCATTCTAAATCAGCATTACGTTGTTCTTCTGTGTAAGAATAGCGTTTTCCTTGACGATTGGTATAATCTCCAACGGGGCGTAAATAAAATACTTCTTCCACATTTCTTTTCCCATCTACAACATCAAGAATACGCTTTCCTGTATATCGGAAGGAATTATGAACAACCATCCCATTTGCAACAAAATTATGCCAAGGTTCTGCTACTTCTAAATCATAGGTAGTTTGTAAGCCTAAATATTCAACTTTCGCAACTTTAACAGGATGAGCTTTGATTCGAGATTGTTTATTATCAGAAATTTTTTTGTCTAAAACAGCAATACCATTACATAAAATCCAGCAATCTTTTTGATTTTTAGTTACTTCTCCATCTGAAACTAAACCAACTGCTTCACCCATTCGTTGCCAGCCCTCAGTTGTTAACAGTTTATGATTAGTTGTGCAATCTAAGGTTTTTCCATCCTCCAATGTCAAGCGGTAAACAGGCTGAGTCCCACTACAGATGACATCTTTAATATGACTAGTTTCAAATTCTCCTGTCTCTTCATTTAAGACACGGAGGGGCATTTTTTGAAGGCGTTTTTTACAGTCACGGCGATAAGCACCTGGTTTCTCATTATTTCGTCCGCAAATTTTACGTTCTCGAACGGCTTTTTCTCCATTTGCCCATAAATCGTAAAGTTCAGAAATTTTGATTTTTCTGAGACTACCAGAGGCTTGAACAAAAGTGACTTCAGTATCACCGGCAAGACACTGCACATCGAAGCTCACACCAACTCTATGAGTGCGAATTTGTTGCATCATGGAGTGAGGAAAAAATCCCACATTAAAAGTAATTTGAGGATGTTCTAGGGGCCCATAATGCCCTCTTTCTCCAGCTAATAAATACTTAATAACATTTTCCCCTGCTTTGGCTTCATCAGGAGCGCGATCGCGCTTTTCCCATACTAAGTCCTCTGCATAATCTTGATGCATTGCTAACCACATTACTTGCTGTGGATTGGGGGTTGCTTTGATGACTTCGACTCGAAATTTATCCATATTTTATCTCTATTAATTTTCCTTATTAAATACGAGCTAAAGTAACGCGATCAGGCTGTTCTTGATATTTCCCTTTACGCTTTTCATAACTGACTGAACAAGGATCACCTTCTAAAAACACTAATTGAACAATTCCTTCATTGGCATAAATCTTGCAATCAGCACTAGAAGAATTAGAAATTTCTAATGTCAAATAACCACGCCAACCTGCTTCTGCAGGGGTAATATTTGCGATTAAACCACAACGTGCATAAGTCGATTTTCCAATACAAATTACGGTTACATTATCAGGAATATCTAACTTTTCTAATGCTACACCAAGTCCATAAGAATGGGCTGGTAAAATAAAATAACTACCAGTTTCATCTGTACATAATTCCGTAGGTTCTAAATTAGCGGGATTAAAATTTTTCGGATCAACAATCGTTCCTGGAATGTGTCGAAAAATCCGAAACTCATTGGGGGAGAGTCGAATGTCATAGCCAAAACTACTCAAGCCATAGGAAATGACTGGGAGATCATTCTCTAGCCTCCGAATCTGTTGCGATTCAAAGGGCGAAATCATCCCCTGACTTGCCTTCTCTTTAATCCATTCATCATTCTTCAACATCGCGCTTATATCCAGTGCCATTAAATCGCATCCTACACTTTATCAGAACATCCTTTGTTAAAGCTAGTGTAGGCTGGCAAAAGCAGTATATTCGACATCGCAAACTGAATTAACTTGCCAGTTGGGATGTGGCTCAGGGAAAAGTTTACCATTAATGAGCTTCGCCACTACCCCAATAATCCCGTGCTTTCTTTTACTTCTCAGTTAAGAGACATATATGTTTCAGACAGAGTTTATTGATCTGCCATTGTTTTTACAATATCACCGCGAGTAATAATTCCGACCACCGCTTCTTTATCATCAACTACGGGTAAACGACGCACTTCTCGCTTGTGCATGACTTGCGCGGCTTCTTTGAGAGGTCGATCGCGCGTTATAGCAATGGGGCGATCACTCATCACTTCCCCCACGGTTTGCCCTAAAGCCTTATGGAGTTCTTTCTCATATTGGGCTGGATTTTGTAAATAAATTACACTATCAAGAAACATAATATAAGGAGGTGTATCAACTCCAGTTTCTTGCCACATTAAATCTGATTCGGATAGAACTCCTACTAACTTTCCTTCCTCATTCACTACAGGCAAGCCACTAATTTTCTTTTCTACCAGTAGTTTAATTGCTTCTTTGAGGGGAGTTTCGGGTTGAACCACTGCTGGATCCGTGGTCATTGCGTCTGCAACTGTTTTTACCATGCGTCAATTTTACTTTTAATGATTCCGAGACATATTTATTATTTTCCCATTCCATCGTCTGGACTGACAACTAATGTCTCTTGAGTTTCTTCCTCGCGCTAAGTTTGGAAAAATTGTTAAATTGAAACGCATAACTGCGAATTGCTAACGATTATGTTCTCTGTTGAAGACACCGAAAAAATCATTTTAGATGCCATTCAACCACTGACGGCGACAGAAACTGTCACCCTAGATGCTGTAGCAGGAAGAATTTTAGCAACTCCTGTGAGCAGTGAGTTAGACTATCCCCATGAGGATAATTCAGCAATGGATGGTTATGCAGCGCGATCGCGCGATCTCTCTCAAGCGACCTCCGATCATCCTGTTACCTTAAACATTATAGAAGAAATCCCTGCAGGAGTTGCCCCCTCTCACCGTTTAGATAAAGGACAAGCAGCCCGAATTTTTACAGGTGGGATGCTTCCCCTTGGTGCAGATACGATTATTATGCAAGAAGAAACAGAACGAGAGGGCGATCAAGTCAAGGTTTTTTCTGCGCCAGAAAGTGGGCAATTTGTCCGAAAACAGGGGAGTTTTTATCAGGCAAAACAATGCTTATTACCTGTCAGTATTCCCATTAAAGCACCAGAAATTGCGATTTTAGCGGCAATGCAATGTCGAGAAGTGTCCGTTTATTGTCGTCCTCGGATTACCATGTTTTCCAGTGGTAATGAGTTAGTGATGCCCAATGAGACGTTAAAGCGAGGACAATTAGTTGATTCTAATCAATATGCCTTAAAAGAACTGGTAAAACAACAAGGAGGGGTGGCAATTCCATTAGGAATTATTCGGGATGATAAAGAAGCCTTAAAAAGCGCGATCGCGCAAGCTATTTCTTCTTCTGATCTCGTTATTTCGACAGGTGGTGTTTCTGTTGGCGATTATGATTATATTGAGAGTATATTAACAGAATTAGGTGGAACCATTAAAATTAATTCGGTTGCCATTAAACCCGGAAAGCCCCTTACTTTTGCGACTTTTCCCAATTGTTACTATTTTGGTTTACCGGGAAACCCTGTTTCTGCTTTAGTTACCTTTTGGCGATTTGTTGCCCCAGCGATTAAAAAATTATCAGGTCAAACTAGCAATATTGAACCCACTTTTGTTACGGCAAAAACTCAACAAGCATTAAAAGCTAATGGCAAACGAGAAACTTATTTATGGGGAAAAGTAAGCGCGATCGGTGGCGAGTATCAATTCCATTTAGCTGGAGGAAGCCACAGTTCTGGTAACTTAATTAATCTTGCTCAAACTAATGCTTTAGCCGTAATTCCAGTGGGAGAAACCCAAATTTCAGCACAAAAAACTGTAACAGTTATGCTGATTAATTAGTAGTTTTTCATCAAGAAAGTTAGTAGCAGTATTCGTTCTACTCTTGGTAGAAGATCACTGCTATCATGGATCATTGATAAAAAATGCTCTATGGGGAGTTTTTGATTAGAATGTAGAGACTAGCGGGTAGGACTTTGTCCCGCCAAATTATCTAAATGGAGGGTAACAGCAGCAAGATAGGCTTCATCTTCTATTGCTTCTGAGGATAAATGTCCAGCTTCGATCGCGCTATTGACTAAACTTTCCGCATCAATTTCTCCTGCAATATAGGCTTGTTCAAATTGAGCATAAGCGGGAATCCCTTCTTCCGTTAAGTCCCCTCTATAGGCAGAAGAGACTAAGCTAAAGGCTTCTGTATCTCGAACATTATTCTGCTGATGGTTATTAGTTACTTGTTCGGAGGTAGTTGTGGCTTCTGCAATAGCAACAGGGGTTACTCCCAAGGTTACAAATAGAGAACTTAAGCCTGTTAATATTAAGCGGCGCATGAGCTTTCCTCCCTTAATTATCTCTGCCAAAAGGATAATAATTAAGTGTTTTTTCTGACTTCTAACCTAAGAGATATATGTTTTAACACAGATTTTACTGAGTTGTCATGGTTTTTAGCAGGAGGGCTGAGAATCCTACCACTACAACTCGCGCGTTCGTTTCGCTGTACGACTGCGCAGGATCACTCGTCAATTCTTATTTACAAAAACCTAGTCAAGCACTACCCCAAGCTAAGCGTCCGCCTAAAAAGAGGACAATTGCCCCAACTGCTACCCAGTCTCTTCCTCGGAGGGTTAAACGATGCCATTGTACTTGGTGTTCATTGGGGCTGGTGAAGCCTCGCACTTCCATAGCCACGGCAATTTGTTCTGCTCTCAATAATAAGTTTTCCAATAGCTTTTCTGCAAGCATTAACCATAAGCCAAAGCTGCGACGGAGTCCTAATTTTTTCCAATTAATCGCTCGGGTACTCACAGAACGCATCAGGTTTTGAATTTCCTCTAAAACAAGGGGAATAAAGCGTAAGGAAAGGGTGAGAGTTAAAATGATTTCTGTAACGGGAATCCCAAGCCGCTTTAAGGGCTTCATTAGGGTTTCTAACCCTGCTGTAATTTCTTCTGGTGCGGTGGTTAAAAGATAAAGATTGGTACTATAAATGAGGGTAAAAATTAGGGTACTAACCCGAATACCTAGTTCTAAAGATCGTCGCGTTACAGTTACTCCTTGGTCAATTAAAACATACTGATAGTCAGTAGGTTGAGGTAAATCGAGATCGCTACTGGGTAATCGTGGTTGATGGTCAATGGCAAGTCCATCATCAAAGATACAGGTTAAAACGAAAATAAAAAGGCTAATAACAATTAACCAAACCATTTGCTGTCGCCAAACGCGTGCAGGAATTCTGGCAATAAAGGTTAGTAAAATTAAGGCAATTACTAAGCCAATTCGCCAAAAAGGATTAGCAAGAATTGGGGTAATTAAAAACCCCATTAACCAAGCTAATTTAATGCGAGGATCAAGATAATGTAACCAGGTTTGAGGCTCTTCTAAGTATAAGCCAATGGGTAGCGATCGCAGTAAGTCCATTTATTAATATTATACTCTAGTTGCACGATTGAGGCTATTTTCTTCTACTTCACGGGGGCGTTTACCGCGCCAAATTAAACGTAAAGGTGTTCCTTGAAAGCCTAACTGTTCTCGGAATTGACGGTCAATATAACGGCGATAGGGATCATTAAATCGCTTGGGATCATTCACAAATAAGGCAATGGTTGGGGGTTGACTACTCACTTGAGTGCCATAATAAATTCTCCCTTGTTTTCCTTGACGAGTGGTGGGGGGAGAATACCAAGCGGTGGCTTCTTGAATCACCTCATTAATCACGGCGGTACTAACGCGGCGGCGATGTTCTTGGGCAACTGTTTGAATTAAATCAAAGATACTTTTGACCCTTTTTCCTGTCAAGGCACTAACAAAAATAATCGGCGACCAGTGCATAAAATAAACGCGATCGCGCAACATTTTCTCATACTCATAAATCGTGTGGGAATCTTTTTCTAAGGCATCCCATTTATTCACCACAATAATTGCAGCTTTTCCTTCATCTTCTATCCGTCCTGCAAGTTTCATATCTTGATCAGTAATACTTTCTAAAGCATCAATCACCAAGAGAACTACATCAGAACGCCGAATCGCTTTAAAAGCACGATTAATACTAAAAAATTCTGCCCCATAACGGATATTTTTCTTTTTCCGAATCCCTGCGGTGTCAATCAGGCGATATCTTTGTCCTTGATGTTCTATTTCTAAATCAATGGCATCTCTAGTTGTTCCTGAAATTGAACTGACAATGGAACGACTAACCCCTGTTAAGGCATTTAATAAACTAGATTTTCCCACATTCGGACGACCAATAATCGTAACATTAATTTGTTCTTCATCCGCTTCAGGTAACTCTTCCACAGGGGGAAAACAAGGGTAAACTGCATCTAATAAATCCCCTGTTCCACTGCCATGAATCCCAGAAACAGGATAGGGTTCTCCTAATCCTAATTCCCAAAATTCGGCAGCTTGAATTAATCCTTGTTCAGGAGATTCGCATTTATTAACGGCTAAGAAAACAGGGACTGATTGTTGACGTAACCATTCGGCTATTTCTTCATCACTAGCGGTGGGCCCTGTTTGTCCATCCACAACAAAAATCGCTGCCACGGCTTCTGATAAGGCTAACATGGCTTGTTGGCGAATTTCAGGTAAAAATTCACTGTCATCATCAAAGACAATGCCCCCTGTATCTACCACTAAAAAATCGCGATCGCGCCAAAAACTCGGTTCATACAGTCGATCTCGGGTGATTCCAGCTTCATCATGAACAATGGCGTTGCGACTCCCCGTTAAACGGTTAACTAACGTTGATTTTCCCACATTAGGGCGACCGATAATAGCAACAATGGGTAACTTTTTCATCAATCAATATGCGCCATTCACCTTGCGGTTTTAACGCACCCTCCTTAAACCTTTATTCTAATTTTCTTTTGGGAAATTGGTGGGAATATTTTAGAAGGGAATATCATCTAAATTACTATCATCTTGAGACGTAGCTTCTGCTGGTTGGGATGGCTGTGACTGGGGAAACTGCACCACATTTTCTGAACTTGTGTCAGTATCAGTCTTGGCTTGGGAGGAAGGAGTAGGAACATTACCGCCACCGCCGACGCGATGAATGCGAGAAAGGGTAAACTCGGCACGTTTTTCCTTAAACCCTTCTTGACGTTCAATAATGTTCATTCTCAGGCGACCTTCTAAAATTACCTGTTCCCCAGCTTGATAATTTTGAGAAACTTCAGTGCCTAAATCTCCCCAAGCAACCACTTTGAGGCTTGATGGGGGATCAGACTCTTTTAAACTGGGAAATTCCACCATCATATCGGCTAAGGGAGTTTGATTCTCTGGGGTATAACGTAACTGAGGTTGGCTGGTAATTGTTGCCATTAAAATACAACTATTCATTTTATTCTCCGTAATTCAATTAATAAACTATACTTTAATTTTAGCAAATTTTGTCATTATTTTTCGACTCAAACTTCTTAAACAACAATCGGATCAAGCCAGCGCAAAACTTCTTTTTTCAGTTGCTCAATATCGCGATAAAACTGTTGTTTAAACCATTGTCCTAAGGCATCTAATGGGGAAAAACTACTGCCAGGATTCCAATTCCACTCTTTTGGATTAACAGGAGTTAGATGATTTCCAGAAAGCTGTAAATAAGAAATTAAACTGGGAGAATGCTGCTCAAGAATTGGCTTTAATTGTTCTGTTTGATCAATCGTATCGTTTTGGAATTGTACTAACAACGTTCGCGCTGGTTTATAGTCACTTCTTAGAATTTCGTAAGTTCGTTCTGGGGAAGGAGTAAATTCTAAATCAAATTCGACTAAATTATTTAGTTGTTCTACTAAGGGAACAGATTTTCGTGCTGGATAATTATTATAAGAAATTAATAAGTTTCCCGATCGCTGTACCTCATATAAACTATTAATCAGTAAATGCAATTTACACCCCATACTGTGTCCTAAGCCATAGATGGGGAGATAGCGTCGGAATAACCCTGACCGTTGATAAGCCGTTTCAAAGCGGTTTAAAGCTCGCTGCGCGATCGCGCTATGATTCAAATCATTAAGAAAAGGGGTAGCAATAATCGCATATCCCTCCTCAGCTAGAGACTCCAACAGCCAACTGTACGTTACTTGTGGAGCAGTAGCAACAAAAGCCCCACCCAAAAAATGAATGATCCCTTTCGGCTGTGATGGTAACAATACTGAATTCCCTGCAATTTCTTCCCAATTAGCCATACTCAATAACTCACTACGCCGTATTAATGTTAACTTTTATGAAAGTAATGTTGCTGAAAAATTATCATGTTAGAACTCTATCAATTTGAACTGTCTCAATATAGCGAAAAAGTCCGTTTCTTACTTGATTATAAAGGGCTAGAATACCGTAAAATTGAAGTTACCCCTGGTGTCGGGCAAGTGGAAGTGTTCCAAATGTCAGGGCAAAGACAAGTCCCAGTGTTAAAAGACGGGGAAACTGTTGTCGCTGACTCCACCGAAATTGCCATGTACCTTGACCGCACCTACCCTGATCGTCCCTTAGTTCCCAGTAGTGCGAAAGAACGAGGATTAAGCCTAATGATGGAAGAATGGGCAGATGAGTCCATTGGCATCAAAAGCAGAAAAGCCTTTATTGGGGCTTTAAATCGCAATGAAGCCCTCCGCGCTGCGGTGTTACCCCCTGATACCCCTGATTTTGTAAAAAGCATTGTCAGTGGCATTCCCTCGGACTTATTAGAAACCATTGGCAGTGGCGTTGGTGTCGGCGGAGAAGCCTTAAAAGCGGCAGAAGGAAGTCTCAAACAAGATTTAGATGCTTTATGCTTAATTTTGGGAGAGCAGCCCTATCTTACGGGAAATACCCCCACGTTAGCTGACTTTAGTGTCGCTGGTTTGAGCTTATTATTGAAATTCCCTGAAAAATCCTTCCTTGATCTCCCTGAACAACTCGCTGGAAAAGCCCTCCCGGGAATTGGGGATAACCCTGCTTATGAAGCCTTCTTTAATTGGCGCGATCGGCTTTATAATGATTACCGTCAAGCTACAGTTTCTACTAGCAGCACCAGCGCTTCCGCACCGAGTTCGATTGAGATTGAGTAATTAAAATTTGTTACATGGAATCTAACAAATTCTGTTGCATACCGATCCCCCCTTCGCCCCTCTTACTAAGGGCAGGGCTGTTTCATTCTCGGGGTTAAAATTGAAAGTAATCGCCTGAAACCCTTACATAGTAGGGAAATCGCGATTATTTTTTCTGATTTAACTTCTTCTTAAGAAAAAGGGGCTAAATTGCTTTCTTTTCCTAAAGTCTAGAATGAAGCACAAACCTGGAAGGGGATTTTGTCTCCCCATCTCCCTATCTCCCCACCTCCCCACATGAGGGGAATTTCAGGAGAATGAAACGACCCT
The DNA here is from genome assembly GCF_007904085.1 of Euhalothece natronophila Z-M001. Taxonomy (GTDB): domain Bacteria; phylum Cyanobacteriota; class Cyanobacteriia; order Cyanobacteriales; family Rubidibacteraceae; genus Halothece; species Halothece natronophila. The sequence continues at coordinate 199,344 of NZ_CP042326.1, forward strand.
GGGGGGATTGGGGGGGATCGTCTAGTAGTGCTAGTTTATCGAAATGTTATTAAAAAAAATTGTGGTTGGGTGGAACAAATTTTGGGAAGCCCAACTTGAATTTAGTCATTGGTTTACACACAAAGGACGAAGGACAAACAACAAAGGACAAAAAAATGCTGCAAAAACAAACGCCGCATAGTGGCTATCATTTTTTACCTTTACCAGTAGCCACTCGCTTTTTTGAAGGCTGGTATTATCGCGTTACCCTCCCCGAAATTAACCAAACCTTTGCCTTTATGTACTCCATTGATGATCCGCAAGGGGGAACTGCTTATAGTGGGGGAGGAGCGCAAATTTTGGGACCAGACGACGAATATTTTTGGCGTACCTTCCCTAATGTTAAAGGGTTCTGGGCTGATCAAAAGCGTTTAGGTTTAGGACATTGGCAAAAACGCCCCCTTGGTAGTTTTCCCAGAGAATTAACCCCCAATCAGTTTAAGCAACAAATTGAGGAAGGATATCAAGCCACTGCGAGGCTTAACCAAGGTAAATTATTTGATCCGACTACTGGCGAGACAGTCACTTGGGAATATGAAATTACCCCCATTTATGGCTGGGGAGATTCTCATCGTCCGCAAAAAGCAACTGCAGGCTGGTTATCTTTTTTCCCCCTCTTTGAACCTGGGTGGCAAATTTTGATCGCCCATGGACTAGCCACAGGGTTTATTCAATGGCAAGGAAAGACTTATAATTTTACTAACGCCCCTGCTTACAGTGAAAAAAACTGGGGACGCGCTTTCCCTGCGAAATGGTTTTGGCTAAACTGTAATGCCTTCAAAGAAGACACTGATCTTGCGTTAACGGCAGGGGGCGGACGGCGAGAGGTGTTAGGATTAGGAGAAGAGGTAGCCCTAATTTGTTTCCATCATCAGGGAAAATTTTATGAATTTGTTCCTTGGAACTCAAAAGTGTCTTGGGAAATTCAGCCTTGGGGACAATGGAAAATGAGGGCAGTTGGGTCAGAATTGATAGCAGAGGTTGTCGGAACAACGGATCGTGAAGGGACACTTCTCCGTGCGCCTACCGAAAAGGGATTAAAGTTTGCTTGTCGCGATACAATGCAAGGTCAAGTCCACCTGAAGTTATCTCACCGTCGCGGAAAAACCTTATTAGAGGCGACCAGTGACAATTGTGGTTTGGAAGTGGGAGGTATTCCTTGGTCTGGTTCTTGGCTAAAGTCTAATCGTTGAGTTGATGATTATTAATTATGAAACGAAATAAAGGTTATTGGTTATCTTTACTATTAACGGTAACAACACTTCCTGTTTTAGGTAGTTGTGCTGAATTAGCTTTTGATTCCCCCACAAATAATAATTCGGAATCACCTGCTGAGTCTCCAGAGGAGGATTCAGAACTATTTTCTGAGAACTCTAATGAGAATAGTAATGATAATTCTGAGGAACGCCCCTTAAATCCCACGGCTGAGGATAGAAACTTTATTACGGATGTCGTGGAAGATACCAGTCCTGCAGTGGTACGAGTGGATGTGGAACGAGTGGTGGAAACGGAAATGCCTGAGATTTTTAATAATCCCTTTTTTGAGCGTTTCTTTGGGGATGCTATTCCTGAAAACCTTCCAGAAAGAAGACAAGAAGGACTAGGATCAGGATTTATTATTGATAGTGATGGAACAATTTTAACTAATGCCCACGTGGTTGATAACGCTGATACCGTGATGATTGAGCTACGAGATGGGCGCAGTTATGAAGGGGAAGTTTTAGGAGAAGATCCCTTAACTGATATGGCGGTAATTCAAATTGATGCTGACGATTTGCCCACTATTCCTTTAGGGGATTCTGATGCGGTTAGACCGGGAGAATGGGCGATCGCGATCGGTAATCCTTTAGGCTTAGAAGAAACGGTGACAGTGGGCGTAATTAGTGGCACAGGGCGACCGGGTTCTGCCATTGGCGTTCCTGATAAACGAGTGCAGTTTATTCAAACTGATGCCGCTATTAACCCCGGTAATTCAGGAGGGCCCCTTTTAAATGCCCGTGGGGAAGTGATTGCCATTAATACGGCAATGATTGGACAAGCCCAAGGCTTAGGATTTGCTGTTCCCATTAATACTGCGAGAGATGTTGCCCAACAGATTGTGGAAACAGGGCGAGTAGAATATCCTTATGTGGGGGTTCGCATGGCAAGCCTCACTCCCGAAATTAAACGCCGTCTCGAAGAACAATTTGCACGGCAGGGTATCGAAATAGAAAGTGATTCTGGAGTAGTGATTGTAGAAGTTGTTGAGGGATCCCCAGCAGCGCGATCGCGCTTACAACCCGGAGATATTATTAAAGAACTCAATGGGCAAACTGTCACCGAATCAGAAGAAGTTCAGCGTCTTGTGGAACAGCAAAACATTGGCGATGAAGTAACGCTTTTGATTGAAAGAGCAGGAGACACTGAAGAAATTACGGTGGAATTAGAGGCGTTGCCTGTTGAAGATCAGCGTTAACGGCTAGTCCCCTAATATTTCCGAACTATGATACCCGGTAACAATGCGTCTTCCATCTTTAAGTACATGAACCTCAATTTGGTCACTTCCCCAATTTAGTTGATCTTTGAGTGCGGGATTAAACACTCGCACTTGCTGATTGCGGGAAGACACTAGAGAAGTGGGATCATTAATCGCTTGGGAAGGAACATAAGGCCCATCAATGAGAATATCTAATTCATTAAGAAGGTCTGACGCTCCTTGTGGGGCTTTTCCTGATTGTAACTCTTGCAGAGTAAAACCACTAAAGGACATCACATTTAAGCCTGCTGCCTTTAATTTTCGGGCAAGTTGAGTTAAAGCAGAGGCTTGCCAAAAGGGTTCTCCGCCTGAGAAGGTAACGCCCTGATTTTTAGGATTACTGAGGATTTGTTGGGCGACTTCCTCCACAGAAATCAGTTCATTAATTTCAAATGACCAAGAATTGGGATTAAAACAACCAGAACAAGCGCGATCGCAGCCTTGAACCCAAACCACAGCCCTCACTCCTGGTCCATTCACTTGCGATTCATTTACATAGCCCATAAGATTTAAGTATCCTGAAGGGATAGACGCATAAGGATGATTATTGATCGTTAATTCAGTCATTCTTAAAATCCTCCAAAATTAATTGTCTCTCTCAATTAATTATCTTGACAAATTTAGGTATGACCAAGGCAATTTCTCAACAAAAATTTTCTTTTCTTTCCTTTCTTCAAAAATTTAAAGGAAATACCGCTCTTTACATCTATAAACGAATATTACAAGCAATACTGACACTTTTTTTAGCTTCAGTGCTTAGTTTTGCCATTATTCAACTTGCCCCTGGCGATTATCTCGACACACTACGTCAAAATCCCCAAATTTCTAGCGAAACTATTCGAGATCTCGAACAACGATTTGGCTTAGATCAACCAGCCTTTGTCCAATACTGGTATTGGTTAGTAGGTATTATTACTCGTTTAGATTTTGGCACCAGCTTTGTTTATTCTCGCTCAGTAATAGATTTAATTCTAGAGCGAGTTCCAGCGACATTACTACTAACTTTTGCCTCTATTTTCTTTACTTGGGCGATCGCGATTCCTTTAGGAATTTTTGGCGCAGTTAGACAAAATCAACCTTTAGATCGATTTCTACGAGTTCTGAGTTACTTAGGACAAGGATTTCCCAGTTTAATTACTGCCCTAATTTTACTATTTGTCGCTCAAGCTACATCTCCCTTGTTTCCTGTGGGGGGAATGACTAGCATTAATCACAATGAATTCTCACTTTTCGGAAGAATTTTAGATATTGGTTGGCACATGATCCTGCCAACAATTGCTCTTAGTGTCACTGGATTTGCGGGCTTACAACGAATTACTCGTGGGGAATTACTTGATGTGTTACGCCAAGACTATGTACAAACAGCAAGGGCAAAAGGCTTACCCGAAAACCGCGTAATTTATGTTCATGCCCTCCGTAATGCCGTTAATCCTCTCATTACTCTCTTAGGATTTGAATTTGCGAACCTTCTGAGTGGGGCATTTATTGCCGAATTCTTCTTTAATTGGCCAGGGTTAGGACGATTAATTTTACAAGCAGTGTTAGCTCAAGACCTATATTTAGTGATGGCTAGTTTAATGATTGGGGCTTTAATGTTAATTGTTGGCAATCTTTTAGCAGATTTGCTATTACAACAAGTTGATCCGAGGATTAAACTTGGTAACGATTAAAACAAGATGACGGTTTTCTCGCAATTAATTGGTCAGGAACAAGCAGTAGAATTATTAACCAGTGCAGTAAAAACACAACACATTGCCCCTGCTTATTTGTTTAGTGGGCCCCCGGGAGTGGGGCGTTATTTAGGCGCGATCGCGTTTAGCACTTTACTATTACAAGGGGAACAAAATTTATCCCTTGTCCGTCAAAAAGTGGAAGCAAAAAACCATCCTGACTTACTCACTGTTGAACCCACCTATCTACATCAGGGGAAACGCTACACAGAAGCCGAAGCCGAGGAAGCTGGCTTAAAACGCAAAGGATCACCTCAAATTCGGGTCGAGCAAATTCGCGAAATTAGCCACTTTTTATCTCGTCCGCCTTTAGAAGCCCCCCGTGCCGTTGTCATCATTCAAGCCGCCCAGACTATGGCTGAAGCCGCCGCCAATGCCCTCCTCAAAACCCTAGAAGAACCCGGACGGGCAACTATTATTTTAATTGCGCCTAGTCCTGATGCGCTTTTACCGACGCTAGTTTCTCGCTGTCAGCGTATTCCCTTTTCGCGGCTAGCCACTGCTGAATTAAAACAAGTCTTAGCACAAACCGAGCATAAGGACATTATAGAACAAGAAACTCTATGCGCGATCGCGCAAGGAAGTCCTGGGGAAGCCATTATTGCCAGTCAGCACTTACAAAATATTTCTTCTGACTTATTAGAGAAATTAGAAAAACTAATTCAATATGAGGAACAATCTTTTTTAAGTAACGTCACCTTTTCCCTAAGTTTAGCTAAAAAAATCGCCAATGAACTTGACTTTTTAACTCAACTTTGGTTAATTGATTACTTACAACAATTATGCTGGAAAAACTACTTACAATCTAAAATTACAACTAACATTAAGTCTCAGTTACAATCCCTAGAAACAGCCCGTCAATATCTCAATAATTATGTACAGCCCCGTTTAGTTTGGGAAATCACTTTGCTCGAAATCACTAGGACTTCCTTCCCCTAATTTTCACAAAACTAGCAATAAACTAGAGTCAACCTTGCTAATATAAATAGGTGTAGCCACTTCCTTACTGTAATGTCTCATCGTTTTTCTTGGATTATTCCCAATCGTCTAGCCGTCGGTTCTTTTCCCAAATTAGATCAAGAAATCGCTTATTTAAGCCGAGTTGGAATTACCTCGATATTATGTTTAACTGAACCCGATGAAGTAAAAGTTCCCAAAGAAATTCATCACCGTTTTGTCTGGAAAAATGTTGCGATTCCTGATGGGGCAACAGGAGGCATTCCTGAAGTAGAGCATTTCCAACAAGCATGTAACATTCTAGCCCGTTGGCACAAAAAGAACCATAGCATCTATGTTCATTGTTTAGCAGGAGTGGGGCGTTCTCCCTCCGTTTGTGCGTTACATCTCATGCAAGTGGAAGGGCTTTCCCTCGAAGAAGCGATTGCAAAAGTGAAGGAAAGGCATCCTTATGCCCATCCTGATTCTGCCCAAATAAAAGTAATGAAGGAGTTTTTAGCTACTCAAGAACAAAACCAAGTTCCAACTCAGCAGTAACTCCCCCCCTCACCATCACCCCCTCTCCCCCTCACCATCACCTCACCTAAGGGTAATTTCAGGAAAAGGAAACCACCCTGCTATTTTTTCGGAGGTGGATTATCGGTACGATAGAAGGGTTTTTTCACCACTTCTGCCGGATATTTCTTACCGCGAATGTCAATTTCTAGGGGTTGTCCCACTTTAGAGAGGGATTTAGGAAGATATCCGAGAGCAATGGCTTTTCCCAGTGTAGGCGACAAAGTGCCACTGGTGACAATTCCCACTTCTTCCCCCTCTAAAAAGATAGGATAGTCATGACGAGCAATCCCTCGCCCTTGCATTTCTAATCCGACTAAACGGCGTTGTACGCCTTCTGCTTTTTGTTTAGCTAGCACCTCTCTTCCGATAAAGTCTCCTTTATCATCAAGATGAACTAACCAACCTAAACCAGCTTCCAAGGGAGTGGTTGTCTCATCAATATCTTGGCTATACAAGGATAAAGCCGCTTCAATGCGAAGAGTATCCCTTGCGCCTAACCCACAGGGAGTTGCGCCAGCTTCTAAGAGGGCTTCCCATAATTTTTTCCCCGCCGTAATTGGCAGCATAATTTCTACCCCATCTTCGCCAGTGTAGCCAGTTCGGGAGATAAAGGCAGATTCGCCAAAAATTGAGGCTTCAGTGTGGCTAAAGGCTTTAAGAGATGTAATATCTCCTTCTACTAGGGGAGTAAGGGTATGAATGGCTTTTGGCCCCTGTACAGCTAATAATATCTGTTCTTCCGAGACATCATTCAGTTGCACTGATGTTTTTTCGAGATTGTCCAGTAGCCACTTTTTATCTTTTTCGCAGGTAGAGGCGTTTACAATACCAACCCCACGATTATTCCCTTGATAATAGAAGATAAAATCATCAATGATTCCCCCTTGTGGGTTTAGTAGCACTGTATATTGCGACTCGCCAGGGGAAAGACGGGATAAGTCAGACGGAACAAGAAATTGTAATTGTTCAGTTAAGTTTTCTCCCGAAAGTAAAAACTTCCCCATGTGGGAGATATCAAACATCCCCACGGCTTCTCGCACCGCCGCGTGTTCTGTTTTTAAGCCTGAAAACTGCACTGGCATTTCCCAGCCAGCAAATTCTGTCATTCGAGCGTCCTGCTCGATAATTCGATCATATAAGGGTGTTCGTTTTGCTTGATTTGAGGTTACTGTCACGGTAATCTTTTTTAACGTTTCTTAATCTAGAGTTAGTTTAGCAGAATAAGCGAGAATTCCCCATCCACAATCTTTGATTTGGGTGGGGATGAATCGCTATCAATCGACCGGAGCAAAGCGTGAGGAGGTTCAACACCCCTGAGATTGATAACTTTCTGATCTGTTCTCTTATTACTTCCTGCGTGGCTTCTACCCTTATGTTTACAGTAAGAGAGAAGTTGCTGATGTTCTTCCTCAGTACATCTTATGGTTATTTGTTTCATTAATTAATGTCAATGTGAAAGTTATGTGTTATATTAAAGGTAACACGGGTTAATTCATTAAAGTAATGCGAGTTTCCTATCAATATCGCCTCAAACCTGACAAAGAGCAAGTAGCCAAGATTGAAAAATGGCTAGAGATGCTTCGCTGTCAATACAACTATTTGTTAGGTCAAAGGTTCGACTGGTGGGAAACTCATCGCACGGCTGTTAACTCATGCCCTTTAATCTGTCATCTCCCAGAGTTATCTGATCGTCCCACTTATTTTTCGCAAAAACAAAGGCTAACTCAACTGAAAAAGGATAGACCTTGGTACAAAGAGGTTCAGTCACAAGTCCTTCAAGATTGTGTAAAAAGAGTTGACTTAGCTTTTCAGCGTTGGCTTAGAGGGGATAAGAATGGGAAGAAATCAGGTAAGCCAAGATTTAAGGGAAAAGGACGTTATCGAACAATTCTTTTTCCACAAGTCAAACCTGATTGTATTCAAGGTGACTACATCACCTTACCTAAGTTTAAGACAATTCGGTTGATTAAACATCGTCCTCTACCCGATGGGTTCAAGATTAAAACCGCTCAGGTAACAAGGAAAGCTGATGGTTACTACTTAACGCTTTCTCTAGAAGATATCTCAGTTCCAGAGTCAACCATTAACATTGTTCCCACCTCAGAAAATACGTTGGGAATTGATCTGGGATTGAAGGACTTTTTGGTGACTTCTGAAGGCGAGAAAGTAGAAATTCCTCAGTTTTATCGAAAAGGACAAGATAGACTCAAAAAGCTACAGCAGAAGGTTTCTCGTCGTCAGAAAGGAAGTAAACGCTATCAAAAAGCAGTTAAGCAACTTGGAAAACATCACCAAAAAGTTGCTAGACAGAGAAAAGACTTCCACTTTAACACCATTAAATCAATTCTCAGCAAAGGAGATGTTATTGCCCATGAAAAACTCAACATTAAGGGACTTGCCAAAACCAAACTAGCCAAATCCATCTATGATGCTGGTTGGGGGACATTTCTAAGTAGGTTAGCTGTCAAAGCTGAGAATGCTGGGCAGTTAACGGTAGAAGTTAATCCCAAAAATACATCACAGAATTGCTCAGGCTGTGGCAAGAAAGTTCCGAAGAAGCTATCAGAAAGAATCCATAATTGTCCTCATTGTGGTCTTTCTATAGATCGAGATGAAAACGCAGCCATAAATATAAGAAATTTGGCGGCAGGGATTTCCGTCAGTAGTAAAGCTCAGTCACGAACCGAAGCGCAAGCTGGTGCTGCTGAGAAGCTCCAACCATATTCCGTAGGAATTGGTTGTGGGTAATTCACCAAAGATTGGACGAGGTTATGTCAAATGCTTTTGTCCTTAGTCTTTTTTTTGTTTGTCCTTTGTCCTTTGTAAACTAATGACTAATGACTAATGACTAATGACTAATAACGAATAACTATTAAGAATTATCCCCCCGAATCACTGCAACGGATTGGGCGGTTAAAAAAATGCCCAATAGAATATAACTGGCAAAGACAATTAAGCTATTGGTGTCTAAAAGCCCTTGTACTAAAGTTTCATAATTAGAGATTAAAGAAATATGTTCTAAGGCATTGCCAAATACGCCGGGAACTTGGTTGGCAATTAAATCAGTGATCCAAAGAAATAAAACCACAGCAAAAGTGAGAATAGCGGCAAAAATTGTGCTTTCTGTGAGAGAAGAGATAAACATTCCCAAAGCTAAAACTGAGGCGGCTAATAAAATTAAAGCAGCATGGGCTAATAAGGGAACCGCAGGGGGAACAGGAGGGGTTGCGGCATTAAAGATAAAAATTTCGTAACCGAGAATGGGAATAATCATAGTAATAAAAAAGGTAAGAACAGCTAAGAGTTTTCCCACAGCAACCACCCAGTTAGTGATGGGAGAAGTAGCAATTAATTCTAAAGTTCCCCGTTTCCGTTCCTCAGTGTATAACGCCATGGAAAGAACGGGAAGAATAAATAAGACTATTCCACCTAAAAATTCAAAGTAGAATTTAATAAATTGATAAGCAACATCAGTAGGGGGAACAGGAACTCCCATTTGTTCCCGTTGGCTAACTTGTTGAATAATTCCTTCTGGTCCTAATAAAATGGAGACAAAAAAGAATCCCGAAATTAGCCAAAAAACAGTAGTAATTCCATAGGCAAGAGGGGAGGTTAAATAACTGGTTAATTCCCGACGGAAAATCGCTAGTAGATTATTAATTAAAATCATTTTCTCGGTTATTCATTATTTGTTTTTACTAACTGCTTATTAGCGTCTTCAGTTTCAGCTTGATTGGTTAATTCTAAAAAGACATCTTCTAAAGTAGGTTTTTCGCGTTGCATTTCATAAAGATGTAGCCCAGAGTTAACAATGAAAGTGGCTATTTTATCCCCCGGTTCGGTATCGGGAACGCAGGTAATTTGAACTTGATAGCGATCGCTGTTTTCTAGGGGAGACACCGTAACAGAAGAAATCTCAGGGAGAGTATTAAGGGTACTTTTAACTACATCTATATCCCCACCGACATTGAGAGTATAACCACCACCGCCAGCAAGTTCCTTCATTAAATGATCAGGGGTATTGCTGGTAACTACCTTTCCATTAGAAATAATGGTAACGCGATCGCTGATGACACTAGCTTCCGAGAGAAGATGAGTAGAAAGAATAATTGTATGTTTTCCAGCTAAACTTTTAATTAAATTTCGGACTTCAATCATTTGACGGGGATCGAGTCCGATGGTGGGTTCATCTAAAATAATCACAGGGGGATCATGAACAATGGCTTGGGCAATTCCCACCCGTTGACGATATCCTTTAGAGAGTTTACGGATTAGGGTGTGGCGTTTTTCTTCTAAGAAACAGCGTTCAATGGTGGTATTAACACGGTAAGCGCGATCGCGCCTTGGGACTCCTTTTAATTCGGTAACAAACCCTAAAAACCCCTTGACTGTCATATCTAAATATAAAGGGGGACGTTCTGGTAGGTAACCAATGCGTTTACGCACTGCCAAAGAATGTTGATGAACTTCATATTCGCCAATTGTTGCAGTTCCTGCGGTTGCTGGAATATAACCACTTAAAATTCGCATAGTTGTTGTTTTTCCAGCGCCATTTGGGCCAAGAAAGCCTAAAATTTCTCCTTCTCGCACAGAAAAGGTAACATCAGAGATAGCAGGAGTGGAACCAAAAAACTTGCTGAGATTTTTAACTTCAATCATAAAAAGCTACAAGGGAAAGGAATCATTGATGCGCTATTATTATCTATTCTGGATTACCTTAAATGTTACTTTACTGACGATACTTTCCTCAGCACAAGCACAAGCCGATTCCTCTATCCCTTCCCCCGTTACGCCTGTTGTGGAACTAGAAGATATTCATCCCACCGATTGGGCTTTTAATAGTTTACAGCAACTGCACGAACGTTACCAGTGTCTGCAAGGCTATCCAGATCAAACCTTTCGTGGTGAACAACCCATCACGCGCTACGAGTTTGCTGCCCTCCTCAACCGTTGTTTAAGTCAATTAGAAGAAACTCCCACTGCCGAAGAAGAAGCCATGATTGAACGCCTAGAAACCGAGTTTATCCGAGAATTGGCGGTAATGAGGGGACGAGTTGATGCTGCAACAGCTAGAGTGCGAGAATTAGAAGTTACCCAATTTTCCCCCCATACTCAGTTACGAGGAGTCGTTAATTTAGTTCTAACCAATTCTTCACAAGCAGGAGAAAATCAAGAAACTGTTTTACAGGGGAGAACTAGGCTTAACTTTGAAAGTAGTTTTACGGGGCGCGATCGACTGTTAACCCGTTTAACTGCTGGTAATAGTATCACCCCTGATCTGGCTTCTGGCAGTGGTGAATTTACCCAAACCCATCAATGGCGCGGTAATAGCGATAATGACTTTTTTTTAGACAAACTCACCTATCGCTTCCCTCTCAGTGACCAAACCCTCGCCATGATTAGCATAACTGGCGGCGAACATCGGGATTATCAAATGGCAGCTAATCCGTTTTTTGAGGACGGAAACGCTGGCACTACTACTCTTTCTACCTTCGCTCAACGTAACCCCATTCTTAACCTCGGCGGGGGAACAGGAATCGCCTTTTCTCAAGAGATTACCCCCTCTGTGTCCTTCGGTGCAGGGTATTATACCCCAGAAGCCAATGATCCCGAAAAAGCACTATTTAATAGCTCTTATAGCACAGGAGTTGGTCTAACATGGGATGCAAGGGAAAACCTTGCTTTCAGTTTTAATTATTTACATAGCTACTTTGAACAGGGAGATTTTGGTTTTAATGATGGTCTTGATCTAACGTCTCCTGTGGTGGGAACAGCAATTGCAAATGAGACATTACGTCAATTTCCCATCGTTAGCAACGCTTATGGCTTAGAACTATTTTGGCAGCCGCAGGAAAAATTCGGAATCGGCGGACAAGTTGGCTATACTGATATTAAAGCTCTTGATCATGGAGATGGAGAAATCTGGAATTATTCCCTCTCTCTGGTCTTCCCTGATCTCGGTCAAGAAAATAACTTAGGGGGAATTATTATCGGCGCACAGCCTTATTTAGGTAATTTCATTGCTCAAAACTTTCCAAAAGCGACCCCTTGGCATTTGGAAGGATTTTATCAATGGCAAGTGACTGATAATGTTTCGCTAACCCCTGGTCTGATCTGGAATATTAATCCGAATCAAGATGAAACTGAAGCTGATGTTATCACCAGTGTCATGCGGATGACAATTAGCTTTTAAGGAGTGTTCTCTAAATTGGTACTTGATCAATTGGATTGTAATTAGTAGAGTTATGAGTAACAGGGTAGAATCACCTTATGACTACCTAAAGCAATATCCCTCTCACCAAGGTTGTCATGCAACAACTGATTGAAGTGTTAATCGAGAATTATGGGTTTGAACTGCAAGGGGAAACACCTCAAGAACTAGCTCAACGCTGGCTAGAGAATTATGAACCCAGATGGGTACGTTTGGCCATTATTGAAGCCCTTTATTTAGGACGATATAAAGTTTTTTCCGTTGAGCAAATTCTATCTTTGTGGGCTCGTCGCGGTCAATCTAAAATTCATTTTACCCATGAGTTTGAGCATCTTATCTGTCGGCGCTTACCAAAAGCCTTAAGAGAGTTTTCAGAAGAAGCAGCGGAAGAAATGAAGGAAGTGTCCCCACCACAACCGCTTTCAGAACCCTCTCCTGTTGAAGATGAGGAATTAATTACTGAGGAAGCTGAAGAAGAAAACGAAGAAGAAGAAGAAATTGAACCATTTAGTATTGACCGTTTTACCCCGTTATTTGACCGCACTCATTTTTATTCTAAATTGAAGGCGGTCGCTGATTATCAGAACCATTAGGGTTGACGCTCTCCCATTAAATCAAAGAGGATTAAGACGAGAATTAAGCGATTTCAACGGTATCGCAACTTAGCAATTTAAAAGTTTTTCCCAGTCTTGCGGTGTGTCAATATCAATTGCCCCTTCTGGAAATGGAACTTTGACAACCTCTGCATCATAACGATTAATAATGGGTTTTGCCCCCATATCCCCTTGCAGTGTCATCAGTTCTGGAATTAAACTCTGATCGAATAATGCAGGCACTCCCACAATGCCATCATATTGAGATGCCACAATCCGACGATCGCTGTTGCGATAATGAGTCACTAACTGTTGAATGACCTCTGGTGACACTAAGGGTTGATCACCTAACATCACGATTAACGCATCTAATAGAGTCGCCATTTCCTGAATTTTACTGACCCCACATTGTAGGGAACTTGCCATTCCCTGTGACCATTTTTCATTGAGCGCGATCGCGACAGGCAAAGGCGTTAGTAGCGGTTCAATTTGGGAAGCAAATGCCCCTAAAACCACCACAATCGGTTGGCAACCTGATGCAAGTGCCACTTCCGTAAGATGCTGAAGGAGTGGCTTGCCGTGATAAGACAGAAGTTGCTTCGGTTGCGAAAACCGTGTCGCAGCCCCTGCTGCTAAGAGGATGATTCCAATTTCACCCATGAATGTTCTAGCCTCCGGTGAATGCTACCAGCGCGATCGCGCAAGGAATTACTGGATCCGCCTCCAATCACCGCTTGAATTTCTGCAACAATTGAGAGGGCAATTTCTTCTGGGGTTTCTGCTGCCAGATCCAATCCCACAGGATTATAAACCCGTTGTTGATTAGTCATAGCAATTTCCAATTGTGCCAAATCCTTCCATAAATGCTGCATCCGATGTTGGGGTCCTAAAACTCCCAAATAACGAACCGCAGAAGGAATCAAATGCTTGAGAAACGCGAAATCACTAATATAACGGTGAGTCATAACAACCGCAACTGCTTGCGACGTTAATAGATGCTGATAGTCGTCTGGATGATCAGGATTGCATTCCAATAACTGATCTGCCTCGGAAAAGCGATCGCGAATCAGATAGTCTGGTCGATGATCAATTACTGTTACCTGCCAACCCAGTTGTTTGGCAAATTGAACCACCGGAATTGCATCAAAGCCGGCCCCAAATACCAGTAACGGTAACGGTGGCGCAATCACTTCAAACAGAACACTGATTGATCCCTCTTGCCAGCTATAAGATTGAATAAACGGTTGATGGGCAGTGATTGCCTTTTGGGTATCAGCAATTAGCGTTTCCGTAATCTCAGTTTCCCCGATCTGGTTAATGACTGTTCCATCGGCTTTCAACATAATTCGGGAACCGACGGTTAGCTGGGAGATTCCCTCTACTGCAAATACAGTCGCGATCGCGCCGTATTGATGAGACTGCCAACACTCCTGAATAAAGGTTAGTTGAGAGGCCGCCTTTTCATCACTGAGGGATTCAATCAGGACATCTACCATACCATTACATCCTAAACCAAACCCCACTAATAAATCTTGTTCGTGGTCGGTGGTATCATAACGCACCACTGTGGGATCACTGTTGCCTTGCAGGTGCGGTTGTGCCCGTGCTAACACATCTGCTTCTAAACAGCCTCCACTAATGGCACTGATCATCTCTCCCTGTTGTGTCAAAAGCATACGAGCTCCAGCCCGGCGATACACGGAACCGCTAGTTTGAACCACCGTTGCCATTGCAGTGTGTTCTCCTGCCTGTTGACACTGCTCAAAAACTTGTAAGATGCGCTGTAATTCTCTCATTGAAAGTTCTCTAGCCCATCAACTGATCGGGGGTAATGGGTAACTGTCGGATGCGTTTGCCCGTGGCATGATAAATAGCATTCCCAACTGCGGCAGCCACGCCAGTAATCCCAATTTCTCCCACGCCGCGCACGCCTAAGGAATTAAAGTTTAAATCGGGTTCCCCAACAAAAGTAACGTCAATGCGAGGAATATCTGCATTCACGGGAATATGATAGGTCGCCAAATCATAAACCACAGGATAACCGGTTTCGGGATCGAAATGACAGGCTTCCATTAAGGCATCCCCAATGCCCATCGTGACTGCCCCGCGAACTTGGCTAGCAGCCGCTTTGGCATTCATGACTTGTCCAATATTCATCACCGACACCCAACGGGTAATCTGTAGTTGCCCAATTTCCTCATCCACCATCACTTCACAAAAATGCGCTCCCCAAGACTGGAATGCCCATTGCTTACTTTCCTCACTCGGAGAAGCAGTTGCCGTGGCTTCAAAATAGTCTTGCCCTAGCTGTTGCAATTGGGAACAAGCCTCTGAAACAGTGCGAGACTTGGCATTTTCTAAAACCTGTTGGCAAGCCTCCGTAACTGCCGGGGCCAAAGAAGCAGTCATCATGGAACCGCCAGCAACCCCTCCATTCGGGAAATTGGAGTCTCCTAATTCCACCTGAATGTGATCCACCGAGATCCCCAATGCTTCCGCAGCAGTCATCGCCACCATGGTGTAAGAACCTGTGCCAATATCATTCCCGGAAGTCATTACCTTGACCTTGCCATCACCGCATAACTGTACGGTAACGGAAGTACCAATCCGATTCCCTGGAAACGTAGCAGCTGCCATTCCCCATCCCACTAGTTTCCCCTCACGGTACTGGGCACGGGGTTGCAAGGAACGATTTTGCCAACCGAACCGTTCTGCGCCGACTTTTAGACAATCGGCAAAATGTTTCGCTGAGAAAGGTAATCCTTTACGCTGATGTTCGGTGGTTTCATTTTTCAACCGCAATTCAATGGGATCAATATTGAGCTTCCAAGCTAACTCATCCATGGCTGATTCTAAAGCCCACATTCCCGGTGTTTCCCCAGGGGCACGCATAAATGTCGGAACCCCCACATTTAAAACCGTAATGTCTTGCTGAGTAAATAAGTTAGGGGAAGCATACATCACAGGAGTCACACTGGTACAAGGTTCATTGAAAACTTCCACAGGAGAAGTGCAAGATTTGGCATAGTGAGAAATTCCCAGTAACGTCCCTTCTGCAGTGGCAGCTAATTGCAGGGTTTGCTCGGTTTCAGAACGATGACCGGTGTTTGCCGTCATCTGACGACGGGTAACCACTAGTTTTAACGGACGCTGAATTTCACGGGCAGCAGCTGCACACAAAATACTATGAGACCAAGGGCAGGTTTTCGAGCCAAATGCTCCCCCAATATAGGGGGTTATCACTCTAACATTTTCCGCAGGAATATTAAATAATTGCCCATAAGTTCGTTGCGATCCCTTGACATACTGCGAGGGTTCATAAACCGTCAGAGACTCCCCGTCGTGCCAATGGGCGATAATGGCATGAGGTTCCATGGGAGATTGAAGTTCTGTGGCAGTTTCATAAACTGCTTCCACACTCACCGCCGCCTCGTTGATGCCAGTTTTGATATCCCCTGTGGCAAATTCCCCTTTCCGAAAGACCATCTCTTCCCCAAACATGGAGGTAGCTGGTTCATAGTTAGCTTCCTTGGCATCCACTAAGGGGGGTTCTGCTTCATATTCCACTTGGATTAAGTGCGCGGCTTCCCGTGCCTGTTCCCATGTCTCAGCGACCACTAACCCAATAATTTGTCCCCCATAGTGAATTTTGTCATCTGAAAGAGGCAAACGAGATTCATAGATTTTGGAATTGATGAAATTATTATCGGGTTGATAGACTTGCGGGGGATTATGATGGGTAAAAACTGCCTGTACCCCTGGTGCTTGTTTCGCTGCGGAAGGATTGATGGCTTGAATTCGACCATTGGCGATCGCGCTGGTTACCAAATAGCCGTGAACCATTTCGGGAATGGCATGTTCGGCACTATAGGTAGCTTGCCCAGTTACCTTGGCAAAACCATCTTTGCGAGTAACTGAAGTTCCAACAACTTGATTCATGTTTCACTTCCCCTCTCGGCGGACAATTTAAGAGCTCGTTCCATGGCTCGTTTACTCAGATCAACTTTAAAATGATTGTGAGATAGCGGTTGTGCATCTTGCAATGCCATCTCGGTTGCCTGTTGCCAAGTTTCGGCATCTGCTGACTTTCCTTGAAGATAGGCTTCTGTTTCCCATAATCGCCACGGTTTGTGGGCTACCCCTCCCAAGGCAAGATAGGCTTTTTGAATGACATTATTGGTCACCGAAACCATGGCTGCCACTGAGACAAGGGCAAAGGAAAAAGAAGCGCGATCGCGCAGTTTCAAATAAACACCTGTTTTCGCAGTAGGATGGGGAGGTAATTTAACCGCAGTAATGAGTTCCCCGACTTCCAAATGGCTATCCCATTGAGGCGTTTCTCCCGGCAAACGGTGAAATTGACTCACGGGAATTTCTCGCACGCCATTGCTTCCTTCCACTTCCACCACAGCATCCAGAGCCGTCAGTGCCACTGCCATATCAGAGGGATGAACGGCAATGCAGTGTTCACTCGCTCCTAAAATAGCGTGCATCCGGTTAATCCCCTCTCTAGCAGAACAGCCGCTGTGAGGTTGCCGTTTATTACAAGCAAAGGCAGTGTCATAGTAGTAAGGGCAACGAGTGCGCTGGAGTAAGTTTCCGCCCACTGTTGCCACATTACGAATCTGTTGTGATGCCCCCGATAAGATCGCTCGCGACAATAGAGGATAATCTTGTCGAATGCGGGGATGATTGGCAACGGCAGTATTAGTGACCAGTGCCCCAATTTTTACGCCGCCATCCGAAGTGGACTCAATTTGATTGAGATCCAACCGAGAAACATCAATCAGCCTCGAAGGCTCATCTAAAAACGCCTTTAACCGATCCACTACATTGGTGCCACCAGCAATATATAAAGAATCCTGTTGCGCGATCGCGTTTTGGACAGCCTCTTGTGTGGAGTGGGCACGAACATAACCAAATTGTTTCATCTTGAGCCATCCTCCACGAGAATATTGGCATCAGGGGAGGGAGGAGTTTGCCCCGAGGCTTGTTGCACGGCAGCGACAATGCCATTGTAAGCCCCACAGCGACAAAGATTACCACTGAGTCGTTCTCGAATTTCTGCCTCTGATAAGGTTTCTAGTTCTGGAGGAGTCGTTAAATCAGGGGTAATAGCACTCACATTTCCTTGTTTCACCTCATCTAACAAGGCGACGGTAGCGCAAATTTGTCCAGGGGTACAATAACCGCACTGAAAGCCATCATGCTCTAAAAATGCAGTTTGCACCGGATGAAGTTCCTCTTGGTTGCCTAAACCTTCAATGGTAGTAATCTGCTTTCCTTCTTGCATAATGGCTAAGGAAAGGCAGGAGTAAACTCGCTCTCCATCAATCAAGACAGTACAAGCCCCACATTGACCGTGGTCACAGCCCTTTTTACTTCCTGTCAACCCTAACCGTTCTCGTAGTAAATCCAATAGCGTCACTCGCGGCTCAATGCTAACGGTATAGGAGCCATCATTAATGGTTAGTGTGACTGGAATTTGTCCTGCTATCTGCATTAATCACTGTTTTTGCTAGTTTATTGTGTCACAGAATCTGATTAAATATACTTTCTTTTCAAATACAGCTTTTGCTTTTTACTAATTATATATAGCAATCCTAAATCAGTTGTAAATTTTTAGTTGGGATCCCCCCTTTAATTCCCCCCTTACTAAGGGGGGTGGGGGGGAAGCCTTCGGCACGGCTTTCAGCCTACGTAATGTTGAGCTAGTTTTTACAAATGAGATCATATTGCTATAGTATTTTAAAGAAGTCATTTGCTACCAATTATGGATATCGAATGAACTTCTCGCAAGTTGCCCTTTTCTCAAGACTCTATTTACAAAACTAATACTTTCAGCCTACATTGATGGGAAATTGCCTAGTTTTACCCCCTATTAAGCGTTAATACGACGAATTTCAGAATAAAATAACACCCAGCTTTGTTGGTTAGTGTCATGTTCTTCCCATACGGTTCGTAGTCGTAAGTTAGGATGAGCAAACCATAACCGTTCTTTGAGTAGGCTATTATTTGCGGTTTTGCTAGACAGGGTTAAGGCTTCATCTTCTCCTAAGACAAAATCACCCACAGTAGGAGTTTGGTCACTGTTCATTAGTTTTTGCACAAATTGACCCTTTTGCTGATCATAAGGAATGAGCGCAATTAAACTGGCTCCTTTTTCTGA
This sequence comes from Euhalothece natronophila Z-M001, assembly GCF_007904085.1. Classification (GTDB taxonomy): domain Bacteria; phylum Cyanobacteriota; class Cyanobacteriia; order Cyanobacteriales; family Rubidibacteraceae; genus Halothece; species Halothece natronophila. The sequence goes on from NZ_CP042326.1 coordinate 218,116, forward strand.
CTGAGTTTCGTCTTCCCAAGTGATTTTTGCGCCAGCTAAGGACAGTAAATTGGCATCTGAGGGGGGATTTAGTTGACTGGAAACTTCTTGCCGCAAAGCCGCGATCGCGCTATCTTCTCCCCCGAGTAATTCTACTGTTAACTCTGCTTTCCCATTATCCACACTCTTTTGCGCTAAATTATACCGAGTGCGTTGGGTGAACCATTTACCTTCGCTTTGTTCAAAAAAGGTTTTAATATCCATCATTATCTATCTAATTCAATTAATTTCTGAGTTTTTCTAGAGAAATGGTAGCAGCTTTGCTCACTTGGGGATGGCTATCTTTTTGTAAATAGTTTAAGGCGGAAACACTTTGCTCTGTGGGTAAATTCCCGAGGGCTTCGGCTAATCGTTGGCGAACTAACCAATCTTCTGACTGCACAAACCGTAACATTTCTTCTACGGAGTCGGTACTTTTAATTTCTCCTAAAGCAGCGATCGCGGCTTGTTGTAACACCACTTCTTCACTGTTGAGGGCTTGTAAAAGTACCTCTTTCGCCTTAGGATTTTGTAAATTCCCTAAAGAGACTGCCGCACTAAAACGCACTAACCAATGGGTATCCTCATAAAACAATCGTACCAATGGATCAAACGCTCGGGGGTCTTGAAGATAGCCTAAAGCCCCTGCTGCATCAGCACGAATCCCATAATCCTCATCTTCTAGGAATCCTAATAAGAGAGGATAACATTCCACGGTTGGTTTAATCCCCAAAGCAAACACTGCCATTGAACGAATTTGCAAACTCTGATCATACAAGACTTTTTTAATCAGAGGAACCGCTTGTTCGGGATCAACTTCTCTTAACTGCGCTAAACCCACCATCCGATCGCGCTGATTGGGGCTTTCTAACTGTTGCGACAACTGCTCTAAATTAACTTCACTCATCTTAATTTCCGTAAAATATTTCTAAACTTTCCTGATTACCAACATACCGCCAATGCCAGGGTTCATAACTCACCCCTTGGGGGTTATCTTTTGGAAAGGAAAGCTCAAAACTATAACGCGCTGCATTTTCTTCTAACCATTGAAACGCCTCAGTTTTTGCAAAATCCTCTTGAAAATGAGTGGTTGGGGCTTCGCGATCGCCAATATCAATGGCATAGCCAGTATGATGTTCACTATATCCTGGAGGCGCACTAACTTGAGCTCTTTCTCGGGGAACTTCGCCGCGTTCTGCTTTCACCCCGAAAAAAATATCTTCCTGTTCCTCAACAGAGCGATATCCTGATAAAGGCACTAAAGACACCCCATCTTCTTGCGCTGCTTCTTGCATCTCTACAAATTTTTCTGCTGCTGGTGTTCTTAATTTAATCGTACTACCTGAACTTAGTGCGGTTAAACTCTCAGGAGGTGCTTCTTCATAGGGAAAATGCCCTAATAGATCCTCTCTTCTTTCTTCCTGCGACATCTCTTCAGAAACTTCCGAAATTGTTTCCTCAGTTTCCAGCGCCGAAGAAAATGTTTCTACCATTGGTTCCCAAAAAGAACTACCTAAGATCACTACTATTACAGTGAATCCTATTGCCATAGCACCACCCCGCCGTAAAGAATTCCGTTTCCTTCGACGAACTGGGGTAACGTCCCTAACGGCTTCTGGAATTTCATCAGGGGACGTTTGATTATTCCTGACAGACAAGGTTTTTCCTCCAGCAATGTGATAATCAAGCCTTTAACAGTTTAGCAATGGATCTCCCCCTAATTTCCCTAAAACTTTCCTGAGAAGAAAAAGGACTTTTACTAAGTTTTATTGCGATGTTTTTATTTTTCTTTTATATTAGGGGATGGAGAGTTACAAAAATTTACTTTAGTTTTAAGTAAGCGCAACAATTTGATGGGCAATTCTAATCGTACTGACTCTCACCACCAACTCATCACTTTTTAAAAATTGGAAAAATGCTTCAAAAAATACTCAATTTATCAACTAAACTTTTTCGATCTAACCTTAGTGCTAATTATTGGTCACAAGCCGCTTGGACAATTTTAAGGGTCATTGTGGGCGTAATGATGGTTCACAATGGACTCGATAAATTATCCGATGTCGAAAACTTTGCTACAGCTTATGTGGAATTTATTGGGCTGCCATTTCCCATCTTCTTTACTTATGTGGCGGCTTATACCGAGTTAATTGGTGCGCCTCTTGTCGCGATCGGCTTTTTAACACGCCCTGCTGCTTTAGGTTTAGTCGGGACAATGGCAGTTGCAATGTACCACCACATTTTGGTAGCTGGCTTGAGCATTCCTTACCTAGAACTATCAGCAATTTATGCTAGTTGCTTCTTGTTCTTTTTGATTAATGGTGCTGGCTTATTCTCCGTTGATAACTTTATTAGTGGCTGGTTAAGCAGTCAATTCCTCTCGCTAGAGCAGCAACCTGAACAGATCCGCCAAGATGCTCCACAGGTTACTGACAAAAGCGAAGAAAGTGTTATGTCCAACTAGGCTTTAAAAGCTAATTAGACAAAACTGGAGAGTGATTCGGGGGATCGCTCTCCTTAATTTTAGGTAAACAAATTTCTGCGCGATCGTCAATAGTTACTTAAGAACTTTTTAGCATCAGCGGGACTTAAACCTTCAGAACCAACAGTATAATTCTCAAAGAGTTGGCCCTTAATAAAGATTTTTATCCGTTTAGCTAACCTTAACTTAATAATTGGCAGTTCTAATAAGGGAATAATATCTCTTATTAGGTTGGCTACTTCTTTACTAGGACAATCCACCCGAAATGTCCCCCAACGTCGCTTGATTTTACATTTTTTTAAGACTTCCAGACGCTCTGATTCTGACTTATTTTCTCGGTAATAGCTCCAGATTAGTCGCATGAGTTGTGGATATTTTTTCATGGCTCGGATCACCCTTTCCCTCAAAAATAAAATAATAAAGATAACTTCTTCACTTGTCTTTATTTAATCTAAAATTCTAAGCAATGAGGGAATTCTGTAAGAACTTTTAACGAGATTTTGTAAATATTAACTTTCCCTAAGTAGTAAAAGGTTGATAACAGGGGGATTTCAAGAATATTTGATTCTTTTAAAAGGTAAAGATTGTATAAATTTAAAGTAAATTTCCTCCTCATTGGGCTAATTGATGCCACACTGCTGAGGAGGGAGGTTGGTTCGCTTATTCCACGGTGTAAGCCACTTGAAGAGCCCAAATAATTAATCCCGCGATCGCGCCCAAAATTAACACAGAAGAAACAGCAACGACTACTGGCTTATCAGCGCCAGGAAACTTCATAATTCCGCGATTGAGATCAGACATGACTTTTACACTCCTTAATTAAAGCCCTTCTCACAATTGACACTCTTACCACTAAATCAAAGATTATAGCGGGAGATTCTTGCTTCTTTTCCTCTTAACTAGACAGTTCCAAAGATGAAACTATCCCCGTCAGACCGAATCCACAAGCATTTTAGTTTTAATTCCACGAGTTGCCCGACCGCAGAAGGATCTGAATTCTGATTTGGTTGTAATGACCTTGCTCTTCAGAGATTTAAGCTGGTCGAGACCCGTCACCATTACATTTTCGAGGGTGATATTTGTCGCGACGTACTCTCATTGGGAGGTTTTTGAAATCTCTTACGGGCATTACTGCTTCTTTTATATTAGCACAATTCAAACCAATTAAGACGGTCGCTCTAACCGGTCGGGTAGGTCGAACCCTTATATTCTAACTGTTACGTGTGAACTCACCCGCGACTAAGCTCCTTGCGTCGCTGTAGTCGGACGGGGCGTATAAACATCTGAGGAAACCTCAGATGACAGCCCCTTGGCTTCTTCCTTATCCTTCCAAAGGACAGATAAGGTAACGGGAGTTCTCCGTTTGGATGAGGAACTTTTGCCATCATCCAACTGACCGTCATTTCTGCGATTCAGTTTAAGTTTCTTAGCCCAGTATCTAGCACCAATATTATAACTAGCCGATAAATCGCAGTTATATTGTTTGCCACTAGAAAACGTAGCTAGGGAGTAATTCTTTTTGCTTCGTTTAACTTTTCCACTGCCATCAAAAGCCCAACTGGAAGTCCCACGAGGATAAACAAACTCTGTCTTTCCTCCTACTTCAGTAAACTTTTCTTGAGTTAAATTAACCAACGCACGATTTAACCAGCCATGAAAACGTTGTTTTAAGGTCGAGCCTTTACGCCCTCCCTTAACCACCATCCAACATTTCTTTTCCAAGCATTCCCTTAGCTGTAATGCGGTAATCCAAATCTTCCATGAAGATCATGTCACCACCATCACACAAAGCATGAGCCTGCTTATAGTGGAAATCTTTTCGTGTGTTGCTAACCTTGTGGTGCATTCTTGCTACCTTGATGCGTTGTTTCTCGTAATTCTTTGACCGTCTCTGTTTTCTAGAAAGTCTGCGTTGGAGTAATTTCAACTTCCTTTGCATTTCCTTAAAAAACTTGGGTGGCTTGACGAGAACACCATCACTGGTTGCTAAGAACTTCTCTAATCCGATATCAACTCCTATAGCATGACCATGAGGGGGTGGCGCTGGTACTTCTACATCTAATTGAAGACATACTGAAACATACCATCGATCTGCTTTTCTGATGACTCGAACCTGTTTAACTTGGAATCCATCTGGGATTGGACGATGAACATTGATTCTGATTTTCCCCACTTTGGGTAAGCTAATTTGCCCACCTGTAATTGGGTTTTCCTTGAATTGAGGAAAAAGAATCGACTTCAATTGTCCAAACTTTTTGAATCTAGGAAAGCCGTATCCTCTTTCTCTAAAAAAGTCCCATGCTCGATGTAGTTGCTTAATGGTTTGTTGCAACACCTGAGAGGGGACTTCTTTTAATCTAGGAAATTTTTTCTTGGCTTTTGGAAGTTGATTAAGCTGATTTAATTCGCTAGGAAATTTAGCATCAGCAGGAATGATATACTCCGAAACTAAACTGCATCGGTCGATACTACACTTTCGACTATTGCACCAATGTTTGATTTCTCGAAGAGAGTAATTGTAAGCACTTCGACAAACTTCCATTATCTCAGAGAGTTTTTCTTTTTGAGATTGATCGGGAGAGATTCGGTACTGGTAGTTGAAAGTTAACATCGACCTGATTGATTGGTAAATTCTTTATTGTAGGATGTTTATCATAGGTTGTCAACTTGTTAATTGTTAGTTTAAGGATGTCCTTACGGACTTTTATTTGTTTGGTGACGATTCATGAGGGGCTGTCATCTGACTGGAGCGACACAGCGAAGCGAGGAAGTGAAGCTCTCCTCAGATGTTTATACGCCCCGTCACCCCGTTAACCTGACGGTATAACGGAGCGGAGCAAAGCGTGAGCATCTTCTCGTCACATTAAGATAATTGACATTCTCTCCCGTCAAACGCTACGCGCTATGACGGGAGATTCCTAGCCTCACGACTAAGTTTCCTGTCTCAGGCTCTTGACTAGACGAAGTTTCCTCCATCCCCGTCAGATCGCCTCCACAGGCAATTTGTTTATTCTCTAACCTCTGCCCGAGGTCGGAGAGTCCTTTAGGTCTGCTTTCCAAGCTCCGCTTTCCGATGCGCGGGAAACCCGCGCTCGGGTCGGAGCTCGATGCGCGGGAAACCCGCGCTCGGGTCAGACCTCTATTTCTAATCACTTCAGCACTTACAACATCTCTTGAACCAATGTAACCGCATTCAGGACAATGATGAACTCTAACATCTAATGTTTTCTTTCCTGTATGCGCTCCACATTGAGAACATTCTTGGGAAGTGCCATCTTTGTCAACTTTGGCAAAGTAAACATCACGTTTCCAACAAACCCACTCCAGAATGTTCACAAACTGACCAAAACCTGCATCCGCAGCGTGTTTAGACAACATCCCCCGTTGCCACGAACGAAAGTTGATATCTTCGACAAAGATCATTCCTGCTCCATCACACAATTGATGGGCAAGTTGGAAGTGCCAATTCTTACGAGCATCAGAGATACGTTGGTGAACTCTTGCTATCTTGCGATTCAGTTTATGGCGGTTATTCGACCCTTTTTGTTTGTTCTTAAGCCTACGTTGGAGCAATCTCAGCTTCCTTTGTAGAGACTCTAAAAACCGAGGTCGCTTAACTTCTAAACCATCGGAAGTAGCAACAAATTTATCAAAGCCCAAATCTAACCCTCTTGGGTGTCCATGAGGGAAGGGTTGAGGAACTTCTACATCTAGTTGAAGGGATAACATGACGAAATAACCAGAGGCTTTTCTAATCACTCTTACCTGCTTCACCTTAAATCCTTCTGGGATGTCTCTAGACTTTCTGAACCTAACCCAACCTAATTGAGGTAGTTTAATTTGATTTCCTTTTAATACTTCTCCCCTGATCTGAGGAATCAGATAAGACCTTAGACGATATTTGTTCTTAAATCTAGGAAAACCAAACCCTCTAGACTTCATGTCAGAAAAAGCCCGATCCAATGTCCTTAAAACTTGCTGGAGAACTTGAGCATTAACTGACTTCAGTCGTTCACTGTCTTTCTTAGCCTCAGTTAAAGCCTTCGCTTGCCTTGAATAACTAGGATAAGGTTCATCAGCAGGAATAATATATTCCTTTTCAATCGAACAAGCATTAACAGGACATTTTCGAGAGTTGATCCAATCCTTTCTTTCCCTAAGAGCATAATTCCAAACCGTTCGGCAAACACCGAGCGTCTGCTCAATCATGTCGATTTGTAATTGGTTTGGTTCTAACTTAAATTCGTAAGAAAGGGTAAACATTGGATTTTGAACTTTAATAATTCCAGTTTAACGGATTCTACACGATTTAACAACTAATGTACGGATGTCCTAACGGACTTTTTTCTTTTGGTCACGATTCATCTACCCGTTAAGCTCCTTTCGTCGCTATAACGGGAGTCCTCTCGTGACATATCTGATAGAGTGTAAATTTGTAACCCTAACCTTTTAATTAGTAAATGTTGACGTTTTAAAGTGGATAGGCTAGACTGCTCCCAGATTAAACTGGTTCCCCTTGTAATAGGGAAGTTAGGCGTTGACGGTTATTCAACTAAACATTTCTTCGAAGTCTTGACTCAATCCATGAAAATACTTGTAACTGGCGGTGCGGGCTTTATTGGCTCTGCTGTTGTGCGGCAGTTTATTGCCGAAACAGAGCACACCGTAATTAATGTTGATGCCTTGACCTATGCTGGCAATCTTGAATCACTTAGTGATGTTCGGGATCACCCGCGACATATTTTCGAGCATGTTGATATCACCAATCATGACTCCCTCACAAGTGTATTTCAGAAACATCAGCCAGGGGCAGTCATGCATTTGGCAGCTGAATCGCATGTGGATCGTTCTATTGATGGGTCCGCCGAGTTTATTAACACCAATATTGTGGGCACTTATCTGCTGCTTGAGTGTTCACGGGAGTACTGGAATAGACTTCCTGCAAATGATCGGCAAAGTGTAGCGAAGGGTGAGAAGTCAGGTGGAGTCACCAAAGAATCCTTTCGCTTTCATCACATTTCCACTGATGAGGTGTATGGCGATCTAACAGTCAATGACCCTCCTTTCACAGAAGAAACTCCCTATGCGCCAAGCTCACCGTATTCCGCCAGCAAAGCCAGCAGTGATCATTTGGTTCGTGCTTGGTATCGCACTTATGGTTTGCCGATCATAGTCACTAACTGTTCCAACAACTATGGTCCCTACCAGTTTCCAGAGAAATTGATTCCACTAATGATTCTCAATGCACTGGATTGCAAGCCACTGCCGGTGTATGGACGTGGAGAGAATATTCGGGATTGGCTCTATGTGGAGGATCATGCACGAGCATTGCGTTATGTTTTGGCGCATGGCGTCGTCGGCCGCACCTACAATATCGGCGGGCTTAATGAGAAGACCAATCTCGAGGTCGTGAACAGCATTTGCGACCTTCTCGATGAATTAAGGCCATTGAGTGGTCTCCCCGAGATCTCACAGGCGCCTGACAAGTTATCCAAGTCCTACAAATCCCTCATCACATTCGTTACTGATCGACTCGGCCATGATCATCGTTACGCCATTGATAATTCGCGTATCGCCAACGAGCTAGGTTGGCAACCCCTCGAGAGCTTTGAAACGGGCCTGCGGAAGACAGTACAATGGTATTTAGATAACACCACATGGGTTGAAAGGGTTCGCTTGGGCACCTATCGCGATTGGATCGCCACCGAATACACCAAAGGGGGCTAGGTTTGATGAAAATCCTTCTGCTAGGTTGTCAGGGTCAGGTCGGCTGGGAGTTACAACGCTCATTGGCTCCCTTGGGTGAAGTGATCGCACTGATACGCCACAACACTGATGGTCTCTGTGGCGATTTAAATCAGCCAACAGCCCTGGCAAGAACTATCAAGACGTTGACACCCAATGTGATTGTGAATGCCGCTGCTTACACCGCAGTGGATCAGGCTGAGTCGGAATCTGATCTAGCACAAGCTATCAATGCGGTCGGGCCAAGTGTTTTAGCCCGTGAGACCCAAAAGCTTGGGGCATTGCTAGTACATTACTCCACGGATTACGTATTTGATGGGTCCGGTGCCAAACCTTGGCGCGAGGATGACCGGACAGTTCCTCTCAATGTTTATGGACAGACCAAGCGTGCGGGGGAACGGGCTATTCAGGAAAGCGACTGCCGGCATCTTATCTTCCGTACTAGCTGGGTCTATGCCTCTAGGGGCAAAAATTTTATTCGGACCATGCTGCGCCTCGCAGCGGAACGCGATGCACTGCAGGTCATCGACGATCAGTATGGCGCGCCAACAGGCGCTGCGCTGATCGCGGATGTGACGGCGCAGGCATTGCCACTGGCATTGCGCAAGCCGGAGCTTGAGGGGCTATATCATTTAGCAGCGTCTGGTGAGACAACTTGGCACGGCTATGCCTGTCGGGTCATCGAACAGGCACGTCAAGCCGGGTGGCCCGTGAAAATAGCCGAACAGGACGTCTGGCCAATCGCTACAGATGCATTTCCAGTAGTAGCGCAACGTCCCAATAACTCCCGTCTCGATTGCACCCGTCTGGAAGAGGCTTTCGGGCTGTACCTTCCGGCTTGGCAACGGGGGGTGGATCATACCCTAGCTGAAATACTCGATTGTGGAGGAATTGCTTGAATATGCATGTGACCCCAACCGCCATTCCCGAAATATTGCTCATTGAGCCAACTGTGTTCGGCGACGAGCGCGGGTTCTTCATGGAAACGTGGCAACGGTGCAAGTTCGCCGAGGCCGGCATCGACTATGATTTTGTGCAAGACAATCACAGCCGTTCGGTATATGGCACACTTCGAGGCTTGCATTACCAAATTTGCAAGCCACAAGGGAAATTAGTTCGCGTCACGCGAGGTGAAGTGTTCGATGTAGCTGTGGATTTACGGCAGCATTCACCAACTTTCGGTCAATGGGTCGGTGAAATGCTTTCGTCAGACAACAAGCGCATGTTGTGGGTACCACCAGGTTTTGCACATGGCTTTTATGTCACCAGTGACACTGCTGAGTTTCAATACAAGTGTACAGATTACTACTCGCCAGAATGCGAGCGTAGCATTCACTGGAATGATCCGAAGATTGGGATCGCTTGGCCAATTCAGGGGCTACCCTTGGTGTCTGAAAAAGATGAACAAGCCGACCTATTTGAACATGCCGAGTATTTTGCTTATTGAGCCTCTTCTGCCTAAAGGCGAGAAGATTCCCTTGTAGAATCTTGACAAAAAGTCACCTTTAGCGGTGATTTATAGTCGTTCCAATTCAGTTCCGTAGTGCAGCCATCTTGGCTACTACTAGGGAGCAAGATGCTCCCACTACTTTTAGGTTGCTGTTTTTTATTTGGAATCACTATACATCGTATTAACCTGTGGTATAGATAACGCCGACGTTGCTAGGAAATCTCCAAGGGAAAAGAAGCAGGAAGTGGACATCAGACCTTTATCAGGTTTCTAGGAACTATGATAAGTTTGAGTAAGTTCCTCATAACGGACTGATGGAGCATGAAGCAACGAAAAGGTATTATATTAGCCGGTGGTAACAGCACTCGACTGTACCCGGTTACGCAAGTTATTTCGAAGCAGCTTTTGCCTGTATTTGATAAACCGATGATCTACTACCCACTATGCACGCTGATGATGGCGGGTATACGAGAGATTCTAATCATTTCCACGCCAGAAGACACACCTTTGTTTCAAAAACTTTTGGGTGACGGGAGTCAGTGGGGACTGCAATTAGAATACGCCGTGCAAGCGCAGCCCAATGGCTTGGCAGAGGCATTTGTCATTGGTGCAGATTTCGTCAAAGATCACCCCAGTGCTCTAATCTTGGGCGACAACATTTTTCATGGACATGATCTTGGAGCATTACTTCAGGCAGCCAACAAACGACCAAGCGGTGCAACCGTTTTTGCATACGCGGTCACCGATCCTGAACGCTACGGCGTGGTTGGTTTTGATGAAACTGGGCATGCAACCAGCCTAGAAGAAAAACCGAAACAACCTCGGTCGCGCTACGCAGTCACTGGTTTGTATTTTTACGATGAAAAAGTTATTGACATTGCCAAGGGTATCCAACCCTCCGCTCGTGGAGAACTTGAGATCACAGACGTGAATCTCGCATACCTAGAGCAGGGCGCGCTCAACGTCGAGGTAATGGGGCGTGGCATGGCTTGGCTGGATACAGGCACACATGAATCACTAAACGCTGCCAGCGCTTTTATTGAGACTTTGGAGACACGGCAGGGGTTGAAGGTTTGTTCGCCCGAAGAAACGGCGTATCGGATGGGGTTTATCGATGCTGAGGGGGTTCGATTGCTTGCAGAGCCTCTGGCAAAAAACGGGTATGGCCAGTACCTATTGCAGATGTTGGATGACAATATTTTTTGATCTTAGCCCTCTTCTGTCACTTTCTGTAAATCTGTCGCTGTAAGGCTTATGAACAGTGGATTCTTCAATTGCGCTAATCAGAAATATTTGGTACTAATAATTATTAGTGCAATCACGCACTTAGAAAAAGCTTCGGAAGATTTAATTGATTTTTCTATTCGGAGACTGACAAAAGAGCGATAACTCATTATTTGATTTGTTACTTCTTGGTTCGGAGATTGACAGAAGAGGGATTACCTGTGCAACACACTCTCCTAATTTAACGCAAAAAAGAGGGTAACCCTCAGGCTACCCTCTCTATATCACTCTCCTCACCTATAATCTAGACAGTTGTTGTTTCAGTTCCCAGATCGCGTCCTTCCTCGGCACCAAAGTTAATCCAGTGTTCTAGAGCACTAGAGAGCACATCGCCTTGCACTGCTTGTTCTAGGTCTGGATGCGCTCCCAAGTAGCTCTCGGCATCAAAACTCTAGTAACTCTTGTGTAGCAGCTCGACCTTCTTCTGCACCATGCAAGGCAAAATGTTCAAATCCTGAGCCGAAATCATCATTTTCTACCGCGTCTAGAACATCAGAATATTCATTCAAGTAGAAGGCTTCATCATAAGGAATATTGCTTCCTTCTCGTGGTTCTTTAAAACCATGATTGAGATAGTGGTCAAGGGCACTTTGAAAAATCTCATCTTCTCCTACTGCATCAGCCACATCTGAGTTTTCACTAAGATAGCTAGTCGGGTCAAAGTTTTGTAAAATATCTGTTGGGATTCGATTTTCTCCCAATCCAAATTGCTGAAAATGGTCTAATCCTGAGTCAAAATCATCATTTTCCACTGCTTGCAGAACATCAGGATTTTGATCTAGGTAGAGTGATTCGTTAAAGATAGATTCTGAGTTGACTGCAAGGGGAATGTCAGGTAAATCAAGCTCAGGCTCGGGTTCAGGCTCAGGTTCAGGCTCGGGTTCGGGGTCAGGCTCAGGGTCGGGGTCAGGGTCAGGCTCTGGCTCAGGTTCAGGCTCAGGTTCAGGCTCAGGGTCGGGGTCAGGGTCAGGCTCGGGTTCGGGTTCAGGGTCGGGGTCAGGGTCAGGTTCAGGCTCAGGGTCGGGGTCAGGGTCAGGTTCAGGCTCTGGCTCTGGAGATGCACTAAAGAAAATTTCGGTATCATCTTCTACTTGTTCGGTGAGAAATTCTCCATCTGAGTAATCTCCTTCGAGGGTAATTGTTGAATCCACTTCACCATCATCATTAGCGTCAATTTCAAGGATGGTTGACCCTTCAGTTACTGTTAACTGTTCCTCGTCAAATGAAGTGTTACGCACTCGGAGGGTATCATCTGCTTCAAAGCCAATAATGCTTTTTTCATCTAGTTCTTCTAACGTTCCTTCTACAACATTAGGTGTGTCCCCTCCTAGATTAAAGGTATCAGGAGTGGCGACGGCTCGATTTTCTCCTTCGGGAATGAAAGCATTTTCAGCATTGCTTAATTCTAGGGAAAAGCTAGTTTCTCTTAATAAGTCAGGGCTGGAAAATACGTCGATTTCAATTGTGGCGGTTTGTTGATTCTCTTCAAAGGTTAATTCCCCTTCTTTCTGTTCAAAGTCACTATCAGCAACGGCGGTTCCATTGTTGGTGGTGTAATTAACGGTGACAGGGTCTTGGGCTGGTTCGGTAAGGGTTACTTCAAAGTCAATGGTGGTGTCTTCCTCAGCAGAAACTTGATGAGTTACATCTTCTATTTCTAATTCGGGTTGGGCAACTGTGATGGTTTCTGGAGCATATTCCCACTCTGGAACTTGGGTTTCTCCTTCAATTACGCCGTAAATGTAGTAATCGTTATTAGATAGCCCTTCTGGTATTTCCCATTCCAATGTACCACTGTCATTGCTTCCAACTGTAATCTGGTCAATGGACTCTCCTGTCAAAGTATCTTCTTGGGTATCGTAAAAAAGCTCTAGATTGGCTTCTTCTGCTAAATTCCCGACTTCGTAGTCAATCTCAATGGTTTCTCCAGGCACAACCATCTCGGGGGAATCTTGAGCTAAGTTTAGCTCTAATCCGACTGAGGTAGCTAAATCAAAGGCACTTAATTCGAGTCCCTCTGGCGGTTCATCCATGGTGCCAAAACGCCAATCTCCAGCATCGAGTTGTTGAAAATCAGCAGCAATGACTTGTGAGGTTTCATCACTATATTCTACAACCGGTTGTAGAGCGTCTTCTTCTTCTGGGGTGAGGCGATTTTCATTGGGGTCTTCTAAGGCGAAAGCGGGGGCTGCTTCTGAATCATCCCATTGTGCATTAAAGATGACAGCTGCGGTCTCATCATCAATCTCGAAGGTAGCGCTTTCTTCTAGTGATGGTTCGTTGGATTGAACTTCTGTATTTGACTGTAAACTCGCTGAGTTGCTACTTAGGGTATTTAGAGATCTGACATCATCTTCCTCTTCCACTTCATCTAATTCATTACTTCCGATGGTGGTAACACTCCCATCAAAGTTCAGCCGTAAGCCAATTCCTATGGGATCACTTTCTTGTTCTCCGAAGGAAAAGATATCAGCTAAAGAGGGAACCTCAATTTCTCCCCAACCTGCTATGTAATTGTCTTCAGCGGCGTTTTCTGTACCAAAGTTAAAACGGAATTCCCCATTGCCTAATTCGGTGCCAGCAAAGTTGTCAAAGGAAATCCAATCTGGTAACCAATCTGGTTGTAAACCAGAAACGTCAGGAACATTAACAGTGGAATTACCTTGGGCTACTAATCCAAATTCAGGGGAGCTCCCTTCTTCTTGGGTAGCGGAGGCTCGAATCATACCCTTAAAATCAATGAAATTTTGGAGAAAATCAAAATCCCCATCTAAGTTAAAAGTGGCTTGATCTCTTTCCCCACTAGCAGATTGCAATAACTCCACTTTGGCATCAATGTCAGCGCTCAGTAGTGACCCTCCTAAAATTTCTAGATCAGCTCCGCCTTCTAGTTTGGTTTGAGTTGGTGATGTGCTAAACCCTCCTTCTAGTCCTAGTTCGACTAAGTTGGGAACATCTAGATCGAGCTCAAACCCAAATGACCAGTCGTCGAAAAGTTGTTGCGGATCAGGGCCAGCGGTCAGGGCCAGATCACCTTTTAGGGAGGGAAAGCCATCTCCTAGATTTCCAACTTCACCACTAATCTCTTGTAGAAAGACACCTGTGTTGGCAATGGGTTGGTTTAATTCGCTAGCACCTAACCCCAATTGGTCAAATATGCCTAAACCTGATTCTTCTAAATCCAGTGCAAAACTCCCTTCAATGTTACCAAAGGGAGTCCCAATTCCTCCTTCTCCTTCTACCTCAATCCCATCAAAGGTGTCTATTTCCACGTCAACTTCATTTAATCCCCAGTCTCCAATTCCTAAACCAATATTTTCTGCTCCAAACTTTCCACTGACATCTAAGCCAGAAGAGGAGATTTGTAGCCGGTTGGAATCGGTTAAATCAGCGCTGAACCCAAAGTCATTGAAGGCTTCTATGGTGAGGTCAGCTTCTCCTTGTAGTTGTAGGGCAGGTTCAAGGGGGAAGGCAGTTAGTTCAAAGCTATCGAGTTCAAGGTCTAAGCCGAAAGCATTAAAGTTAAATTCCTCTTGTTGTTCCAAGACAGTGATGCCATCACTGGGGTTTTGCTCTGGTTCAAAGCTAAAGTCGAATTCTCCATCGAATAGGGGAGGAAGTTCAGGGAATTGGTCAGGAAATTGGTCACGGAGTTGGTCAGAGACTTCAATGATTGCCTCTCCGCCAATTGTTGCTTGAGTCGGATCTAATTTATAGAATAGTTCACCATCGGCTTCTAGCCATGGTTGAAATGATTGGTCATTGTCTGGTATTAACCCTAATTCAATGTTGCCTACTGCGCGCTGATGTCCTGGTTCGATTTCATCAAAGCCTTGTTCTGCTCTTAATTGAAAAGGCTCAATGGTGATGACTCCATCTTCGTCGGGTTCGGGGTCATCTGGAGGATCATCGCTGGTAAACTCGACTGAAAATTCCTCTGGTTCACTGGTGATTCCTGATTCTGGGTCTTCAACAATGACCTCGAAGTCAAAGCTGTCGCCCTCTTGTACTGTTTCTTCTTCTTCGAGGATGACTTCGCCACTGTTGAAGTCAATGCTAAATTCGGGGATGTCATCGACTATGGAGAATACAAGGTCGTCTTCTTCACTCTCTCCTGGGTTGGCTTCTACGGTGAAGAGGGTGTCTCCCTCTGCTACGGTGTTAATATTAATGGAAAAAGGGTCTTGAGGGATGATTTCAGGGGCGGTGGGGTCGTCAGGATCATCGGGGTCGTCTGGGGGGTCATCAGGGTCAAGTTCTCCTTCTACAAAGGGGCTGGCAATAGTAGCAACTCCTTCACTGAGCTCGTCTGCTACGTCACTACTGTCGCCACCTTCGTCATCACGTCCCCAAGTGACAACGGAGCCATCCTCTTTCAACGCCGCAAAGGCAAAACGAGTAGAAAAGATTTGCTCCACTCCTGAACTGAGGTCATCTGCTACCTCACTGCTGTCGCCACCCCAGTCATCATCTCCCCAAGTAACTACCGAGCCATCTCCCTTCAATGCCGCAAAGGCTCTCTCATTAGAAAAGATATCCTTAACCCCTGACTCTAGTTGCTCTGAGACATCTTCAATTTCTTCTATAACTTGCTCTTGTTCATCGAAATCGAATTCGGAGCTAACAATAGAACTCTTGCCCCCCCTGCTAGAGTCTCCCCAAGTGACAACGGAGCCATCATCTTTCAACGCTGCAAAGGCGCTATTAGTAGAAAAGATTTGCTCCACTCCTGAACTGAGGTCATCTGCTACCTCACTGCTATCGCCACCGTTGTCATCAGCTCCCCAAGTGACAACGGGGCCATCCTCTTTCAACGCCGCAAAGGCCCAACGATTAGCAAAGATTTGTTCCACTCCTGAACTGAGGTCATCTGCTACCTCACTGCTGTCGCCACCCCAGTCATCATCTCCCCAAGTAACTACCGAGCCATCTTCTTTCAACGCTGCAAAAGCCCAACCATTAGAAAAGATTTGCTCTACTCCTGATACGTCAATGCTGTTGCTAGCGGCACCCGCTCCCCAAGTGATAACTGAGCCATCATCTTTTAACGCTGCAAAGGCACTATCAGTAGAAAAAATTTGCTCCACTCCTGAATTGAGCTCATTTGCTACGTCAATGCTGTTGCCACCCTCGAAATCATCTCCCCAAGTGACAACCGAGCCATCACCTTTCAAGGCTGCAAAAGCCCCTTTAGTAGAAAAGACATCTTGCACATTGTTTAATTCCCCTCCTGGTACTCCTGTTACAAATTGCATCCCTTCACCAGTGAGGTCGCCACCGCCTGAATTACTTCCCCAAGTGACAACGGAGCCATCATCTTTCAACGCTGCAAAGGCATTATCAGTAGAAAAAATTTGCTCCACTCCTGAACTAAGTTCATCGGCTACCTCACTGCTGTTGCCACCAGCACCGCCACCTCCCCAAGTGACAACCGAGTCATCTTCTTTCAACGCTGCAAAAGCCCCTTTAGTAGAAAAGATTTGTTGCACTCCTGAACTGAGCTCATCTGCCACCTCACTACTGTTGCCACCTCTAGCGCTAACTCCCCAAGTGACAACGGAGCCATCATCTTTCAACGCTGCAAAGGCTCTATCATTCCTCCACTCCCCACTAGTTCGCCTAGACGGTGTTGGTGTCGCTGCTGGGATCCGTTGAAAGCCGTTAAACGACTCCACTAAGCTAGAGTTGTGTTGCTCCACAACAATTTCTTCTCCATCAACCGTCACATACCCCGTATCATCCGTTTCCCGTAGCGTCTCTAATTCCGTCTCCGTTAATTCTTCTCCCAATGCTAAAGCAGAGAAAATTGCTCCCTCATCCCCTGGGGTATTCTCCTCATTCACCACATTATCCAGATGATGCCCTAACTCTTCTGTTAGCACCCTCATTGCCCCATCTTCACTCGCTGAAGCTAACCAATCCTCATTCAGGTAAATCGTTTCATTACTGCGAGCATACGCTCCCGCCGCTCCTGATATATTAGAATCAGATAACACCTCGATTTCTGGCAGTTGGGAAAAGTCTCCTTCTTGCCACTGAGTGACTAATGTTTCTAGTGAGTCGGGAGTATCGTCTAGGAGTAGTGCTTCTTGGGCAGCACTAATTAAACGTCCACTGGTTGCGGCTTCGGTGAGAAATTCTTGCCAAGTGTTAAAAAGAGGGTCAAGGGAAAATTCTAAATTCGCAGGATCAGACATTGACTTAACTCCTTCTGAAAGAGAGATGAGAATCAAATTAAAAACTAAAACTACACTAGCAAATTCAATTAAATTTATGCCTTAAAGGGGAGTGTGATTGTGATCGCTATTAGCGAACAGTTTTTGATACCGTTTTTAAGTTTGCGTAGAGAGTCTAAAAATCCTGAACCGATTGTGAAGAGAGGGTTACAAGACTTTCACTTTGATTTTGTGAGAGAGTCTTTTTTGTCAAATGAGTTGCTGAAAAGCTCCAGATAGATGTATCGTTTTCTGATTCCCTGTACGAGGAGTTTTTAAGTGATTGGACTCCAATTATTAATTAGAATTTAAATCAGTTAAAATAGTGTTTTGATGGGAGATTTGGCAAATTTTGGATCACTAAGCAATTACTCGTAGAAGAATTGTTATAAATCTTAACATTGTAGGAAAGTGGGATGTAGCTTTGCGATATCAGTGGCCAGTGACCAGTGACCAGTGACCAGTGACCAGTTACCAGTTACCATAAGTATTAATTACTTGTAATTAGTTTTCTAACTTCCTCCACAGGTAGTTCAGTGAGTTCAGCTAC
Organism: Euhalothece natronophila Z-M001; assembly: GCF_007904085.1. Classification (GTDB taxonomy): domain Bacteria; phylum Cyanobacteriota; class Cyanobacteriia; order Cyanobacteriales; family Rubidibacteraceae; genus Halothece; species Halothece natronophila. The sequence continues at coordinate 235,857 of NZ_CP042326.1, forward strand.
TTGTTCCACGTCCATTCCCTGACTCAAAAGGTTTTGTGCTAAACGCTTCTGCGCCATCTCCATCCCACGCTGTTCACCGCGCTGTTCACCAATCTCAATCCCACGCTGTTCACCGCGCTGTTCACCAATCTCAATCCCACGCTGTTCACCACGTTGTTCACCAATTTCAATTCCTTTCTGAGTGGCTTCTTCTAGACGTTGTCTATAAATCGTTGATAACTGCATGAGAAATTCTCCCTCTTCTGGTTCTAAGTTTTCTTGTTCCTCTCGCCTTACTTCTAAAATAGCAATTAAGATTGTCTGTCCTTTGTCTTTCGTCCTTTGTCCTTTGTATCTCCAATGACTAATGACTAATGACTAATGACATATAAATGGTACGAGTCAAGGGAAGTTAGTGAGGGGTTAAGGATTGAGTTCATTCTCTCATCTTTTGGCTATGGCAATATGATCTCATTTGTAAAAACTAGTTCAACATTACGATCCCCCCCACCCCCCCTTACTAAGGGGGGAATTAAAGGGGGGATCCCAACTAAAAATTTACAACTAATTTAGGATTGCTATATATTACGTGACATACTCCCCAACCAATCTTTCGATGTGGTTGGGGCTTCTCACCAACTCCACCTATCGGTTCGGATACGAGTCGGAGCTTTATTTTACTTCTCCCGGATGCCCCTCGGTTGAAGGTTTCTCAGAAATTAATTCTGTATCAATTAGTAGGTGGCGATTAGCTCTTGAATATAATGCCTACTCTATTTATCTTACCACAACTGGGCTGATTCATGAGGGGCTGTCATCTGGGGTCTCCCCAGATGTTTATACGCCCCGTCTACCGACTAAATTAAAATTGTAGTCGTAGGATTCTCAGCCCTTCTGCTAAAAGTCGCCGTAAAGCCTCTTTCTTTTAAGAAGAGGAGATAAGGCGAGTGAGTTGAAGGCTTCGATCGCCTGAGAACGAACAAATCCTCACCCTTGGCTCCGGCGATCAATCTCTGTTATCATAAATTTATGCCAACGAGGTAGCGTAGTGTTTGTCCTTGAGTATAAGGTAAAAGCCAAACCGTCCCAATATCAAGCCATTGACGGTGCCATTCGCACTGTCCAATTTGTGCGTAATAAATGCGTTCGTTATTGGATGGATCATCAAGGTGTTAATAAATACGACTTAAGCAGACTGTGTAAACAGTTGGCACAAGAGTTTGACTTTGCGGGGCGGCTCAATTCTCAAGCTAGACAAGCATCCTCAGAACGGGCTTGGTCAGCGATTCATCGGTTTTATAAAAATTGTCAGAATGGTATTAAAGGGAAACAAGGTTATCCAACTTTCCAAAAGAATAACCGTTCTGTTGAATATAAAACCTCGGGATGGAAGCTCGACCCCAATACCAAAAAACACATTACGTTTACCGATAAGAATGGAATCGGGCGATTAAAGTTAATTGGCAGTCGAGACATTTATTTCTATTCTCCTAAGGACATTAAGCGAGTTCGGTTAGTCCGCAGGGCTGATGGGTATTACTGCCAGTTTTGTATTAATACTGATGTAACTGAAAAGATAGAGCCCTCTAATCAAAACATTGGTTTAGATGTTGGCTTAGAGTCTTTCTATACGGATTCCAATGGTCATAAAGAGCCTAATCCTCGTTTTTTCCGTAAAGGAGAAAAGGAATTAAAACAATGTCAACGTCGCCTGTCTAAAAAAGAGAAGGGCTCGTCTAATCGCAGAAAAGCAAGACAACGATTAGCCAAGAAACACCTGAGAATAAGTAGGCAACGTAAAGAACATGCGAAGAGACTCGCACGTTGCGTAATCACATCTAACGATGTCGTCGCCTATGAAGACTTACGGGTTAGAAACTTGGTGAAAAATCATAACCTTGCTAAATCAATATCAGATGTTGGCTGGTATCAATTTCGAGTATGGCTAGAGTATTTCGCCCAAAAGTTTGGGAAGGTAACAGTGGCAGTTCCGCCTCAGTACACCAGCCAAAAATGCTCTAATTGTGGTCGAATTGTTAAAAAGTCGCTATCAACTAGAACTCATGCTTGCCAATGTGGGGCTAACTTAGATCGTGATGAGAACGCGGCAATCAACATTCTGAGAGAAGGACTCCGTACGATCGGGCAGATCGGAACGGCCCCCTCTCTTTCTCCCCCAGTGGGGGAGATGTAAGAGGGGGAAACGCTTGGGGAGATGGAACCGCTACTGTTGTTGGAGAAGTCCAATCGCAGCAAGTCCCGTCGCCTTGTGAACCTAGTTCATAAGTTAGAACCAAGAATCCCCTCGCCTTTAGGCAGGGGAGTGTCAATTAAGTTTGTGAAGGTATTGCGTTAATTATGGTTAATCTATCTCCTCAGTTTTTCAAGCAGTCAATGGAAGTGCAAGAAATTGCGATTACTCTTGTTGTTAAGGGCTTGAATCCAGCAATGTTGACGTTAGAAAATTGTCATGCTTGGGGGGTGATTCCCGAAGACTGGGAATTATCGAAGAATCCTATGATCAGTTCACAACAAGCCCGCTTAAATTTCAAAAATGGGGTTAATGTTATGGCAAAACCCCATCAAATTAATTTTGCTGAACCGATTCCTGTAAAGGGGGTGGAGGGGATGAAGTTTGCGGCGGTTGCCAAGCAATTTGTGGATCAATTGACACAGGTAAACTATCAGCAGCTCCGCATTGAACCAAGACTCATTATTGTGTTTAATCATCAAGAGAATGATCTAAGGAATTATCCCCGTGAGTTTATTTTAGATTATTTGATGGCTTCAGGGCCTTGGTTAAATGTGGGTGAGCGCTCTCCTCAGATTGCGGTTAATTTTACATATCAGTTTCCAGAGTATCAATTGCAATTAAATATTCAAGAAGGATATTCCCAACAAAGTAATCAGTCATCTGTGCGAGGTTTGGTTTTTTCTGGGAGTTTTATTTATCCGATTAATGAGAAGAAAAGCCGAGAGTCTATAAAGGGTGAAATTGATACTTGGAGCAATCAGCTTAATCAATTTCAAACAATTGTGAAGGAGCAATTTTTGGGGAAAAAAGGTTAAGTGTGATTTCATTAGATCCCCCCTAACCCCCCTTATTAAAGGGGGGGAACGAAGGTGAAAGTTTACAACTGATTTAGGATTACTAGATAACAGTTTTCATACTATTGCTATAGCAAGATGATTTGGTTGGTAAAAAGTAGTTGTAAGTTTCGATCCCCCCTAACCCCCCTTATTAAAGGGGGGAACTAAGGTGCAGGTTTACAACTGAATTAGGATTACTAGATAACAGTTTTCATACTATAGCAAGATGATTTGGTTGGTAAAAAGTAGTTGTAAGTTTCGATCCCCCCTAACCCCCCTTATTAAAGGGGGGAACGAAGGTGCAGGTTTACAACTGAATTAGGATTGCTAGATAACAGTTTTCATACTATTGCTATGAACTAGTGCTACTAGAGGATCCCCCTAACCCACCAGGGTTGTTTCTTTCTCCTGAAATTCTTCTCAGGTGGGGAGATTGGGGGACAAGGGAGATGGGGAGACAAAAGGTGTTTCTAGCTTGGTTTGTGCTTTGTTCTAGACTTGATAGTTATTCCAATTTAGTGCCGTACACTTCCTAGTTTGTCATTTAACAGCAGATTAGGGAGTTTTAGAAATTTAATTCTGTCAGTTTTTATTGGGAATGATTATAGAAAAGAAAAGTAATTTAGTCGCTTTTTCTTAAGAAGAAGTGAAATTAGGGAAAATAATCGCCCCACCCTGTAAGGGTTTCAGATAACATCACTAAAAAAACTGTACCCACTAGGGGTACAGTTAAAGCATTTTAGATGTCAGTTAACTTTTAATGCTACTGAGAGTGTTTAGAAGCTCTAAACAATGTTATCTGTACCTAAATCACCTTCATCTACACCTGGCAAGACAATTTGGAAGTCGAGACCTTCAGTAGAGTCAATGACAACACCGTCGTTAGCACCATCGGTAATGAAGTCCGCCAAATCATCAAAACCAAGCTGCTCGATAAGCTCAGGAAACGCCGCGTCAAAATCGCTAGTATCAATGTCGTCAGGATCATTAAGAGCATTAGGATCAAAATCAGAATCAGTATCAGACAGAGTACGATCACCAAAGGGTGTGACATCAATACCGGTGAAGGTATTGTTAATACCAAATGCCGTTAAATCGAGTTCAGTAACATCATCAACGGTGACATCACCATCATCTATAGCTCGGAAATTATTAATTACCCAAATCGTTGACTCACTAGCAGCATCTTCTTCAAATACAAATCGTGTGTTGAAGTCATCACCACCGGGTAGTTCGAAGAAAAGGTTGTACTCATTGCCAATAATGGTTGTATCGTCGCCATCAGCATCTGCAGTGTTAAAACCAGAAGCAAAGTTTCCGCCAAAACCAGAAATATCAATTGTATTTAGAGCTGGATCAAGAGTTGATTCTTGATCAGCACTTCGGTCTGCCGCATTAGCTAAAATTAGACGATCGCCGCCATTTAAGCCAGAATCACCACCCGTAATAGTGAGTACATCGGGTAAGAATTCGTCAGCATCAAAGTCATTATTAGGAGTAGTGTTATCAAAGCGAGCTTCGCCCTCTCCATCGAGTAACTCTAACTGGAAGAGATATTGATAAGGACTTCCTCCACTATCTAACTCAATTTCGATGTCACTATAATCTTGGATAGTGAGGATATTATTCTGAACCGGCTGATTATTATCATCTAGAATAGGCTGAAAGCCTCCACTACCATCCGGCTCTTCTAGATTACCCCAACCTGTACCCTCAGGATTATTGCCACGATTAATTCCAGTGTCATCAACAAAAGTGATATCGATATTATCGTTTTCGCCGTCGGCAATTAGTTCAATATTTGTTACATCCGTAAACACATCGGCATCTGGAGCATAAATTCGAACAGTTACCCCATCTGGTAAGCCTTCGAGACGGAGGTCGCCATCCAGATTTTGAATGTCATAGAATGCCCCAAAACCAGAAGCGTCGTATGTGCCTGAAAATTCTGCTTGATCAGCTCCTTGAAAAGGAGTTTCTTCAGCAAGGTCCTCGTCACGATCTAAACGAAGACCAAATTGAACAGATTCAAAGTCACTCACATCAGGATTAACATCATCCTCTGGGTTTCCATAGAGAATTAAAGAATCGTCTTCACCCTCTCCGCCGGTTAAAGTGTCATCATTTCCTTCAGTGAGTAACTCTGCATTGAGAGCTAAGGTAAGCGTTGCTGGCTGAAAGTCTCCTTCATCATCTTCTTCACCTAACTCTGAGCCATCAATTTCTAGGGGCTCATCGTTTTCCGCCATTGAACTGACATGAATGTTGAAGTCTTGACTGCCAACGAGTTCTAATGTGGTGACATTAGGGAGGACAGCATTGAGGACAGAATTTTCGGTGTCACGACGACCATCAGAGACTAACTCTAGAGTCTCAACATTATCATCCTCTTCAAGATCTAATTCAGCAACAAAGAGTTCTCCATTAACACGAGCTGTATTATCAAGAATTAACTCCAGCTCACTCTCTGGGGCATCTTCAATCGCAATCGTGCCAAAATCCTGATCATCATTACTGTTTCCTGAACCAATGGTTTGATTTTTCCCGCTGATAATAATGTCAGTATCTGCCTCAAATTGACTTACAGTTGTATCAGCTGGCAAGAAAGTATTTGGATTTCCATCACCAGTAGTGTCGAAGAAAGCCTCAGTGGCAATAATAATTTCTTCTAGCCCTGAGAGATTTCCTTCTTCGATGTTCTGACTGGTTTGGTTAGTTTGTGGTCCTGGGTCAAAGTTATTTCCTGCGATGACGAAGCGTTGGATATTCTCAACTTCATTAAAATTACTTCCCGGAACTGTGTTGGGATCAGTATCTGTGTTAACTTCTAAAGTATTTTCACCGTCGCCACCATCAATAGAGATATTTTCTTTAACCGTTGCATCGCTCAAATTAATGCGGTCATCTTGAGCGCCACCGACAATCTCTAACTCGAAGTCAGGATCAAGTGATAAGGTAGGAGAAATTCCTAAATTTAAGTTTGAGCCACCATCACCGAGTAGGTATTCAAAGGTAACTGGCTCTTCAGCATCAGCAAGATACTTATCAATGGATTCTGCAGTTAACTGAGCTCCTAGTTTTAGCTCATTCTCAAAGCCTGCGGCATTAAAGGTTTGTACGTCAACTAAGCCACTCTGAGCTAAGCGATCATCAACGGTTTCAGGAACAGAGAAACCGACATCACCAGTAATGTCATCATCACCATCTCGCTCCCCTAGTCCTAAGTACAAGGCACCGCTGCCGTTGGACTCAACATTAACTGTTTCTAGGGTGTTATTTGTAGAAGATAGAGCCTGTAACCAGCTGGTATTACCGACTTCAACATCAAATTCTTGGATGCCACCCCGTGCTCCCATAGAGCCAACGACCATCACGCCACCTTCTTCGGTGCGACCAGCGCCATCAAGAACAATGTTGGTGGCAATATCACCTTCAATGGGGGCGCCAACTTCTTGATTAAAGGTTAAAGTGCCTCGGGATGGAACTTGATCATCAATAAAGAGGAAGCTATCCTCTTCAAAAGTTCGTCCCTCTCCATCTGTCAGGGTGATGGTATTATCTGGGTTGAGAGATGCTTGTACATTTTCTAAGCCTTCAGTGGCTTCTAGTTCTTCGTTGAGTGCAGCCACAAAATCGTCATAACTGCTGTTGATGGGATTGCCATCCTCATCTTCACGAGGAACCCGAATTTCAAACTCTTCACCATCTAAAAGGAAAGTTAGCCCATTTACTGGGAAATTTTCCAGACTATCAGGATTTTCGACATCCTCAAGGGTCAGTGTCAAACTGGAATCTGTAGCATCTGCCGCAAGGGAAGCAGGGTCAAAGAATGCCGCATAACTGACACCGGGATCAGTATCACGCATTCCGAAAGTGACATCATCAGATCTTTCGCGGATATCTTCAATCAGTAAATCGGCACGACTATTCTCGCTCCACCATTGCTCTACGCCGCTATTATTTTCAGCATCAATGTTAGTGCCCTGACTGAATAAATCGTCGGCTTCAAGAAATTGGAGTCCACCAATGAAAGAGAAGTCAATATCGCTAATAACCGGGAAACTACCATTGGCTCCTAATTCTGTCTCAATATCAATATCAAAAGAGTCTTGTAACGCTTCAAATAACAGGTTATCCGCTGCATCAGTATTTTGAAACTGGCTACGGATGTAAATTTCCTGAATATTGTCAGTGATCGAAGAAATGCTGGGAGCTCCTGCGGTGTCAGTTAAATCCGCTTCTAAGATGTTGTTACCACCTCTTCCATCAAGGACATCTCCAGACTCAAAGGTGTTGAATACTGTACCACCATCTTGTTCAAGAGGTGCCACGAAGACATCATCGCCAGAAGTACCCGTTAAGTTATCGGAACCTCGGGTAAGCATAAAGTCTCCACCTACCCCTTCTTCGACTCCTGGGCGATTTTCTGCAAAGCCAAAATTAATCCAGTGTTCTAAGGCACTGTTAAAAACACCCTCATTAACGGCGTTTGCTACGTCTGGGTTGGCGGATAGGTAGCTAGAAGAACTGAAGAAATCAAATCCTGTCCCTGCTAACCGACCTTCTGCAGCTCCAAAGGCTAAGAAGTGTTCTAATGCGCTGTCAATAAAGCCATCGTCAATGGCATCTGCTACGTCTGGGTATGCATCAAGATAATCTTCTGGGGCGAAATCATTTAAGAGGCTGTTAGGGGCGCGACCTTCAGCTACCCCATTTTGTAGAAAGTGTGTTAACCCTGAAGCAACAACTCCATCATTGACAGCATCCCGTACATCTTCATTGTTATTTAAGTAATAATCTTCGTCGAAAAAACGTTGTGCTTGTTCTCTTGTCAATACCATAATGCTTAATTTACCTCACACCGAATAGTTTTATTTACCGTAACATCAGGAGTACCAATTTTCAATTTTCCTTAAAACTCCCTAAACTTTTAATCAGAGGTGAACTGTAGCTCCAAAATCAAGCCAGATAAGGCAACCACGCAAGAGAGCTAGCTGGGTAAAGGTAATTATTTACCCCTCTGAAGTTCGCTTCTCTCGGGAGATTGAATTGATTTTGCAGGAACTAACTCCGAATCTTAGCTCTTTATTTTTTGCTTGTCAACACTTTTTCGCAAGGCGTGGACGGTTTATGTTTTGGACATGCTATTTCCTATCTCCCCCTCTCCTGCGTTGCTATTAGCGTGGTATCTTGACTCGCTTAACTTGTGATCCCCCCTAGCCCCCCTTATTAAAGGGGACAAGATCCCCCCTAACCCCCCTTATTAAAGGGGGGAACTGAGGTGGCAGTTTACAAGTAATTTAGGATTGCTATAGTAATATGATCTCATTGGTAAACACTCGCTTAACTTGTGATCCCCCCTAACCCCCCTTATTAAAGGGGGGAACTCACGATCTCCCCCTAATCTTCCTGATTCAAGGGGACAAGATCCCCCCTAGCCCCCCTTATTAAAGGGGGGAACTGAAGTGGCAGTTTACAAGTAATTTGAGATTGCTATTTTGAGGTTTGATTTTGCTTAACTGGAAATTAATTAAGTTTTTAGTTGCGGGAGCCACAACGACATTAGTTAATGTATTACTAATTTTCTTTTTTGTAGAAGTTATGGGCTTAAATACGCCCTCTCTCCGTAACCTGGCTAATATTATTGCGATTGAATTATCAGTACTGTTAACCTTTTTTATTTATAGAGTCTGGGTTTGGCCAATGAAAGAATTTAATTTTCGGGATATCTTATTCAGACAAATTCCGATGTTTCACATGGTAGCAGGGTTAGCGATTAGTCTGAGAGTGTTAATTTTATTTCCGCTTCTAGATTATATTGGGGTGAATTACATCATTAATACAATAATCGGAATTGCGGTTGGCTCAGTGTTAAATTATTTTGTCAGCGATCGTTTTATTTTTCGGTAACGTCTTCCTTCGGATTGGGGAGATAGGGAGACAAGTCATTATACCAATTTTGATAACAATAGTTACACTAGATCCCCTCTTCGCCCCCCTTTACTAATACCAACTCTGATAACAATAGTTACACTAGATCCCCCCTTCGCCCCCCTTTACTAAGGGGGGTTGGGGGCGATCATGATCGAAACCATAGCAATCTCGGACGAGGTAAAGGGGGCGGCCTTTTACTTCTTGGTAAAGACGGCTGAGATACTCTCCAATCATACCAAGGCTAATTAGTTGCAATCCGCCTAAAAAGAGAATGGTAACGATTAATGAGGCATATCCGGGAACATCAACTCCCCAAATTAAGGTACGAATAATCAAAAAACTGCCATAAAGAAAGGCTAGGAAGGAAAATGTAATGCCGAGATAACTCCAAATTTTTAAAGGAAGTGAACTAAAAGAAGTAATGCCATCAAGGGCAAAGTTCCACAAACGCCAATAATTCCATGTCGTAGAGCCTTTATAGCGGGGAGTGCGTTCGTACAAAACAGCAGTTTGTCGGAATCCTACCCAAGCAAATAATCCTTTCATAAAACGGGTTCGCTCTGGCATCTGTTTTAGTGCTTCTACTACCTGCCGATCTAATAAACGAAAATCACCGGTATTGAGGGGAATGGGAACTTCGCTTAAGTGTTGGGCGATCTGATAAAAAGCATAAGCACTCCAGCGTTTGAGCCAACTTTCTCCGTGGCGCGATCGTCGTGTGGCATAAACGACATCGTAACCTTCACGCCACTTTGCCACCAGTTGCTCAATTAACTCTGGTGGATCTTGGAGATCAGCATCCATCGGAATCACTGCATCGCCAATGGCATAGTCGATTCCTGCTGTTAATGCGATTTCTTTGCCAAAGTTACGGGATAAGTTAATGACTTTTATTTGAGGATTGATTTTGTGGTGTTGAATCAGACAATTGAGAGTGTCATCTTTACTGCTATCGTTGACACAAATAATTTCAAATGTCAGGTTGAGTTGATCAATCACTGCGAGTAATCGCTTTAATAACAGGTCGATATTATCTTGCTCGTTGTAACACGGGATTACCACGGAAAGCGTAATGTTTTGAATCACTTTGGACGAATTAGTTAATTAGCAAGTCTTGTTTTCTTCTCCAAAAAAAAGCAACAATGAACGATTTACCGCTCAGTCGCTGGAAGATAGGTATCAACATGAAAGCGCTTGATATGTTTAGGCTCTTGTTGCCAGTATACACCGTTGAAGCCTCTTTGATTTAGGGAACAGTTTACATCATCAAGAAAGATGAAAGCGTGAGCTCCAGCGTCGAAACCTGCACTCTCAACACGCACTGATAGACTATCTAACTGGTTTGACCATTCAACACTTTCCTCAGAAGCAAGTTCCTCGGTGACAACATTCCCATCCTTAAGAACAATCAGATAACTATCACGAAAATCAAGGTTAAGAACTTTCTTGGCACCTTTACTTGCTAAAGCATCAATTGTCTCCTCAGATAAGTTTTTTGAGCCATCGTCCTTAATTGCTAAAACCATTGTACAGTCTTCACCACATGAGGCAATTAACTCGGCAAGGCTCGGGTTTTCTTCTGTTGTAACTTGGCGATCTCTCCAATCATTCGGCAGGGGATCATCGGCAAACCAAGAGCCGTTGACCACCACTAGGCTATAATGTGCCTTGAAGTGGCTTTTGTTTCCAGCTGCTATATAACAGGCATGGCTGCTACTCAGGTACATTGTATCGTCGCGTAGCTGGTTTTGACTGATGTCAGATTTGAGGCGCTCTGTAAAAGGCTCCATTGCTTCATTATTAGGACGTGCAAAATAGAAAGAATTAGTGGTTCCACCATTTAAGATCGCGGCAAAGCCTAGTTGGTATTGGATCTCATCATCTAAGTCTTGGGGGGGGATTGCACGTATGTGCTTAAGGCTCGATGGCCACTGTGCGGCTAACTCCTCATATTGTGCGCGCTTTTCAGGGAGGGGGGCAGTCCAATCCCGCATTAGAGCCGGAACACTTGAGAGATCTACGAGTTGAAGTGCAAGGGCAAAGGATAAAATCATCACGGTTTGCTTGGAACCGAGTCGAGACGCGATCGCGAAAATACTCCAAACAATGAGAACTAGCCCTGTAATCCAGCCAAAGCGCCCGCTAGACTGAAATGTAGATAAGAACAATAGATCTTGCACAGTTGGTGGCAAGCCTATATTAAAAAGGACATTTTCGCCAAAGGTGACTCGGGATGAGAGTGCAAAAATGAAAGCCGCGATCGCGACTACCCCTAATTTTTTAAATCGCTGATCAAAACTGGACTGGGCTGTTGTGGACTGCCATAAGGCGAGGGCAAACGCGACCACAATTACCCCCATCAGTCCTACTCCCAAATAAAGAAATCCCTCATGTTGTTCAGTTTGGAAGGGTTGGGCAGGGATAAATCTAGACCAATCCTCGGTTTGGGGATTCCAGAGAGCATTAAGGTTCATTGAGAACACCCCAAACCCGCCCCCACCAGAGCTTCCACTTTCAAAATAACCCAGTAGATATAGTTCGACTCCCAGAACCAAGATAATTGTCATCATGAGGAACATGGTTCTTGGGGAAATGGGGGGAGTTTTAGATTTCCTCGCTACAAAGTTCTTCACCGTTTGCCATCGGCTCCCTATATCTATTTCAGCGAGGATCCTGCTCCCAAGAATCAGGGAAACCATAGCAGCGAGATAGGCGTGGATTGCAAAGGCAGTTGCTACTAACCCTACCCCAAGGAAGACTGCAGTTTTACGTTTGACGGTTAAAGCAACCCCCATTGCTGCTAGTAATAGCCAATGAGCAACGAGTGTATCATGACCGAGTCGATGGTACATGGGGGGCCAACAGAGCAGGAGCAGAGCCCCAACGACGCTCACTGATGGTGAGCAAGTCAGTCGTCGCAGCACCACATAGCTGATTACCCCTTGTAAAATGATACAGATGAGAAACCACCATCCTTGAAACTGTAAAAGGGAAACTTGTCCCGCTAGAAGTGCTTTAAGGGGAATTGCTAGCAGCGGAAGTGAATCAGTATAGACAATTGAATTTCCCACAGGTGCTCCGAGGTTCTCAAACCGACCAGGGGGCCAATGCCATGGCTCATTAAGGAAGGCCATCCATCCGATAAAGTGTTGTCCCCAGTCTCCCTGTAACAGCCATCCGAAGGAGAAGGGGTTTAATAGCCGTATCTCGAATAGACAAAAGTAGAGCGCGATCGAGGCTACAAACACAAGCGCGATCGCGCTTTCAGTTTTCAATAAGCGGATTTTGGAAGACTTATTTATCATAAATTCCTTTAATACTGACCACAGATAAAATCTCCTCCTTGAACTGGAATCTTATTAAATTGCCCATTTCTATAAAAATACATCGGCTGTCTATCAAAAGGACAATAATGGGTGACAATACTTTTACGGGTCAACTTATTGCGATTTAATAATTGTTTCAACTTTTTGGACAAAATTATCTCGCGAACATTCTAACTGAATTTTGTTTAAAGCAGCATTTCTTAAACTTTCCCATAGTTTTTGGTTAAAATAAACTTGAGTACATTTTTCTGCAAAGGTTTTGGGGTCGTCACCTACTAGCACTTCTTGTTGATCTTCCCAACCGATTTGAGAGGCAATCATTGAAGTAGTCACAATTGGTAGTCCATAAGCAGCGGCATGATGAACTTTAAATGGAATTCCTGCAGCAAAACGAGTTGGTGCAACAAAAACTCTGGCACAATTATAAATTTCTTCTAAAGATTCTACTTTCCCCAACACCTGCAAAGAATCACTTTGTAAATCCCAAATTTTTTGGCATTTGTTAAAGCCAACAACTTTAAATGTTAAATCATTGCCAATTTTTTCTTGAAGTAACGGAAATACTTCTTTAGCAAACCAGACAACTGAATCAGCATTAGGAGAATTAATGTTGTGAATTGCACCCACAAAAACAATTCCTGTTCGCTCTTCAAATTTTTTAGCAGTAGGCTTTAGATCAACTGTATGCCCTAGTGTATAGACAGAATTTACTCCTGCATTCGTAAAATGTTCTTGCTCTTTTTCCGAAACAGTGATAACTGTATCAGCATTTTCTGCTAGTTGCATTTCTGTCTGAACTAATAATTTTTTTTCATTTTGAGAAACTGTCTTTCCTAGAAGTTGACGTTTTTTGACCTCTCGTAAAGCATAAATTGCTTCCGCGTCGTAAATAATTCGAGTTTTTTCAAACCATTGGGAATTACGGTTTAAAATTGGATTCAAAATTTCCATATTATGGGGACGGCTAATAAAAATTAAATCATAGCAGTGAGCGCGTTGATTTAGAAATTCTTCTAGTCCTTCAATTCCTTGATGAAGAACTAGCTCAACCACTTTTGGAATATCCTCATAGGCTTCCTGCCAACTTTCTTCTGGAAAACCAAGAGGGTAAAAGGTGACACAGTAATTTAAATCCACTAGAGCTTGCAAAATATCTCGTGATCTAGGAAACCCAGACCCTAAAAAAGCATGAGGAACTCTATCATCAATATACAAAATATGATTAGAATTACGAGAATGGCTTCGTGCTAAAACAATATTTTCTGGAGCTGGTGGTAAATGATAATTAGCTAGTTGTTGCGAATGCTTTTGAGTAAAAATAGATTGATGAGCCTTCTGAAGATTAATTGCTGAGTCATTGGATTGGGCGCTGGCAAATTCAAAGTGAACAATTGCTGCGTTGGGTTCGTACACAACTCGCTTACCTTGCTCCCAAAGCCTCAGACAATAATCCGTTTCTTCATAATAAGCTGGTTTATAATCTTCATCAAACCCACCCATTTCTAAAAACAAGTTTCGTTCTGTTAGTAGAAAAGCTCCTGAACAATAATCTACATCACGCCGAAACATATAGGGATAATCAAAGGGATTACCTCCTCTTCCGTATCCTAAACAAGAACCATCATTCCAAATGATGCTACCTGCCTCTTGTAGCTGACCATCTAAGAAGATAATTTTCCCCCCAACTGCTCCAATATCATTGGCACTAGAGTAAGTGTCTAGGGCGGCAGATAATGTTCCTGGCAAGATTTGAGCATCATTATTGAGTAAGAGCAAATAAGAGCCTTTTGCGACTTTTGAGGCTTGGTTTATGGCTGCTAAAAAATGGCAGTTTTCTCGATTTAAAATTTTAGTAACGCCGCATAAGCGCTCCAAAAGCAGATTAGTTTGATCTTGTGAGGCATTATCTACTAGTATTATCTCACAGGGATGCTCGGCGTTCAGAGTAACTGTCATCAGAGAACGCAAACACTGAAATGTTAGCTCTGCTCTGTTGTGTAAAACTAAGATAATACTGACTAAGGGTTTTTCTGTGCTTGGAAATGATAGATTTTTATCAGATAGTAAGAAGCTATCTAGCTCTACTTGATAAAGGTATGATAGTTGTTCTTTATAAGTAATTTTCTTGTCATGATTTGACTCTTGCAATGTCGGATTCTTTTGGTAGCGATTAATCCATAATTTCCGCCATAACTTAAGTTTTTTTATCAATTGACGCTTTTTTATCGCTAACTTTGCCATTGGATAAAATCCTTGATTTGGCTGATTAGAATTTGTCATCTTTATCTTCGTGCTGGAGGTTTCTTTATTGTTAGTTATATTATTCTTCAAGTTCTGCTAATCGCAACCAAGCTTTTACTTTAAACCATTTTTCTCTTAATTTCCAGAATTTACTCCTTTTCATTGTTTCAATTTCAATTTCTTTGTCTTGGAGCTGGTGTTGAGTATCTTGGAGCTGAGTTTTTGTGTGTTGGAGCTGGTGTTGAGTATCTTGGAGCTGAGTTTTTGTGTGTTGGAGCTGGTGTTGAGTATCTTGGAGCTGAGTTTTTGTGTGTTGGAGCTGGTGTTGAGTATTTTGCAGTTCGTTTTGAGTATTTCGTAGTTGAATTTGTACATCTTTAAGCCGTTGCGACTCCAGATATAAAGAAGGAAGATTTTTTTGAAAACGGGGAGGAAGACGAAGGATATGATTATAAAAGTTAATGGTTTCTTTTGCTGTCTTTCTCCAATCAAATTCCTGAACTTTTTTTCTTCCCTTTTTAATTGCGCGATCGCGCTGTTTTTGATTTTCTATTAATTCAATCACAGTTGAGGCAATTTTTTCAATTTCTCCGGGATGAAAAGAAATTGCCCCTTCTCCAACTACTTCTGGGATACTAGTTAAATTCGATGTAATAACAGGGCAACCGTGAGCAAAGGCTTCTAAAGGAGGAAATCCAAATCCTTCCGAATTAGATAAATAGAGTAACACTCCTGCATTGCCATATAACTTAAGCAACATTTCGTCAGAAACATGATTGAGGAAAAAGATGTTTTCTTTAAGACTTGTCTCTTGTTCTAGGCTTTCCTGTAACTTTTGTTTACTACCCCCTTGCGCGATCGTATTGCCAACGATAACTAATTGATAATGGTATCCTAATTTCTGTGTTTTTTCCAAAACTTTAACTGTTGCTTCTAAATTCTTATGCAAATAGTCATTCCCCACAAACAATAAATATTTTTGGGGAGTAATTCCCATTTCTTGGCAAAATGATTCATCAACATCAGAGATAGAGTCATATCTTTGATTAATCCCGTGATAAACTGTCTTTACCCTTTCCGGATGAATTAAATCATTTTCGTGTTTGGCAAAGGTATTAACAGATAGTAATTCATCTTTAATAAAATTAGAAATGGTAATGACACCATCGACACTGGCTAAATAGACTTGCATGATTAGATAATAATAATAAAACCAGTTATTATCTTTAAAATATAAAGGATTTTTTGCTAAAATAAAATCTTGCAATGTAATGATAATTCGTTTCGCATGTGGTCTTAGGGTTGCTAAGTTTTGCAAAAGAGTTCCCTGAAGCGTAATATGAAAAACATCCCATAATTCTTGCTTGGGATTACTTTGCAAACTAGCTTCTTCAATTAAATTAGGACTTTCCTTGATGCCAAAAGTATTTAACACCTCTTTGACGTAATTTTGACGATTATTATTCACCAATAAATCAACTTTAATATTTGTCACTTTTTCAGTGTAGGCTCTAATTAGCTCAATCAAATATCTTTGATTTCCAGCAAATGTATCATCTAAACAGCGTCCATCTAACCCAATTCTTAACTGTCTAGTTTTAACTTGAATATTATCCCAAATTTGATTAGATTTATTTTTTTGATAAAACTGTATTAAGTCCCAATAAAATGGATATTTTTGGACTAAAAGTTCTCCCTGAAATGGCTGATTATTCACATCAGATATATTTTTGGAATGATAAATAAAGGTATCATCTGCCATAATGTTACAGAGAGAATAACTCAAGACTCGTAAACAAAAGTCATACTCACTTCCGCAACTACGATTATAGTCTTCATCTAAGTCGCCTAAGAGATTAAACGTTGTTCTTTTGATGTATAAACAAAACCCATGACCGACTGGAACTTCTGGGTAAAGATAACAGGAAGTTTCTTCAACTAATTGAGCAAACGATTCAATATCATAACCTTTTGGTATTTCGTTAAATTTTCCAAATTCTGGAATTGAAAAAATTGTTGCATTGTTAGAAAGAGGCGTTACTGTCGCAATATTTTCTTTAAGATATGCTGCTTGTTTTAATTTACTAATCCAGTTTTGAGTGACAATTGTATCGCTATGAAGAAGAATGATATCATTTTCTTTTGAAAACTGGATTCCTTGATTCACTGTCTTGACAAATCCCTGATTGTGTTGATTCTGATGAATTAACACTGGAAATTGGGCGTTTTTTTTTATTTCTTCCAAGTAGATAGCTATGTTGGGATCAGTGCTCCCATCGTCTAGTAAAATTAATCTAGCTTCACTATCAAAATGTTTAACGACACTCTCTAAGCAGTTCTTCAGTAGGGGATAACTATTAAAAATTGGGATAATTATATCAATCATTTTTCTTTTTACTAAGTTAGTCTGAATTTCTTCTTAAGCCACAACCAAGTCTCACGGAGTCTCCAGAACTTGCTACTTTCCATTGCTTGAATCCGCTGTTTTAGTAGTTCAATTTCTTTTTGACTAGCAGCTAATTCTTCCTTTTTGCTTTGTAATGCTTGTTCTGCACTTTGTAAACATTTATACCGACTGGGGATATATTCGTTATCTCCATAAGTTAAAAACCAATGGTAGTATGAATAATCTGGATCAGAAGTCAAAAATGGATTAGGGTAAAGGGCTTTTAAGTCTTCTCGATGGCGATAAAGTAAACGGTGTTCTTGTGTAATGACTTCTCCATTCTCAAATGTTGCGTAATAAAATGGAATTTGGCTAAACTCTCTCTGACCATAATGTTCACATTCTTTTAGATACCATTCACGCAATTGAAATAAAACTGGACTCTCTTTTCCATACTTGTTTAGCATAAATTCTTGATCACCACTATCCAGTCCTGAAAAATGATAAAAGCACATTAGTTCACCATTAACATAAATTCCTTCCTTAAGACTTCCCGTTACACGGCGATGAGTTAGATTCCAAGTGGCAACATTATAAATTGGTTCTTGTAAAACCAGATAATCTGAAAAAAAAGCTGGTGCTAAGTCAACCCATTTTTGATCTGTAAATAGTCCATTGGGAGTATCGTCATAACAAAATTCTAAACAGCGATCGCGCCACCAGGCAATAAATTTTCTCCCTTGTTCAGAATTACGAATTCCCAAAAAACCTAGGTTAAAAACTCCAACTTTTAAGCTATGAATTTCATTATCAATAATTGCTTCTCTCTCACTTTCTGGAACAGTTTGGTGAGGCGTTAGTAAAACGCTATGATAATCCAGCTTCTGAATCAAGCTATCAAGTGGCGAAAGAATGACAATATCAGGATCAAAAAATAACAGCTTTTTGCAGTCAAATTTATCAAAAATATAGTCAAAAGCAATCCCTTTTACTGCTGTACAGAGTTCAATAATATTATGTTGAAATAACCAAGATTTGAAATTAGGAATTTTCAATTGTTCAAGAGTAATAATAAAGTCAAATGGTTCTTCTGCTAACACCACTGACTCTGGAACTACATCACATAATACTAAATAGATTTTAGCAGATGGATGTAACTCCTTTATCGAGTGAGCTAACACTCTTGCCTTAGGAAAATAATTCGCTGTAATAGTTGTAAATATATGA
Source organism: Euhalothece natronophila Z-M001 (assembly GCF_007904085.1). Taxonomy (GTDB): domain Bacteria; phylum Cyanobacteriota; class Cyanobacteriia; order Cyanobacteriales; family Rubidibacteraceae; genus Halothece; species Halothece natronophila. Next base: position 254,040 of record NZ_CP042326.1, read on the forward strand.
AGGGGAGGCTTTTCCATTTGTGTTTTATTTCAGTGTCGGAAAACAGTTAGCGGTTTAAAAAAGGGAAACGTTGTTTAAGTTGCATCCAGAATTGTCTCATTTTCCAGAACTTACTACTTTCCATCGCTTTAATTAGTTCTTCTAATTCGGTAATTCTAGCATTTTTCTCACTTAATTCCTGCTGGATCTTCTGTTGTTGTTTTTGTCTCACTCGCATTTGTAACCAGTCTTGAAGTAACCAGTTTCGATCCATTGGTAAATCACTTAATTCATGTTGGGAGTGGCAAAACTCGCAACGGGTTTGTAGTTCCTGATACAATTGGCTTGCCTCGGGAAAAAATTGTTGGAAGAGGTAACAGCGAAGAGGGTGAGAAATGTCGGTTTGAAATAAAGAGGAATTATAAATTTCAGACTGAACCGATAGATTAAATCGAAATTTTTGCGCGATCGCGCGACTCAAAACAGTTGGATCATTAATAATCCTGTCAATATTGAGGAGAAGACTTTTGTCAGGATAGCGATCATAAAAATTAATCAGCGCAGCATTATAATTGAGCCAAAAATCTAAAGCCAGTTGTGGAGAATTAGTAAAAATTGGATCCCCTCGCCGATACAAAGAATCAACTACTTCCCAAGGTGCGCGATATAAAAAAATAAATTGTGCTTCAGGTAACTGAGACTGCCAAAAGTCTAAAAATAGTGTCCCTCTGGGATCTTTCCAGCCAGTCATCCCTTTTGTGGTGTCTCGCTTACTGGCAATAATTTCTTTGGCTTGTGTTAAGTACGGTTCTGGAATTTGAGTAATTTTCTCTAAATGAACCCAACCTTCTGGCGGAAGATGATGGGCTTTCAGGACATTTTCATGAAATCGAACTACTGCTAAATCTTCAAAATATTCTTTAACCTTACTTTCCATCGACGGGTTGAAGTCCTTGCCGAGATCAACCCCACCACTCTGTAATAAAGACGCAGTTAAAGAGGTTCCGGAACGGTGCATTCCCGTAATAATTAGAATTGGGGAAGTAGAATTAGACATAAAAACTAAATTTCAATGAGATGGGGATTAACAGTCGTTTTCGCTTGAACCTGAAAATCAACAATAGTTGTGGCTAAGAGTCCTGTTTCTGGTTGTACGCGAAACATGGCAGCATCAATACAGCGATGTAAATAACTTTCTTGTCCTTCAATATCTCCCACTACACCTGCATTGAGGAAATAAACCCCAGGTAAAAGAGAGCAATAAAAAGTAAAATCCACTTGCACAATTGTGTTTGGGGTAATTACTTCAATTGCATTCTCAGGAGGATGAGAAGCAGCTCCCCCTAACTCAACACCACTCATCGTTTTAATCAGCATTCCAAATCGAACATTATAAGCCGCTTGTGTAAAACGAACCTCATAAGAATAAATGTAATATTCATTACGATGAATGAGGTTAACTTTTTCTCCTGCTTGATTTTTGAGATGAGGGGATTGAATTTCGGCTCCCCGAGACACATAAAATAAGGTACTTTTGGGAACTAAGTTAGGGTCATAGTGATCTTCGCTAACAGGGGAAGACTCCCTTGAAGCATTGCTTTGACTTTTCTGAGCGCGATCGGTGTTTTCATCAAATGCTTGAATTTCTTGGCGAATCGTATCAATTTTATCTGCAGGAGCATAGATCAGTTTATGGTATTTAGATACGACTAACTTCGGCGTTCCTTGCATTAGTAAGTTTCCCTGATCAATTAAGGCAGCATAATTACACAGGTCAATAATCGAACCTGCAGAGTGAGAAACAAAAATAACTGTTCCGCCATGCTCTTGGATAGATTTAATCCGAGCAAAGCACTTCCTTTGGAATACTTCATCCCCTACTGACAAGGCTTCATCCACGACTAAAATATCAGGTTTAACACTGGTTGCTACCGCAAAGGCTAGCCGAATGAACATTCCACTGGAATAAGTTTTTACCGGCTGATCAATAAAGTCACCAATATCAGCAAAGCTGGCAATTTCATCAAATCGAGCTTCAATTTCTTTTTGTTGTAGTCCTAACATACGACCATTAAAAAAAACATTTTGTCGCCCAGTAAATTCGGGATTAAAACCACTGCCTAGTTCTAAAAGAGCAGATACACGCCCCCCCACTTTAACTCGCCCTGAAGTTGCAGTTAGGGTTCCTACAAGAATTTGTAGGAGGGTACTTTTACCTGAACCATTACGTCCAACTAATCCTAACGTTTCTCCTTTAGGAATCTCTAAGTTAATATTTCTTAAAGCCCAGAATTGATCGGCTCTTGTTTTCTGGGGGAAAAACAGATCCTTGAGGCGATCTACAGGATGAGCATATCTATAAAAACATTTAGAAACATTTTCAATTAAAACAGCAATTTCACTCATCTTTCAGGTCCATATTATAATACATCAGCAAAACCAGGGCGTAACCGCTGGTAAGTCCAAAATCCTCCATAAAATACTAACAGAGATATAATCGTTAACACTCCCAATTGTCCCCAATGCTCTACATTGCCAATAATAATAGTGTCACGATAGAGTTGAGTAATAATTGCCATGGGGTTCACCCAGAAAACTACATCTTGAAATTGTTCAGGAATGACATTAGGGGGGTAAACAATAGGAGTGAGATAAAACCAAAGATGAAATATGACTGATAAAGTTTGTGGAATATCTCGCAAGAAAACTGTTAAGGCAGCAGTTAAATATGCTAAACCTGTGGTGAATAAGATTTGCGGCATCCAAACTAAGGGCAAAAAGACCAATGTTTCATGTAGAGTTCCCTGAATGAGAGCGTAGAGAACAATGAGAGTAACTAATCCGAAGGCACTTTCTACAAGGGCAGCAAATATAGGAACTAAAGGTAATAATGATAAGGGAAAAACAACTTTCTTCACTAGGTTTGTTTGGGCTACAACTGTATTGGATGCTTCTACTAATCCTCCAGTAAAGGCCATCCAAGGTACTAAGCCCGCAAATAACCAAAAGCCAAATATTAAACTATCATCTTCTGGTAATCCAGCTAAGCTTAGTTTAACTTGTAAAACAATTGAGAAAACGTAAGTATAAATTAATAAGTGGGAAAGCTGAGTTAAGAGTGGCCAAAAGTTGCCTAAAAGAGAACCTTTGTAACGATCCTCTAACTCTCTTTTCACTAACATCTTTAAAAGATCAAATTTTAACCACTGTTGTTGAAAATGATATTTTTTTGGTTGTAAATATCCCATATGATGTAAATAATTAATTGTGATTGCTCAAGCACAAACGGTTTATATTCTACATGAATATAGTATTTGGATGGTTAGGTCCGCAAACTGCTAGGCTATATTGGGGGCGAGTTTTGATTGATGTGGTAATTGTGAACTGGAACGCGGGTAGCCAACTGTCGGAGTGTGTGGAGTCGGTTTTGACATACGCGTTAGATCGCGTCGCGAAGGTTATCATTGTGGACAACGGTTCTACTGATAGATCTACGGATCAGGTAATAAACATGGAAGGCATTGAAGTCATCCGCGCTGGCAAAAACCTCGGCTTTGCTGCGGCATGTAACTTGGGGGTCAAGGCTGGTTTTTCTCCGTATTTGTTGTTTCTCAATCCGGACACGCGGGTGGAGGCGCAGTCATTGACGAGGCCATTAGAGTTCATGGAACAGCCAGAAAATTGTGATGTGGGAATTTGTGGCATCCAGTTGCGGAATGACGACGATCGGGTTTCGTATAGCTGTTCAAGATTTCCGACGCTTGCTCGACTTGTATTGGGGGCGTTAGGTGTAGAAAAAGTACCCCTGTTTCGCAGGGTAGGAATGCAAATGTCCGAGTGGGAGCATGACGAAACGCGCTTAGTGGATCAGGTCATGGGTGCGTTTTTTATGATTCGACGGGATCTATTTGAATCCTTGGGGGGGTTTGATGAACAGTTCTTCGTTTATTTTGAGGAGGTGGATTTGTCATTTCGTGCTTGCAAGGCGGGCTGGCAAAGTATGTTTCTCGCCGATGCGCAGGCGTTTCATGCCGGTGGCGGAACCTCTCGCCAGGTGAAGGCGATTCGCCTATTCTATTCTTTGAGAAGTCGATTGCTGTACGGATTCAAACATTTCCCTCGCTGGCAGGGCTGGGTACTGGTTGGCATAACCAGCGTGATTGAACCGTTAACTCGCACCCTCTGGTGTCTGGCGCAGGGTGACATAGCCGGCGTTAGGGATACGTGGTCCGCGTATCGGATGTTGTGGCGTGGCATGGGGCGGATCGTGAGCGGTGATGGAAGGTTTATTCCGTGAGAGTTTTACTGCTTTCTCGCTACGATGATCTAGGTGCTAGTTCCCGCGTGCGTTATCTACAGTATCTTGAAGAATTTAAGCGGCAGGGTTGGGAGGTGGAGATTTCGCCACTGTTCTCTAATACCTATATCAATGCACTGTATGCTGGTGCTGGGCGCGAGCGACTGTGGGAAGTCATGAGAGGGTATGTTAGCCGGTTCCTTGTGCTACTAAGAGCAAACCAATTTGACGTGTTGATTATTCAGAAAGAGCTTTTCCCATTTCTGCCAGCATGGTTTGAGCGCATCCTGCATCGCATGCAGATACTTTACATTGTTGATTACGACGATGCACAATTTCATCGTTATGACCGTCACTCAAATACCATCATTCGTGGGCTCTTTCGACATAAAATAGACACTGTGATGCTGCACGCGGAGCTAGTTATTGCGGGAAACCCTTATATCGCTGAGCGAGCCAGGACTGCTGGCGCTCGACAAATAGAGATCATTCCGACTGTGGTGGATACCGAACGCTATCACCCCGCAGTTAGCCATGCTAGCAGTCCGCCGATAGTTGGCTGGATTGGCACTCCGGAGACGAGTTGCTATCTTCTACCGTTATTACCAGTGTTTGAAAGACTACAGCAAGAGATGGATGTGCGTTTTGTTGCGGTGGGTGCAAGTGGTGAGGATTTTGCAGGTACCTCAGTTGAAGCGTGGCCTTGGTCTGAGCTGACTGAAGTGTCATCCATCCAGCAATTTGATATTGGGATTATGCCGCTGGAAGATTCGCCGTGGGAGCGAGGAAAGTGTGGTTATAAGTTGATTCAGTATATGGCCTGTGCCAAGCCCGTGGTGGCTTCTCCAGTTGGAGTCAATATGAAGATTGTTGAGCCTGGAAAAAATGGTTATTTGGCTGAAACGCTCGAGGACTGGGAAAAGCTGCTAAGGGTACTTTTGATTGATGTTGATGCAAGAAACCGAATGGGTTGTGTGGGGCGGGAGAAAGTGGTCGAGCAGTTTTCCCTCCAATCGCAGGCGCAAAGGTTTATTAATTGTGTCGAACGAGTGGTGAATTCGGGTTTATTTTAACTGATACTTGTCAAAATTTCTCTTAAAACTTCAATGTTATTTGTGAAATTAATCACAAATATCCAAGTCATTCTACTTCCGAGGAATTGTAGCATAAGTTATCAGAGATGGTATTATTTGTTTTGCTCCATCGTAACCGTACACCTCCCCCTTTTCCACCAGTCTTCACTGACTGAGAGTCAGTAATACCTGCGCTAGGTTTTAGATCAGGATCTTTACACTTCTTAATTAAAGCCCTGATCTGATCACAAAGAGATTATCTGACATTTTTCAGATTATCTACTTCTTGGGTAAAGCGTTCTAAAAATAGACTAATTACCCTTCTATCTTCTCGTAGCTTAATATTGGTACTGATTGACATCCCAGACTGTAAAGGAAGATCTCGTCCTCTGGCATCTAAAGTCTGACTGTCAAGACGAATTTTGGCTGGAAAACGGTAAAAATCATGGGTTTCATCTGGGGGAAGTGCATCAGATCCAAGAGAAATTAGTTCTCCTTCAATATCGCCATATTCGCTAAAGGGAAACGAATCAATGCGAACATCTACTGGCATTCCTTCCTGAACAAAGCCAATATCTTGATTTGTAATAAATACCTCAGCAACCAAATCTTCTTGAGGGACAATTTTCATCACTCGTTCGCTACTATTGACCACAGAGCCAGGACTCACTTCCATATTAAAAATTTTGCCACTAATTGGCGCTCGTAAGTTTTGGTAGTCAAGTTGCTTTTCAACTTCATTGATTTCGCTTTCTAGTTCTGAAATTCGTCGCTGATTCTCATTTAAAGATCGGGTTAATTGGCTGTCAATTTCGGCAATTTGTTGTTTATTTCGAGCAATGTTATCAAATAGGTCTTTACGAGTAGTGGCTTCGGTATTTTGCAGTTGTTGATCAGCACGACTAATATTTGATTCTACCCGTTGTTCTTCTTCTTTTAATTGCTCAACTTGTGCTTGTTGCTGTTCAACTGTTTGTCGTTGTTCGATATAGCGAAATTCTGAAATTCCTCCTTCTTCAAAAAGAGTACGTAATTTCTCTAATTTTTCTTCTTCTGTACTTAACTGAGTTTGAGCATCTGCTAGCTGAACTTGTACTTGACGCAACTCTCTTTGTAAGCCTTGTCCTTCAAAAAACGCTGCCTCACGACGGGTACTCGCTTCTTGAGTAGAGGCTTCTAAACGTTCTAATTCATCAACACTTAAATTATCATCCGGTTCAGCGATTCCAGCTTGGGCGCGATAGAGACGATTTTCATCTTCTAAAGCAGTTCGGTTACGCGCTAACATGGCGATTTCTGTAGGAATATCTAAGCGATCAATTTCTGCTTCCACCGCACTTTCTGAGGTGGTTGCGGTTTCCATAATTTGCCGATAGAAGCTATTTTCTTGTTGCAACTCGTCGCGAATATTTTCTAGGGAGTTGAGACGAGATTCAGCGGTTTCAGAATCATAATGTAATAAAATTTGCCCTTCTTCGACTAAGTCTCCATCTTCAAAAGTTTCCCCTTGCCGATTTGGATTTTCACCGTCCTGTATCGTTTCATTGGTGGCAATTTCTCGAACCACTCCTTGCACTGGCGATTGAACTTCTTTAACATCTCCAGTGGGCTTGAGTTGTCCTTGCGCTTCCACAACTTGTTCAATTTTGGCAAAGTACGACCAAGCAAGACCCCCTGTAATGACCAATAAAATTGTCCAGAGTGCAATCCGTGGCCAAACGGGAGACTGACGAAGGATTACAGACTGATCAAAATCCTCTTCGTAAGGGTCATAAGTGGTGGGAGTAGTCGTTTCAGATTGGGCAATTTTTGCGCTTTTGAGGCTAATTTTGCCATTGCCATTACCATTGCTACCAAGTTGAGGGTTTTTATTGTTACTTTGACTCATTGGGGGTTCTCCTTAGACAGTGGAATTTAGATACGTGCTTCTTGTTGTTGATAGAGATAGAAGTAGCGACCCTGCATTGCCATTAACTCTTCATGAGTTCCTTGTTCAACAATTCTTCCTGCATCCATCATTAGAACGAGATCAGCATTTTTGATCGTAGCTAAACGATGGGTAATGAACAACACCGTTTGATCTTGGAAAACTTCTGATAGATTACGAGAAACTTGTTCCTCTGTATTATAGTCAAGGGCGCTGGTGGCTTCATCTAGGACAAGGAGTTGGGGTCGTTGCAAGATGGTTCGCGCGATCGCGATTCGTTGTCTTTGTCCCCCTGATAGAGCAGCTCCTCTTTCCCCAACTCTTGTGTTATAACCACTGGATAAATTCATAATAAACTCATGGGCAACAGCCGTTTTCGCTGCCTCAATAATTTCTTCGGTGGAAGCATCAGGATTGGTTAAACAGATGTTTTCCTGTACTGTCCCTTCAAATAATAAGGGATCTTGAGGAACGACGCCAATTTGTCGCCGTAGGGAATAAAGCTCAACTTTCGACACATCATAATTATCAATTAAAATCCGTCCCATTTCTGGTTCATAGAGACGCGGAATCAGTTTGGTGAGGGTACTTTTTCCTGCCCCACTTTCACCAACAACTCCCACAAATTGTCCGGGCTGAATCTCAACGTTAATATTATTTAATTGCATGGGGCCGGGACTTTTGAAGCGGAAGGAGATATTTTCATAGCGCACTCCTCCCTCAATTAGCGGCATCGGAATATTATCGCGGTCTTCTTCCCCTTCTTGGGGCGTATCAACAATATCGCTGAGACGTTCTAAAGAAAGAGCAGTTTCTTGGAAGTTTTGCCATAGTTGAGAAAGACGGAGAAGTGGGCTAGTCACATAACCTGCGATAATGCGGAAAGCGATTAATTGACCAAGAGTGAGTTGTCCTCCTAATACTAAATGAGCCCCAAACCAAAGGACGATCAACCCCGATAGCTTGTTGAGGAAGTTACTACTAGAACTGGAGAGAGTGGAAGTAATAACTGTTTTAAAGCCTTGGGAAACATAACGGGAGTAGAGTTGTTGCCAACGCCAGCGCGATCGCAGTTCAATATTTTGCGCCTTCACCGTTTGAATCCCTGATAAGACTTCTACAAGGTGAGATTGGGTTTTTGAATTGCGTTCTGCTTTTTCTCGTAACTGACGACGGATTAGGGGGGAGAAAGCAATGGTTAAGATCATCAATAAGGGAACAACTGCTAAAGAAGCAAGGGTCAGCCTCCAGCTTAAAAACAGCATTACCCCAATATAAATTACCGAAAAAATGGAGTCGAGAACGACTGTTAAAGCGGTTCCTGTTAAAAATTGGCGGATGCGCTCAAGTTCATTCACCCGACTAGAAAGATCACCGACAGGGCGTTTTTCAAAATAACGTAAAGGCAGTCGTAGCAGGTGATCAATAATTTTTGATCCCAGACTCATATCAATGCGGTTCGTGGTATCCACAAAAATATAAGTACGTAGGGTGCTAAGAATCGCCTCAAAAATCCCAATCACTAAAACAAACAACCCTAGCATATTAAGGACTTCGGGGCTATTTTGGGCAATCACTTTGTCAATGATGACCAACATCATCAAAGGATGCGCTAATCCAAATAGCTGCACGAAGAGGGAGGTAAAAAAAACAAGCGCCAAAACTCCCCGATACCTTTGGATATAGGGAATAAACCATTGAATGCCAAAGCGTTGTTGGGGGGTTTCTTTCGTTGCTTCTAAAAGCAGAATTTGCCCCCCGTCTCCCCAAACCTCTTGGAATTCCGCTATGGATTTGGTGATCACCCCTTCTGTGGGAATCCCCAAGATCACTTCTCGATCATTGCTTTCATAGAGAATGGCTAAGTCTTCTCCCCAACGAATCAGAGCAGGGGGATTAATCCGACCAATGGATTTAGTGGGCATTTTGCTCAATTGAGCTTTTAAGCCTAATAGTTCGGCAACTGCACCAGCTACAGGTAAAGATAAACTCTCACTTCTCTTAAATTGATCGCTTAATACCCGTCGAATGACTTCTTTGCGGAAGGGAACTTGGAAGTATTGACTGAGCATTTGGAAGCAGGCAAAAGCGCGATCAAGAGGGGTATTTCCTCGGGGACGGGTGTGAGGATACTTTTTAAGTCCCACAGTTTGCCGATTGCCCTCATAATGGTCAGTTCCGGGGATAATGTTTTGAGCATCTTCCACTGTTACCTCTTCGGCAACTTGAGGCTCTATTGTTTCTGGTTCTATTTCATCATCATCTGGGGTTGTCAGAGTGTGAGGGTTCAGCCATGGTAAATCCGCACGATAAAAGGCGATAAAACGTAGAGGTTGATTGCCTTCTACTGTTAGAACTGTATTTTCATCTACCTCTAGACGACTTCCAATGGGAAAATTAGCGAGTTTACCGCCACCACTGACTAAGCAAATTCGATCTTCATCTTTCAAAGGATGGTCGTCTGGGAGATTGGCAATTTTTGTCTTACCTTCGGGAAGCGTCTCTATGATCGCGTTTTTTAAGCTTGCTTCGGTAACGGCTTTGAGATCAACGCCACCGTGAGGATGACGTTCTTGTTCTTCACACAGGAGATTAAACGCTTCTACAGCAGTACATTCACTCTGGATGGCTTCTCGAAAAGCATCATATTCTTGATAAAGTTGCCAAAACTCTTCGGCACTCAGGCTTAAACAGATTGATTCTTCTGACGCGATCGCGGTTTCACAGGGAGCGCCTCTTACTAATCCCACCCAACCAATTAATTTCCCAGGGCGAGCTAATTCTAAGGTGAGTGGCATTTGGGTTTTATATTCATATCCCAACAGCCGCACTTGCCCTTCATAAATAAGTTGGACTTCTGTGGGCATTCGTTCCCGTAACGCCAAGGTTTGTCCCATTGTGTAGCGTAAGGGGCGTAGTTTTTGCGAAACTCTCTCACAGGCTTCACGGGGTAATTGGTTAAAGGGAAAACTCTCTGTCAGGAGAGAGACAATGTCAGTGGTTGTAAAACTCATCAGGCTACCTCGGATGTTTCTGTATCTAGGGGTTCAATTTTAATCTGTTTTTTGACTTCTTCTTCCAGCCACTTACTAAAAAGTTCATGAATTAATTTTTGACGGGTTGGCTCATCTAGTTGCGCTGAAATTAGCTTTTCTAAGCGCACAATAATACTCCACTCACCAATCCGTACAGGGGGCCAAAGTTGACCCACTTCACTCTTTAGGAGCATTTCACTTACTTTTTCATGGGGGGTGGTTACAGGAACAGGACCAATAATTCCCCTGGTTTCAGCTTCAGCACCCTCGGAATACTTTTGAGCAAGTTCTTCAAAGCTGGCTTCTTGGTTCTGTAGGCGAAAATAGAGTTCTGTTGCTATGCTATGATCCTTGGTTCGCAACAAAGAATACACGACTTGGTCCAAATCTCGTTTACGTTGTAGGAAATACGATTCTACTTTGACTCCCCAAGTTTCTTGTTTGAATTTTTTGAGTTTATATTTCCGAATAGCGATTTTTTCAAATTCTTCTTGGTTAAGATGATTATACTGCAACCAGGCTTGAACTTGTTTAGGATCAGTGAGTCGGTTTTGGGTCAAGTATTCTTTTTTTGCCTTTTCTACTTCTTCGGGGGAGCATTCTATGGGGGCGATCGCGCGATCAATAATTAATTCCCGCAATAATTGTGGCAACATCTGATAAGTTTTTAAATGAGACACTAATTTTTCTGGGGGAATCGGCGTTTCGTTAATTTTGATTACCTCAGTCATGACGTAAATTTTAAATTCCTCCAATGCTTGTCTCGATAGCCCATTAAAAATGGCAACAGCCAATCAAGTTGGGATGGCTGTTAAACCAATTATTTTACTTAGTTTGGCATAATCTCTGACGGGAAGATTCCTCCTTCATTACTTTGCCCTAAGAATTTTTGATGGACAATTTCTTGGAAACTTTCCATGTTTTTGGACCAACGATCAATTTTGCCTTGTAAGTCAGCAGTGGCATTGCTTCCCTCTTCGGAGCGATAATTAAAACTACCTGAGAATAATAAAGCGGCTACAGTTTGATTAGGGTCACTTTGCGCCCTTAACCGCACTTCATTGACACTTATATTGAGTTGACATCCTTCTAACTGATAAACAAAGTTGACAGAGGCTTGAGGCGTGCTGTTTCCTACCTCGCGCCAAGGACCAGGGGCAATTAATTTTTCAATGAGAAACTGACGGGGACTCGTTGTCGCGTCATTCCCAAAACTGACAATGGTTTTCGGAGCAACGCTGACAGTTTGATAATCCGCTTTAGCAAATTTAGCAACAAATTCTTTGGCAACGAGTGGGGATTTAACTGCTTTAGCATTTTCAGAATTAATAGGTTCACCAAAAGTAATATTCCGTTGCTGGGCAACAATATTCACACCATTTTTGAAGTTTAACCGCGCCTGCAGTTGGTTTAAGGTGGGTTGCTTAGAAAGTTCCCAGTCATCAGGGATTATACCTAACGAGCGTAGATTATCAAGGGTTACCATCGTCGGATTTAAGTTCTTTGCCGACAGAGTAATTCCTAACTCTTGGATGTCCATTGGTTGCGTTAAGGGGCTAGAGGTAGTATTGACCATAATATTTTTTTACTGCTTCTATAACTGGGTTAAATTGACTGTCTTTTTAAGAGAATACCCGAAAAGTCGTCATTTGCGTGTGCTATTTTACTGTTTTTTTGAGGAATTGCAACTAGCTGCTCACTAAAATATGTCAACTTAATGAAGAAAAGGAGAAGATTTTTGAAAAGTAGCAATAACGCGATCGCGCCCAGAATTCGGATTCGCCCATTGATAATGGCATTCTTTTGGATTGCCCCAACAAAGATTTAAAATGAGATCAGTTTGTGTGGTTTCTACTTCCAGCCATTCTGCCTCAGTTGCCCGATGATTAACTGTTTCAGGGTCAATTTCTATGGGAGGCGTTCCTTCTTGCCATAAGAAAAGGTTTTTAGTCGCTTGTTGCCAGAATTCTAAAATTTGCGGTTTAATTCTAATTAATGTTTCTTTATCTTCAGGAATAGCAATTAATTGATTATGAAGTTCAGGACAAGCCACCTCATAGCCGTTAAAGTAATAAGTTCGCCAAACTAATCCTGAAACTTTATGCTGGCGTTGATATTCATGAATTTGAGCGCGAAAATCACGATAAGCAAAAATTTTGCTTAATTTTTCGGTGCCAATGGCTTTTGCTAAGACAGGATTATTCAAACGCTCCGAGGAAGAAAATAAGACTCGTTTCCCTTGCCAGTTTGCTCTTAATTCTTGATCGAGAATTTCAATTAGCTCTTCAGTGGTATAGCTCATAAGCAAGGAAGTCCTAGTCACGCAAGCAAAGCTTAAATTTGCTACTAGTTGCAATCGCTTCGTTTCCTACTTTAGCTAAAAATGGCAATACTTTATCCAAAGTGGCAGAATTCGATAAAATAGGCATGGCGTACTGTTTATCCGATTAACTTTGAATTTTTCTGAACTTGGGTTACTCTTAGTTCCTCCCGTCGCGGGAGCAACCATTGGCTATTTCACCAATGACATTGCTATCAAAATGCTATTTCGCCCTTATAAGCCTCTTTATTTGGGTCAAAAGCGAGTCCCTTTTACTCCAGGGTTAATCCCTCGTAATCAAGCCAATCTCGCCCAACGCGTCGCTAATACAATTATGGGGTCACTATTAACCCCAGAAGAATTACAAAAAATTGCCCGTCGTCTCTTGCAACCAGAACGAGTTAAAGGAGCAATTTCATGGCTATTAAAATCTTCAATTAAGCAAATTGGGCAAAACAAACAAGAAAAAAGTGCTCAAGTTTTAGGAAATATCCTACGAGATTTATTTAGTGAATCTTTGCCAAGAGTCGTTAAAGTTTTGTCTCGCCGAGAAGACTTTTTAGAAGCACAACTTAACCAAATTTTTGACCAAGTCCTCATTGATTTTCAGTTTACAGATAACCAGGCTAAACAACTATCTGATTGGCTAGTAGATGTTATTTTACCTCCTAACCGTATTCGACAAATTATTATTGATTTACTTACTGACCGTAATATCCAAATTATTGATGAAACTTTTCGAGAAAAATCTAGTGGAACTTATTGGGTAGTTGCAAATTTATTTGGGTTGCGTAATACTCTAAATCGTTTGCGGGCTTTTTGCTTGGATGAAAAAGAAACAGCTAATCTCCGCATTGAGGAATTAGTAGTTACCCTTGAAATTCGCGCTCGTCTTAGGGAATGGTTGAAAAGTTTATCTCTCCAAAATTTACCTATTTCAACTGTTCGTCAATTTCGTAAAACAGTTCGAGAGTCGATACAAACTTACCTACAAGATAAAGGTGCAGGCTTAGTTCAATCTTTAGGAAGTTCTATTGACTGGGAGGATGTAGCAGTACTTATTATTAAACGTTTACAATCATCGGAAGCTGTCGATCAGTCTTTGGAGGTGGTTAGTGAAGAGCTATCTTTAATTTTAGAGCGATATTTGGAAGAGGAATTAGAAGAAATTATTACAAAAATTATTCCGATTTTATCTATTGATGAAGTAATTATTAATCGTGTTAATTCTACAACACCTGAGGAGTTAGAAACTACAGTTAATTCTATTGTTAAAAACGAATTACAAGCAATTGTTAATCTTGGGGGAATTTTAGGCTTTTTAGTGGGAACATTACAGGCAACCTATTTTTACTTTAGTTAATAAAAGAGTTCAAGGCTTTTGTAGATGAAGCATACATTAACCTACGCTAAGCAGGAAAAACTAGATACTGCGACAGGCTATTAAAATTCATCTCAAACTTCTGGAAAATCCCCTAATTAATGCCAACGATCTATAATAAGTTTCTAAACAATGCGTAAATATAACTTGAACGGGGTAATCAGGCTAAATAACAAAATAGAGTAATAGATATATGCACTATGATTCATTACCAATTCATCACTTTCAGCAATTAGAATCAACCAATAAAACTGCTTGGGAACTATTCCAACAAGGAGAAAAGACTCCTTTTATAGTTACAGCAGACGAACAAACTGCGGGTAAAGGACAATGGGGAAGACAATGGGTGTCTAGTTTAGGGGGGCTTTATCTTTCCCTCATTTTAACGCCAGAAATGAAAATTGAACAGCCATCTTACTTAACCATTAGTAGCGTTTTTGGCGTAACTGAAATGTTAAGAAATTACCAAATTCCTGCACAAATTAAATGGTTAAATGATATCTTTCTAAATCGGAAAAAACTAGGAGGCATTCTAATTGAAACCCATCTAAAAACTCAAAAATTAAAAGCAGTTGTTATTGGTATTGGCTTAAACTGGGAAAATACTGTTCCTGAGTTAGGAATTACTCTAAAAGACTATATTAATCAAACCAACTTCATTCCCTCCTTCAATTCATCCTTGCCATTAAAGGAAGATTTATATAATTATAAGTTACCGCCAACAATAGCGAGTCTCCCTGACTTAAAAATCATTGTTATTAATGGTTTACTATTGGGATACCAACGTTACCGCCAAGAAGGGATTACTGCGATATTACCTGAATATGAAGCGCGACTCCTAAATTAATGATTCTCTGATTTTCTTCCACAAACTAGCCTTAATCTACTATAATGGGCGTTGCTATGGCAATTATAATCTGCTTCGTAAAAAGTAAATTAGCTTCCTATTTCCCCGTAGTAAAGGGCAGGGGTGTTTCATTCGTGGGGAAAAAAATTGAAAGTAATCGCCTGAAATCCTTACATGGCAGGGTGATCGCGATTATTTCTTCTGATTTAACTTCTTCTTAAGAAAAAGCCGCTAAATTGCTTTCCTGTCTTAAAGTCTAGAACGAAGCACAAACCTGGAAAGGGGGTTTGTCTCCCCATCTCCCTATCTCCCCACCTCCCCACCTGAGGGGGATTTCAGGAGAATGAAACGACCCTGCTTAGTAAAGGGGGAATAAAATGCAAA
Source organism: Euhalothece natronophila Z-M001 (assembly GCF_007904085.1). GTDB lineage: Bacteria > Cyanobacteriota > Cyanobacteriia > Cyanobacteriales > Rubidibacteraceae > Halothece > Halothece natronophila. The sequence continues at coordinate 269,283 of NZ_CP042326.1, forward strand.
AATTTACAACTGATTAAAAATTGCTATGTGACTTAGCGATTATAATCGTAAACCTTATTAATTATTCTTTATTTACCATGTCCTCTTCAGAAGAAAAAAATCAACAACAAAGTGCCTCTAGCTTAAAAGAAATTCGTGCCACGCGCATTCAAAAAGTGGAAACCCTAAAACAAGAAGGATTAAACCCCTTTGCTTATAAATGGGAAATTACTCACCATGCCAATGAATTACAACAGCAATATGTGCAATTAGAAAATGGGGAAGAAGTAGAAACAGAAGTTTCTATCGCTGGAAGAATTACAGCGAGGCGAGTTTTCGGTAAACTTGCATTTTTTACCCTTCAAGATGAAACAGGAAATATTCAACTCTACTTAGATAAAAAGCGCATTACTGCTGGTATGAGTGAACTAGAAAATGCCTTTAACTTGTTAAAAAAACAAACCGACACAGGAGATATTTTAGGAGTCAAAGGAACAATTAAACGCACTGAGAAAGGTGAACTTTCCATTAATGTTCGTCAATATAGTATTTTAACCAAATCCTTACTCCCCCTTCCTGATAAATGGCATGGTTTAACTGATACAGAAAAGCGTTATCGCCAGCGTTATGTGGATTTAATCGTTAATCCTAATGTTCGAGAAACTTTCCGTAAACGGGCAAAAATTATTGCTGCGATTCGACGCTATTTAGAAGAAAACAACTTTTTAGAAATTGAAACCCCTGTTTTACAAGCCGAAGCAGGTGGAGCAGATGCCCGTCCATTTGTTACTTATCATAACACCTTAGAGATGGATTTATATTTAAGAATTGCTACAGAACTCCATCTCAAACGCTTACTTGTGGGAGGCTTCGAGCGAGTTTTTGAACTAGGAAGAATTTTCCGCAATGAAGGAATTTCTACTCGCCATAATCCTGAATTTACCTCCATTGAAGTGTATCAGGCTTATGCTGATTATTATGATATGATGACGTTAACTGAAAATGTCATCACCTGCGCGGCTAAGGAAGTATTAGGGTCATTAATTTTATATTATCAAGGGGAAACCATTGACTTAAATTCTCCTTGGAAACGGACAACCATGCACGAATTAGTTGCCGAAAAAACAGGAGTTGATTTTAGTCAATTTAATGAGTTTTCCGAAGCTAAAGCGGCTGCCGAACAAGTGGGAATTGGCGTTCCTGAAGATTGTCAATCCATCGGTCAATTATTAAATGAAGCCTTTGAACAGAGAGTAGAAGAAACTCTAATTCAGCCCACATTTGTCCTTGATTTTCCTAAAGAAATCTCCCCCCTCGCAAAGCCTCATCGTTCTAAAACAGGATTAGTGGAACGCTTTGAACTCTATATTGCAGGACGAGAAATTGCCAATAGCTTCTCAGAATTAACTGATCCTCTTGATCAACGAGAACGTTTAGAGTTACAAGCTGCCAAAAAAGCAGCGGGTGATCTCGAAGCGCACAACGTCGATGAAGACTTTTTAACTGCCCTAGAATACGGAATGCCCCCCACAGGAGGGCTTGGCATTGGGATTGATCGCGTTGTGATGTTATTAACCGATTCTCCTAGTATTCGTGACGTTATTGCCTTCCCCTTACTCAAAGGTTCAACGCCCAAGGAAGAATCAACCTAAGCGAAAAAGGTGGGTTCTCCCCACCTCGCTATTATCTAGTTATCAAGAGTGGCAACTTCCTCACTTTGCAAACAGTCCAGCATTCTCACTGTTGCAGCAGCTGCATAATTTCGTTGTGCTGGTTCATTGGGCGCAAAGTCATTTCCTTGTTCATTTAAAGGAGACGCAACACCACAATAAGCAGACATCTGAGTTACAACATCCTCCGCCCAATGACCACTCATATCAGCAAAGTTAATCGGATCCTCAGTTGTGGCTAATTCGCCTGTTTCTCCTAACTGGTTGCGGACATATTCAATGGCTCGGTTTTCAATGACAATTAATTCGGCGCGAGTTACAGGATCAGTGGGGCGAAATGTCCCATCATCGTAACCGGCAATAATATCATTTTCCTTTGCCCAAGTAATACGCCCAGAACTCCAGCGATTTGCTTCTACATCAGGATAAGGATCACTATCGGCTTGATCTGATACAGCTAGCTCTAATTCAGGGATTCCTTCTAAAGCATTAATCACCATAGAGACCACCTGTTCCCGAGTCAATTGATCTGTTGGACGGAATGTTTCATCTTCAAATCCAGAAATAAATCCCTTATCTACAGCTTGGGCAATTTCACGAACATATAAGTCTTGACGGGCATCAGCAAAAGGCATATCAACAGTGGTTTTTGCGAGATAGTAGTGACCCAGGGTTCGATCTTCAAAGGTACGTCTGGCAAAACTCCAACCTGGCTCTAAATCAAATTTTAGATATTCTCCTTCTGCCAGGCCATGGGTACGCCCAACGACCATTGGCTCTCCTTCTCCTCGATTTCGGGGTCTTCCCACTAAAAGGAGTTCATCATCTCGTTCTACTACGCTGAGATTATAACGTTGCCCCATATCTCTCCCATCCACTCGGATGGAATAACCGTTAGTATCAGTTGCCCGTCCACAAATTCCTGTAAAGTCAAATTCTTGTAGTAAGGGTTCAACAACGACGGGTTCTGAACCACTTTCATCCCAACATTGTCGTTCATCAGTGAGTTGTTCTACGACTAAAAGCTGATAGTTTCCATCGCCAAAGGGGGCAGCAATGGCAATGTGATCATCTTGTTCCACATCTTTTGCTTGGAATAGCTGGGCATTACCAACTTGTGCTGTCAAAATAACTGCGAGACTGGTTGCGGTTGTAACGGCGGTAAATTTTTTCAAATTCATAGGTATGATTTAGGATAGACTCGTTGATCAAATAGAATTGGTTATGACTTCTCCTGAAATGTTAGGAGAGCAATCTTTCTGATGCTAATCTATTTTAGTCCCTTTATGACTGTATAAACATTAGTTTTGTTTCCTGCATGATGATTAATCAACTGTCCAATACGTTCACCTTATTTCTAAGTTTACTGGTAGAGGCGTTTCCTTTTTTATTAATGGGGGTAATTCTCTCTAGTCTTATTCTCATTTTTATTGATGAAGCTAGCTTAGTTCAATCTTTACCCAAAAATCCAATTCTAGGAGCTTTAGTGGGAAGTGTGATTGGATTTTTATTTCCTGTTTGTGAATGCGGAAATGTTCCCGTGGCAAGACGGTTGTTGTTACAGCGAATTCCAATTTCAGTTGCTATTGGTTTTTTATTAGCAGCCCCTACCATTAACCCGATTGTTATTTGGTCAACATGGGTTGCCTTTCGGGATCAACCGCAAATTGTTTGGTTACGCATTTTATTCTCTTTAATTGTGGCGATTATTGTGAGTTGTATTTTCAGTGTTCAAAGTGATGTTAAAGTTCTGCTACAGCCAACTTTAGCCAAGCAGTTGAAATACTATTCTAAGGAGGTTAATTCTTCTTCAAGTTCTGGTGGTAATGATTCCCCTTTATTACAATCAGGAACATTTTTACTAAGCAGTGCTGGTCAAGCTGTTCCGTTCCAAGCGGTTGCGACTGAGAGTGTTCCACAAACTAAAAATTTAAGGTACTTTCTCAATAAATTTGATCTGAAAGTTTTTCTTGATAATATGACCCAAGAGTTACGAGAATTAGGGGGAATTTTAGTTTTAGGAAGTGCTTTTGCTGCCAGCATTCAAATGTTTACCCCTCGGGAAGTCATTTTAGGGTTAGGACAAAGCCCAGTGACTTCAATTTTTGTGATGATGTTGCTGGCGGGCTTGATTTCAATTTGCTCAACAGTTGATGCTTTTTTTGCCCTGTCTTTTGCTTCCACTTTTACCACGAGCTCTTTGTTAGCTTTTCTTGTTTTTGGCCCCATGATTGATTTAAAAAGTGTGGGCTTAATGCTGTCAGTTTTTAAGCCTAGAATTGTGTTTTATTTGTTTTTGATTGCAGCGCAATTAATTTTTATTCTGACTCTTGCGTCTTATTACCTCTCTAGTTAAGACATTTTATGACATTTTAGGACAATTACAAAACTTCATGAAATCAGAAGCAAACTACAACTATCATAGTAGTTAATTACGATTAATTGTGATAGAATACTGCCTATATAAGGTTAGGGTATTTCAATGAAATTTAGTGTGTTGTGAGGAGAAAATAATTGTGACCTTCAGCAGTTGCCTCCGAGAACGGATCTTATTAAGTCAACCAATGAAAACAGGGGTCTTGACCAGTGCCATTGTTTTGTTTTCGTCATCGGTAGCTACTCCAGCGATCGCGCTAGAATGGCGACCAGATGATTCTAATCGAAATTCTACAACTGTCCAACAATCTTCCGAGGAATCTTCAGAAACGCTTACAAGTCAAGAGCTGATACAAACGATTCGTGGTTTAGAATTAGTAGAAGTTTTTGATTTTTCCTCTGTTGAGAGTCAAGAAGTTAAGGCAGTTCAAAGTGCCCTTAGAGAAATTGCTAGACAGTCTTCTTCTCCTTATGAAATTCCCGCTAGTCAACTAAAGGGACTACAAAATATATTTTCTAGTTTATCTGAAGAGGAAGTAGCAACGGTTAACCAGATGTTGCTCATTCAACAGGCGGAAGCATCTTTTAGCCTCAGCCCTGAAGAAGTAGCAATGTTACAAAAAGCCTTAGAGGAAATTCCTCAGTCCAACCTTAGTCAAAGTCAAAAAGGGCAATTAACGGTTATTAGTAGCGCGTTGAATGAGGTTTCTGAGCAAGAGGGACTGTCTTCTGAGCAATTAGAAAATTTACAAAGCGCGATCGCGCAGGTTTTTTTACCCCCGAAACTCGCCCTAGTCAGACCGCAAGGCAAACAGAAGAAAGAGAAGAGACATTAGTTGCTCATACCAATCCCCCAACGTTTAATCAACAGAAGGCTCAATCGAGTAATCCTAGCCAACAAATTGCTCAATCACCCAGACAAAAATTTCGGAGTAATTTAGCAACTCACCTTACTGATTCTACTCCCGAAGCTCAAGATTTTTTACTCTCAACTCTCACTGACAATAACATCCCTCAAGAAGAAGCCGAAACCCTAATCACGAATCTCGAAAATCTGTTTCAGGAGGTGGAAGGAGGCGATATCATATTTCGGGTGGAGATGGCGAGACGGATCACCCGAGCCCAGCAAACTTTTAATGAAGTTTTACAAGCCTTAGACACTGAAATATTAGAAGCTCCTCCAGATTCATTATTAATTATTCGCGGTGTCATTGCTGAGGCTGTAGAAGTAACAGCATTACTAGAAGAAGATAACGCTGGATTGGTTTTTGGACAGACGGAGTCAATGATATTGGTTTTCATGGTACTCCTGATGAAAGCGTGATGGGAGACGCTGTGTCTCACGGTTGTGTGAGAATGCGTAATGACGATATTTCTGAAATGTTTGAAAAAATCAGCGTCGGGGATAAAGTAATTGTTAAGGAATAGTCAACTTTGTTCAATATCTCTCAACTGGAACAGGTATTACGAAGTTTTGCTAAGTTAGAATACTGTTGAAAGAAAGGTAAGGCTTTGTAACCAACCCTGCTGTTTCCTTTCAAACAAGGGGTTTAAAGCCTTAGTAGTAAATATAAGAAGCAGTATCTAATTAGTTCGATCTTATCTATGATGACTAGTTTTGCCAAAATTTCTCATACTAATTCTAAAGAAGAAGTGTCCACTTGGATTCGTGGTTTATTAACTGTAGCTTGGGCTGATGGAGATTTTGATTTAGAAGAAAAACATCTCATTACCAAAATTACCCAAGAAGAGTTAACCCCAGATATTAAACTGAATCATGTTGATTTAGTCAGCCCTGAAGAATTAGCCGCCACCTTGGGAAAAGACAAAGCTGTTGCTGAAAATTTCTTACGTACTGCGGTAATGGTTGCTTTAGCAGATGGGGTTTATTCTCGTGCGGAAGCAGATCTCCTTAATTCATTTTGTCAAGCGCTAGAGTTAGATATTGAAGCTCTCAAGTCTCTAGAGCATACCCTTGCTGATAACGAATCTGTAGATGTAAGTGAGCATTTATCCTCTGATAACCAAAATGAACCACAGGATTCAGAAAACCCCTCTTATGATCCCCTAAAACCTGTTCGGAATTGGTTGGATGGCATGGAAATTCAAGATCCACGCCTGGCAAGATTTATCTGTAAGTTAGTTCCACCCCAATGCCCCTTTGAACGTGATATTAAGCTCTTTGGTCACAAAATCGTGCGTATTCCGCCATTATGCAAATTGAATCCGTTGTACGAGCAACTAATGGGGCTAAGGTTTCGAGCTTTATCCTTCCTCGCTGAGGAATGTAATGAGGATGTTTCTAAGTATTGTTAAGTTTGCGAGCATAGGCTTGCACTTCCGCAATCGAAAAAAGAGCTTGAAACTCAATTCCTTCTTGCTGATAAAGTTCTTTTCCCCCTTGTTCTCGGTCAACAATCGCTAGAATTTGAGTTACCTCATATCCTGCGGTTTGTAATTTTTCCACGGCAAATAGAGCCGATTTTCCTGTAGTCACTACATCTTCTAACACAACTACTTTTGTTTTAGGAGGGAGTTGTTTGCCTTCCAAGTAGGCATTTGTACCGTGCCCTTTTGCTTGTTTACGAATGATAAGCCCTGATATCGGACAATTGTTGTAAGCAGAAGCAACTGTTACTGCTGTTACTAAGGGATCTGCGCCTAAGGTTAAGCCTGCAACCGCTTGAACATCTTCAGGGAGGAGATTTAAAAAGAGATTGCCAATTGCAAGAGATCCTCCTGCACTGAGAGAAACCGGTTTGCAGTTGATGTAATAGGTGCTTTTTTGCCCCGAAGACAGAGTAAATTCTCCTTCCTGATACGCTTCTGTCGCTAGAAGGTGCAGTAAGGTTTGTTTTGAGCGGTTTAAATGGTTATTGGTCAATTGTGATTGGTTAATTTGGTGTTAGGTAGGACTATCCAACTAAGCCGGAACGTAAGGCACGAACAGCGGCTTGGGTGCGATCATCGGCACAGAGTTTATTGAGAATATTACGAACGTGTGTTTTAACCGTTCCGACAGTGATATAGAGCTTTTCAGCAATTTCAGCGTTACTTGCCCCTTCCACAATCAGTTGTAAGACTTCTAATTCTCGCTCCGTCAGGGGATAGGCTTCCATGAGTTGCTCATATTCTGGTTCTGAGGCACTGATTTGGCGTGTGTTTACCTCTTCTTCTTGTTGGGGGGTAATGGTTTTTGCTTTAGAAATCACCAAACGCGCGATCGCGGGATCAATCCAAGAACTTCCCTCTTTCGTAACTCGTAAAGCCTCTAACAGCAAATCAAAGCTAATATCTTTCATGCAGTAAGAGTCTGCCCCAGCGGCAAACGCTGCCAGCACATATTCCTCACTATCCTGCAAGGTCAAAATCAGGATTTTTACCTTTTGTAGAGCCTCATTTTCGGCTTGAGCTTGTTTGAAATGAGTAGTTAACTCAATTCCATCCATATCAGGTAGCCCAATATCCACAATCGCGACATCGGGCTGTTTTTCTTCAATTAATGCCAATCCTTGTTTTGCATCAACAGCTTCGCCTAGAAATTCTACTTCTTCCCTTTGCTCGAGAGAAGTACGAATGCCAATGCGAGTCAAGTCATGGTCTTCAATTAAAATGACTCTTATCTTACTCATTTTTTACAGCTTTCCAGTTTCCAGACTTTAATCTCTGTCTCCCTAGCAAGATGCTAATAACAGAATTTATCAACAGAGTTTTTCTGAATCATATCACTTACGATGTCACTTGAATAGAGAGGGGAAAGTATTAAGCCCAATAATAAAGCCCCGCTCCTGATGAATTCTTACTAGGAGGGGGCTTAAGCTCAATCTGCTATTGTTTTGCTAGTTAGGAGGCAAGGGCAACTTCTAGCATTTGTTGTAACTCATTATTTTGATAGAGCTCAATCATAATGTCACAACCGCCAATAAATTCCCCATTTACATAGACTTGAGGAATCGTCGGCCAGTTGGAATATTCTTTAATGCCTTGCCGCACTTCGGGATCCTCTAAAACATCATAAGTTTCATAGGGAACGCCCATCGCATTTAAAATCTGGACAACATTGTTAGAAAACCCGCACTGGGGCATTAACTTGTTTCCCTTCATGAAAACGGCAATTTTGTTATTGTTGATTAGGTTTTCAATCCGCTGGTTTGCTTCTGGTGACATAGTTCAATTCTAAATAATCGGTTTCTATCTACAATAACGTTTAAGCCGTTTTAGCTTCTTCCCAAGCTGAAGGAGTATAAGTTTTTAGGGCAAGGGCATGAATTGCCTCAGAAGCCATCGCTTCTTGTAAAGCCCCATAGACCATTTGATGTTGCTTAACACGGTTTTTTCCTTCAAACTCGGAGGAAACAACCACTGCTTCTAAATGGTCACCACCACCAGTTAAGTCTTGAACTTTGACTTGAGCGTCTGGCAGTTTCGCTTTGATCATTGTTTCCACTTGCTCTAAAGTAATCATAATTGAGAGATTTGGATAATAAAGGCTACTGTGTTTATATCTTAACCATCTCTCCCTTTTGCTCGACAATGCAAAGAAATGTTAAAAAAAGCAAAAATAACTTAACTTCCTCGCCAGAATTTATTACGATGCATTGAAAGAGTTGAAGCCAATTAAGGATTTAGTATGCCATATACCAAAGAAGATGGGGGTCGCTTAAATAACTTTGCAGTGCAACCAAAAATGTATGTTGCTGAACCTCCTAATAAAAAGCAAAAACGGAATTACATTGTTATGGGAGCCATTTCATTGTTATTGGTGAGTGGCTTAGTCTTTGTTGCTTTCTCGATTTCTTAAAGGTAGATTGCCCCCAATGCTGATCTGAAGTTGATATCCTAGGACTAGTTTGCTTAGGCAATAATTAACTTCAATAAGCATTAAAAAGGATCAAAGAACCCGTGCCACTTCAGTTGTTATTGTTCATTGATGAGCGTTCTAGCTCTCAAGAGCATCTTCAGGGAATCCAAAACTATCTTGAAGCTCTCAAAGAAGATTATCCCTTTGAACTGCAGATGGTTAATGTTGCGGAGCAACCTCACTTAGCTGAAAATTTTCGGTTAGTTGCAACACCTGCTTTAGTTAAAATTGCTCCTCAACCTCGTCAAACAATAGCTGGCACTAATTTAGTTAATCAGTTAGAGCAGTGTTGGTCACGATGGGTTCAAAGTGCAAAACAAGAGTCGCAATCAGATCAGGAGTCCTCATCAGTTTCTGAGGCAGTGACATATTCGGGAGAATTAACACGTCTTTCCGATGAAATTTTTCGTCTAAAACAAGAAAATCAGGAACTTAATGAGCAGATTCGCTTCAAAGATCAGGTATTAGCGATGTTAGCTCATGATTTGCGAAATCCTCTAACTGCGGCTTCGATCGCGCTGGAAACTTTAGAACTAACCGATCAAAATCCTGACCAACAGAAGGTGGAAAAAATCAAGAAACAAATTTTCCGCCAGGCGCAAACCCAGTTTCGCATCATGAATCGGATGATTACTGACATTTTGCAAACGGCTCAGGGAAAAGATGCAGAATTAAATATTCAACCGCAAAAACTCAATTTGCAAGCACTCAGTCATGAGATTTTAGACCACTTCCAGGATACTCTGGCTCGCAAATGTTTAAATGTTAAAAAAGATTTACCGCAAGATGTTCCTGAAGCCCATGCGGATCCAGAACTAATCCGACAAGTGATTGTTAATTTATTAGATAATGCAGTGAAATATACATCAGAGAAAGGGACTATTAAGGTTTCTCTCTTACATCGAACCTCCCAGAAAATTCAAGTGACAATTTGTGATGACGGACCAGGTATCCCTCCTGAAAAACGAGAAAGCATCTTTGAAGGGAGAGTACGTCTAAAACGAGATGAAGCCAAAGAAGGATATGGGCTAGGCTTATCTCTTTGTCGTCAAGTGGTACGCGCTCACTATGGAGAGATTTGGGTGGATAGTGACACAAACCGAGGCAGTTGCTTTCACTTTACTCTACCTGTTTACTAAAAATCACGGGTAGCGAGAATCCGCCACCTAAAGGAGGCGGAGTGTCAAATTTGCGTTAGAAATTTCAGAAAATTTTCGGATTAATAGTTCATTAAAATACAAAATATAACTAGTAATTCTGAGATAATGAACGCAAGCTAAATCATAATAAGTACTGAATTTTGACTAATCAGGAACTTTATGGTCGTGGCTTCAGTCTTTGTTATTCGACAGGAACGAAAATGAATGCAAGCAATCAGTTGATGAATTCCTATTTTTCTACTTCTTGGTCAAATCGGGAAGCTTCAGCCGCTTCTCAAGTACCAACTCCCGTTACACAACTCTCAAATCAGGATTTGGTTTTACTCTGTCAACAGGGAATTAAGCCCGATCGCGCAGCCTTTTCTGAGCTCTTACGCCGTCATCAAAGTTATGTGGAAAAGTTACTCTACCATTTAGCCCCAGATTGGTCTGATCGGGCTGATTTAGTGCAAGAGGTTTGGATCCGAGTTTATCGTAATATCCAACGCCTGAAAGAACCGGTTAAGTTTCGAGGTTGGCTCAGTCGTATTGCTACTAATTTATTTTACGATGAATTACGTAAACGAAAGCGAGGGCAAAATCCTCTTTCTCTAGATGCTCCCCGTTTAGTGGAGGATGGGGAAATGAGCTGGGAAGTACCCACCCATTTACCAGGCCCTGAGCAAGATTTGAGCAATCAAGAGTTTTATGAGGAATTAGATCGCGCGATCGCGCAGTTACCAGAAATCTTCCGCACTACTATTGTTTTACGAGAAATTCAGGGATATTCCTATGAAGAAATCAGTAGTATTACGGGAGTTTCTATTGGAACGGTGAAATCAAGAATCGCTCGCGCCAGAGCAAAATTACAAACTGTCTTGATGGCTTATTATAAATTATAATTAATAGTTAAGATAACCAAATGACAATTAACCCAACTACTTCTTATTTGAAATAAATTATATAGATTTTGTTTTTCCTTGTCCAAGGAAAATAACTCAATTAGTTATACATGACTAGTAAAATTAAGGAGTAAGAGGACCCTGAAGATGATATTAAAATAGCGAGGCAACAATGAACGATCTAGATTATTTTGAGTTATTAAGTGCTTACCTTGATGGAGAACTTACCTCAGATGAAAACCAAAAAGTTGAACAGTGGTTAAGTCAAGATCTGCAAGCTCAAAAAACCTATAAATATCTCTCACAGCTACGTTATCACCTACAAAAAGCCTCTGCTCCAGTCTCGTCATTTTCCACGGACCAATTAACCGAACAGGTTATCACTGAATCTCAACAGCAAACTTGGCAAGAAGTGAAGTTATGGGCAAAACGAATATTACTTGTAGTCTTTGTTGCCGCAACATCAGGAGCTTTTGCTTGGAGGGCTTCTCCTTCTTTTCGCCTTGCTGAATCTCAGCCATCTGAAACCTCTCCAGCTTCAGGCTTAATGATTAGTGTAGATCAGCCTATCCTTGACATTCCAACTTATCCTGACTCTACCTCTTCTCATAATCTAGAAGGGAGTTTTAATTACTATTAAATCTCGCAAATGAGTCTTGAGATGAAATGACTGGCACTTTCAAACCAGAAGCAGAGGATTTTTTGTTCTAATCATTATCATTGTGAGGGCTTAGTTTGGAGGTTTCCTCCAAACGTAAGAAGCCCGAACCGAAGGAAAGCCCCGTCCATCGGTTTGAAACCGATGGCTTTCTGACTGAATCGTTGTAAAATTTTTTTTGAAACCGCGATTACTTTCTAGTTCTAACTTATGCACCCTCTGACTTCGGAAACTGTTGCCATTTACCGTATTTTAGATGCTAACCTCGATCGCGCTCGTGAAGGCATCCGTATCATTGAAGAATGGTGTCGTTTTTCCCTTGATTGCTCTACCCTAGCACAAACCTGTAAAGAAATCCGTCAAACCCTTGCTAGCTGGCACACAGAAGAACTGCGAAACGCCAGAAATACTCCTGACGATTGTGGAACAAGCCTCACCCATCCCCAAGAAGAAATCCGCCACAGCCCTCAACAAATCTTACATATTAACCTCGCCCGTACCCAAGAAGCCCTGCGTGTCTTAGAAGAATATGGGAAACTCTACGATCCCCTTATGGGAAGTCAATGCAAACAGATGCGCTATCAAATTTACACCCTAGAAAGCCATCTCTTTGCCACCTCTCCTCAAGAAAAGCTGAGATCAGCACGACTCTATCTCGTTACATCTCCCACAGACAAAATTTATGACATTGTTAAAGCCGCCTTACAAGGAGGACTCCCCCTTGTTCAGTATCGCAATAAAGAAGCCGATGATACGATTCAAATTAGGGAAGGAAAGCAACTTTGTGAGCTTTGCCATGAATATAACGCCTTATTCCTAATGAACGATCGCGCTGATCTTGCCCTCGCCGTCAACGCTGATGGAGTCCACTTAGGACAACAAGACCTCCCCATTGCCACCGCCCGTAAAATTTTAGGTGCAAACAAAATTATTGGACGCTCTACCACAAACCCCCATGAAATGGAAAACGCCATTAAAGAAGGAGCAGACTATATCGGAGTTGGGCCCGTGTATGAAACCCCAACTAAACCGGGAAAAAAAGCCACAGGATTAGACTATGTGCGATACGCCGCCAAACATTCTCCCATTCCTTGGTTTGCCATTGGTGGAATTAACGCTGATAATATAAAAAATGTCATCCAAGCCCAAGCTCACGGAGTTGCTATTGTCCGCGCCATTATGGCAGCGTCAGACCCAAAAAGTGTAACCGAAACCTTAATTCGCTATGCCCAATGACCCCATCACCCTGACCATCAACGGCGATACGGTAACTTGTCCCCCTGAAATCCCCATTACTGATGTCATTACTAAATTTAACTATAATCCGCGTCTAGTTGCCATTGAATACAACGGTGAAATCCTCCATCGCCAGCACTGGGCAACAACCCTTGTTCAAGAAGGTGACCAACTAGAAATTGTAACCATTGTCGGTGGTGGTTCGCTGAAAAATTCTCCATCATAAAGATAGATAGCAAAAAAGAGTGAGCAAAAATTATCTTATGTTTCGGAACATTTCTTGGAAACGCTTTTTAAAGTCAGTGGCTTTAGTTACCCTTGCCTTAACCTTTATCTTTACCAATGTTAGCAGTGCCTTAGCTTCCCCTAGCAGCGAACGCACTGACAGCATAAATAAAGCCACCTTAGAAAATTCGATTGAATCAGAGGCCTTAATTGCCCGTCGTAGTGGCGGACGCATTGGTGGTGGTGGCTTTAGTCGTCCGAGTCCGAGTTCGCCCTCTCGCGGAGGTGGTTCTCGCGGTGGTGGCTTTGGTGGCGGCTTTGGCTTCCCCTTTCTCTTACCCTTCTTTGGCTTTGGCGGCTTTGGCAGTATCTTTACCATTCTCATTTTCTTTGCCGTTGCCAACTTCTTAGTGCGTAGCTTCCAAAATTCTGGCTTCGGCGGTGGTGGTGATGGAGGAGTTGCCACCACTAATCCCAAAGTTACCGTCAGTAAAGTACAAGTGGGATTACTCGCCGATGCAAAAGAACTACAACAAGAACTCAATGATCTGGCGCAAAAATCAGATACGGGTACAGCAAGCGGTCGCGCTAGAGTCTTACAAGAAGGAACCCTTGCCCTTTTACGCCATCCTGAATATTGGGTTTATGCTAAAAGTGAATCCAACGTTTCCCGACTAGAAGAAGCAGAAGCCCAGTTTAATCGTCTTGCGCTTTCTGAACGCAGCAAATATAGTGAAGAAACTCTCTCTAATGTTGAAAGCCAATTCCGTCGTAGTGAGAGTGAAACCACAACTGCCGAGTCGCCAGCAGAATACATTGTGGTAACGATTTTAGCTGGTGTGCAAGGGAAATCAGAGCTTCCTGATGTCAAAAATGCTGACAACCTGCGTCAAGCCTTACGTCAACTAGGGAGTGCCAGCAGTGATACTCTCTTGGCTGTTGAAATTATCTGGACTCCTCAAGCAGAAGGGGATACTCTGTCTAACGATGATCTTTTAGCAACTTATCCTGATTTACAGCCTCTGTAATATTTGAGTTTTCCTAGATTTGGGTTGGGTTTTGTAGCACTTAACCCAACCTAATTTTAATGTATTTTGAATGTTTAATTTGATTGCTTTAATTGTCACAGGCTTTTTTTCCGCAGGAGAGACGCTTACCCCAGCCCAACCTTTAAATTGGCAAGAATTACCGTTATTTTCTCTTCCTTCTTCTCCAGAATCAGAAATTAAGACTACCTTACAAAAATATTTAGATGATTTATCTCCTTCGCAAGGAGTTTTAGTGGCTTCAGATTGGTGGACATTTGCGGAAAATCGCCCCGAAATGACTCATGCAGGTGCATCACTTACCAAAATTGCTACTACGGTTGCAGCTTTAGAACATTATGGGATCGAACATCGCTTTGAAACAGTGGTGAAAAAAGAAGGAAAAATTGAAGCGGGGGTTTTAGAAGGGGATTTAATTATTGAGGGGGGTGGTGATCCGTTTTTTGTCTGGGAAGACGCGATCGCGCTAGGAAATGCTTTGAATGAGTTGGGAATTGAGAAAGTTAGGGGGGATTTAATTGTTATAGGGGATTTCTTTATGAATTATGAGAAGGAGATTACAAAGTCAACAGATTTACTAAAACAAGCGTTTGACTCTCAATCTTGGTCATTTCCCATTGAACGTCAATATAAGCAAATGCCCGTGGAAACCCCTCGCCCAGAGGTGCAAATTCTTGGGGAGACCATGACTAAGAAGTCAACTGATAGTACAGAAGTTTTACTGCGTCACCAATCTTTGCCTTTAACTGACATCTTGAAACGGATGAATATTTATAGTAATAATGCTATGTCGGAGTTAATTGCTAAACCGATGGGTGGCGGTGAGGGAATTCGAGAGATTATTTTACAAGTTACTGCCATCCCCCCAGAAGAAATTAAACTGATTAATGCCTCTGGTTTAGGAGTTGAAAATCAAATGTCTCCTAGGGCTGTGGTCAAACTCTTACGTTATTTGCAGACTAGCATGGCGGAAAATGACGGAACACTGGCTGATCTCTTGCCTGTTACCGGGGAGGATGGGGGAACTTTGCGCGATCGCGCTCTCCCAAAAGGACTCCCTGTGAAAACTGGTAGCCTTGCCACTGTTAGCACTTTAGCTGGAGTAATTCCCACAGAATCTCATGGCTTAGTGTATTTTGCAATCATGAATCAATATGGCAGTCTGAATAGATTTCGGCAAGAACAAGACCAGTTATTGCAAACCCTAGCTCAAGACTGGGAAATCTCCTCCCTAGAGAACCTTAAACATGAAAGAAGCGCGATCGCGCCCTAGACGGATCCTAGTAACGCGATCAACCAACCTTAAGATTGTGCCTCAAAGTCTAAAGCAGCAGAGTTCATGCAGTAACGCTTACCTGTAGGAGCGGGGCCATCATCAAAAACGTGACCTAAATGGGCATCACAAGCCGAACATAACACTTCTGTCCGCGTCATAAATAAACTGCGATCAGTTTCATAATCGACGCTATTTTCTTGAATGGGCGCATAAAAACTGGGCCAACCAGTGCCAGAATCATATTTAGTTTCAGAGCTAAATAAGGGCTGACCACAACAAACACACTTATAAATGCCAGTTTCTTTATGATCGTGATATTTACCAGTAAAGGGCCGTTCTGTTCCTTTCTTTCGCGCCACTCGAAATTGCTCTGGTGTTAGCTGTTGTTTCCACTCTTGCTCGCTTTTTTTTACTTTTTCCACCATGATTTTAATTAATAATTCTTAACGTTCTACTTCTAGTGTAACGGTTAAACCATTCCAATCAATCCTTAAACGCAAATAAAAAATAGACTATCTACTTAAAAAAGCTGTAACTGTTTCTAAATTGACATCCTCGCCTTCCTAGAAAGAAGGCGATTCCATCTACCCTTCAGCACCAACTGAAGGATTCTGGAGGGTTGACGCTTCACGCACAGAGTACGTCCCTTTCGGTGTGGAAACTGCTTCCTTTGCGGAAGTCTTACACTTTCCTCCACGTCCGTTTTGAGGTGCGACCCGAGCGTCCGTGTCGGACGCATCGGAAAGCGCACCTTGAGTCTCGGATTGCCCACCCGCGACTATGTTTTTTGCGGCGTTGATATCCCGATCATGGGATGTACCACAATTAGCACATTTCCATTCTCTAACCGATAAGTCTAGTTTTCCTCCCTTAAATCCACAACAGGAACATTTCTGGGAGGTTGGTTCCCATCGGTTAATGACCCGGAACTCACGACCGTATTTTTCTGCTTTCGCTTCGCACAAGGTTCGGAATTGTCTCCAACCTAAGTCGCTAATTGCTCTAGAGAGCTTATGGTTTCTGACCATTCCTGCCACATTCAAATCCTCTAAGACGATTGTTTGGTTCTCACGAATCAATCTAGTTGATAACTTGTGGAGGAAGTCGGTTCTAGTATCTTTTAATTTTGCATGAAGTCTCGCCCGTCTTTTCCTTGCTTTTTCATAGCGGTTACTTCCTTTCGTTTTCTTGGAAAGTTGTTTATCAAGTTTTCTAAGACGATTAATCTTCCGTTTTAAGGGCTTAGGAGCATCTACCTTTTCCCCTGTACTAAATGTGGCAAAGGTTGATATCCCTAAATCTACTCCAACCGATTGATCATTTGCTTCTAAGGATTCAGACTCTATTTCTATAACAAAGCTGAGAAAATATCTTCCTGCTGAGTCCTTGATCACCGTTACTGATGACGGTTCACAAGGAAGAGGGCGTGACCAGACAATCTTTAACTTGCCAATTTTGGCTAAGAAGACTGTTCTTTCGTTAACCTTGAACCCTCCTTTTCTGAAACGAGCAGATTGGTCGCTTCTACGTTTTTTGAATTTGGGAGGTTTAACAGGTTGACCTTTTCTCTCTCCCTGACAAGACTTAAAAAAGTTCTGATAAGCCTGTTCAAGATCATTAAGAGATTGTTGGAGAGGGATGTTAGAGACCTCTTTTAGCCATTGTCTCTCAGTAGTCTTTTTAGCCTCAGTTACGAAAGTCTTTTGTAGCTCTCCATTTTTGGGCTTTTTGTTTCCAGCATTATACTGCTCGATACAGTAGGCTAACGCATCATTCCAAACCACTCTAGTGCAGCCAAATAGTTTAGCAAGGCTGACTTTCTGGGATGGTGTGGGGTAGATACGGTAGCGGTATCGAGCTTTCATGATCAAGAAAAAAATGACTATAATTGAATTGTAGCATACTTGGTCTGATATGAGTACACCTAATTATAGAAAAGGAAGACATAGTGTTACACTCCTTTATGTTCACTTGGTCTTCGTTGTTAAAGACAGAAGAGGTGTATTAACGGAAGATGTTAGGAATAGATGTTCAGAGGTTTTCAAAGAAGTAGGAACTAAAATGAACTTTCGTGTAATCGAGGTGAATGGAGAAAAGGATCATATCCATCTTTTGATTGAATACCCTCCTAAGTATTCCATCTCGAAACTGGTTAACCACTTGAAAGGCGTTTCTAGTAGATACTTAAGAAAGGAATATGATTTAACTCCCCACCAAGAACATCTTTGGTCGCCTAGTTATTTTGCTGTTTCCTGTGGGGGCGCACCTATAGAAAAGATTAAGGAGTATATTGAAAACCAAGACAACAAATGAAATCGCCCTAGAAGGGCGAGGCTTGAATCCTGCTATTTAGGGTCAAGCTGTATGATAAGGAGTTAATGTCTTTTTCAGAAGTAGCCGTCGTGGCTGGTTAAATAACCAATTGGTAATACTAGTTTCAGCCCGAGATACCTGATAGCCACATTGCTTGTAGAGTTTTTGCGCTTGCCAGTTATTTTCTAATACATGAAGGTAAATCTCTGAAAAGCCCCATTTCATCGTCATTTTTTCACAATTTTTTAATAAACGTTGGGCAATTCCTTGGCGACGATAACTTGGACTAACAGCTAAATTAGAAATATAGGTAGATTGATACTCCTGAGGAACCCAACCTTCAGCAGAACTAAGGCTTAGTTCTACAGCACCAGTAATTCCTCCCGTACTAGAAGTAGCGATGAAACAAGCATAATACTTGGTCTGATTGCACAGACGAGTCCTAATATCTTCATAAATTCCTAGCTTCAGAAAGGGATAAATTAGGATCCCTAGTCCCTCACAAGAATGAAAACTACGGGTAATTACTTCTGAAATTTCACCAATTTCTTCAATCTGAGCCTGGCGAATAGTAAAAGTGGGAAATTGGGGTGGGTTAGAAGAAGGCGTGGAAAATAAAGGAGTATAGGCGCTCACAACAAATTTCGGGGGTAATTTATTAGCCTTGTTTGAACAAGAATTTTTCTTCGCTGATTACTTTTATAGCACAGTTTCACTTAAGCCATCGCTGCAGCAATCCAAAATAACCCATCTACTAAAAGAGTGCTTAAAATTGCCCCACTAAAAGCAAACCAAGGTAGTGTATTTTGCTTGAGACTCCAAATTCCTAAAACGAGGAGAACACAGATAATCAACACAGCACAACTCATTCCCCAAGGAGTTTGCATGTTTAATAACGCATCTTGAAAAATGGGTTTGTATAAAGCAGGATCAACTCGCATTAACTCTCGCCAATGAGGCATTAATCCTGTTAGATAAAAATATACATCAGTTAAAGCAGTTCCTAGTAAAGATCCTAAATAAAACAAATTTCCCACTGGCCCCAAACCTCTCGCTAAAGCAAAAAAGGCAAAGGGTAAGCCAATCGCTTCAATGGGAAGGTGAATCACTGGTTCCCAACGAAACCAGCCCCAATAGATTGATCCAGCCAGCCAACTCCAACTAAAACCAAGTATCAAGTCTCCCCAAATATTGCTTCGAGGACGCTGAAAAAGAATAATTCCTAGGGCAACCCAACCGAAGGTTAAAATTAAACTGAGCCAGGGTAATTCTCTAACCATTGGGGCTTGAGCAAAAACAGGAATTGAAACTAAAAAGCCTGATGTGGCGAAAATCAGCCAACTTTTTTGTTTGAGTACGAACGCTCGAAGATAAATGGTGAGACGTTCACCAACTTGAGAAATTGATGGGGGTAGCCAGGAACTATTAAACAAGGTTTCTCTAATTTTCTTAACTAATCTTTACTTAGTTTAATATAGCACATAAATTAGAATGCCCCCCAGGGGGATATAGATTATCTTAACATTAAATGTTATTGGCTTTTCTACGGTCAACGAAGAAGCCAAAAGCAAGTAAATAGAGAAGGTTATCAATGCTGAGGTGCGTTCCAACTTGAATTCGATTCAAGTTGGATCTGAGGTTTATATGCCCCGTCACTTCCATAAATCAAAGATTATGTCACCGGAGCCAAGCGTGAGGAGCTTCTCGTCACATCAAGGTAAGGTTTGGCTTAAAAGAACCAGCCGTAGGAGTGTAATCCTTGTCCTAATAAATTTACTCCTAAATAACAGATCCAAACCACAATTAAACCTGCACTCGCGATAATCGCCGGTCGTTTTCCTTGCCATCCTTTCGTAATTCTGGCGTGAAGATAGGCAGCAAACACCAACCAAGTAATTAACGCCCAAGTTTCTTTGGGATCCCAACTCCAATAAGATCCCCAAGCCTCATTTGCCCAAACTGCCCCAGCAATAATACCAACTGTCAGAAGTGGAAAACCTAAACCTATGACACGATAACTGAGATTATCTAGGGTTTGTGCAAAATTTAAGCGTTGTGGGGATAATTTTTCCTCGGTGATGGTTTGCGGCTGTTCTAAAACGGCGGTTTGCCCATCACTACTGCTAACAGAAATGGGCGTAGAGGCAAAACTGTTGTTATTTCTGATGCTTTTAAGACGTTCATTGCCTGAACCATAGGAACTTCCTTGCAGTGACACTGACTTGCCTTGGGTGACAATTAAAAACGCGATCGCGAGAAGTGACCCGACCATAAGCGTGGCATAACTGAGCATCATTACACTGACGTGCATCATCAGCCAATTGGATTTGAGGGCCGGAACTAAGGGTTCAGACGATTGCATTTCTGGGGGAAGACTCAAGGCGGCAAATGCTGTAATTCCCATCGCTAAAGGCGCAGTAAACACGCCTAATAAGCGATTGCCACTGCTAAATTCAACCACTAAATGAACCGCCGTTACCCCCCAAGCAAGGAAAAACAGAGATTCGTATAAATTACTAATGGGGAAATAGCCCCCTTCAATCCAGCGAGCGATCAATAATCCCGTAATACAAAAGTTACCAAGGGCAAATCCTGCAGTTCCTAAGGGTTGTAAGAAGGATAAGTTACGAAATGCTGTTCCTACCCAATAAACTAACATGGTCAGAAACAGTACCAAAAAGGAAAGATTATCCAGTTGGTGTTGTAGTGCGGTTAGATCCATTATGAATTTTATTAAAAAGCCTTTTTTATCATGTCCAAGTGTCTATTATATCTGTATCGTAAGCAACATGGTTTTGTCCTTTGTCCTTTGTCCTTTGTCCTTGGTCAACCAATGAGGAGTGAGGCGTAAGAAGTCTGGAGCGAACAAATAACGAATAACAAATAACAAATAACATCCATTGACTCAGTGTGTCCCTCAACAGACCAAGAAACGCAATATAAAGAAAAAATTAAAAAATATCTGAAGAGAATATAAAGAAATGAACTTAATTTTTCATAAAGGTTGATAAATATGTATCTAATTTAACAACAAATGAATTGTTAAAAAGTAATGACTTTATAAAGTCTTGTTTAAATAAGCATAAGTACCAATTGAATTCGTTAAGATAAAAGTATAGAGAAAAGTAAAAATATCTCTTAGCACGACTAAAAATACTGTCATTGCTTTGACTTAGCTTCAGCAAAAACCAAGAGGGAGACGAAGAAAATGTTAACGAAAACTGAACCTTTTGTTCCAGGTCAATGGGTAGAAAATGTTGACGTTCGGGACTTTATTCAGAAAAATTATACCCCTTATAGCGGTGATGAGTCATTTCTCGCTAGCGCAACCAATCGCACGAAAAACTTATGGGAAAAAGTTAAAAGTTTAATGGAGGCGGAACGAGAAAAAGGAATTTTAGATGCCGATACAAAAGTTCCAGCGACCCTTACCGCCCATGCAGCAGGCTATATTGACAAAGACTTAGAACAAATTGTCGGTTTACAAACCGATAAACCGCTTAAACGGTCAATTATGCCCTATGGTGGCATTCGGGTGGTGAAAAAATCTCTTGAAGCCTACGGTTATGAACTAGACCCTCAAACTGAGGAAACGTTCACCAAATATCGTAAAACGCATAATGATGGGGTATTTTCTGCCTACACCAAACAAATGCGTCTAGCACGGCGTTCTGGCGTGATTACTGGCTTACCCGATGCTTATGGTCGTGGTCGAATTATTGGCGACTATCGGCGCATTGCCCTTTATGGGACAGGTCATTTAATTGAAGATAAAAAACTACAGCTAGAGTCCCTCGAAAATGAGGTAATGACCGAGGATGTGATTCGGTTACGGGAGGAAATTTCTGAACAAATTGTCGCCCTCCAAGATTTACAAGAAATGGGGGCAAGTTATGGTTGGGATATCAGTAAGCCAGCACAAACTGCCCAAGAAGCCATGCAATGGACTTATTTTGGCTATCTTGGAGCAGTGAAAGAACAAAATGGCGCAGCGATGTCCATGGGACGAGTTTCCACTTTCCTTGATATTTATATTGAACGGGACTTAAAAGAAGGGTTACTCGATGAAGCCCAAGCCCAAGAATTAGTGGATCATTTCGTGATGAAATTGCGAATGGTGCGCTTTTTACGAGCCCCTGAATATAACGAACTCTTTTCAGGAGATCCTACTTGGGTAACAGAATGTCTCGGTGGCATGGGATTAGATGGTCGTCCTTTGGTCACGCGCACCAATTTCCGTTTCCTCCATACCCTTTATAACTTAGGGCCGGCTCCCGAACCAAACTTAACGGTGTTGTGGTCAGAAAACTTACCTGATAACTTCAAACGCTACTGTGCGAAAGTTTCCATTGATACCAGTTCCATTCAGTACGAAAATGATGATTTGATGCGTCCTGAGTATGGGGATGATTATGGCATTGCTTGCTGTGTATCGGCAATGCGAATTGGTAAACAGATGCAGTTTTTTGGGGCGCGAGTAAATTTAGCGAAAGCCCTTCTCTATGCCATTAATGGCGGTAAGGATGAAAAATCAGGACAGCAAGTTGCCCCTGCTAGTGAACCGATTACGTCAGAATATTTGGACTATGACGAGGTGATGGAGAAATTTCAGGGGTTAATGGGTTGGTTAGCCAAACTCTATGTGAATAGCCTCAATATCATCCACTATATGCACGATAAATACGCCTATGAACGGCTACAAATGGCGTTACACGATCGCGATGTTTATCGGACTATGGCTTGTGGTATGGCTGGCTTATCGGTAGTTGCTGATTCTCTAGCGGCGATTAAATACGGGAAAGTCAAAGTGATACGAGATGAAACGGGTTTAGCGGTAGATTACCAAGTCGAAGAAGATTATCCCAAATTTGGGAATAATGACGATCGCGCTGATAGCATCGCCACTAAGTTAGTCACCGATTTGATGAATTATATTCGCCAAAATCCAACCTATCGTCAAGCAGTTCCCACTCAGTCGATTTTAACCATTACCTCCAATGTGGTTTATGGGAAGAAAACAGGTAATACTCCTGATGGGCGAGACGCTGGTAAACCCTTTGCACCTGGGGCGAATCCCATGCACGGACGAGACACCAAAGGCGCGATCACGGCATTATCTTCTGTGGCAAAACTCCCCTATGAAAATGCTAAAGATGGAATCTCTTACACCTTCTCTATTGTCCCCCAAGCCTTAGGAAAAGGAGATGACAACCGAGTTAGCAACCTAGTGGGAATGTTAGACGGTTACTTCCACGACAACGGACACCATGTTAATATCAATGTCTTCAATCGAGAAACCCTAATTGATGCCATGGATCATCCAGAAAAATATCCGCAACTGACCATTCGCGTTTCGGGTTACGCCGTCAACTTCATTAAACTCACCCGTGAACAACAAGAGGATGTCATTTCTCGTACCTTCCACGGACAGGTTTAAATCAATACATGGTGGGGCGATTATTTAAGGAAAAAAGAGGTTTTATTTCCCCACCTCCCTACCTGAGGGGATTTTCAGGAGAATGAAACGACCCTGCTTTAGGTGAGGGGGAAGGGGAAATCATTACTGAATTAATAAGGGGACACGATGATTGCAAGCACATCAACCGAAATTACAGGAAAAATCCACTCTCTAGAAAGTTGTGGCACAGTGGATGGGCCAGGAATTCGTTTTGTGGTCTTTACTCAAGGGTGTCCCCTACGGTGTCTTTACTGCCATAACCCCGACTGTCGCCACTTGGAAGACGGAAAAGAAGTCACAGTAGATGACATTATTACAGAAGTCCAGAAATACCGTTCCTATATGGAATTTTCGGGAGGTGGTGTCACGGTTACTGGGGGAGAACCATTAATGCAACCGCAATTTGTTGCAGAAATCTTCAAACGTTGTCAAGAATTAGGGATTCACACCACTTTAGATACCTCAGGTTATGTTCTCATCGACGCAGCCAAGCCTGTTCTTGAATACACAGATTTAGTGTTACTTGATATTAAATCTTACAAGCCTGATTTATATCGAAAAGTCACCAGTGTTACGATTGAACCCACTTTGAAATTTGCCCAACATCTTCAGGAAATTAAGAAGCCAACTTGGGTTCGGTTTGTTTTAGTTCCTAACTTAACTGATCCTGTGGAAAATATTAAAGGATTAGCTGAATTTATTACGACATTAGATAATGTGGAACAAGTCGAAGTGCTTCCCTTTCATCAAATGGGAATTTATAAATGGGAACAATTGGGCTATGAATATCAACTTAAAGATGCTACCCCACCAAGTCCAGAATTAATTGCGAAGACCATTCATATTTTCCAAAGTTATGGTCTGAAAGTGCAATGTTAGGAATAAGCCATTCATTTCGCTTCACTTAATCAAGTTAAAGCAATACTAAGGAGAAAAATTATGACCGTTACTACTTTAGAAGAATTAGAAACCCTAATTAGCAAAGTAAAAGAAGCCCAAACTCAATACGCTAGCTATTCCCAAAAACAAGTTGATGCCATCTTCAAAAAAGCCGCCTTAGCTGCCAATATGAATCGCATTCCTTTAGCAAAAATGGCAATTCAGGAAACAGGAATGGGAGTACAAGAAGATAAGGTGATCAAAAATCACTTTGCTTCGGAAATGATTTATAACAAGTATAAAAATGAAAAAACTTGTGGAGTCATTGAATCTGATGCTCATTATGGCATTCAAAAATTAGCGGAACCTTTAGGCATTTTAGCAGGAATTGTTCCGACAACGAATCCCACTTCCACAGCCGTTTTTAAAGCATTAATTGCCCTAAAAACTCGCAATGCGATTATTTTCTCTCCTCACCCTCGCGCTAAACACTGTACCATTGAAGCAGCAAAAATCGTGCGAGATGCTGCTATTGAAGCAGGCGCACCTGAAAACATTATTGGCTGGATTGATGAACCCACGATTGAACTGTCTCAAGCCTTAATGAAGCATCCAAATATTAATTTAATTCTTGCCACAGGGGGCCCTGGCATGGTTAAAGCCGCTTATTCCTCTGGAAAACCCTCTCTCGGTGTCGGTGCTGGTAATACCCCTGCTGTCATTGATGAAACTTCAAATATTCCCATGGCAGTGAGTTCCATTTTAATTAGTAAGACGTTTGATAATGGGATGATTTGCGCTTCAGAACAATCAGTGATTGTGGTAGATGAAGTTTACGATAAAGTCAGACAAGAATTTCAAGAACGAGGGGCTTATTTTCTCACGCCAGAAGAAACCGAAAAATTGCGAAGCCTTCTCATTGTAGAAGGGCGAATTAATCCTAAAATTGTGGGTCAATCGGTGGAAAAATTAGCAGAGATGGCGGGAATTGAGGAAGCCAAAAATGCAAAAGTTTTAATTGGAGAAGTTTCAGAGATTAGCTTAGAAGAAGCCTTTGCCTATGAAAAATTATCTCCCGTCTTGGCAATGTATCATGCTCAAGATTTTGAACAAGCAACCACTAAAGCCCAAGAATTGATTAGTTTAGGGGGAAGAGGACATACCTCAGTGCTTTATACTGCCCCACAAAATCACTCACGGATTCTGCATTTTGAAAGTAAATTAACCACAGGACGGGTATTAATTAATACGCCCTCTTCTCAAGGCGCGATCGGAGATTTATATAACTTCAAACTTGATCCCTCCTTAACTTTAGGATGTGGCACTTGGGGCGGTAATTCAGTCAGTGAAAATGTTGCCCCACACCATCTTTTAAACATCAAAACTGTCTCCGAACGACGGGAAAATATGCTCTGGTTTCGAGTGCCACCAAAAATCTATTTCAAGTATGGCTGTTTACCAGTTGCCCTGCAAGACTTAAAAGGCAAAAAACGTGCTTTTATTGTCACAGATAAACCCTTATTTGATATGGGGTTATTAAAAGAAGTTACTGAGGTTTTAGAGGAAATAGAGATCGATCATCAAGTATTTTACGATGTTGAACCTGATCCCAAACTAGCAACCATTAACAAAGGCGTAGAACAACTGAATAGTTTTCAACCTGATGTAATTATCTCCTTCGGCGGTGGTTCTCCCATGGATGCGGCAAAAATTATGTGGCTGATGTATGAACATCCCGAAGTGGAATTTGAAGGGGTAGCGACTCGCTTTATGGATATTCGCAAACGGGTGTATGATTTACCGCCATTAGGAGAAAAAGCCACGATGGTAGCTATTCCCACCACATCGGGAACGGGTTCGGAAGTTACGCCTTTTGCTGTGGTAACTGATGAAAAAACAGGCATTAAATACCCTCTAGCGGATTACGCCTTAACCCCCAATATGGCAATTGTTGATCCTGAGTTAGTGTTACACCTCCCGAAACGACTCACTGCTTATGGGGGAATTGATGCTTTAACTCATGCTTTAGAGGCTTATGTGTCAGTTATTGCTACAGAATTTACCCAAGGGTTAGCGTTAGAAGCAGTGGAACTCCTATTTAAGTATCTCCCTAATGCTTATAAATATGGGGCAAATGATCCCATTGCGCGAGAAAAAGTCCATTATGCGGCGACAATTGCTGGAATGGCGTTTGCGAACTCGTTTTTAGGCATTTGTCACTCGATGGCGCATAAATTAGGGGCGACATTCCATGTTCCCCACGGGTTAGCCAATGCGTTAATGATTTCCCATGTGATTCGCTATAACAGCACCGATGCACCATTTAAGCAAGCCATTTTCCCCCAATATGAATATCCCCATGCTAAAGAACGTTATGCCCGTTTAGCGGATTATCTCAAATTAGGAGGAGAAACCCTTGATGAGAAAGTAGAGAATTTGGTCAATGCTATTGAGAAGCTAAAAGCTGAGGTGGAAGTTCCACTGACGATTAAAGAAACCTTACAGGGAGAAGATCGCGATTTCTACGAAAAACTGGAAAATTTAGCCGAACAAGCCTTTGATGATCAATGTACTGCTGCTAATCCTCGTTATCCTTTGATTAAAGACATGAAAGAGCTATATGTTCTAGCGTATCAAGGCTGTCGCGTCGATAGCATGATGTATCACCCGGAAGAAGAAACAGCAACAGTTATGAAATCATAATCAAGCAAAAGTTAACGATCGCGTGAATCCCTCCTGCATTTAAGGAAAACTGGAGTAACTAATCTACGACTAGAATTTTAATTTACTCGTAGGATTCTCGCCTTTCTTGCTAAATTTTTTCTCTCTATAGGCATTATCTTGTAGAGAGTCTTCGCTTAATGGTAAGATGCAGATTTAAGTAGCAAACATAAGACTAATTACTTATCAACCCCCTGATCGGATTAAAAGAGATTGCTAGATTTGCTAATTTTGTATTTAATAGCAAGCTAGAATGTCTTCATTCCTCTAGGCTATTGGGAGTTAAAAAAGTTGTTTGATGAGTGTACTATAGAGGGAGAATTTTATGAAGCCTGACGTAAATCGTGTTGTTTTAATCGGTGTTGCGGGAGATTCTGGGTGTGGCAAGTCCACTTTTCTCCGTCGCCTCAAAGATTTATTTGGTGAAGAATTTATGACAGTTATCTGTTTAGATGACTATCATAGCCTTGATCGCAAGGGAAGAAAAGAGGCAGGTGTAACGGCTCTTAACCCAAAAGCCAATAATTTTGATTTAATGTATGAGCAGGTTAAGGCCCTGAAAAATGGACAAACCATTGAGAAGCCAATTTATAATCACGAAACTGGGGAAATTGATCCCCCAGAAACAATTAAACCGAATAAAGTAGTAGTCATTGAAGGTTTACATCCTCTTTATGACGAACGAGTGCGAGAATTGATTGATTTCAGTGTTTATCTCGATATTAGTGATGAGGTAAAAATTAACTGGAAAATTCAGCGGGATATGGCTGAACGCGGTCATACTTATGAGGATGTGCTGGCTTCAATTAATGCTAGAAAGCCTGATTTCACCGCTTATATCGAGCCTCAAAAAGAATTTGCTGATGTGGTTATTCAAGTTCTACCGACACAACTGATTGAAGATAAAGAAAGTAAATATTTACGAGTACGTTTAATTCAGAAGGAAGGAGTAGAAAACTTTGATTCAGTTTACTTATTTGATGAAGGCTCAACCATTGACTGGCGACCCTGTGGTCGGAAGTTAACCTGTGCTTATCCTGGAATTAAGCTCTTTTATGGACCAGATAGTTATTATGGTCATGAAGTGTCTGTCCTTGAGGTGGATGGTCGTTTCGATAACTTAGAAGAAATGATTTACATTGAAAGTCATTTAAGTAAGACTGCCACTAAGTTTTATGGTGAAATGACAGAGTTATTGTTAAAACGTCCTAATGCACCAGGGGCAAATGATGGAACGGGCTTATTCCAAGTTTTAGTGGGCTTGAAAATCCGAGAAACTTACGAATTATTAACAAAAGAAGAAGCAAAAGCAACAGCAAGAGTTTAATTAATTCTGTTAGGAAATTGCTGCTAATTGATGCTTGCGGGGGAAAAATGGGTCTCCCGCAATTTTTCTGGCTTGAGGAGGCAAGGGAGTATGAAGGATGATGTTCTAAGAATCAGCACAAATGCCACTCAATCTAAGCTCAGAAACGGTGATCATCAGTTAGCAATAGGTATCATAGAGAGCATGGAGGAAGTTGAATAATGCTACGCTTTTGGCTAGTTTGCTTTGGTCTGTTATTTGTGTTGGTAGAGTTATGGCAGTGGTTACAAGAATTGACTTTACCCTTGCCTTTTTGTATTTTAGGGGGAATTGCTCTCGCGATCGCGTCTAATTTTAATTTTTCTAAGACTCGTCCTAATAATGAGCAAATCTCTTCTTTAAATCTTCCTCCAGATTCCAATAATCAATCTTGATGAATATGTCTGTTATTTATGTTGCGATTACCAGTCATGGTTTTGGTCATGCTGTACGGGCTGCCTCGGTAATGGCAGCAACTCAAGAGTTATGCCCTGATTTAGTCCCCATTTTTGTAACTAAAGTACCGCGTTGGTTACTGGCTTCTTATATGTCAGGAAAGTTTTTACAGCGCGATCGCGCTTTGGATGTGGGGGTGATTCAAAGTGATAGCTTACAAATGGATTTAGAGGCAACCCGCCAAGCATTAGAGAAAATTCGAGACAATGAAGAACAAATTGTGGAAGAGGAAGCGGCTTTTATTGGTGAAAACAATGTCAGCCTAGTGATTGCTGATATTCCAGCCTTAGCAGGAAAAATTGCCAAAGCAGCAGGGGTTCCCTGTTGGTCAATTAGTAATTTTGGCTGGGATTTTATTTATCGCGATTGGGGAGAAGAATTTCAAGAATTAGCAGACTGGATGTCTCAAGGCTATCAAAACAGCGATCGCGCTTTTCGTCTCCCAATGCATGAACCCATGAGTACCTTTCCCAACCTTACAGACATGGGATTAACAGGGGGGGTTCCGAAATGGACAGCAGCGGAAATTCGCGAACAATTTAATTTAAATGCCCCTCAAGAGAAAACAATTCTTCTCTCCTTTGGGGGGTTAGGCTTACAAAAAATCCCTTATCACAATCTAGACCATTTCCCAGACTGGCAATTTATTACCTTTGATCAACAAGCCCCTGATCTCCCTAATTTAATGAAAATCAGCGATCGCAATTACCGTCCCTTAGATTTTATGCCTGTATCAGGGCGAGTTTTGTCTAAACCTGGTTATAGCACTTTTTCAGAGGCGTTACGACTCCACCTTCCCATTGTTTCCCTGAGTCGAAAACAATTTGCTGAGTCTTCGCTGTTATTAGAAGGAATTAAAAATTACGGTTACCATCAGATTATTTCTCCTGAAGAATTTTTTGAGGGCAACTGGGATTTCCTCAAAGAAGCTCCGCAGTCGCCCTCTCACCCCAACACTGTAGCCACTGATGGCACAGAAACAATTGCCAGGGAAATCTATCAGCAGATTAATAACTATTCTTGATCTTGAATAATTTGTTGCACTTGTTCTCGTAACTCTGGCTGTTCTCTAACCGCAGCAAAAATTGCTTGGAAACGTTCAACCTTTAAACCAGTTGCTTCCACTGCTTCTCTCATATCCACTTGCGCTTCTCTCTGAATTTGAACTAGTTGCTCGGTAGCATTTTCAAATTGCTGTAATTCTTCTTCTGAAGCCTCATTTTCTATTTCTGGATCACGTTGGGCTTCTAAAATATCTCGGAATTGCTGTGCGGTTAATCCTTCGTCTTCAATAATTTGACCCACTTGCTCTCTAGATTCCGTTTGGATGGCTTCGAGTTGTTGGATAGCGGTAGCAAATTCTTCTAACTCTTGAGAGCTAATATCAGTTGCCGCCTCAATTTTAGGAGCTTGGGGGGCTTGAGCAATAGAAATAGGATTTTGCGCTAGTGCAGGGGGAGAGAAAGTTAAGAAGAGTAATAAGATAATACTGATAATAGGGAAGGATTTTAACATAGACTCCTAGTTGCTGATTTTTCAAATTCTTCCCCATGGTAACAGGGATTGTTTTAGGTTAGGCGTTGATATCGCATTCCTGGAGCTTGGGAAATTAAGCCTAGAAGCTCTAGTTGCAGGAGTCCCGCGGAAATACTGTTAGCATCTTGATTGACATTTTGGACAATGAGATCGAAGGGAGTCGGCTCTGGCGCGATCGCGCTCCAAATTTCTTGCAATTCTGGGGGTATTTCTGGGGAAGGTGGCTTTTTCTCTTCAAATAAGTCTAATTGGGGCATGGTTCCTAGCATTTCTAAAAGATGGCTTTCACTGAGGATGACATTTGCCCCATGATTTAATAAGCCTAAACACCCGATCGCGTTTTTATTATCTAATGAGCCGGGTAAGACATAAACATCGCGTCCAAATTCATTGGCATATTTAGCAGTAATTAAGGCTCCCGATTTTTGTGGGGCTTCGGTGACAATCACCGCCCGAGATAAGCCAGCAACAATCCGATTTCTGGCGGGAAAATTGCCGCGATCGGGTTTTGTTCCTTTGGGATATTCGGTTAAAATTGCCCCTTGTTGTTTAATTTGTTGATATAACTGATAATTTTCTGAGGGGTAAGTAATATCCAGTCCCGTTCCTAAAACAGCAAGCGTGCGTCCTCCTGCTTCTAAGCAACTGCGATGGGCTTCAGCGTCAATTCCTGCAGCTAATCCCGACACAATCGTATAGCCATGTTTAACTAAAGCAGTGGTAATTTTTTTGGTCCATTTTCTACCATACTCACTCGGCGATCGCGTTCCGACAATACTAATTAACGGTTGTTTTCCCTGCATTTCTTGGGCATTTAATTGCCCTTGATAATATAAAACCGCAGGCGGATTTGGTGTTTCTAATAATAACTGGGGATAATCAGGATCAGCAGGAGTTAAAAAATCAGGATTCTTTTTTTGATGTTCCGCTAATATTTCTTCAGGAGAAAAGCGCGATCGCTGTTCAGTAATTTGTTCCACACTTTGCTTTCCTAACCCTGATACTTCTTTTAATTCCTGTGAATTAGCATACCAGGCTTTTTCTAAGCTCCGAAAATGCTTCCGTAAGGCTTGTATCCTCACCGCACCTACTCCCGAAATTTGCGACCATGCTAGCCAATAAGCCCGTTCTGAGGTCATTTTTTGTCCTTTTATTCTCTTAGTTGATATTCTTTTTATAACATTTTCAAAATAAAAGCCTTGTTTAAAGTTGAATTACTGCATGTTGCAATTAAATGAGCGATAATAGATTAAGTTCTTAAATAGCAACAGATCAAGATGGCTACAGATATAGACTTTACTCAGATTTTAGAACGACTCGAACAAAAAATTGATGCTCAAGCTGAGAAGCTACAATCTATTGATACTCGTTTAGCAAGGATGGAGGAAAAAAATGATGGCTTAAGTAACCAATTAGAAAAGATTGAAGGAAATATCGACCGACAAGATAATCGACTTTGGACATACCTAGCCACTACTACAGTGACTTTATTAGGTAGCTTATTAGCAATACTAGGAAGGTTTCTCTTATTCCCAAATCAATGAGGTGATGAATAGCCTACATACATTTGGCTGCACTTTTTCTAGCTGTAAAGTTTAGGGTTCATCTAACTCCATAGATAATTGATAAATTTCTTGTCGCGATAAAGAACTAATTTTGGCTAATTGACGACTTGCCTGCGATCGCGTTACTCCTTGTGCTAATAATTCCCTTAATTCCGTTTTTAATTCTTCAGAAGTAAGATTTAAACTCTCATCCTTTTCTTTTCCTGAAATAACAATTGTATATTCTCCTTTTGGTTCTTGCTTTTCATAAAAACTAATTGCCTCTTTTAGGGATAAATGTAAAAACTCCTCATATCGTTTCGTTAACTCTCTCCCTAACATCAGCAAGCGATCTTTCCCCAAATATTGTCCTAAATTTTGCAAAGTTTGCTTTAACTTATGGGGAGATTCATAAAGAATAATTGTCCGCGTTTCTGATTTAAGAACATTTAATCGTTCCTCCCTTGCTTTCCCTTTTACAGGTAAAAATCCCTCAAAAATAAACCGATTAGTGGGTAATCCTGAAACAGCTAAAGCGGTAATAGAAGCCGTTACCCCTGGAATAGGAATAACTGAAATATTCGCTTCCAAACAGGCTTTCACTAAATCATAACCCGGATCAGAAATTGCAGGCATTCCTGCATCAGTTACAAGGGCAACATTTTTTCCTTGTTTTAAGTTTTTAATTAATTCAGCTTCACGATGTTTCCGATTATGATCATGGTAACTAATTTGAGAAGTCGTAATCTCGTAATGTTGTAGCAATTTTCCTGTGTGGCGTGTGTCTTCAGCCGCAATTAAATCAACCGTTTTCAACGTATTAACTGCCCGAAAGGTCATATCTTCTAAATTACCAATGGGCGTTCCCACTAAATAAAGTTTTCCTGTCATGTTTTGCCTCGTGAAAATATCCCCCTCAAACGTAAATGAAGGGGATAGAATTATTTTTGAACTGTTTGAACACTAATTTTTCAAAGGATAGAATAAATTGGTCTCAGGAGAATATTGCCATGAGATATTTTCAGGATCGCGCTGACGACTCCATTCAGCAAAATCAGGGTCTAATTTTCGTCGCCCGACTGTGCTAGAGTGAACATTTAAACGATCCGCCATTTCCGCTTGAATTAAGGACGAGGTATCCTTTTGCTGTTCGGTAATGGTTGCCGTTGGCGCTTCGGCTGAAGAAGAAATAGGATTGGTTTCTCGTGCCTGTTGCGCTGAAGAAGTGCTGGTTACTGGGGTTTCTTCTTCCTCTTCAACATCTTCTAAAGATGCAGGTTCTTCAAAAAAGTTCTGTACTGCACTAGCAGTGAGGAAGTAGTAAACCCGTCCTTGATTGGGAATTTCTCTGCTTTTAGCGCTAAACTCCGTTGCTTTATGTTCTAAGAATTTATTGGCTTGATTGCCCTGAATATTGGCTTTCATTGCTAAATCAACAGGAGTAACACACCCACTGTTTTCTCGAATTAGCTGATTAAAGGTGGGATTCACTTGCTTAACAAAGCGTTGCCATTGCCATTGTTTAGCAATTTGCCAGATAATAATAATTAGAAGCAGTGCAAGCAAAACCGGCCAAGCAGTTGCAACCACCACTGCAGTTAGCGCGATCGGGATAATGAGAACTAAAAAGCCAGTTGCACCACTGTTGATTACTTTTCCAGTCATGGGTTTTGGTGTTTGATTGTCGGCAATTGCAGAAACGATTTCATGGTATAACGTTTTACACCAAGGGTTGTTTCTATTCCCTCTTTTGATCTATTTTCCACTAATTTTGCAAGTTTGGTTGCAAAAAATTATATCATTGATGCAATTAATTTTAGTCACTTATAAAAAATGATATCTATCAATAAAATCTCTCCAGAAACCTGTCAAGCAGTGAAAGTGATTGCAACGGATTTTGATGGCACCCTTACTATCAATAGCCTTTTAACGGGGAATGTCCTTAACTGCCTATTACAGTTACAACAGCAAGGAATTTCTGTCATTATTGTTACAGGTCGTTCCGCTGGCTGGGTGAATGCGTTGCGTTATTATTTACCCGTTGTCGGCGCGATCGCGGAAAATGGGGGATTATATGATCACAATCCTGAAACCCCTCCAGATTTTCTAGTTTCTCTTCCCCCTAAACATCGACAGCAATTAGCAGCAGTTTTTGCAAGCCTCCAACTGAATTTTCCAAACTTAAAAGAATCAACAGATAACCCCTTTCGTTTCACTGATTGGACATTTGATGTTGCAGGATTATCCCAGGATGAATTAGTGCAACTAGAAGCTCAATGTGAGGAAAAGGGGTATAGTTTTACTTACAGCAGTGTTCAAGGCCATATTAAACCGCAAGGACAAGACAAAGCCACAGGATTGCAAGCTGTCTTAAAGCAATATTTTTCGGATGTTAAGCCAGAAGAAGTGATTACTATTGGCGATAGCCCTAATGATCAATCTTTATTTAATCCGCAATTATTCCCTGTTTCTGTAGGCGTTGCTAATATTAAGCCCTATCAGCAACAGTTAACTTATACTCCCCGATATGTTACAGCAGAAGAGGAAGGGAAGGGATTTTGTGAATTAGGCAACCAATTGATCTCATCGTGGGAAAAACTACAAACAAAAATGAGTTAACCGTAATAATATTTTCATCATATGGATAACTATTAATTAATTATGGAGTCTAACCTTTTAACAGACGTATTTCTGCCCCTAGCCCTATTTATTATTATGTTAGGGATGGGGCTAACACTAACTCGCCAAGATTTTGCTAGGGTTTTACTAGCGCCAAAAGCCACATTGATTGGACTTGCTGCCCAGTTGGTAATGCTACCCATTATAGGGTTTTTGATTGCTTGGGGATTTCCCGTATCACCAGAAATTGCAGTGGGCGTAGTTCTTTTAACGGCTTGCCCAGGAGGGCCTACTTCTAATTTAATAACTTTTCTTGCTAAAGGCGATGTGGCACTTTCGATTACCTTAACTGCTATTACTAGCATTGCCACAGTATTTACAATTCCTTTAATCGTTAATTTAGGAATGCAAGCCTTTTTAAGTGAAGATACTTCCTTTCAACTTCCTTTTTTAAGTACCGTAGGACAAATTATTGTCATTACCATTATCCCAGTCTCTATTGGGATGATGATTCAACATTATGCCCCGCAATTTGCTAATCGGTGCGATAAACCCCTTAGATGGATTTCCACAGCATTTCTTGCTTTAATTATTACTGGCGTTGTTTTAGGGGAAAGAGAGAACTTTTTCTCCTTCCTGTTTCAAGTTGGTGGTGTAACCCTAGCGGTAAATATCATTACTATGGGATTAGGGTTTTTCATTGGAACTGTAGCTGGTTTAGGACAAAAGCGTACAACAGCTATTACTGTAGAAGTCGGCATCCAAAATGGGACTCTCGCAATTACAATTGCTTCTACAATTATCAATAATGCCACTATGGCAATTCCGGCCGCAATTTATAGCCTACTGATGTTTTTAACTGGCGGTGGATTTGCTTGGCTAATGAACTATTATGGCTATGGCACTTCTCAAAACCATCTTTAATGTAGCTACAGGGAATGGAATCAATTTATCTCTCTGTTATTCTTCCTGTTTTAAACGAAGAAAACGCGATCGCGCAGACACTTCTGTCTCTGGAAACTCCAGGGGTAGAAGTTATCTTAGTTGATGGGGGAAGTACCGATCAAACCGTTGAAATTGCCCAAAAATTGGGGATAAAAGTTATTGTTTCTCCAGAATCAGGACGGGGGGTGCAAATGAATATAGGGGCAAATCATGCTAGTGCCGATACTCTCTTATTTTTACACGCTGATACCCACTTACCGCCAAACTATCCCCAACTGATTCAGGAAACGTTAGATCAACCGCAAACTGTAGCTGGGGCATTTTTATTAAAGATCAATAGTAAAAATAAACTGCTAAGAATAGTGGAAAAAGGTGTGAATGCGCGATCGCGCTTTTTACAGATGCCCTATGGTGATCAAGGCATTTTCCTCAAAAAAGAAACTTTTAACCAGAGTGGTGGCTTTCCCCTTCTTCCCGTCATGGAAGACTTCCAATTCATTAAATGTCTAAAAAAACAAGGAAAAATTAGGTTAGCCTCAGCCTCGGTTTTAACGTCAGCGCGACGCTGGGAAAAAGTAGGGGTAATCAAAACCACATTGATTAATCAAATGATTATTATCGGTTATTTCTTTGGGATTTCCCCTAGTAAGTTAAACAAATGGTATCGCCAATCAGGGAATTGATTGTTCTATGATGGGAGCAAAAGAGACAATACTTGTGTTAACAAGAGATTTAATATGGGAATGGATACAAAAGCCTTTAAACGCTCCCTGCATCAATCAGATAACTATCATCGTCGCGGATTTGGTCATGAAGAAGAAGTGACTGAACTGCTTAATTCCGAATATCAAAGCAATTTAATCCAAACAATTCGGGATAATAATTATTGCTTAACCCAAGGAGATGTTACTATCCGTTTAGCAGAAGCCTTTGGATTTTGCTGGGGAGTAGAACGAGCAGTGGCAATTGCTTATGAAACACGCCAACACTTCCCCAAAGAACGTATTTGGATTACCAATGAAATCATCCATAACCCCTCCGTTAATCAAAAGTTACGAGAAATGGAAGTCGGGTTTATTCCTGTAAAAGAGGGAGAAAAAGACTTCTCAGTAGTTAACTCAGGGGATGTGGTAATTCTTCCAGCCTTCGGCGCAAGTGTTAACGAAATGCAACTATTAAACGACTTAGGCTGTACTATTGTTGATACGACTTGCCCATGGGTATCTAAAGTTTGGAACTCTGTGGAAAAGCATAAAAAACGCGATTATACCTCAATTATTCACGGCAAATATCATCACGAAGAAACTGTAGCCACTAGCTCTTTTGCTGAAAAATATTTAGTCGTTTTAAACTTAGAAGAAGCTCAGTATGTTGCTGACTACATTTTACACGGTGGAGATAAACAAGAGTTTTTAGAGAAGTTTGATAAAGCCTCTTCTCCCGGGTTTGATCCAGACGTTGATTTAGATAAAATTGGCATTGCTAATCAAACAACTATGCTAAAAAGCGAAACCGAAGAAATTGGCAAGTTGTTTGAAAAAACTATGCTTGAAAAGTATGGGCCAACGGAATTTAATAATCACTTTATGAGTTTTAACACCATCTGTGATGCCACTCAAGAGCGTCAAGATGCCATGTTTGATCTCGTCAAAGAAAACTTAGATCTCTTAGTGGTTATTGGTGGTTTTAACTCCTCTAATACCACTCATTTACAAGAAATTGGTATTGATTATGGCATTCCTTCTTATCATATTGATGGCGGAAATCGTATTTTAGAGGGAAATCGAATTGAACATAAACCACTAGGAAAAGAGTTAGAAATTCAAGAAAATTGGCTTCCTGAGGGAAAAATTACAGTTGGTATTACTTCGGGGGCTTCCACTCCTGATCAAGCAGTAGAAGAAGTCATTGGTAAAATTTTAGAAGCTAAAAATGTGGCTCTAGTTAGCTAAGAGTTGAAATTAGGAAGGGGATTTTTCCCTTTCCTAAAAACTTTTGTTCCAGTTAGCTAGAACTACCTGTAAAAACTCTTGCTAGTTGCTCAAAGTTTTCAACAGCATTACCTGTACCTAAAACAACACACTGCAAAGGATCAGGAGCAACATGAGTAACAATGCCAGTTTCATGGCTAATTAAAGTATCTAATCCCCGTAAAAGGGCACCTCCGCCAGCAAGCATAATACCTCGATCAATGATATCAGAAGCTAGTTCAGGTGGGGTACGTTCTAAGGTTCGTTTGACCGCTTCAACAATTACAGATAAGGGTTCGGACATACTTTCCCGAATTTCTGGGGCTTTAATGGTCACAAGTCGCGGTAAGCCAGATAATAAATGCAACCCTCGTACTTCCATATAAAGATCATCATCCCCTTCTGTGGGATAAGCAGAACTCACTCGAATTTTAATCTCTTCTGCGGTGCGTTCCCCAATGACAAGGTTATGAACCTTTTTCATATATTGGGTAAT
The DNA here is from genome assembly GCF_007904085.1 of Euhalothece natronophila Z-M001. Taxonomy (GTDB): domain Bacteria; phylum Cyanobacteriota; class Cyanobacteriia; order Cyanobacteriales; family Rubidibacteraceae; genus Halothece; species Halothece natronophila. The sequence continues at coordinate 306,933 of NZ_CP042326.1, forward strand.
GGCATCACTTAACTCATCGCCGGCAACCCGTACAGACTCACTGAGAACTGTTCCTTGTAAACTTAATACTGCTACTTCACTAGTGCCGCCGCCAATATCAATAATCATGTTCCCTGTCGGCTCAGCAACCGGTAAACCTGCACCAATAGCGGCTGCAACAGGTTCATCAATGAGACGAACTTCTCTAGCTCCGGCTTGTAAAGCGGCTTCCATAACTGCACGTCGCTCAACTCCTGTCACCCCAGAAGGAATACCGATCACAATTCGCGGCGCAACTAAGGTTCTTCCGCCATGAACTCGCTGAATAAAATGTTTTAGCATTAATTCTGCGGTGTCAAAATCAGCAATTACGCCATCTCGTAAGGGACGTAATGCAATGACATTGCCGGGAGTTCGTCCTAGCATTTGTTTAGCATCTTCTCCTACTGCTAGGGCTTCTTTTGTGTCTTGATCGGTTGCTACCACCGATGGCTCTTCTAAGACAACTCCTTTTCCTGAGACATAAACTAAGGTGTTAGCTGTCCCTAAATCAATTCCCATATCCCGCGAAAGGGATAACCGACTCCAAAAACCCACGTTCTTCTTGCCCCCAAAGTGCAATTAATTTTGTATCTTTATTGTGACAAAGTATGGTTGGTGTGAATTTTATAATCTTTACTGCCATTAAGTCTAGAACGAAATTAACAATTCTAGAAATAACTCAATCAAGGTTAAACTGAGACATTAGAGATAATTATTGTAGGTCAGGTGAGATGATGAGTTTAAATATTGTTCATCTAGTCGGTCGGGCTGGAGTGGATCCAGAGGTTAAGTATTTTGAAAGTGGAACGGTTTTATGTAAATTTCCGATTGCTGTGGATCGGCGAAGTAAAAAAGATGATAAGCCGGATTGGTTTGAACTAGAAATGTGGGGACGTACCGCAGAAGTTGCTTCGGAATATGTTCGTAAAGGAAAACAAGTGGGGATTCAAGGCAAATTAAAAATTGACACTTGGCAAGATCAAAATGGCAATAACCGTTCTCGCCCGGTAATTCGTGTTGATCGTCTAGAGTTATTAGGCTCAAAAGGAGAAGCCCAAGGGGGAACAGGAGGGGATTATGCCCCAGATGAATTTTAATTTCTCTCTCTAGAGATTTGGCGACTCTCCCATTACCCTGTAGTCTAGAATTTGTAGCAAGAAATACAGGTACATAAAATTATGAGTCGTTTTCGTCAAGCTGTCGAAGCGAAAGAGTTTTTAGTAACCGCTGAGGTAACTCCCCCTAAAGGAGGAAATCCTGAGCGGATGCTACAGGTTGCACAATCTTTAAAAGGGCGTGTTCATGCCGTCAATATTACTGATGGCAGTCGCGCTGTTTTAAGGATGTCGTCTTTAGCGGCTTCGGTGGTACTGTTACGTCATGAAATTGAACCGGTATGTCAGGTGGCGTGTCGCGATCGCAATTTAATTGGCATTCAAGGAGATTTAATGGGCGCTCATGCCCTTGGTATCCGTAATATCTTGGCTTTAACTGGTGATCCCGTGAAGTCTGGCGATCATCCAAAAGCAAAAGCCGTGTTTAACTTAGAATCAGTGCGCTTGTTGAAGTTGATTAGAAAGCTCAATGAAGGCTTAGACTATAATGATAAGTCTCTCCCTGATGGAGAATTAGATTTATTTGCCGGGGCAGCAGTAGATCCACAGTCCGATAGTTGGTCTGGGTTAACAAGACGCTTTGAACAGAAAGTAAAAGCTGGGGCGCAGTTTTTCCAAAGCCAGATGCTAACAGATTTTGATCGCCTAGAAACCTTTATGAATGAGGTGGCTACGCCGGCGAATAAGCCAGTTTTAGCAGGAATTTTCTTGTTTAAGTCGGCGAAAAATGCTCGCTTTATCCAGAAATATGTGCCGGGAGTTCATATTCCTGAAGAGATTATTGAACGCTTAGAAAAAGCAGAACAGCCACTACAAGAAGGAATTAAAATTGCCGCTGAACAGGTGCAAAAGGCGCGTGAACTGTGCCATGGTGTTCACATGATGGCAGTGAAAAAAGAAGAAGTGATCCCAGAAATTCTTGATCTGGCAGGGGTTAAACCGATCGATGGGGTGAAACTTCCTGAAACGGCTCGACTTCGCTAAAAAGCGCGATGTGCCAAAGGCACTAAGCCGAAGGCTTATCGCAGTGTCACCAATCTGATCCATGTCGGAGAGGTGGCGCTGTTCAATGATAATGATACTCCTACTACAAGGATCAAAAAGTGCTAGAACTAAAACCAATGCGATACTTTATATTGTTTATTGTCACTTGTTTAGTGGTGACTTTAAGTGGCTGTCCCCGACAAGAAAATGTCTCCAATGTTTTGGCTGATCCTTTGCCACAAGATCGCTTAATTCAAGTGTATTTTAATCATAACCAAGCTAAAGGGAAAAGTTATACTGATCCTTATCGAGGAATTACGCGATATGGGGATAATTTAGAAGACGTTATTATCAATAATATTGAGTCGGCAACTGAAAATATTGCCTTAGCAGTGCAAGAATTTCGCTTACCCAAAATTGCTCATGCTCTCGTTGAACAGAAAGAAAAGGGTGTTAAAGTACAAGTAATTCTTGAAAATGACTATCGTCGCCCTTGGAGTGATTATTCCCAAGCAGAAATTAATCAATTTACAGAACGAGAATTAGCTCGTTATGAGGAAGCATTGAGGCTGATTGATATTAATGAGGATGGAAGACTTAGTGAAGCAGAGATTAATCAGCGGGATGCACTGGTAATTTTAGAAAATGCAGGAATCCCTATTATAGATGATACGGCAGATGGTTCTAAAGGCAGTGGCTTAATGCATCATAAGTTTCTGATTATTGATGATGAAACTGTTATTGTTACTTCAGCCAATTTAACTCTTAGTGGTGTTCATGGTGATTTTGGGAATAAAGAAACTCGGGGTAATGCGAATAATTTAGCCAGAATTACTAGTAAAAAATTAGCATCTATTTTCCGAGAAGAATTTGATATTATGTGGGGAGATGGGGTGGGAGGAGAACCAGATAGCCGTTTTGGGCTGCAGAAACCTCAGCGTAATTTATCACCGCTTAAAATTGGTGACAGCTTAGTGGCAGTTAATTTTTCCCCTACCTCTCCCACCCAAGATTGGGAAAAAACAAGCAATGGCTTTATTGCTAAATACTTAGAAAAAGCTCAAAACACAATTGATTTAGCTTTATTTGTATTCAGCTATCAAGAATTATCCAATACTCTAGCTGACTTACATCAAAATGGGACAAGTATTAGAGCTTTAATTGATCGCTTATTTGCTTATCGTTACTATAGTGAAGGCTTAGATATGTTAGGAGTAGAATTAGCACGGAATTGTGAAATTGCAGAAGATAATAATCCTTGGGAATCACCAATTTCAACAGTGGGTGTACCAGAATTTCCGAGGGGCGATAATTTACATCATAAATTCGCTGTTGTGGATGAAAAAATTGTAATTACAGGATCGCACAATTGGTCAGCAGCGGCAAATTATCGGAATGATGAAACGGTTTTGGTAATTAATAATCCGACGATCGCGGCTCATTATGATCGTGAATTTAAACAATTATACGATCGCGCTGTTTTAGGGATTCCCTCATGGTTAGAAGAACGAATTGAACAGCAAAAACAAGAGTGTCCTAATTTGTAGTTAAGAATGAAACTCCAAAAAAATTAACACCACTTACTCTTCAGAATGGTTGCCAATCCGTGAGGAAAAATTCCCCAATGAATATGTAAATAAGAGGCATAGATTGATCCGATGTTCCATCCCTCTTGAGTTTGATTTTGATACAAATCACATAAAGAATAGAGGGGAGAGGAAGAAGTTTCTTGCAGTTGAGAACGGTGAAATTCATGTCCCCAAATGCGTTGATTTTCCTTCAAAATGGGATTATTTGGTAAGGGGGTTGCTTGACGATACCCTAAGGTTAGTCGTTTCCCCATGGTGACGTGAGTGGGTAATAGCCCTAACATTTCCCAAGTTTCTCCTTCCAAGTCGGTGATACTTTGACAGAGATACATTAACCCCCCACATTCGGCGTAAGTGGTGAGTCCCTGTTGAATCGCTACTTGAGTTTGTTTGACAATTTTTTGATTTTGTGCTAAGGGTTCAGCAAACACTTCAGGAAAACCGCCAGGGAGATACAGTAAATCAAGATTGGGAGGTAAGTTGGTATCCTCAAGGGGACTGTAAGGGATCAGTTCACATCCTAAATGTTCGAGGAGATCAAGGTTATCTTGGTAGTAGAAGTTAAAAGCGCGATCGCGCGCAATTCCCACTCGAAACTGACGGGGAACTGTCTCCCACAGAGAAGAAACAGGCATTTGTGGGGTATCCAGCAGGGGGAATAATTGTTCCCAATTCAAACTGTCTTGGGCAATGCTAGCAAGTTCTTCCTGAATTTTTGGGAAAGAGGCTACTTCTTCGGTGGGAACTAACCCTAAATGCCGATCGCGCAGTTTAATCTTATCCTGACGACGAAACACCCCTAATATGGGCAAATTAAGCGGTTCTAAAGCGGTTTTCAATAACTGCAAATGGCGGTCACTTCCTACGCGATTTAAAACCACCCCTGCAATGTTAACCCTAGGATCAAAGTTAGCATAACCTTGCGCGATCGCGCCCACCGAACCTGATAAACGAGAACAATCTAACACCAGTACCACAGGAACATCTAAAATTCTGGCAATATGGGCGGTAGAAGCATAATCTGTCTTTCCCTGTAAACTCACCCCATCAAATAACCCCATTACGCCCTCAATTACAGAATACTCAGCCCCTTGACTGTGATAGGCAAAAGAATGTTTTACATAATCAGGAGAGGTTAAAATGGGGTCTAAATTGCGACAAGCACGCCCAGTTACTTGTGTATGAAACATGGGATCAATATAATCCGGTCCCACCTTAAAAGACTGGACTTTTTGGGAGTGACGAGCTAAAAAAGAAAGGAGAGCGAGGGTAATCGTTGTTTTACCTACTCCACTGCGTTCGCCAGCAATAATAATCGTCATATCGAAAAAAAATTTATGTCAAAAAGCCGTATTATCAACTTACTTCGCAATGGACAACCTGACCAACAAGTGACGATTCAAGGTTGGGTTCGCACGAAGCGAGAGTCCAAAAAATTCGCCTTTATGGAAGTCAATGACGGGTCTTCATTAGCGAATCTACAAGTTATTTTAGAACCCACTCTCGACAATTACGAAGATAAACTCAATAAAATTAATACAGGGGCTTCAGTGGAAGTGACAGGAACTCTAGCAGAGTCTCCAGGGAAAGGACAAAACATCGAATTACAAGCGCAAACTGTCACCATTTACGGCGAAGCTGATCCCGAAACCTATCCCCTACAGAAAAAGCGTCACTCTTTTGAATTTCTCCGCAGCATTGGACATATTCGCACTCGAACTAATACCCTTGGGGCAGTGATGCGTGTCCGTAATGCCTGTGCCACTGCGGTGCATCAATTTTTCCAGCAACATGGCTTCCTCTGGGTGCATACTCCCATTATTACCACAAATGATTGTGAAGGGGCAGGAGAATTATTTAATGTCACCAGTTTTGATCTCAATAATATTCCCCAAGAAAATGGAGAGATAGATTACTCGCAAGACTTTTTTGGACGACCTGCTTATTTAACAGTTAGTGGACAATTAGAAGCCGAAGCAATGGCATTAACCTTTGATCGGGTTTATACCTTTGGCCCCACCTTCCGTGCTGAAAATTCTAACACTTCTCGCCATTTAGCCGAGTTTTGGATGATAGAACCAGAAATGGCGTTTTGTGACTTAAAAGGGGATATGGATTGGGCGGAAGCATTCCTTAAACATATTTTTAAAACGGTTTTAGATCAATGTCCTGAAGATATGGAATTTTTTAATAAACGGATTGATGATTCAGTGTTAGCCACGGCTGATAATATTATTAATCAAGACTTTGAACGATTAAGTTATACTAGCGCGATCGCGCTTTTAGAAAAGGCAGATAAAAAATTTGAATACCCTGTAGAATGGGGCATTGATTTACAATCAGAACACGAACGTTATTTATGTGAAGAATACTTCCAAAAGCCAGTTATTCTCACTGATTATCCCAGTGACATTAAAGCTTTTTATATGCGTCTCAATGATGACGAAAAAACCGTGGGTGCAATGGATGTTTTAGCTCCAAAAATTGGTGAAATCATTGGCGGTTCCCAACGGGAAGAACGGTTAGATGTTTTAGAGAAACGGATTAAAGAGGCTGGCATGGAACCCGAACAATTATGGTGGTATCTTGATTTAAGACGCTATGGAACTGTTCCTCATTCTGGGTTTGGCTTAGGCTTTGAGCGGTTAATTCAATTTATGACAGGGATGCAGAATATTCGTGATGTTATCCCCTTCCCTCGCACTCCTGATAATGCTGAATTTTAATCAAGCTAAAAATTTTGTTGTTAGTCCTTCGTCCTTTGTCCTTTGTTGTTTGTAAACCAATGACTAATGACTAATGACCAATGACTAATTTTACGAGGGACAGGGGGAAAAATCCCTGTAGGGACTTGGGTTGTCCCCCGTTTCAGATTACCCAATGAGTCCCTAGCTCTTAACTAGAGGAGTTATTGAGCCATTCTGTATGGAAAAACTTGCCACGAGGTTTATCCACTCGTTCATAAGTATGTGCGCCAAAGAAATCACGTTGGGCTTGGGTAAGATTTTGGGGTAGTCGCTCACGCCGATAGCTGTCAAAATAATCTAAAGACGCACTAAACGCCGGAACAGGGATTCCTAAGCGATTAGCAACCGTTAACACATCTCGCCACGCCTGTTGTCGATCTAAAATTGTCTGCTTAAACTCAGGAGCAAGTAAGAGATTCGGAAGTTGAGGATTGTCTTTGAATGCTGTTTTAATTTTGTCTAAGAAGCCCGCCCGAATAATACAACCGCCTTTCCAAATGCGAGCAATTTCACTCAAATTTAAGTTAAACCCAAACTCTTCTGAGGCTTTTGCCATTAATGCCATTCCTTGGGCATAGGAACACATTTTTGAGCAGTAGAGGGCATCGCGAACTTTATTAATAAACTCTTGTACATCTCCCTCATATTTTTGGTCAGTGGGGCCATTAAGTTGTTCACTTGCCGCCAACCGTTCCTCTTTAAAGGAAGAAATCACTCTTGCATTCACCGCCGCATAGATAGTGGGAATGGGAACCCCTAGTTCTAGGGAAGTAACTACTGTCCAGCGCCCTGTTCCTTTTTGCCCGGCTGAGTCAAGAATCACATCTACTAAGGGAAGATTAGTTTCAGGGTCAATTTTCTTGAAAATCTCAGTACTAATTTCAATTAAAAAGGAGTTTAGTTCCTCCGTCTGATTCCATTGAGCAAAGACTTCACTTAACTGAGTATGATTTAATCCCAGAGCATTTTTGAGTAAATCATAAGCCTCTGCAATGAGTTGCATATCCCCATACTCAATGCCATTGTGAACCATTTTCACATAATGACCTGCCCCGCCTGGCCCAATATAAGTAACACAAGGACCATCATCGACTTGAGCGGCAATTTTGGTAACAATTGGCTCCACTTTTTCATAGGCTTCTGGGGTTCCGCCTGGCATAAGACTCGGCCCTAGTAGCGCTCCTTCTTCACCACCACTAACACCCATCCCCATAAAACCTAATCCCACTGCTTCTAATTCTTCGGTACGGCGTTGGGTATCTTCATAAAGGGAGTTTCCGCCGTCAATGATCATATCTCCTTCTTGTAAAAGAGGCTTAAGCTGACTAATCACAGCATCTACCGCTTTCCCTGCTTGTACCATCACCAAAATTTTACGCGGTGGCGCTAATGCTTTCACAAATTCTTCAATGCTATAAGTATCGGTAACATTTTTCCCTTGCGCTCGTTGGGCCATAAAATTCTTAGTTTTTTCCGCAGTGCGGTTATAAACAGCCACAGGGAAACCTCGGCTTTCTACGTTGAGAGCTAAGTTCTCTCCCATTACTGCTAAACCAATTACACCAAAGCTCGGTTGTGTCATAGCTTATAATCCGCGATCGTTAAAAGTTAGTTTGCTTTACAGGATAACGAGAATTTGCTGAGTTTTCCCTAAAAATAAATTAAAGATTCGCTAGACTGATGAAAGTAGCAGTGGAAGAATGCTTCATTGTAATCAGTAATGAGCGTTAAACTGATAACCTACCATCCTAGGTGGAAAAAGTATTGTCAACTACCCCCAATCAATCGCTAAAAGCGATGTGATTGGGGCTTGTTTCTGCCGTCCACCTCAACTCCATGAACCTCAAAAGGCGCATGGCTTTAGCTTCATCCGACGAAACATCCGACGATCCCGAAGAATCATCTGGGCAGGCTGACAAACTACCCGTACTTGCCCAGTCTTGCCGAACAAGTAACGTTCTCATTGCTATGTTCCTAGCACCCACTAAGTCTGCATGAAGGTTAAACCCACAGTTTTCACAATGGAAAATTAACCCTTTATTCGGTCGGTTTCCTTTAGAAGTATGTCCACAGTGGGGGCAACTTTGGGAAGTGTAATCAGCATCAACTTTAATTGCCAAAGAACCATTCAATACTGCTTTATAGTCAATGAAACTTTGGAGTTCAGCAAAAGACCAACTGGTTTGTTTACGGTTAGCCTTCTTCTGTTTCTTAGATGCTTTTCCACCCTTGCGACGAGGGTTAGTTCTTTCCCTGATGTAGGTTAAATCTTCCAAACCAATAAGTGAATTAGGTTTAGCAACTTGTTTAGAAACTCGGTGGTTAATATCAGCGCGAAACCGTCTCTCTCGTCCTGATAACTTTTTCAGTCTTCTTTTGGCAGAACGAGTGCCTTTACGCTGTAGTGATTTTCTTCTCCTTTGATAATGGTTTGCTTGATGAATCGTTGATTTACCGTTATAGAAACTAACCTGATTCTTGGTATCGGTTTCTACGGCTAAATAACGTTGACCAACATCAACACCGCTAACCCTTTTAATGTCTGTAGGTTGGATATCTGGCTTATCTATCTCTAAGCCCACTAACAAGTAATAAGTCTTGTTAGAAGGAGTATAGTAAATTTTTGCTCCTTTGGCTTTAGCTTCTCCTGACTTAATTAAATCAAGATGTTTTTGGTAGCCAGAATAAGAAACCTTGATTCTACCTTGTAAAGTAATGAATCGGGTAAGGTTCGAGAGTCGCCTCTCTCCCCTCCCCTAAGAACCGCACGTGACAGTTTCCCATCATACGGCTCAAGCCTTACTTCCAGCCTTTGTCTTGGATTTTGTACTGTGTACCTGTTTATGACACGCTTTGTGTAAGTGGATTAAGTTCTCAAGGTCGTCTGAGCCACCTTCTTTTACAGGTATTATGTGGTGGGTTTCGATTTCTTCTCCGTTATAGAGGCTATCGCCACAGATAGGACATTTATGCTCTTGCATCTTGGCTACTTGTTCGTATTTAGAACCTTTTGCCCATTTTATTTTTCCTATCTTGAGGCTTCTTTTATGCCAATAATCTCGAAGTGAGGGGTCATCAGGGCTTGCTGTCCCTTTGACTTTCACGTGCCTTACTATGGGTGTACTACTGATATCGTACAGGACAAAGAGTTTTTCCTTGTCTCCACGACCAGTCCCTTTACACATAAAAGTCCAATGATTCCCTTTGTACGAACCGAAATATCTATTTGCTACCCACTTTTTACTCTTCATTGGGTGTCGCCGACAACACCATTTCCAGAGGTACTGCCATACTCGGTGCGAGATATAGCTAAAGGTTTCTTTGCTAACTACTCCTCTGTAGTAATTTGCAAAACCTCGGAGAAGCGGATTTAGGACTTTAATAACTTCCTCTTGGGTCGAAGCCTTCATATTATTGAGAGTGTTTCCAACCTTCTTACAGAAGGCGAGAACTTTCTCTTTTTGAGGCTTAATCAACAATTTGCCATCATAATGGCGTAAGTTAAATCCAAGGAAATCAAAACCTTCTTCCATTGAAACGATTGTCGTCTTCTCCGTGCTAATTTCCAGTCCTCGTTCTGACATCCATTGCTTTATCTGGTCTAAAATTTGTTCAAGACTCTCTTTATTCTTGGAGGTGACTACAAAATCATCTGCATATCGAATAACACCGAGTTTTGGGTTATTTGACTTAATGAAGTCTTCCAACCCGTGTAACCCGATATTAGCTAGCAGTGGACTAATCACCCCACCTTGAGGCGTACCCGTATCGGTTGGATTGAGAATCCCTTTTTCGAGATAACCAGCTTTTAACCATCCTTCAATTAAATCTCCACGTGGTACAGACTCTATTGCTTTCAGGATGGATTCATGAGCAATGTTGTCGAAGAAGCCTGAAATATCAGCGTCTAGAACCCACTTGTCAAATGTTCTCCCATCACTACTGTCTCCCTTCAATCTTAAGAAGCATTGTGCGATGGCATCGTGACAACTTCGACCGCATCTAAACCCGTAAGAATTAGGTTCAAATACAGATTCCCATTCAGGCTCTAGTGTATTCTTAACCATTGCTTGTGCGACTCTATCCCTCACGGTAGGGATTCCGAGGGGACGTTTCTTCCCATTTGATTTGGGTATGTAAACTCGCCGTGTCGGATTAGCTTTGGGCATCTCCCAACTGTTCACAAGTTTCACTCGCTCGTCTGGGGTATTGAGTACCTCCTTATCTACCCCTGCGGTTCGCTTTCCTTGGTTGACTTGAGTGATTTGTCGCACTGATAAGAGCAAATTGGCTCGGCTTCGTAACAACAGCTTCTGCAACCGACGTAGTTGCTTCCACTGACCAAGACTTCTGGCACGAAAGATTCGCATACGTAAGTTTCTGACAGACTTTTTGACCTTACGCCAGTTAATCTGACCCCAGTCTGTAATCTGTCCCCTCAGTCCATTTGTCAACGTTATAGATGACATCTAACTTCTCCTCGGGTTCGTCACCCTTGTAAACTTTTCTTTCGTATAAGACCCAAGGTAAGTCTGCTATTGCTTTCGCTCAGGGATAATGTCTCAACCCCTATCCATCCCATTACAGGTTGGCGTTCGCTTCTTACCTCATCTTCTACCCTCCAGAGAGTTGTAGGTTCGTTACCTCCCCCCTACTCCTGACTCGACCCGTCGAAGAGACTCTGTAGGGTTTACCCTGTTGTGTCGATTGAACATACGAATTGGTTAGGATGGCTGACTTTTCTGCGGAAAGGATACGTTTCCACTTTTGTACGATTAGTCAACGTACAAACCACTTTCTTACCTTTTGGTTACAGCCTTTCAGGGATGATTTGGCTGTTTGAAGGATAACGCAGTTTATTAATCAGCTTGGACTATGTTCATCCTTCCAATTCTCCTTCTAGCACGGAAACCAGTTAATCCCTACCAGCAACCGTTACGTTAGGGGCGTGCATTCCACTGGATTCATTGCTTACTACCAGCGTCGCCACTCTCCAGATGAGGAGAGCTTTCCACGAAGGACAGGGGTGGAAATCCCTGTGGTGTAAGGGTTACACCGATTCAACCGACCAGTTCAGGTCGCACGACTAATTCCTTCTTTAACAAAGGAGAAGTCTCGACCATAATTAAGATTACAAGTTCTAGAAACAAACTGCGGTGGTTTGTCTAATCCCTTGTACCTTTTTTTGATCTTTCCTTGTTTACGATGTTGGCTATTTTGTTTAACCTTAGTCCATAAGGTTCTGTATGTTGCTCCTACTTGACGACAAACATTACAAGCCATCTGAGATGGTAAATTGTATTCATCTCGGATGTCATAGTAAACTAACTTTTGCAGTTTGTTAGCACTACTGGTTCGTTTATTATCAAAAGCAACCTGTGAAACATAGTTTAGAGCATCACGATAAGCCAAAGAAACCTCCCTTAAGAGCGTCTTTTGCTCGGTCGAGAGGTCTAACTTTAACTTGGCAGTGATGACTTGTTTCATTTTCTTAATCTTACAAAGTTACTTTATTATAACAGCTTAGTGAAGATGTGCGCCCTTCCTGAGGCGCCGTCGTCGGAATTTAGTTCCGACGTTTATGAGCGCCGTCTCACGACTAATCGCTAACGCGATGTAGTCGGAGAATCCTTGCCACTTATGTTGAACATCTTAATCGTCTTTGGCTAGAAGAGTTTTTTGAGGTTGAACCAACCGATGAAATGATGTTCAATGATCCCGAATCAAGCATTATTGAGCCTGGTGGGCAGATTTTTTTCATATTGGATCATGAAATTCCTGTAGGAACCTGCGCTATATTTCCCTTAAGCGCTGATGAATATGAACTCTCAAAAATGGCTGTTGAGCCAGCTTACCGTCGCCAAGGCTATGGTAATCAATTAATGGAAGCAGCACTGAACTTTGCTCGTGAAGCAGGTGCTCAAAGAATTAGTTTAATCACAGATACTGAACTTGCAGATGCAATTCGGTTGTATCAGCGTTATGGGTTTCAAACAATCCCCTACATTCAGGATCCTCGATACAAAAGAGGTAATGTTCGGATGGAACTGTGTATAAACTAAAGTACATAAAGAACGTAGGATCTGCTGAAAAAAAGCGCGATCGCGATCATAACCAATAATATCAAACATTTTCAGAAAACTGAATTACTCTTTCCAGAGTGATCAATTGACTAATGACTAATAGCTAAGAGTTTCGTCGCCAAATTGCTAATCCACCCCCGCGACCTCTAGCAGCAATTAAATTTTCTTCTACTAAAAAATAACGGAAGAAGGCTTGTTGTTTTAGGGGCTGTTGATAGAAAGTTTCAGAACGTTTCTTTCCACCTCTAATATAACCAGAATAAATTGGTTTACCTAATAGCGAAATTTGCATTTCAGTAAAGTCAAATGCTAATAACTTTTTTTTAGGAAAAAATTTAGTCGGTCCTGATAAAGTAAAATGTAAACCAGCAATTTGAACTGAATTTTGCACCTTTCCCGCTTCAGCATCAGGTAAATTAATTTCATTATTTTGGGAATAAGATAAAGAGATTGTAATCCAGCTTGGGAGATATCGTCCCGCCCCTAAGACAATTCCAGAACGTTTACGGGCTTTTTTGGTTCCAGTAATAAACCATAACTGCCAGTGACCAAGTAGTTTTTGATAAGAAACAGATTCTGTCTCTTTTTTAGCTGTTTTTTCTAAATTAACTAATGCCGGGACTAATTTATCTGGGGTTGGTCGCGAATTTTTGTTTTCGCTAATTGCAGTTTTAACTAAGGGAAGAGGCGATGTAGTTGGCGGATGATTGAGCATTAACTTTTTTAAAAACTTGGAAATGTGTGATCTGAGATGGGGCAGGTTAACATTAAAAATAATTCTTTAATCTGTTGGATTCATTCGCCAACCTTGTTTAATTACTTGGCGCGATCGCGCTATTACTAACGCATCTGATTCCACATCCTCTGTCACCACTGAACCTGCAGCAATAGTGACTTCATTTCCTAACGTTATTGGTGCAACCAACACACTATTTGACCCCGTTTTGCAATGATTGCCAATTATAGTTTGATGCTTTTTCACCCCATCATAATTTGCGGTAATTGTTCCTGCACCAACATTCACTTTTTCCCCTAAAGTAGCATCCCCAATATAAGATAAATGGGCAACATTAGTTCCCTGCCCGATTTGGCAATTCTTCATTTCTACGAAATTACCAACCCGACAATCTGCGCCTAACTTCGCTTTTCCACGTAAATGAGCATAGGGGCCAATTCTTGTTCCCTCTTCTGCGGTACTATCGCTAACAACAGAATAAAGTACCGTCACTTGATCTCCAATTTCACTATTTTCAATTAAGCTTCCTGGGCCAATACGACAACCTGATCCAATGACAGTTTTTCCTCTGAGATGGGTTTGCGGTTCAATAGTGGTATCAGGAGCAATTTCTACTGTTTCATCAATGGTAATACTATCAGGATCAACTAATGTCACTCCTTCTAATAGCCATTTCTCTTTAATGCGTTGCTGTAAAATTTGATAAGCATTCGCTAGGTGCTGACGGTTATTAATCCCACTAATTTCCTGCACATCAGCAACATCCATCGCCATAACAGGAGAGAGAGAGGTAAAGACATCTGTAATATAATACTCCTTCTGGTCATTTTCTGCTGACAGATGGGGTAAAATTTCCGCTAACTTTTGCCAATTGAAACAATATACTCCAGCATTAATCCGCTGATTTAACTTCTGTTCACGGGTACAATCGCGATCTTCAATAATTTTTTGAACATAGTTCTGTTCATCACAAAAAACCCGTCCATACCCTTGGGGATTATCTAATTTTGCCGTTAGTAAGGTGGCAGCATTTTGATTGTTTTGATGAGTATTTAATAACTGTTCTAAGGTTTCTGGGCGTAAAAGTGGCACATCCCCATTAAGCACTAATACATCTTCATTACTCCCTGATAATAAAGGAAGTAATTGTTGCACTGCATGACCTGTTCCTAATTGTTGCTGTTGTAAAACAAACTCAACTTTTTCCCGATCACCTATTTGATCCTTCACCTGCTCGGCTCCATAGCCCACAATTACAAAATAGCGCGAGGGTTGGATTAACTCACAACTGTCTAGGACTCGTTCTAACATAGACTTTCCTCCCACAGGATGTAAGACTTTAGGGAGGCTTGACTTCATCCGAGTGCCACGTCCGGCGGCTAAAATTGCAACTGCGACCATGATTGATGCTATTTGATTATGAGGATTGTTATAGAGATTATAGTTTTTAGTTCGATTATCTTGTCGCTTTTCTTACTTTCCCATTTCCCTGATGAGGAAAAATAAAGTAAGACGACGATCGATAAAGATTGACAAACGGAACAATATTAGCAAATGGTTCCATATAAGTCATAAACATCAGCATGGGTAATTTCCGCTTTCACCATGCTGCCGAGAGTAGCGTTTCCTTGTAAGTAAACTAAGCCATCCACATCAGGTGCAAACCGCGCAGAACGTCCAATAAATTCTCCCTGATTGGGCTTTCCTTGTTCCACTAAGACATCTACGATTTCTCCCACACAGGCTTGGTTTTTACGGGCAGCAATGGGCTGTTGTATTGCCATCAAGCGATCGCGCCGTTCTTCCATAACTGCTTGTGATAATTGGTTGGGTAACTCATAAGCGGCTGTTCCCTCTTCAGGAGAAAAGGTAAACGCACCCATGAGATCAAATTCGTGGCGTTCCACAAAGTCACAGAGATGTTGAAAATGGTCTTCTGTTTCCCCAGGGAAGCCGACAATAAAGGTAGTTCGTAATACCGCTTCTGGCAGTTGTTCTTTAATGCGGCGGATAATGCCATCATTAACTCGTCCTTGCCAAGGTCGATTCATCGCCCGTAAAATCTCAGGATGAGAATGTTGTAACGGCAAATCAAGATAGGGAATCACATTGGGCGTTTCTTGAATCGCTTTAATCACTTTTGGGGTTAAGCCAGTCGGATAGGAATAGTGCATCCGAATCCAGGGCACATCCACTTCACCGAGGGCGCGTAATAATTCCGCTAGCTTGGGTTCACCATAGAGATCAACGCCGTAATTAGTGGTTATTTGGGAAATGAGAATAATCTCTTTAACCCCTTGTTCTGCTAAACTATGGGCTTCGGCAACAATAGATTCAATGGAGCGCGATCGCTGTTTGCCGCGTAAATGAGGGATAATACAAAAGGCACAGCTATAATCACAGCCCTCTGCTACTCGCAAATAGGCAACTGCTTCTGTTGTTGTGCGATACCGAGGCACATTTTCATCAGCAATGTAGGTGGGTTCGTCACTAATTTCTTTGACCCGTTCGCCAGTTTCCACCCGTTCAATGACATCTACAATTTTGCCATAATCCCCAGTTCCTACTACAGCGAGCGCTTCGGGAATTTCTTCTAAGAGTTCCTGTTGAAAATGTTGGGCTAAGCAGCCAGTAATCAGAATTTTTTTATCTGCTTCGGCAAGTTCAACTAGCGTTCGCACCGACTCCTCTCGCGCCGCCTCAATAAAACTACAGGTATTGACAATGACATAGTCGGCTAATTCTTCATTATTATCAACGTTATAGCCTGCTTCAGCAAGCAATCCTAGCATATGTTCGGAGTCAACTCGATTTTTTTCGCAGCCCAGATGAGAAATCGCGATCGTCGGCTTTTCTGGCATAAAATTTAAGTGAGCAACGTACAGTTAATACTGTACAATTTTTCAGCAGGTATCAACAATAAAGAACTTGGTTTAGTTTTCGTGCTGTAATGACCTCAACATTTATGCTTCATCAAGCCCCAGCCGGTGCAAGAGATTGGCTTCCAGTAGAAGTTCGGCAAAAGCGATGGCTCTCTCAAAATTTAGAAGCAGTTTTTTCCCAATGGGGCTATCAACAAATTATTACCTCTACCCTAGAATGGGTGGATACTCTGACAGCAGGAGGAGCAATTGAACCTTCAACGGTGATTCAAGTCCAAGATGGTACAGATGAGCCCTTGGGATTACGCCCCGAATTTACTGCGTCTATTGCTAGGGCGACAGTAACGAGAATGCAAGGAGAATCTTTTCCCCAAAGATTATTTTATAATGGTAATGTGTTTCGTTACCCAGAAGGGCATCACGGAGAACAGGTAGAATCTTATCAAGCGGGGGTAGAACTTATTGGGGCAACTGGGGGCTTTGCTGACAGTGAAATTATTTTATTATTACGAGATTGTCTGCAAAAACTAGACTTAGAAAACTGGCATTTAATCTTAGGAGAAGCAGGCTTAACGCGATCGCTGTTAGAACCTTTTCCTGAAAAATTAAGAGCAAAAGTCCGTTACTGTATTGCCCATTTAGATCGAGCTAGTTTAGAAAGTCTCCCTCTCTCTGAGCCACTTAAACAACGCGCTCTTACCCTATTTGATTTGAGAGGAAAACCAAACACAGTCCTAGCAAAACTTTCAGAACTAGATTTAGATGAAACTGGGAAAAATATCGTTCATAAATTACGCTCTCTCTTAGATTTACTGTCTCAAACTACCTCTTTTTCTTTAACCTTAGACCTGAGTTTATTACAAACAATTGACTATTACACTGGAATTGTTTTTGAAGTGGTTGCAGAAACTGAACAAGAAACCTGTATCATTGGGCAAGGAGGACGATATGACCAGTTATTAGGCTTATATCATCCCCAAGGGGAAAACTTACCAGGCATTGGCTTTGCTCTAAACTTGGATACCCTACAAGCCTGTTTACTACGCCAGAAAAAACTCCCAAAACAACAGCCTGTCAATGGTTGGCTAGTGGTTCCTCAAAATAGTCAAGCCCAAATTGCTGCTATACGCTACGCTCAAGAGTTACGAAAAAAAGACCCCTCACTGTCAGTAGAGTTAGCCTTAAAGGAAGGAACCCCTGAAGAAATCAAAAATGACGCTCAAAATAAAAGAATACAGCATATTGCTTGGTTAACCTCAGAGGGAAGTGTCACTGTAGAAGAACTAGGATAATGCAGGAAAAGAAGCCCAAATTATTAATTGCTGCCAGTGGAACTGGGGGACATTTATTTCCCGCTCTTGCTGTTGCCGAAGAATTAGCAGATTATGATATCTACTGGCTCGGAGTTCCAGAGCGTTTAGAAAATAAATTAGTTCCTAATTCTTACCCCTTAACAACAGTAAATATTGAAGGAATGAAAAAGCGGTTAGCCCTAGGAACAATTGGGGTTTCTTTCCGTATCCCTCCAGCAGTGACAAAAGTAGTTTCTCTCATTAAAAAGCATCGCATTCAAGGGGTTTTTACCACAGGAGGGTATATTTCTGCCCCAGCTATTTTAGCAGCCCGTATTTGTGGCATTCCCGTTATTATTCATGAGTCTAACGCGATTCCGGGAAAAGTTACTCGCTGGTTTGCCGCTTGGTGTCATACCGTGGCCCTCGGGTTTCCCACAGCTAAAAGGTTTTTTCCGCGCCAACGGACAATCTGGGTGAGTACCCCTGTTAGAAAAGCCTTTCATTGTTCCCAATCCCTTGATTTAGATATTCCAGAGGATGCCCCTTTAATTGTGGTTGTCGGTGGTTCTCAAGGGGCAGTATCAGTGAATCAATTAGTCCGAGACGTGGTGAAAAGCTGGTTAGATGCTGGAGCATTTGTTGTCCATTTAACAGGAGAACGAGATGCCAATGTTAATGCCTTTCAACATCCGCATTATTATGCATTTCCCTTTTATGACAATATGGCAGGATTATTACAACGAGCGACCTTTGCTATCAGTCGTGCTGGTGCGGGAACTTTAACTGAACTTGCCATTACTCAGACTCCGGCCATTTTAATTCCCTATCCTTATGCCGCAGAAGACCATCAAGCCTATAATGCTCATACCTATGTGGAAGTGGGAGCTGGCGTGAGTTATCGCCAAGAAGATTTAACTTCAGACAAGCTGAAAAAAACCGTTTTACAATGGCTTAAATCTCCAGAGACTCTTGCAAAAATGAGTGAGAAAGCAGGAAGTTTGGCAGTTAAAGATAGTGCTTCCCAAATTGCCGATATTGTCCGTCAAGCCACCACTTGAAATTGAGACAGGTGTTCAGGGGATTCTTCTTGGACTTGAATGTCTTTGACTACAGCAGAGGTTGGGCCCTGGTGGCACCATTGAATCATTTGCTCAACGGCGGTTTTTTCTCCTTCTAATACGGCTTCTACGCGACCATCGGGGAGATTTTTCACCCAACCATTAACCCCGAGTTTGCGGGCTTCACTTTGAGCGGAAAGACGATATCCCACTCCCTGAACTTTTCCTGAAATCCAAAGATGCTTGCGAATAGTTGTAGTCATTGGTTATTAGTCATTGGTCATCAGTTATTAGTGTACAAAGGACAAAAACCTCATGAAAGTAGAAAAATGATATATTTTACACTAGCCTAGATTAATTAAAGTTAAGCCGTTTAAAGGAATTTCCCTAAAAAAACCCAGAGCGGGTAAAGAAAATATAAAATAACAATTAATCTCTCGATTGATCGCGCTAGCCAATCGCGCCAAGGAAACTAACCTTATTACTATCATGATTGATCAGCCTCAGCCAAAAGCGTTTAACTTCCTTCGTCCTGCCCTTGATCAATTGGTTGCCTATTCTTCCCAGTCGGAAGAACTAGAAACCTCAGTAGATAAATTAGATGCAAATGAAAGTGCTTATGATTTGCCAGCAGAATTGAAGGAAAAATTAGCTTGGCAATATCAGGAAATTATTAGTAGTAATCGCTATCCCGATGGCAGTCATGGGGAATTAAAAAGCGCGATCGCGCAATATGTTCAGGAAAGCTGTGAGGCGATAACCCCTGCTAATATTTCTGTAGGGAATGGATCAGATGAGATTATCCGCTCTCTATTTATTGCTACCTGTGTGGGAACCAATGCCTCAATGCTCACTGCGGATCCTACCTTCTCCATGTATAAAATTATTGCCCAAACGCTTGGCGTTACGCCAATTTCCGTTCCCCGAGAAGAAACTCACTTTACGATTAAACGAGGACAAGCGGATCAAGCAATTGCCCAAGCTGAGGCGAGCGGTCATCCCGTGAAAATGCTATTTGTGGTTCATCCCAATTCTCCGACGGGAAACCCTCTTAGCAATGCTGAAATTGACTGGCTAAAACAACTTCCTGAGGAAATTCTAATTGTCATTGACGAAGCCTACTTTGAGTTTAATGGTCATTCTTTGGTAAACGAACTTCCTAACTATCCCAATTGGATTATTCTCCGCACCTTTTCTAAAGCCTTTCGTCTTGCTGCCCATCGTGTTGGCTATTGTATTGCCCATCCAGAAGTGATTGCAGCCCTAGAGAAAGTCCGACTCCCCTATAATCTTCCGACATTTTCTCAAGCGGCTGCCATCGTTGCTTTGCAAAATCGTCAGCAATTACTGGCTAAAGTCTCAGAAGTCCAAAATGAACGAGATAAATTATATAATGCTCTTAACGCAGAACCTCGTTTAAAAGTTTGGGAGAGTGCCAGCAATTTTTTATATCTACGCTTAAGGGGAGAGTCTTTAGAAGAGATTAATCAGAAGCAGGCGGAACTGGTTAATGCCTTAAAAGAAAAAGGAACTTTACTCCGTCATACGGCTAATGGTATTCGTCTTACGGTTGGCACGCCAGCAGAAAATGAGCGGACTCAGAAGAATTTACTAAGTTATCTGGATCACTGAAGACCGCTAAATTCTGATAGGGGGAAAAGAAGTAGGGTCAGAAAATTTCAGAAGCTGCGGTCACTGGCTAATAACCAAAATCCAGTATCTGTCATCCCAGAATCATCGGGTTGGATAAGGAGAAAATGCAGTCCGTTACTGTCTTTTTTGCGTTGTTCGTATTTTTCCCCTGCTTGAGCAACTTCTGCGTCTTCAAAGGTAATAATCACCCAGCGATCGCGCAACCCTCCTTCTAATAATAATCCCCCAGACTCTCCAACCACGGTGGGAACATAATTAATTGCCATTGGTTTGGCTTCGGTAAACCATTGCGCTAGTTGCCAAGATTGTCGTCCGCCATAGATAATAATGCCAGGGATGAGAGTGGTTGACCCCAATTTTAACTGGAAAGGTTTTAACTCTTCTGGAATTGAAGAAAAGGGAATTGGGCGTTCTGGCATTCGATATTCAATCTCTTCAGCGTTGAGACTGGCAAATTGCCATTGTTCTCCCCATATATTTTCGGGTAAGGCTTGCGGTGGTGGAGATTCTACTTTGATTCTGTCTTCTCCAGCGCGATCGCGCAAAACTTTCTTTAACCACCAAGTATGCCGTGTTGCTTCCACCTCAATCCCTAATTTCTCCCCTGCTAATTGCAATAATTGTAAAGACTCAGGACGAAAAACGCGGATTTTTTGAGGCAGCTCACCGTTAGCAATCCTTTTTAAATTAGTAACCAACCAATCAACCGTTGCTTCTGCTTGTTGACAAGACTCGGTGTTAACACTTTGATCGCGTTCATCACAGACAATTAATTCCCAAATTTTCTCCTCATTATGGGGGAGACGATAAAAATCAACTTGCCATGACGCTTGTATTTCACTCATATTAAAGTAGTAAGAGGGACAAAAACCCTTTCTTTGTTATTGTTAAAGTGCAATTCTAATCTGCTAATTCTAATTTACTTGAAACTTTTATGTCAGAATCAAACCCTTCAAAACCATCAGAAGAACAAGCAGAACAACAAGCCGAAGAACAAAGCTACGGAAAAGCCCGTCAAATGCTGGGGATGAAAGGGGCTTCCACTGGGGAAACCTCAGTTTGGAAAATTCGGTTACAGTTAATGAAGCCGATTACTTGGATTCCTCTGATTTGGGGCGTTGTCTGTGGCGCAGCCTCTTCGGGCGACTTTCATTGGCAAGTGGAAGATATTATCAAAGTTGCCACCTGTATGTTGCTATCTGGCCCCATGATGACAGGTT
The DNA here is from genome assembly GCF_007904085.1 of Euhalothece natronophila Z-M001. Classification (GTDB taxonomy): domain Bacteria; phylum Cyanobacteriota; class Cyanobacteriia; order Cyanobacteriales; family Rubidibacteraceae; genus Halothece; species Halothece natronophila. Next base: position 328,316 of record NZ_CP042326.1, read on the forward strand.
ACACCCAAACCCTCAATGATTTTTACGATCGCGAAATTGATGCCATTAATGAGCCTTATCGTCCTATTCCCTCTGGTGCCATCACTGTACCACAAGTGGTAACTCAAATTATTGTTTTATTAGTGGCCGGATTTGGGCTTGCTTATGCGTTAGATGTTTGGGGTGGCAATGAGTTCCCAAAAATTACGATTATTACCTTAATTGGAGCGTTTCTTGCCTTTATTTATTCAGCACCGCCGTTGAAACTTAAACAAAATGGTTGGTTAGGGAATTATGCCCTTGGTGCAAGTTATATTGCGCTGCCTTGGTGGGCTGGACATTCTTTATTTGGGGACTTAAACTGGACAATTATTATCCTTACCCTGATCTATAGCTTTGCTGGTTTGGGAATTGCGGTTGTGAATGACTTTAAGAGTGTGGAAGGCGATCGCAGTTTGGGCTTAAAATCTCTCCCAGTAATGTTTGGTGTCGGTGGCGCAGCTTGGATTAGTGTTTTGATGATTGATACGTTTCAAATTGGCATTGCAGGCTATTTAATTAGTCTCAACGAAAATCTTTATGCCACGATTTTACTACTGTTAGTCATCCCTCAAATCACGTTCCAAGATATGTACTTTCTGCGATCGCCGTTGGAAAATGATGTGAAATATCAAGCGAGCGCACAACCCTTTTTAGTTTTAGGAATGCTAGTTGCTGGATTAGCATTTGGACACGCTGGGATTTAATTTGGTTGTTTTTCCTTTTTAAACCAGTAAGTAATCTCTAAGACTATAGTAATCCTAAATCAGTTGTAAATCCCTGAATTTCTTCTCCCTTTATCCCATTTTCAAACAATTAAGTTACAGTAAATCCCCCTTTTTCCCTTTATTAGCGGATTTTGGGGGATTATATTTAGGAAATGGCATTAGTTAAGTAAGGCTATTTTTTTCAAAATTGATCGAAGCCAAAGCCTCTGTCCAAGCTATATTCAGACTTCAATCATTGATAGCCTAATAATCTAAAAAGATTGAGACAAATGGTTTTAAAAAGTGAATAGATTGGGTGATCTAGGAGTACTAGATTTAATTTTAGTTGGATTTATGGGAGCTTTTTTTTATACTGGTGCTATTACCGCTTCCTTAGCATGATTTTAGATGAAACATCAAATAGGAGATATCATTGGTGATCGCTTCCGAATTACAGAAAAACTAGGTGAAGGAAACGTGACAACTACTTTTGCCGCGATCGATGAAGCGCAAGATCAGACAGTTGCTATTAAGTCATTGTCGTTTAGCGATGTGAAAGACTGGAAAACCCTAGAGTTGTTTGAAAGAGAAGCGAAAACTCTAAAACAGTTAGATCATCCTCAAATTCCCAATTATGTTGATTATTTACAGATTGACACTCCCAATGGCGATCGCGAACTTTGTATTGTTCAAGAGTTAGCAGAGGGCAAGTCACTACATCAATTGAAATGTGAAGGATGGCAACCATCGGAAGCAGAGGTTAAGTCGATTGCAGAAGAAGTTTTAAATGTCCTTAGCTATATTCATAATTTAAAGCCACCAATAATTCATCGTGACATTAAACCTCACAATATAATTCGTCAGAAGAATGGAAAAATTGTACTGGTTGATTTTGATGCTATTCAAGACAGGCTATTAGGCGGTACTACAATTGTTGGTACTTATGGTTATATGGCACCAGAGCAGTATCAAGGTCGCGCACAACCTACAAGTGACTTATATGGATTGGGGGCAACAGTTCTTTATCTTTTGACAGGCAAAGATACTGCTCAGTTCTTTCAAGAGAAATCTAAAATAGATGTTAGTTCTGAAATTAGTTTGTCTCCAACTTTTGCTAACTGGTTAGAGGGAATGTTAGAGCCAGCAATTAAAAATCGCTTTAATAATGCTCAAGATGCTTTGGAAGCGATGCAAGCTTCTTATGAGGTTGCTAGACCCTTTAATAGTGATATTACATTAAAGCGTACTAAAAATTCCTTAGACATTGTTATTCCCCCAACAGGAATTACCCTACTAAATCTCATGAAAATAGGAATGGTAATTCTTATAAGCTTTGTTTCATTTCCGTTTGTCGTTAAAGCTATTCTAATAGCTATAGATGGAGCTGTAATACTTGCGCTTTTAATTCTTTTTTTTCCAGGTCTATTCTTTCTAAATGGGATTCATTTTGTTGCCCAGCGAATTAATTGGCATTTTAGGAAAATAATTTTAAGTTTTAATCATAATAATTTTATTCTTCAAGAAGAATGGAGGATATTAGGTTTTAAATATACAAAATATCAAGAAGGAAAAACAAGTAATCTAAAATACATTAAAAATACAGAAGAATATTATTTTAATTACAATAACAATATCATAAAAAATAACTCCTTAATGCTAAATAATGGTATGCAAGTTTTTTATTTGGCAACTTGTAGGTCTTATTTAGAACGAAAATGGTTAAAAGAGCAAATAAATGACTTTATTTCTAACATTAATTAGTTATTGTCAGTATTAGTATAATTTTTTTTAAATTAGTAAAGGAGTATTTATTTTGAATAATCAAGTTGGAAAGATAATCAGCGATCGCTTCCAGATCAGACGAGAATTAGGTCAAGGTGGACTAGGAATAACTTATAGTGCTTTTGATCAAAAGACACAGCAAGAGGTTGCGCTTAAAGCCATATCACTAAATGAAACAGATAGTTGGAAAGTCTTAGAGCTATTTGAACGCGAAGTTCAGTCGTTGCAACGAATTGAACATCCTAATGTTCCATATTATGTTGATTTTTTAAAAATTGATACTCCTAATAATTATCAGCTTTATTTAGTGCAAGAGCTAGCAGAGGGGAAGTCATTAGATCAATTAATAGAAGACGGATGGAAACCTTCAGAAGTAGAAATTAAATCTATTGCAAAACAAGTTTTAGATGTTCTTAACTACATACATAATTTAGAACCACCGATAATTCACCGTGATATTAAGCCTCAAAACTTGATTTATCAAAGTAACGGTAATGTTAAACTCGTTGATTTTGGTGCTGTGAAAAATACCTTTAATAAAACTCAATTTACTAACATTTTAGTGGGAACTTATGGTTATATGGCACCAGAACAATACCAAGGTCAGAGTTCACCCTCTACTGATCTATACGGACTGGGTGCAACCATTGCTTATCTAGTAACAGGACAATCTATTGCAGAATTAGCTCAAGATGAACTGAAGCCAGATGTTCAATTCTTCAATAACCTTTCTCCCACTTTTGCTGACTGGTTAGAAAAAATGTTAGAACCAGCAGCCGAAGATCGATTTAGTAGTGCTAAAACAGCTTTAACAGTTCTCAAAAATCCAAACCTTCTTGCTTCATCGGAAACTACTTCTAAGCCTATTAAAAGTGGTATTCAAGTAGAAAATAGCTCAGAGCTATTGGAAGTAATTATTCCACGATTTCGCTTAGGTTTGTCTTTACTTTGGAATTTGCTTTTTACTTTTTATTGGGTAACGATCTCGATTTCATTTGGAATTGCTATTATTCTTTTGTTATCAAGAATGCTTTTTGAAGGAAGTTTAGACGGAGTTATTATTTCAATTTTAGTCTTACTTTTGATTCTAAAGATTGTAGTATTTATTTTGCTGATTGGTTTTTATTATCTTTGGTGGTTAGTAAATTCGCTTAATAAAGCTTTTTTGAAAATTATTTTAAGAGTTAGTTATGAAAAAATGAAAGTAATTTGGGAGTGGAATTTTTTTGGCTTAACATGGAAATCATATAAAAAGTATAGTCTTGAAGAGGTAGAAATAAAAAAAGAGTTTTTGCTTTCACAAATTGCAGAGTTCCTCAATCGAAAGAAACGGGGTCAACTTTCACAAAATGCTTCAGAAATCAAGGTAGATGGTAGCATGAAAATGTTATATTTGTATCATAATGGCAAAAAATATATGATCTCTGGGGCTCGTATTTTTAAAATACCGTTCAATAAAATAACTGAATTAGAGCAAGATTGGTTGCAAGAGGAAATTAATAATTATATACAGCAGAAGCAGTCATGAGAGGGCAATTCCTCTAAAGGAAAAATCAAAAAGCAGAGCAACGGAATGAAAAAATTTTCCGCTACTCTTAAAGTTATCTTAATGTAAAAAGTGACGAGTTCCAGTGCAAATCATCACCAATCCCAGTTCATTAGCAGCTTTAATCGAATCTTCATCACGGCGCGATCCCCCAGGCTGAATAATGGTTTTAATCCCTGCTTCGGCTGCCATGCGTACGGAGTCATCAAAAGGGAAAAAGCCATCACTGGCTAAGGTTGCCCCTTGTGTTTTCTCTCCTGCCTGTTTTAGGGCAATTTCTACAGCACCAACTCGATTCATTTGTCCAGCCCCAACACCAATGGTCGCGCGATCGCGCGTTAAGACAATGGCATTAGATTTGACGTGCTTGGCAGCTTTCCACGCAAACACCATTTCCGCCAGTTGTTCCGCACTGGGTTGTTTTTCTGTTACTACTTCCCACTGTTGCGGATCATCAACCACATCATCCATCGCTTGCACTAAAAACCCTCCTGCAATCACTTTTACCATTTCTTTGGGGCCAGTTTGCAGATCAGGTATAATTAAAACCCGCAGATTTGACTTTTTCTCCAGCACCTTTTTCGCTTCTGGGGTACAATCAGGAGCAACAACACATTCTAAAAATGTCTGTGTCATCTCCATTGCCGTTGCTTCATCAATGGCTTGGTTAAGGGCAACAATACCGCCAAATGCCGAAACTGAGTCAGCAGCAAACGCGCTTTTATAGGCTTCAAATAATTGAGATTTCGAGGCAATGCCACAGGGATTGGTATGTTTTAAGATGGCAACGGTAGGTTGGTCAGTAAACTCATTAATAATTCGCCGTGCTGCTTCCAAATCCACAAGGTTATTGTAGCTGAGTTCTTTCCCTTGTAATTGGTTCGCTTTTGCCCATCCTGTGGGGGTGACTCCCGTTTGATACCAAGTTGCTGGTTGATGCGGATTTTCGCCGTAACGCAGAACTTGTCGCTGTGTTCCTGTTAAGCTAAATTCTTGGGGTAAGGGGGCAACAGATTCTTCCGTCAAGCCTCCTAAATAGGCACTAATCGCTTGATCATACTCAGCAGTTAGGGTAAAGGTTTCGAGGGCGCAAGTCTGACGAAAGGTAAGAGAGGGTTTGCCGCCACTGGCTTCTAATTCCTCTAAATAGGCTTGATATCGCTGTGGGTTAGAAATGACGGTAAGATGTTGATAGTTTTTTGCCGCTGCTCTGAGCATAGCAGGGCCGCCAATATCAATATTTTCAATGGCTTCAGCGACAGTAACATCAGGCTTATTAATCGTGGCAACAAAGGGATAAAGATTGACTACAATTAAATCAAAAGGACGGATATCATTATTTTCTAAGTCAGTTTGATCCTCAGCGCGATCGCGCCGTGCTAATATTCCCCCATGAATGCGAGGATGGAGAGTTTTTACCCGTCCTTCTAAAATTTCAGGGGATCCTGTATAGTCAGATACCTTCGTTACCGATATCCCGGCATCTTGTAGGGTTTTTGCGGTTCCCCCACTACTAACAATCTCAAAATTAAAGTTTGTCACCAATTGCTGGGCAAACTCAACAATTCCTGTTTTATCGGAAACGCTAATTAACGCTAACTGCTTCACTGCTTTCTCCTTAATTCATCACCAAGAAGTTTATAGCATCTTTGATTCAACTCCCATAACTATCGCTTCTGACTTTACCGCGAAACACCACATACTGATAAATGTTATACGCCAGCATAATGGGAATTAAAAAGCCAATAAAGGTTAGCATAAACACTAAAGCACTGGGATCTGCAGCGGCTTCATAAACGGTAATAGAACGGGGAATAATATAGGGGAAAACAATAATCCCTAATCCTAAAAACGAGAGTAAGAAAATTAACACTGTCCAAATAAAGGGGGCAATTTCCTTTTGTTGATTCAAACTCCGTAATAATTGCCAGATTAAAAATACTCCTAAAATGGGTATAGTCGCAAAAATGTAAACCAAAGGGGCATCAAAAAGGCGCGATCGCGCTTCTTCTAAAAAGATGGGCGTGGTAATAGTAATTAAAACTGCCCCAATTAACGTGGTAACCGCCGCCAGTTTTGCTGTGCGATAGTGGGTTTGCTGTAACGCCCCTTCTGTTTTCATCACCAAATAAGTTGATCCACTCAACACATAGCCCTGAATTAAGGTTAGCGTCACTAACACAGAGGGTAAGCTAAACCAATCCCAAGTGCTACCAATAAAATGTCCAGAAGAATCGACATTAATGCCTGTTAATACACCACCAAGGGCAAATCCTTGTCCCACTGTTGCCAGTAAACTGCCCAAACCAAAGGCAGCATTCCAGAAAAACTTACGATTAGAATGTTCTCGAAACTCAAAGGCAACCCCACGGAAAATAAAGCCAAAAACCATAATCCAAATCGGAATGTAGAGGGCACTTAAAATCGTGCTATAAGCAAGGGGATATGCCCCAAACAGCGCACCGCCCATCAACACCAGCCAAGTTTCATTCGCATCCCAAACATTACTTAAACTGGTCATTAACAAGCCGCGGCGTTCCTCATTAGAAGAAGTAATCGAGAGAATCCCAACCCCTAAATCAAACCCATCAAGGGTGACATAGAGGAAGAGAAATAACGCCAAAATGACGAACCAAACTTGCGGTAAAAAGTATTCTAGGGTTTCCATAGCTAAGTAAAAGGGGGACAATCCATTGACGTTACCATCTGAACGTGGAGAAACCTTGTTTACGTTTCCTAACCACGTTCACAAAATTAACGGCGTACTGGGTTACGATGTTGAACCGTGGAGAGAGATTCCACTAAACCACGAACTGTTGCTATCATTGCTACTTCATCATTGAGTTGGTTAACCGCCGAACCAATACCTACTCCAGAAGCGCCTGCAGCGATCGCCATCGGAACCGTCACTTTAGATAAACCAGAGGCGCATAAAACAGGAACAGAGACTGCTTGAGAAATGCAAGAAGCCGCTGCCAAAGTGGGTGTTGCTTTTTCAATTAAGCCGAAGGTGCCACTCTGGGTAGGATTGCTACTTGTTCCCCCTTCTGTTTGAATAATATCAGCCCCTGCTTCAACGAGAGAACTCGCCAGTTCCACTTGTTCATCTAAGGGAAGAATATGGGGAACAGTTACCGATAGGGTAATCTCAGGGAGTAAGCGGCGAGTTTGTTGCGTTAAGGCTAAGACTTCCTCTGCTTCAAACCGTCGCCCTTCAATATAAAAAGTGTCAAAGTTTCCAATTTCAATTAAATCTGCCCCTGCTTTGACACAGGAAACAAACCTCTCTGGTTCTACGGCAGAAACACAAATGGGGAGAGATGTCATTTGTTTTGCCATTTTTACTAACTCAGGATCAGCAGCAATATCTACAAATGTCGCCCCCCCGACAGTTGCTGCTTTGATTACTTGGGAAACTTTAGCGCGATCGAAGTTATTTAAGCCACTAATTACCTTCAGGGTTTGCTGTTGGCAAAAGGCTGTTTCTAAGTTTGGTTGCATTGTCATCTTGGAGCTTTCCTTAAACAGTCTAAACCTGGGGGCATTATAGCCGATTATCCCAAACCTTAGTTAGATGGGAGCAGGAAATTATTTTTTTGCACTTCCCGGCTTACAAACATTGTAATCTTGGTGAGATACCACTGCTTCAGGAACAACATCACTCCCTTCATCTCGACAAATTAAACGGTAATCCCGATTAACGGGAATACTAATTATCTTACGATCATGTCGTAACCTCTTTCCCTTAAAACGCTGATAATTATTATCTTGTCTTAATTGGGAAATAATGCGTCTAGTTTTTATCACAACGTTTTTTGGCAGGTTTTTTAAGTTTATGGGATCATTCTTAAAACTTTCTTCCCAAGCCTGACGCTGGTTTTGTCTTCTAATACGGTCATTTTCTTTTTGTTCGCATCGATGACAAATTTGTCCATACCCTTGGTGTCCACAGGGAAATTTTTTCTTTCTTCTCGCCATGGGATTAGTCTCCTCTCAGTGTTTTTATAACAGCGATGCTACCCTCCGCAACAAAAATATCTGAACCTGACCAATAGTCGTGGCTTTGATATCGACAAGAGTAGCAGGGCTTCTCTATTAATCGTAATCGTTAAACGGACATAAAGTGACAAGATTTTACGCGTTTTGGCATATAAAGTTAAGAAAATTGGCTTTTAATCGCCATATTGAAGTGATTTTAATTTTCTGAGAAAGTTATAAAGAAGAGAAAAAACTTCTATCTTGCGGGGGGAGACAAATAGATTCTCCTGAGTCTAAGTTGTGTTTAAAACCTGATTACGAGAATTAAGTTCCGTCTTACAAAATAAACTATGGCACAACTACTTAGTGATTCCGACATTCAAACCCAACTTAAGGAACTTTCTGATTGGACACAGGAAGGGAAATTTATTAAATGTACTCGTAAATTCAAAGGCTTTCCTGAAGCAGTAGAGTTTGTGAATAAGTTAGTGGAACCCGCCGAAGCCGCTGGTCATCATCCTGATATCGAAATTTCTTATAATACTGTTGTTATTAAAATGACCAGTCATGATGCAGGAGGATTAACTGAAAAAGATTTTAATCTGGCTCGTACGATTTCGGGTCTTAGTTAAAATGCTGTGTCTGGGGAGGGAAACATTTTCTCTCCTCTATTTTTTGTCCTTTGTTGTTTGTTGTTAGTCCTTTGTCCTTTGTCCTTTGTTGTTTGTAAACTAATGACTAAGAGACTGTTCCTAAAGAAAATATAAAGAATGGCGCGATTGCCTTTGGCAAATGGCGGAGCCATATCGCTGACCAAAACAGTTCAAACTAGAACTAGAAATAGATGCAACGATTCGCTATGAAGATGACGAAACGTCGCTCCTATCCTACAGACTTAACTGATGCCGAATGGGAAATTGTTGAACCATTAATTCCTAAGCCCAAGCGTAGAGGTCCAAAAGCTAATGTTGATGTGCGAGAAGTCCTGAATGGGATCTTTTATTTCCTTCATGAAGGTTGTCAGTGGCGAGCTTTGCCTCAAGACTTGCCTCCTTGGACGACAGTATCCAATTATTTCCGTAAATGGCAGAGAAAAGGTATTTGGTCAAGGATACAACAAAAACTGCAATCGCGTCTGCGAGAAGAACAAGGACGAAACCCTGAACCTAGCCCAGGCATTATCGATTCCCAGGAGCGTGAAGACTGGCGGAAAAAGGGGGAGGTGTATGGTTACGACGGAGGAAAACAAATCAAAGGTCGTAAACGACATATTTTGGTAGATTCTCAGGGATTGCTCCTAGCAGTTGTCGTTAGTGAAGCCAAGAGGCACCGAACGTGTTGGTGGAATGGCTCTTTTACTAGAAGTGGAATCCCAACTCCCCAACTTGTCTTTAATTTGGGTGGATGCTGGGTACCAAGGACCCAACTTTAGCAGGGCAGTCGAGAAGTTAACTCAAGCCCAAGTAGAAGTTGTCAAACGTTCGAGTAAAGCGTTTGAGGTTCTTCCTCGACGATGGGTGGTGGAAAGAACCTTTGCTTGGCTGGTTCAAAATCGACGCTTAGTTATTGATTCAGAGAAATTACCAGAAATCAGTGAAGCTCTCATCAAAGTAGCCATGACTCGCCTGATGTTAAAACGGTTAGCTATGTTTTCAGCTTAGTCTTAAGGTTTATTTTAGGAACAGTCTCTTAGTCATTGGTTTACAAAGGACAAACAACATAATATTATTTAATATCTTGGTATAATTGGGAGACTTTATTTTGATACTCCTCTTCGGTGAGAATGCCATTATCTCGCGCTTCTTTTAATTTTTGCTTTTTCGAGAGTTTTTCGCGTACAGCATTTTCAATAGATTGTAATTTCGCTTCATATTCATCCGCATCTAAAATGCCAGATGTAAAGGCTTCTTGTAATTGATTACTTTTCTCTTCAATTAATAACTCAATTTCTCGTTCATCAATTTTGTCTTCTAAATTCTCTTTTTTCTTTTCAAATTCTTCTTGACTGATAATATCTTTTTGTAACGCCTGTTTTAATTGATCAATTTCTTCTTTGATTTCAGCAATTGCCTGCGATCGCGCGGTAGAATAGGCACTAACATCCACAGTTTGCTTACTAGCGGCGGACTCCTCAAAATTAGAAGAAGATTCGGGGGAAATACTAACTCGTTGTAAATTGAGATTTTCTTGTAAATGACGAATTAAATCTCGTTCTAAAACTAACGCCCAACTTGCGCCAGCAAACCCCGTAAAAATGGTAAAACCTCCTGTAAACATGGCGGTAAATCCAGCGCCAGCAATATTTCTAACCCATTTTCCCACTCGCGTCTCGATAATAAATTCTCTCGCAGTAGTCGGGTTACTCGACCAATAAATATTCACCTTAAATGCTAAATTAGTACCAAAGATAGTTCTTAGAAAGCCTGTTTTTGCGGCTTGGACAAGATAAACATCTCCCGTTTGAGTGCTGTCCACTTCATATTCCTTTTCTTTGAACCAGACAATAACATCACGATAGACTTTTGATAGGGTTTCTTGGTCACTGGCAATAAAATAGTGTTTGGTCATAATACCCCTCCTGAGGCGAGGTTTGCTTTGAGGTTGCTATGTTAATAATATCCTTGATTTCCCAACACTTACTATGAAGCCAACCGAACAAATCCTTTCGCAACTGACGGGTGATCCCTTAACAGGCTTACGAAAAGCCGATCAAATGTGGTCGCGTCTGAGACAGAATGATCATGAAATCCCGCAAGTGGTAACAACGGCTACAGAAAATTTAGCTGGTTGTGAATTTGATGTTCTTATCTGTGGTGGCACCTTGGGCATCTTACTAGCCACAGGATTACAACAACGGGGCTTTAAAGTGGGGGTTTTAGAACGAGGAATTTTGCGCGGACGGGAACAAGAATGGAATATCTCTCGTCAGGAACTACTAGAACTTGTGGAACTAGGGCTTTTTAGTGAGGAAGAATTAGAAAGCGCGATCGCGTCTGGTTATAATCCCGGTCGTGTCGCTTTTCATCAGGGGATTGAACTTTGGGTAAATGATGTCCTTAACATTGGCGTTGATCCTGTAATTCTCCTTGATCTCTTCAAACAAAAATTCCTCAACCTCGGCGGAACATTACTGGAAAAAACTGCTTTTGCTAGTGCCACAGTTCATCCCAATGGCGTGAATCTTCAAACCCATGAAACCACCCTCACCACAAGACTCTTAGTGGATGCTATGGGGCATTTTTCCCCGATTGTGAAGCAAGCTAGGGGAGGGGAAAAACCAGACGGAACTTGTGTAGTGGTAGGGAGTTGCGCTGATGGCTATTCTAAGAACGAAACAGGGGATTTAATCACTTCCTTTACCCCCATTCAAAATCAATGTCAGTATTTTTGGGAGGCTTTTCCAGCCAAAGATGGACGCACCACTTATTTATTCTCCTATCTCGATGCCGATCCTGCTCGTCCCAGTTTAGAATTTTTTATGGATGAATACTTCCGCCTATTACCTGAGTATCAACAGGTGGAACTTTCCCAGCTAGACTTTAAACGGGTATTATTTGGCTTCTTCCCTGCTTACCGCAAAAGCCCGTTACGAGTCCCCTGGTCACGCATTCTTCCTGTGGGAGATAGTAGTGGCATTCAATCACCTGTGAGTTTTGGCGGATTTGGGGCAATGATTCGGCATCTTTCTCGACTCACTTATGGCGTTACAGAAGCCTTAAATGCGGATACCCTTTCCCGACAAGATTTAGCCTTATTACAACCCTATCAGCCTAATATCTCTGTAACATGGCTATTTCAACGTACAATGAGTGTCGGAGTCAATCAAGAACTGTCACCCAACCAAATTAATGATCTCCTCAGTGGGGTATTTACTGCTATGAATGAGTTAGGAGAGGATGTTCTCAAGCCATTTTTGCAAGATGTGGTGAGGTTTTCAGGATTGACCCAAACTTTAGCCTTAACTTCTGTGAAGCGACCTGAGATTGTTTTTCCTGTCATTCCACAAGTGGGGATTCCGCCCTTATTAGATTGGTTAGTTCATTATGTGAATTTAGGGCTGTATAGTGGTTTATTTCCCCTCAGTAAGCCCTTTGTCTCTTCCCTTAAGAATCTTTCCCCCAAACAGCAATATCGCCTGAAACGGTTAATTGAGGCTTGGCAATATGGATCAGGACAGGATTAGTAAGCTGATGAATAAAGGATTGTCAGGATACACCATTCAGGAAACGATCGCGCAACGAACTCATACTATTATTTTCCGTGGTATTCGAGAAACTGACCAACAGCCAGTGATTATTAAACGCCTAAAAGCAGATAATCCTGACTTAAAACAGATTCAGCGACTACAACATGAATATGAAGTAACCAAAAACCTTGATGATGAAGGAGTCGTAAAAAGTTATAGCCTTGAACCTGATGGCAATAGTTTGGCTCTCATTTTAGAAGATTTTGGCGGTCAATCCTTATCCGAATATCTTTTGGGTTATGAGCTTCCCTTAGCAGAATTTTTCCACCTTGCTATCCAGCTAGCAGATATCCTCGCCCAACTCCATCCCCTTCCCCTCATTCATAAAGATATCAAACCTAGTAACATCATTATCAATCCTGAAACCCAACAGGTCAAACTAACCGACTTTAATCTTGCTATCCAAGCCCCTTTTGAATACCCATCTGCCCAACATCCAAATACGATCATGGGGACACTTGCTTATATTTCCCCAGAACAAACGGGACGGATGAATTGTTATCTCGACCATCGCAGCGATTTATATTCTCTTGGGGTGACTTTTTATGAAATGCTCACAGGGCAATTACCCTTTACCAGCGCTAACCCCTTAGAGTTAATTCATGCCCACTTAGCAGAGTCTCCAGTTCCTCCTCATCATCACCGTTCAATTCCCCTTGCCCTATCTCATCTTATCCTGAAGATGTTAGCGAAAAAAGCGGATGAGGGCTATCAAACGGCAACAGGATTAAAGTATGATTTAGAACGCTGCTGGCAACAATGGGAAGAACAGGGGGAGATGGAAACGTTTGAGTTAGGAACGCGCGATCGCGCCTCTGCTCTCATTATCCCTCAAAAACTCTACGGAAGAGAGGCAGAAGTACAAGCCCTACTCGATACCTTTACCCAAGTGAAAGCGGGAAATACCACCGTTTTCATGATTTCGGGGTATGCAGGAATTGGCAAAACCTCCATTGTGCAGGAAGTGCGACCTTCTCTATTAGAAGCCCAAGGGCATTATCTTGGTGGCAAATTTGAGCAATTAAAACGAGATACCCCTTATTTAGCCATTACCCAAGCCTTTCAGGATGTCATCCGACAGTTACTCACTGAAAGTGAAGAAAAATTAAGCAGTTGGCGAGAGCAAATTCAAGCTACTTTAGGAAATAATGGTCAAGTAATCATTGATCTCATTCCAGAAGTAGAATTACTAATTGGAGAACAGCCGTCAGTTCCTACCCTAGAAGGAGAAGCGGCTCGAAATCGTTTCCATCAAGTTTTTCGGGATTTTGTGAAAGGGTTATGTCAACAGCCGCTGGTTTTATTCCTTGATGACTTACAATGGGCAGATTTTGCCTCTTTAGAATTACTCCAAGATTTACTCAGTGATGACACGATTCATTCTTTACTGGTAATTGGGGCTTATCGTAATAATGAAGTTCAAGCGACACATCCCCTTATTCCGACGTTAGACAAAATTGAAGCCCAGCCTCATCTCCAGTTTCAGGAAATTATTGTTACCCCTTTAAAACAGAATCAGGTACGAGAATTAATTAGTGATACCTTAAAAGGAAAAGCTGATGTAGAAAGCCTGGAACAACTGAATAATTTAGTTGTAGAGAAAACCCAAGGTAATCCTTTTTTTATTAATCAGTTTTTGAAAACACTACACGAAGAAGAATTACTAACTTATAGCCAACAGCACGATCAGTGGTTGTGGAATTTTGAAGTTATACAAGAAGTCGGGTTAAGTGATCTCAATTTAGTAGAGCTTCTGGTGAGAAATTTACAAAAATTGCCACCACCCACGATAGAAATCTTAAAAATTGCTTCTTGTCTCGGGAATCAGTTTACCTTAGAAGCCTTAGCGATCATTACTGAATCTTCTTTTTCACAGATTGAGAAAAAGCTCCAAATAGCTATAAAAAAAGGATTCCTTATTCCTAATAAAGAAAAAAATCATGATCTCACTTATCAATTTTTACATGATCGGATTCAGCAAGCGACTTATTCTTTAATTCCGCAAGAGCAAAAACAATTAACTCATTTGGATATTGGCAAAAAATTACTAAAAGAGACTGATCTTTCTCTAGATGATGAGAAACTTTTTATCATTGCTAATCAAATTAACTGTGGACAAAACTTATTAACCAATCGTCAGGAAAAAGATGAGCTAGCAGAAATTAATTTAAAAGCAGGGAGAAAATCGAACGCAACCACAGCGTATCACCTAGCAACATATTATTTAGAGTCAGCAGTTAATCTCTTAGATGAGGAAAGTTGGAATCGTCAGTATGACTTAACTTTAAATATTTATTTAGAGTTGGCTGAGAGTTACTATTTATTAGCTAATTTTGCCAAAGCCGTATCTTTTATAAGCATTGGAAAAGATCAAGCAAAAACAACCTTAGAACAAGTTAAATTTATCAAGATAGAAATTAAAATTAATTTAGCACAATCAGAATTTAATTTAGTATTAGAAAATGGTAGATATGTGCTAGAGAAGTTAGGGATTGATTTAGTTGAGTCTCCTCCCAAAATTACGAATATAGAGGAGCTAAAAAACTTACCGATTATGAATGATCCGTCTCTAATATTAGCGATGGAAATTCTTAATTTAATTTATGCTCCTGCTTGCTTTTCAGACAGCGCGATCGCGCTCCCAACGCTTTACACAATGCTTGATTTATCTCGAAACTATGGTAACTCCCTTAGCACGCCTTACGCTTATGCAGTTTATGGAAATATAGTTGCTTGGATGTATCTAGATATTGAGTTGGGATATCAATTAGGTCAATTAGCATTAGAAATTGTTGATCAATTGCAAGCACCAATTATTTCACCTCAAGTTAATGTTGCGGTTTATATTAATTTAGTTTATAAAAAGAGACATATTGAAGAAACAATTAATCCATTATTTAACTCAATCCAAAAATCTCTAGAATTTGGAAATATTGAATTTGCTTGCCATAATGCAAATTTTTATTGTGAACATATCTTAGCAGTAGGAAGAAATTTGACTCAAGTTCACAAAGAACAAATTAAATATATCAACTTTATTGCCAGCGCTGAACAAAACCATCAACTCTATTTAAGCAAAATCAGCACTCAAACTGTTGCCAATTTAATTGCTACCCCTGATCTCCAAGTCGAGTTAACAGGAAAATTCTTTTCTGAAGTAGAAGATAGTGAATATTTAATCAAAATTGATAATCGGATATTACTTTTTTATGTTAATTACTATAAAGCCTTTCTTTACTACTTACGGCGCGAGCCTGAGGAAGCAGCTTACTATTGTAAAACAGCATTAAACTACTCTGGTTTTATTAATGCTCAATTTCTATTTACTGAGCATAACTTTTTCTATTCTTTAGCCCTTTTAGGTCAATACTCCTATGGTAGTGAAGAATTTTCCCAAGAAGATCAAATACAAGTAACAGAAAACCAAGAAGTAATGCAAACATGGGCTTACCACGCCCCCATGAATTTCCAATATCGCTACGAACTGGTAGAAGCAGAAAAAGCGCGAGTTTTGGGAGACACCTTACAAGCAATGGACTTATATGATGCTGCCATTGCAGGGGCAAAAGAAAACGGTTTTATTCAATATGTCGCCCTTGCCAATGAACTCGCTGGAGCATTTTATTTAGAACTAGGACGAGGAAAAATTGCCCAAACTTATCTCGCAGAAGCCCATTATGCCTATCGCCGTTGGGGTGCAAATGCTAAAGTTAAACATTTAGAAAACCAATATCTTCAATTCCGCCTTGAACAAACTATTCCCCAACCGAAAATTAAAAAAGATATCAGCATTGATTCTACCACCAGTAGTGATACCCAAGATTTAGACTTAATGAGTATTATCAAGGCTTCTCAAAGTTTAGCTGCAGAAATTATCCTTGATGACTTATTAGGAAAATTAATTCAAATTGTCGTAGAAAATGCGGGAGCGCAATTAGGTTACTTAATTTTAGAAAAAGAAGGTCAATTATATCTTGAAGCCTCTGCCCACAGTGAAGAAATTCATAGTTATCAGTCTCTACCCATTCAAAATAGCCAACAACTACCGCTTTCCATTATTAACTATGTGGTGCGAACCAAAGATAACGTCATTTTAGATGAAGCGACAACCGAAGAATTATTTAGCCGCGATCCTTATATTACCAAAAATCAGCCCCAATCAGTTTTATGTACTCCCATTTTGAATCAAGGGGAATTATTAGGTCTCATTTATTTAGAAAATAATTTAACGAGTAATGCCTTTACTGATGATCGTCTAGAAATCATTAATATCCTCTCCTCCCAAGCAGGAATTTCCATTAAAAATGCCATTCTTTATGAGGAAATGAAAACCCTCAATACTGACTTACAAGCCACTAAAGAAGCCCTCGCTGAATCCAATCGGAATTTAGAACAAAAAGTGCAAGAACGCACCCAGAGTCTGTCTGAAACCTTAGAAGTCTTAAAAGCGACTCAAGCGGAATTAAAATTTGAAAATCGCCTCTTACGCAGTGAGGAAGACTTTTCTGAGTATGATTATCAAGTGGGGGGAAGTCTCCCCATGAATGCACCCACTTATGTGGTAAGAGCGGCCGATCGCTATCTTTATCAAGCCTTACAACAGGGAGAGTTTTGCTATATTCTCAATCCACGACAGATGGGGAAATCTAGTTTAATGATTCAAATGATGCACCATCTGAGAAATGAGGGTTGGGGTTGTGCGGCGGTAGATTTAACTCGCATTGGCAGTGAAGAGGTGACGCTGAATCAGTGGTATAAGGGGTTGGCGGTGGAGTTATGGAAAAACTTTGGCTTGTTGAGAAGCATTAATTTGAAAAGTTGGTGGAATGAACAGTGGGAGTTATCCCCAGTGCAACGGTTTAGTCAGTTTTTAGAGGAAGTTGTGTTGGGATATGTAGAAGCGGAGAAAATTGTCATTTTTATTGATGAAGTGGATGCGGTATTAGGGTTAGATTTTTCGGTGAATGACTTTTTTGGCTTAATTCGGGCTTGTTATAATCAGCGTCGTCTTGATGAAACCTATCAACGGTTAACGTTTGTATTGTTAGGGGTAGCAACGCCATCAGATTTAATGTCCGATTTTCAAAGAACGCCCTTTAATATTGGTCGCCAGATTACCTTAAACGGGTTTAAGCAACATGAGGCGCAACCGTTGTTGGAGGGGTTAGCAGATCAGGTGAAAAATCCACAAACAGTGTTGAAGGCGGTGTTAAGTTGGACGAATGGACAGCCGTTTCTGACGCAGAAAATTTGTTGCTTGATTCGCAAGACTTCAGAGACAATTCCTTCGCAGCAAGAGGCGCAATGGGTAGCGCAGTTAGTAGAAGACAGGATTATTCACAATTGGGAAGCGCAAGATGAACCAGAACATTTAAGAACTGTGCGCGATCGCGTTTTAAATGCTTCCTCTCCCCGTGATCAAATTTTAGGTCTTTATCAGCAAATTTTAGAGCAAGGAAGTGTGACCGCCCAAGAAACCATAGCAGAGAAGGAATTACTTTTATCAGGATTAGTCGAGAAAGAGGACGGTGATTTGCAAGTGAAAAACCGTATTTATGAAACAATTTTTAATCAGGATTGGGTACAAGAAAAAAGATTAAAACTTCATTATTAAACTAATTAAGTCGTTTTTCCCAAAAGCTAGAAGCAATCTTCCCTTTTAATAAATAATCATTTCCCAATTGTTCCCAACTGGTTTCTTCTAAAATTAAAGCCTCTGTCATTTGTTTGAACTCTAAATCTCCCACAGGAGAGGGTGCTGCTACACCCCCAATAATTTTTGGGGCAATAAAGGCAAAAATTTGCTGTACAGCTCCTTCTTTAATGGCTTTAGCTCCTAAATTTCCCCCACATTCCCATAAAACTTTTGCTAATCCTCGCTCATAAAGATATTTCATTACAGTTTTTGGGGTTAAAGGGGATAACTGATAAACTTCTACCCCTTGCTTTTCTAATTGCTTTTTGACCGCTAAATTTTCCGTTTCTGTTAGGACTAACGTTGACGCTTCTTCCGTCTGAAAAATACGAGCCTGTGGTGATAAATTTAATCCCTGTGTCATAATAATTCTTAGGGGATTATGAGAGGTTAATTGATGGGTGGTTAAATAAGGATTATCTTGACGAATGGTATTGCCCCCTACAATTACCGCATCACATTGAGCACGTTCTTGATAGACTCGCTTTCGTGCTGGAATATCCGTTACCCAAGCACTATGTCCAATTGTGGTGGCAATTTTGCCGTCTAAGGTCATAGCATACTTGAAAATGCCGTAAGGACGCTGATAAAGCACTCGTTGAATAAATCCAGCATTGAGTTCAAGACATGCCTTTTCCTCAACTCCCACAACAACCGAAATTCCTGCCTCTTCTAGCCGTTCTTTACCCCCAGAAGCCGTTTTATTTGGGTCAGCCATTCCCATAATCACTTTAGCAATTCCTGCTTGAATAACAGCTTCTGAACAAGGGGGAGTGCGTCCATAATGATTACAGGGTTCGAGATTAACATAAAGGGTCGCTCCTTGAGCCTTTTCCCCAGCTTCTCGTAAGGCAAAGACTTCCGCATGAGGCTCTCCGAAGCTAGGATGATAGCCTTCTCCTACAATTTTGCCATTTTGGACAACTACCGCACCAACCAAAGGGTTAGGAGAGGTTTTGCCCATTCCTTGACAGGCAAGTTGAAGACACCGTTGCATCATGGCTTGATCAAAAGGAGTCCCAATTGTTGGAGATAACATTGACTGATCCATGGGGTAATTTTAATGTATAGCGTTTCTTAAGTCTGTAAAGGAGAAGGACAAAGGACAAAACCATTAAGAATGTAACTCATGAGAGTTAAAAACTGTTGTATAAGTTTTTCTAATCAATAATCTCTCGAAAATCCTAGAAAACTTATCTAAAAATTGTTAAGGTAAAGTGGCTTCGCCAAAATTTCCTTTCCAAAATGGTTAATTATGAGTGTAGAAACAATCGCTAAAACCGCCTCTTTCGCAAAATCTTCTTGTCAGTCTAAAGTACTAACGGTATTTTGCGATTTTGATGGGCCCTTAGTGGATGTCTCTGATCGCTATTACAACACTTATCAACTGGCTTTGCATGAGACTTATCATTATTATTCCCGATTTGATCCATTTTTGAAGATTAATCCTCTCAGTAAGAAGGAATTTTGGCAAATGAAACAAGAACGCGCCAATGATCAAGAAATTGCCCTGCGTTCTGGCTTAAAAGTGCAACAGATTCCCTATTTTGTTCAACAAGTACGCTCCATTGTTAATGATGTCTCTCTGTTGACGAAAGATAAATTTCATCGGGGAGTGAATTGGGCTTTAGCGTTATTACACTCTCAGGGGGTGCGTTTAGTGGTGGTAACCTTACGTTGTCAAGATCAGGTGAGTCAAATTTTAACCAATTATGGCTTATTGCGGCTGTTTAGTGGCGTTTATGGGACAACTGATGCCATGGCTGCTTATAGTAATAATATCGAGTGTAAAACTGCCCTGTTGAAAAAGGCTTTAGCCGAACACCAAACTCATCGCACTTGTATGATTGGAGATACAGAAGCGGATATTTTAGCGGCAAAAGCTATGGGAATTAGCGCGATCGCGCTTACTTGTGGTATCCGCAGTTACAATTATCTCCAACAGTTTGAACCTGATCAAATTGAGAGTAATTTCCTTACTACAGCTTATCATTTGCTTGCTGATCCAACTCCTTAAGGGTAGAAGTTATTCCTCACTGGTTCACGAAGAAATCTCCCACTGATTAACTGTTATGACCACTACCACCCTAAATCTCAACCCGATTATTCAATTAACGAAGCAGCAATTCTATTCTTTATGTGCAGCCAATCCTGACACAAAGCTAGAACTTAATGCTAACGGAGAATTAATTGTTATGTCCCCCACAGGCGGAGAAACCAGTGCTTGGAATGCGGAACTGAATGCTGACTTAGTAATCTGGAATCGCCAAACAGGGTTGGGAAAAACGTTTGATTCCTCTGGAGGATTTTCTTTACCCAATGGCGCACAGCGTTCTCCTGATGCAGCTTGGATTCCTTGGGAAAAATGGGATGGACTCACGTTAGAAGAGAAAAAGGGATTTTTACCACTGTGTCCTGATTTTGTCATCGAATTACTCTCCCCTTCCGATTCTTGGAAACAAGGAACCGAGAAAATGGAAGAATATCTAGACAATGGCTGTCGCTTAGGTTGGCTACTAGAACCAAGAAACAAGCGAGTTGCCATCTATCGTCCCCAACAAGCCGTAGAAATTTTAGAAAATCCCAATTTCCTCTCTGGAGAAGAGGTCTTGAAAGGATTTACCTTAAATGTTGGCAAAATTTGGCAGTAAAAGTCCTGTAAATTAACTGTTATGACAACTACCACCCTGAATCTCAACCCCATCATTCAATTAACGAAACAGCAATTCTATTCTTTATGTGTAGCCAACCCTGACACGAAGCTAGAACTCAATGCTAACGGAGAATTAATTGTTATGTCCCCCACAGGCGGAGAAACCAGTGCTTGGAATTCTAAACTGATTGCAGCTTTAGTGAATTGGAATGAAGAAACTGGGTTAGGACAAACGTTTGATTCATCTGGGGGATTTTCTCTACCCAATGGCGCACAACGTTCTCCTGATGCAGCTTGGATTCCTTGGGAAAAATGGGATGGACTCACTTTAGAGGAAAAACAGGGATTTTTACCCCTATGTCCTGATTTTGTCATCGAATTACTCTCTCCTTCCGATTCTTGGAAACAAGGAACTGAGAAAATGGAAGAATATCTAGACAATGGCTGTCGTTTAGGTTGGCTATTGGAACCAAGAAACAAGCGAGTTGCAATTTACCGTCCTCAACAAGCCGTAGAAATTTTAGAAAATCCTAATTACCTGTCTGGAGAAGATGTCTTAAAAGGATTTACGTTAAATGTTGGCAAAATTTGGCAGTAAAAGTTTTTCCACTGAATTCACCTTAAATGCTTAAATTTGTCAATTTTTGGGTAAGATAGAGTTATAGACCTGATTCAGATGGATTCCTATGCTACAAGATTCTCAAGCAATTCGTTATTATCAACACCTAACGGATGCCATGGTAGATTATTGGCATCGGGGCTATGGCTTTAATGAGCTTCGCCTTTATCTGAATGGTTACTTGGCTGGGTTACGTTCAGCAGGTGTTCTTGAACCCTATCAAGTTAATAGGTTAGAAGAAGAGTCAGAACGGTTTTTGCGCGATCGATCTAATTTTGAAGAGGTGGAAACCCAAACGGAAGTAGATTTTTATTAAAGTGGTTTGTCTTTAAATCAAATGTGATCGAATAAACTCCTGAACTTGAGTTAATCCTTCTTGAGTTTTTAAGTTCGTAAAGACAAAGGGTCGTTCTGGACGCATCATTTTGGCATCTCGTTCCATCACCGTGAGATCAGCCCCCACATAAGGAGCGAGGTCAATTTTATTAATGACAAGTAAGTCAGATTTGGTAATTCCTGGCCCTCCTTTGCGTGGAATTTTATCCCCTGCTGCTACATCAATCACGTAAATGGTAATATCCACTAATTCGGGGCTAAAGGTTGCTGCGAGGTTATCGCCCCCACTTTCCACAAAAAGCAACTCTAAGGGCTGAAATTTGCTTTCTAACTGTTCAATCGCGGAAAGGTTAAGGCTGGCATCCTCTCGAATTGCTGTGTGCGGACAGCCCCCTGTTTCCACTCCAAAAACGCGATCGCGCTCTAGCGCCTGAGAACGCACTAAAAATTCTGCATCCTCTTGAGTATAAATATCATTTGTCACCACGGCAATATTACAGGACTCTCGCATGGTGTGACAGAGTAAATTAAGTAAGGCAGTTTTTCCTGATCCCACTGGCCCAGCAATTCCTACTCGTAGCGTTGGATTCATCATTTAACTCCGAAATAAACGGCTATACTGAATTTCATGTTGCATACTGGCAAGCCCTAGCCCCCAACTACAACTGTATAAGTCCTCATCGGGTAATACTAAAATCTCAGCAGTCGTGATTTCCATTAAGGGGTGCAACTCCTGTAATAACTGCTGCCCTGCTGTTTGTCCTAATGGAATTAATTTTACCCCAGCATTAACCATATTGGTTGTCCAACTGTGAAGATGACCGAGAATTGCTAAATTTTCTTCAATTTGCCAATGGGCGGAGGCAATTCCTAGCGCGATCGCGTAATTATAAGACTTTCCTAGAGCTTGAAGACGAGGTTCTAAAGTCGAGGAATTTTTGTCTAATGCTAATAATAAGCGAATCAGGCTATTTCCCATTTGCCAACTTTGTTCCCGTAATTCTGAAGTTTCTTTAACCGCACTACTCCACTGATTCCAATACTGTATGGTGTCTATTTCCCCATTTAACCAGCCATGATAAGCCCGTAACATCAACGCTGTTTCTAAACGAATTGCGCCATGAGATAGTTCTTGGGATAACCAGTGTGATAAATCGCTTTGATTGCGAATCCATTGTTGTTCAATTGCCGTTTCTAAGCCTTCAGAGTAACTATAAGCGCCTAAAGGTAAAGCTGAGTTAGATAATTGTAATAATTTTAAAATCACGATTAGTTCTTAGAGTAAAATGAAAGTAAATCGGATGTTGGGGACGCAATCATGACTTACAAAAAGATTTTAGTGGCTCTCGATCAATCTTCACAAGGAGATATTGTTTTTCAGCAAGCGATTACCCTGGCTAAAGCCTATCAAGCACAACTTTTTTTATTTCATGCACTGATCTTTAATGGTCGCAATCTTGAGGCTTACAGTGGCATCTATGGGCAGAATGTTTTGAGTCTTTCTTCTTCTGTACAAGAACAACTAGAAGCCGAAACTGAAGAAATAGAAACTTGGTTATCAGGCTATGCGGAACAAGCCCAAGCAGAAGGATTAGCTGTGGAGTATGATTGGAAGGTTGGGGAACCAAGTAGTTGGATCCGAGAAATGGCAAAAACTTGGGATGCGGATTTAGTAATCCTTGGTCGCCGTGGAAGAAGAGGATTAGCAGAGGTATTTTTAGGAAGTGTTAGCAATCATGTAGTTCATTATGCCCCTTGTTCGGTATTGGTGGTGCAGGGGAAAGATTTTGACTCTGATCAAGAGCAAGAATGAGGTTTCAATTGGGTAACGACCAAAAACCGTTACACTGAGCTTTGGGCTTCTTTACTAATCCGCTTGCTGAGATTGAGGACTTCTGGCTCACTTACGTTAAAATTAAAGGGAAACCTTATTGTTGTTTAAGTCAAGTTAGATAAGTTTATTTATGAGTGCCTCTACCACTAAAGCTAATACTTTATCACTCCATTATCTCGGCGATCGCACCCTAAGAAAACCCTGTAAACGCATTAGCAAAGTTGATCAATCTATTAGAGACTTAGCCAAGCAGATGGTTCAAACCATGTATGCAGAGCAGGGGATTGGTTTGGCAGCTCCACAGGTGGGAGTTAATAAGCAAATGTTAGTGGTGGATTGCGATCACGATAATAGTGCAACTCCGCCGCTAGTTTTAATTAATCCCCAAATTGAAACCTATAGCCCAGAGTTAGTAACTGGGGAAGAAGGCTGTCTCAGTATTCCCGGTGTCTTTTTAGATGTAGTGCGCCCGAAAGCAATTACTGTCAAGTATAAAGATGAGCAGGGTCGCCCCAAAAAAATTAAGGCAAGTGATCTCCTAGCACGAGTGATTCAACATGAATCGGATCACCTAAATGGGATTTTATTTGTTGATCGCGTCCCCAATGATTTAATTTTAACAGAAGCTCTTAATAAAAATGGCTTTTCTGCAAACGCTGTCCAAACTCTAAAGGCTGAAGGATAAAGGAGTTAATCGTGTTTTTAACCCCAAAAAGTGGTTTATTATTACTAATTTCTTGCGTTGCCGCGATCGCTGCTGTTGGCTCAGTTTTTGAACTTTCTTATGGCGATCCTCGCTATGGCGTTATGGTGACTTCCGCTATTTTGAGTGCTAGCATTCCTTTAACAGGATTAGCCCTTTGGCTAGCCATTCAAGATGCAAGAGCAAACTTGAAATAGTTTACCTGAAAGCAGTGGCTATTTAATATTGGTCGCTGCTACTTTAATCCTCGGTTATGCTTGATATTACAAAATTAACGGGGCAATTACCAGCGATTAGTAAGCATCTACAGCAGGAAGCCCAAGCCAGTAATCAACGCTTAGAAGTTGCCCAAAAACGGCTAGCAGAAAGTGTCCTTGCCCAAGAAACCCTAGAAACGCAACAGGAAGAATGGCGCGATCGCGCACTGTTTAAGGCAGCGATTCCCTTAGAACCTCTCGACACTTGCCAAGATATTCCCACTCCTCCCTACGCCCATAGCGTTTTTGCTACCGATGGCTCACAAATTTCTCCCTCCCACCACGAAATCGCCTATTGTTATCTGATTAATATTGGGCGAGTGATGTTGCATTATGGGCAAAGTTTATTCCCTGTTCTCGATAGCATTCCAGAAGTTTTTTATACCCAAGAAGATTTATATGAATCTCGCCAATGGGGGATTCCCACCGATGAGTGGCTAGGGTATCGGCGTACGGTTTCAGAAATTGAAGCCCTTGCAGAAATGGCTTATCGTTGGGTGAAGCCACCAGGGGCACACGATGAACCCAATTTAGCCCTAGTGGATGGCTCTTTAATTTATTGGTTTCTAGAGAATTTACCCACCCCCGCCCGAAATCAACTTTTGCCCCGAATTTTTCGCGCTTGGGAACAATTACAAGCCGCGCAAGTGCCATTAATGGGCTATCTTAGTGCTAATCGCCACACCGAAGCCGTACGGTTTTTGCGCTATGCCAGTTGCCCTTATAATGTTCCTGATTGTCAAACCTTTTGCGCTAATGAAGAGAATCAACTTCCTTGCCAAAGTTGTGAACCTTTGCGAGATACCACCCTCTGGCAAACCTTATTATCTCCCGGACAGCGATCAGCAATTTGGCGTAGTCAAAGCCCGATTTTAGAATTATATCCTGAAGAGTTTGCTATTCACTTCTGTTATGTTCATGTGGGAACAGAAATTGCGCGAGTGGAGTTTCCCGCATGGATAGCGCAAGATATTGAGTTATTAGAACAGTCTTTAGGGCTTCTTTTAGGACAAGTGTATAAGGGATATGGTTATCCTGTCGCGATCGCGGAATCCCATAATCAAGCTGTCGTGAGAAGCAGCGATCGCGCTCGTTTTTTTGCCCTTTTAGAAAGAGAAATGATTAAAGCAGGATTACCCAATGTGGGGGTTTCTTATAAAGAGAGTAATAAACGGGATAGTATTGCCTAAAGAAGCTGCTGTTTTGCCTTTTGCCATAACGCCTCTAACTCCTCCAACGAATACTCACTGAGAGGACGTTCTGCTAAACTCTCCATAACAGTTAAGCGTTCCACAAATCGTTGGTTTGTTCCCTGTAAGGCTTGTGAAGGATCAAAACCATACCAACGGGCAATATTAACCAACGTAAATAAAACATCTCCTAACTCTGATTCTTGATCTTTACTATCTTTACTTGCTAATGCTTCCTTAAACTCGGCTAATTCTTCTTCAAACTTATCCCAAACACCTTGGGAGTTCGTCCATTCAAACCCTAAATTTGCTGCTTTTGTAGAGATTTTCATACTAGCAAATAACGGTGGTAAGGTTTCTGCATACTTTTGAAACTTTTGGCTCAGTTTTTTCTCTTGTTCAGGATGATACCCTTTTTCTTGCGCTTTAATCGCTTCCCAATTTTTTCGTACTTCTGCTTCGTCTTTGACATCTAAATTACTAAAAACATGAGGATGACGACGAATTAGTTTATCAGTGATTCCTTGGGCGACCTCTTCTAAAGTAAAATCACCCGATTCAGAGGCAATTTGCGATTGCAACACCACTTGTAATAATAAATCCCCTAATTCTTCGACAATGGCTTCCTGATTTTGACTGCGAATAGCAGCCGTAACTTCATAGGCTTCTTCAATAATATAGGGAATTAAAGTTTCTTGGGTTTGCGCTAAATCCCAAGGACATCCTTCCTGCGGCGATCGTAGCTTGGCAACGACATCAATTAAATCATTTAAGGCATTTAAAATTGCTTGTTGGGTCAGGTTTTCAGGTTGATTCATCATATTTTCTATTCTTGAGTAAGAGTAGCCTTAATCCAATTTCTAATCCCTTGACGCATCTTTAGTCTTCCTTGTTCGCGATAAGGGACTTGCGAAAAAATGAATTACCCAAGAAACTAGAAGAGATGATATTGGTAAAAAGAGGATGCAAGAGTTAAACGAACAGTTCAAAAGAACTCTTAAAGATGCAGCGAGAAAATTAACAGGAGAGAAAAAACGAGTGTTTGTCGCTCAGGTGTGCCTTGACTACTTTCAAGGTTCAGCCCGTCGGACAGAAAGGCAAATGGGTTGGGGGAGAGTGTGTGTTCAAAGAGGTCTTGACCATCTGGAAAGGGGAATCTCCTATCAGGACAAGTATCAGGAGCGGGGTCGGAAAAAAAGCGAAGAAAACTTGCCCAATTTAGGAAAGGAGATTCGCGACCTAGTAGAGGAACAATCTCAAGCCGACCCAAAATTCCAAACCACATTTCAGTATAGCCGCATGAGTGCTCAAGCGGTGAGAAATGCTCTGATTAGGGAAAAAGGATACAGCGATGAACAATTACCAACCCGACAAACAATTGGAGCAATGTTAAATCGCCTCGGCTACCGTTTAAAAAAACCTTAAAAACCAAGCCATTGAAGAAAATCCCTGAAACTGATGCTATTTTTGAACAAGTGGCAACAGCTAATCAAGCGGCCGATGATGACCCAACCGTCTTACGCATCTCAATTGACTCGAAAGCCAAAGTCAAACTAGGAAACCTCTCACGGGGTGGGAAAGACCGTCGCCAAGCTCCCCCTCAAGCCGATGACCATGATACTCAATGGCACACGACTCTACTTCCCTTTGGGATTCTTAACCTCCGTACAGACAACTTAGCTCTTTACATGAGTGAGTCCCCTGAAACCTCAGATTTCATTGTTGATTGTCTAGAGCACTGGTGGAAAAGCAATCAAGGAAACTTTCCCGAGGTTAACACCTTAGCCATTAACTTGGATGGCGGCAGTGCTACCCGTTCCAATCGCACTCAGTTCATCAAAAGGATTGTAGAATTTTCTCGTCATTACCAGCTCCAGATTCGCTTAATTTACTATCCTCCCTATCATAGTAAATACAATCCCATTGAGCGTTGTTGGGCTGCCCTTGAACAATTCTGGAACGGAGCGATTCTGGACTCTATTGACACGGCTCTGAGATGGGCAAGTAAGATGAGTTGGAAAGGTTCTCAGCCTGTGGTTCACCATGTCACTAAGCTTTATCAAACTGGTGTCAAAGTTGACCCTGAGTCTTTAGCAGACTATCGAGTTGATTGGCATCCTTCAGAATCTTTGCCCAAATGGTCAGTTACTGTTGGTTCGTTCTGATGGGTATCCTTTTTTATTGCAAATCCCTAAGTTTCTAAATAATTGGGAAGTTCTTGGATCGGGAGATTTGGAAAAATGGCACTGGTGGTTGTTTCCTGATAAGTTTGATTATTGGTTAATTGATAAATCGTTAATGTTCCTTCTTCATAAATCCAAATTTCAGGAATCCCTAGTTGGGCATAAATTAGAAAACGGTTAAGGGATTTGCTGGTTACATCAATTTCTAAAACGAGATCAGGAGGAGGATCGATGTTGAGATCAAATGTTAATTTTCCCCGTACTCGGGCTTCATTTTGAAAATAAAAACAATTATCAGGTTCAACTCCCACTGCTTTCATTTGATCTTTCCATGTCGTTGAACCGTAGCACTCATAATTAAGCTCTAAAATTTCGGCAATATCTTCAACCGCAGTGCTAATTACTTGTTTATAATATTCGTGTTCAGGTAAAGGAGTCATTATTTCTAATTGCCCCTGATCATAAGCAATTCTAGCACCTCTTTTTTCCCCTAAAGTTGTGAGTAAATTTTCAAACTGTTCCCAACTAATTTGATTTAATACGACACGATCTGCTTTATTCGCTGTTGCTAACATCATTAATTTTGATTACCCCATATCTAAAGGATCAACATCAATATTTAAACTAATATTTTTCGGACAAAACTGATATAAATCCGTTAACCAAGAAAGCTGATTTTCTCCTTCTGTGCGAGAACATTTTAACAAAATTTGCCAACGATAACGCCTTGCAATTCGCATCACACTGGCAGGTGCTGGCCCTAAAACTTCATACTGATTCTCTTCATTTTTGCTACGACAGACATCTGCTAATAAGGTAGCTGTTTGTTGTACTTCTAGCGCATCTAAACCACTTAAATTGAGTAAAATTAACTTGCCATAAGGAGGATAATTATAAGCATAACGGTTTTCTAATTCAGCTTGGGCAAACCGCCGATAATCATGGTTGTATAAAGCAGCAATAACAGGGTGTTCGGGGTTATAAGTTTGAATAATCACCTGTCCGGGATCATCCCCTCTTCCTGCCCTTCCTGCTACTTGGGCGAGGGTTTGAAATGCCCGTTCCGCTGCCATATAATCAGAGCGATGTAATACCCCATCAGCAGAAACAACTGCCACTAGGGTAACTTGGGCAATATCTAACCCTTTAGTTAGCATTTGTGTTCCCACTAATAAGTCTGCTTCGTAGTTGGTAAATTGGTTTAAGAGAGAACGGTGTGCGCCTTTAGTGCGTGTGGTATCGCTATCAAACCGTAGGGTGCGTAAGTCAGGAAATTCTTGCTCTAGGGCTTGTTTTACCCGTTGTGTTCCTGTGCCAAAATGCTTCAGATAGGGAGAGCCACAGGCAGGGCATTGTTTCGGTTGCAGTTGGGTATGATTACAATAATGACAGCGTAACGATTGCGTCCCCCCTTCATGGGTGTAGTGATAGGAAAGAGAAACATCACAGTGGGGACATTCCATAACATAGCCACAACTGCGACAGGAAACAAAGGTACTATGCCCCCGTCTGGGAATAAAGAGAATGCCTTGCTTTCCTTGAGCTTTTAAGTTTTGCAGGGCGGTTTGCAGGGGTTGGCTAAAAATGGAGCGATTCCCCTGTTGTAATTCTTGCCGCATATCAACCACGGAAATGGGCGGTAAGGGGCGAGAATAGATGCGTTCAGGGAGAGAGAGATAATATTTTTCAGGGGTTTCCCAAGTTTCGAGAGAGGGAGTGGCTGATCCCAGAATGAGAGGACAATGCTCCAGTTCGGCTCGCCATTTTGCTACAGTACGAGCATGATAAGTGGGGAGGCGTTGGGTTTGTTTGAAACTGCTGTCGTGTTCTTCATCAAGGATAATCATTCCCAGTTTTGGCAGGGGGGCAAAAACCGCCGATCGCGTTCCGATGACAATTTGGGGATCTCCCCTTAACATCTGTCGCCAAGTATCATATCTTTCCCCAGTGGAAAGGGCACTGTGATAAATGCAAACTTGATTGCCATAACGGGCGCGAAATCGATCACACAGTTGAGGGGTTAACCCAATTTCAGGAACTAGAATTAGTACCGAATAACCAGCTTGTAAAATTGGCGCGATCGCCTGTAAATAAACTTCGGTTTTTCCTGAACCCGTTACCCCATGTAATAAAACTTGCTGAAAGCCGTCTAGCGCATTGATGGTATTGAGGGCTTCTTGTTGGGCATGGTTTAAGGTTTTAGGCTGATCCAATTCTTGATCAGGGGTTTGAGCAAATCGCAGTCTTTCCTGTTCTTGAATGACCACACAGCCTTTTTTTTCTAAGCCAGAAACTGTACTAGAAGTGGTGGAACACGCCTGTAATAATTCAGTTAACCATAACTCACCGCCGCGACGACGGAGAAACTCTAATACTTCCCGTTGACGAGGAGTTAACTCGGGAGATTCTCCCACTAATAAAACTGCTTTTTGACGCTTTGGGCGAGATTGTTGGGGTTGTTGTAAATAACTTTCTACCCAACCCCGTCGCATTAACTCATTAATTCCCCGTTGCGCCCCTTTAATTTGTTGTCGCAGATATCGCGCACTATAATCTCCTGTTTGCTGAGATTGCAGGAGTCTTAAAACTGCTACGCCGACAGAAGAACAAAATTCTGTTGCCCCTTCTGGAATAACATCTGGTTTTAAGCGAATCCGCAGTTGAGATTTTCCCAGTAATCCTGGGGGTAATGCGGTATGAATGACTGAGAGTAAAGGGCTACAGTAATAATGAGCGACTTTTTCCAGTAATTGCCAATAACGTGGGGGAAATAGGCTTTCACTTACCACTGTTTCCACGTCTCGAATCTGATTTTCTGAGAGATTTTCAGGGAGAGAGGAAACCAGCCGAATGGCAATGCCACCGACAATTTGATTCCGCAGGGGAACACTTAAAATATCCCCCGGTTGAACGGTCATCTCGCTTGGAAGGTGATAAGTGAGTAACCCTGGGATGTCTGGACAATCCACTAAGACTTCTACCCACTGAGCAGTTTGCGAATTGTCGGGATTATAATTACCTTGACTGCTGGCAACAACAGGCACAACGGGGGAATTTAACATCAGTTAGACTCACTTAACCACTGTTCCGATTTTAATCAATATGAAACTCAAAAGGAAGGCGAGCATAAGCATGATTGGGATCATTCATAACTTTGAACTCTTCCCAACTGTTTTGGAATCGCTTGAGACGCTCATCAATTGGGGTTTCTTGACCCAATAATACACGAGCATCCTCTTGAAAACGTCTTAAAAACCGTTCTTCAAAGCCACTTAAACGGGGATATTCCTGAACTTGCCAATCCTCTAATTCTGCGGTTTCTGCTGCCTGCGCGAGCGCGCTATTTAATCCCCCTAACTCATCGACTAATCCCACTTCTTGAGCTTGTTTGCCAGACCACACACGACCTTGAGCAATTTCTTCCACTTCTTCTGGGGAAAGGTCACGATTGTCAGCAACGCGATCGATAAACCGATCATAAATTTGGTCAACCGTTCCTTGCAAGATGGCTAATTCTTCCTCACTTTTCGCGCGAGAAATACTATCTAAGCCAGCCAACTCCCCGGTTGCGACTTCATCCCAAGTAATCCCATTTTCATTTGCTAGCTCTTGAATATTCGGTAAAATCCCAAACACGCCAATAGAACCAGTAACTGTAGTAGGTTGAGCAAAAATCTTATCTCCCCCTAACGACACCCAATAAGCACCAGAAGCCGCGGTATCCCCCATAGACACAATAACCGGCTTTTCCTCTTGGGTTAACTTCAATTCCCGTAAAATCACATCAGAAGCCGTTGCACCGCCTCCAGGACTATTGATTCGCAAAACCACTGCTTTAACATCATCATTCTCTCGTAAATTGCGAATTTTCTGAGCATAGCGACTACTACCAATACTATCTAATGGGGCTTCTCCACCAACAATCGCCCCTTGAGCATGAAGCACCGCAATTTCATTATCAGAGGTATCTTCCATTGCCTCCCTCTGAGTGACCCCACTATAACTCGCTAGAGAAATATTGGGAAAATCATCATCATCTTCTGTTTCTGATATCTCTTTTAACTGACTAATTACCTCATCACGATAAGCCACTTCATCCACTAACCCTGCTTCTAAAGCATTTTCAGCTAACAAAATCCCTTGGGTATCAACAATATTCTGTAACTCATCAACACTAATGTCTCGCTGAGTGCTAACATCCTCTAACCATTCTCCCCAAATATCCCCTAAAAGCGCAGTCAATTGTTCTTCATTTTCAGGACTTAAATCTTCTCGAATTAAGGGTTCTATTGCCGATTTATAATCCCCCACTCGAACAGTATCAATTCCGATACCATATTGTTCAAACGCCCCAGCAAAGAACGTTTGTTCCGAACGTAACCCTCTTATTTCCAGATTCCCTAAAGGATTTAAAATGACATTATCAGCAACTGAAGCTAAATAATATTCCCGTTGATTCAAATTAGTATCATAAGCAATTACCTCTTTACCGCTTTCTTGAAATTCAACCAACGCCTCACGAATTTCTTGTAAAATGGCATAATCTGTAGTATTCGAGCCTTCTGTTCCATCAAGTAAAATGCCAGAGATGCGATCATCTTCACTGGCTTTTTCAATGGAATTAACCACTTGCTGAACTGTGACAGGACGCTCTTCAGGGGCAAATAACGCCTGAGTAATATTAAGGGGGGGTTGTGTATCTTGAATAGATTTTGATAAGTCAAAAACTAAAACCGAATCTGATTCCACTTGCGGTTGTTGATCGCGAGTGCCAATAATAACAAAGAGTAAAAATAGGCTACCTGTTCCAACAATTGAAAATAAAACTAAGCCTGCAAAACTACCAATTAAAGTGGCAAGAGCTTGCTTGAGAAACTGACGCATAAATTATGTCTATTGAACTGAGCAGCCTCCATTCTAACGTGGATCAAGAGCATCCCTTAAGCCATCTCCTAACAGATTAAAGGCTAAAACCGTTAAAATAATCATAATTGCTGGGGGCCACACCAACCACGGCTGTAAGACGAGGATAGAAGCATTGGTCGCCACAGACAGCAAGTTTCCCCAAGAGGGATCAGGTTGTTGAATCCCTAGCCCAATTAAACTCAACACTGACTCGGCTAAAATAAAGCTGGGAATGGCAAGTGTCGCCGAAATAATAATGTAAGTTGCGGTTTGGGGGAGAACATGGCGGAGAATAATATAAAAAGAATTTCCCCCCATCGCGCGAGCGGCTTCCACAAACTCTCGTTGCTTAATGGATAAAACTTGTCCGCGAATCACCCTAGCTAGTCCCGACCAACTAACAAAAGAAGTAATGACAACAATTAAGATAAAACGCTGAGTGCTGCTTAATGTTGGCGGTAAAACTGCCGCTAAAGCAACTAATAAATAGATCGTGGGAATGGTCATTAAAACTTCCACTAACCGCATGATAATAGCATCAACTGTGCCTCCAAAATACCCAGAAATGCCACCAAACAGCATTCCTAATGGAAAAGAAATGGCAATTCCAAATAAACCAATAAATAAGCTAATTCTTCCTCCGTGAACTAAGCGTGAAAATTGATCCCTGCCTTGTTCGTCTGTTCCTAAAAGATGATATTTAGCCTCACCTGTTGTTCCAAATAAATGCCAATCAACTTCCCAACCTGAGAAAATTTCTACAGGTTCAAAATCTGGCGGAAGGGGTAAATAAAGCGGAAAAATGCGATAAGAAGTACCAGCAGCAAATAATGTTAAAGGGGTGGGTTCTTCAAAATCAACAATTAATTCTCGATCTCCTGTTTCAATATCCGTTTCTCCCTGTTGCGTGGGATAAACATGGGGGCCAATCCAGTCTCCTGTCTCCTGATTGCGAAAGTAAATTTCTGTGGGAGGCAACAAAGAGCCATCCATCTCTGAGGCATAAGGATCATAGGGGGCAACAAAATCAGCGCCAATGACCATTAAATAAAAAATGAGTAGCAAGGATGCGCCGATTCGAGCTAAAGAATTCTTTTTGAGTTTTCGCCACCAGTTCATAAAAAATAATTGACAATCAGCAATAGACAATGGACAATTAGTAGCATAGGTTAATTTTAAACCAATTTGTCTTCAAGTCGTCACGGCAAACTCTCAATTAATGTCTGGAAAAAGGTTTGTGATTATCTAGTAGCCAATGACCAGCACAGGGAACTCCGGAGCAGCGGGGGCAAATCACAAATCTCTATTACGCATAACGAATTGTCAATATGGCTTCTTCGATCTGGCCCTACAAAAGCCCTGGCATTCCTGATCACTTGTTTGAACGTCTCCCTGGAATTCCCCTAACCAAACGGGAAGTGAGAATTTTATTACTGTCCTATTTGCGCTTAGAACCCGATTCTGTGTTATGGGATGTGGGCGCAGGAACAGGAACAATTCCTGTTGAATCTGGGTTATTATGTCCTGATGCTCGCATTTTTGCGGTGGAAAGAGATGAAGAGGTGGTGGATTTAATTCGTCATAATTGCACGCGCTTTGGGGTAAAAAATGTGCAGGTGATTCAAGGGGTTGCCCCAGATTGTCTGAGTAAGTTACCTAAATCTCCCCATCGCGTTTGTTTGGAAGGGGGAAAAGATGTACATAAAAATTTAGAACAAGTTTGGCAATATATTCAGCCGCAAGGACGAGTCGTAGCAGTGGCAAATAATTTAGATAGTTTATATCGTCTCTCGGAAACCTTAGCGAAACTACAAGCTCGCAATATTGAAGTAGTACAGTCTTCTGTAAACCGCTTGGAAACTCGGGGACCAACTCAGGTATTTGCTGCCGTTGATCCCATTTTTATCTTGAGTGGCGAGAAGTTTTGATGCTACTAGGAGTCTTAGGTCTTACCTTCAGAATGAGTAGATTCATTGTTGAAGATAGGGGTTAAATAGGCAACTAAAGCCCCTAACATGAAACCAAGAATATTCCGTAGTAACGGTAACCACTCAGCAGTACGAGTGACAACGGGGCCAATGCCAAAGGCAATAAAGAGAATGCCCCATAGAGGAGATAATAACAAAGCCCATTGCCAAGCAACGATTTGATCTTGTTTGCGAGGTCGGGCGGCTAAACCAAAGACTACTCCCCCAACAACAGAAGTGATGAGAGTAAGAATCCATTGTTCTTGCGGTAAGCCTGGAACAACATTACAACCACCTTCTGCTAAGCATCCTTTCACTGTTTCTAGAGATTGCGCGATCGCGTTATTCTCGCCGTTTTTCTCCACATAAAACATATTGCCAAAGCGAGTTTGCAATTCTACCCAAAAGGTACGCGGTAGGAGATTATAAACCTCATCTCCCACATTAAAAGCTAAAAGATTCCCACCTCTGGCATCTGCTACTAATAAAACACTTTGATCATTTAGGTTCCAGTATTCTTTAACAGCACGTCCGGGAGTTTGATCATATTGGGTCAAAATCCGTAGCTTCCAACCTGTTTCTTCTTCAAATTCTTTGATTTCTTCGGTTAGCGATTCTTCTTGTAGCGTCGGTAAAAAATTCGCTAAATCAATAATCGGGGTTTGCTTTTCTGGCAATAAAGAAGGATTATCAAAGGCTTGAGCAGGAGCTGGATTAGCAAAAAG
This sequence comes from Euhalothece natronophila Z-M001, assembly GCF_007904085.1. GTDB lineage: Bacteria > Cyanobacteriota > Cyanobacteriia > Cyanobacteriales > Rubidibacteraceae > Halothece > Halothece natronophila. Next base: position 363,660 of record NZ_CP042326.1, read on the forward strand.
CGTAGAGAGCCCCAAAAGACAACTGATAAAGAGCACAATAAAGCGTCTTAAAGACGGAATAAGCATTTTTATATAACGGCTTTGTTTCAACATTTCTTAAAAATTAACAACAAGCTCAATGAACTTTACACTTGTTTACTTTATTTTAAGGATAGTGAGAAAAAAAATACAGATCACCCCTCAACTTTCATACCTAAGATAGGTTTATCGCTGAGTGATCCATTCCCAATAACGCTGGTATAACTGTCTAGCGGCGGGAAATGTGGAATTAGGGCTAAGAAAATGAGAAAATTCAAAAGTGATCAGTTTATCCACTTGCGCGGCTTCGGCTTGCTCAATTTTATAACGGAGTTTACGATAATCAATCGGGGGAAACTTCCAAGGAACATCCCGATCAAAGCTCTCCACATTACTCCAAACCGTTAAACCGTATTTCTTTGCCAGTTGACAATTCGCTTGCAAATAATGGGGTAAGTCTTGATAAGCCACATTCCCATCTTGAAAGGCGACAATATCCACAATGCCTTTTAAACGAGCAAATATGGAATCCCAAGCAGTAATATGCTCATTGAAAGAAATGGCAGTTTCTCCAAACTGTTTAATGCCCTTAATATAGGGAGAAATTAGAATCGGAACATCTCGAAGTTTTTTCAGGTGACGGGATAATTCTTCATACACTTGCATCATCCCCTCATCATAGGTATTAATTTCATGGCTAATATACCAACCGCCAAATGCCTGATAATCCCCGTAACGGCGGATAAATTCCTCACAGAAGGCTTGATTAATCTCAGTTTCGGTTTGATAGTCGCCATTTAACCAGTAGTTTCCAGAGTCATAAGTCCCAAAATAAAAGGTCATGCCATATTTTTCAGCTAGAGTTAGGAATAATTGGACGAGATCAGTATAAACAGGGAGGAGTTTGCCAATTTTTTCCTGTAAAACTTGTGAGTTAAAGGTAACCTGATCTTTATAGCCAGCGCGAATTAAAATAACAGTATCAATCCCCACTTCTTTCATAGTGGCAAAATCGTTATCCCAATCGCGATCGCGCCAATTTTGTGAGGGAATGTCATGAGTGATTTCATCAAGGAAGGTTCCGGTGAGGGCTGGTTTCATAGTCCAAAATCGTTAATCGGGTGCAAAAATCTAGGAAAGTAGATGAAGAATTAATTTGAGTGTCTTAAACTAAGCAATGTAAGCGACGAATAACAGGATAAAAGAGGATGGATCAATCCCAACTTTGGCAACGCTATCAGGACTGGCTCTATTATGACCCAGACTTAAACTTTTATCTCGATATTAGCCGGATGCGTTTCTCAGATCAGTTTGTACAAGAAATGCAACCGCAATTTCAAAAAGCCTTCCAAGACATGGCAGACTTAGAAGCAGGAGCAATAGCCAATCCTGATGAAAATCGGATGGTAGGTCATTATTGGCTACGAAATCCTGATCTTGCTCCCAATGCGGAATTAAAAGCTGATATTACCGACACCTTAGAAAAGCTTAAAACCTTTGCCGCGCAAGTACACAGTGGTTATATTCATCCCCCCAAAGAAGCTCGCTTTACGGATGTGATTTCCATTGGCATTGGGGGATCAGCATTGGGACCCCAATTTGTATCTCAAGCCTTAGCCCCTCTTGATGCCCCCCTAAATCTTCATTTTATTGATAATACCGATCCCAAAGGAATAGATGATCAATTAGAACAGTTGCGCGATCGTTTATCCAGTACCCTTGTTTTAGTGATTTCCAAGTCAGGAGGAACCCCTGAAACCCGTAATGGAATGATTGAAGTTCAAAAAGCTTATGAAGCGCAAAACTTAAACTTTGGTTCTCATGCAGTTGCCATTACCGGCAAAGGCTCAAAATTAGAACAAATTGCTATAAGCGAGGGTTGGATTACCACTTTCCCCATGCACGATTGGGTAGGGGGGCGCACCTCGGAAATGTCTGCCGTAGGATTAGTACCAGCTGCCTTACAAGGGATTGATATTGATTCCATATTGGAAGGGGCAAAAACCATGGATAATCTCACTCGGAAATCTCAATTAAAAACCAATCCAGCCGCCTTACTAAGTTTAGCTTGGTATGCAGCAGGGAATGGCAAAGGAGAAAAAGACATGGTGGTATTGCCCTATAAAGATAGCCTTAGCTTATTCTCCCGTTACTTACAACAGCTAGTAATGGAGTCTCTTGGTAAAGAAAAAGACCTCGATGGCAATACTGTTTATCAAGGAATTGCTGTTTATGGGAATAAAGGAAGTACAGATCAACACGCCTATGTTCAACAGTTACGAGAGGGAGTTCCTAATTTCTTTGCCACCTTTATTGAAGTCTTAAAAGATCGCGATGGAGACTCCCCCGAAGTAGAAGCTGGAGTAACTTCAGGAGATTATCTTTCTGGATTATTACAAGGGACTCGCTTAGCGTTATATGAGAATGAACGTGATTCCATTACGATTACCGTGGGAGAAGTTACCCCCCGAACTGTGGGAGCTTTAATTGCGTTATATGAACGCGCCGTCGGGCTTTACGCCTCTTTAGTCAATATCAATGCTTATCACCAACCTGGGGTAGAAGCCGGGAAAAAAGCGGCTGCTTCTATCTTAGAATTACAGAACAATGTTATCGAGGTGCTTCAACAAGAAAAAACTTCTCTCTCTCTGTCAGAAATTGCCCAAAAAGTTAACGCTCCTGACTCAGTAGAAGCCATTTATAAAATAATTCGTCATCTCCACAGTAATTATCGTGGGGTAAAAGTGGAAGGAAACTGGGGAAAACCCAGTGATCTTAAAATTTCTTGGGCAAATTAATCCTCTCTCAAGACAATATAATTCCCCCATTTTAAGAAATTAGTTATACCTAACAACTATCTAAACCCGAAAAAAGGGGAGATTGGGGGAATAGCTGGCAATATTATTTTTTTCGACATACAGATCACCGAATTTTAAAGAGGAACATCATTGTCTGTTGAAAGCACTTCCCCATTAAAGGCTTTTGCTAACTCTTTAGCCATTTTATTAACCTCTTCTTCTGAACTAACTTCCTCCGAATGCTTTTCTTCAGTTGTTTCTGTAGTCCTTGCTACTTCCTGATCTTGAAAATCAACAGCCTTTGATGACCCATAATTTCCATTATCGTCTTCAGGCTTTGGGTGGTAATTTTCACTCTCTTGGGATGGTTGTTCTTTTGGTGATTGATCTGTTTCAGGCGGGGGTGAAGATGTTGGAGACTGAACGGGATGAGTTTTATATTCTGGAATATCTGTTTTATTTTCTGCTGGAGAAACTGAATCAGCAGTATTAACTTGACTCACTTCTAAAGTCAGTTTAATCTCTTGATTAAGAACCTTTCTTAAAGCCTGTTCAATATTTTTTTCCCGTTTTTTAGCAAACTTAAGAAGAGGTTCACTTTTTACTCCAACACAGGCAAGATTTCCGTCTAAACTTAATAAACGGCAATGATCTTTAACTAAAGATTGCGCTGGAAGTGGTAAGTTTTCGATCACCTGCGCCCAAACTTTTTCAAGATTAGGGGATTCTTCCCTAGCTTCTGTTTCTGACTCATTAGGCGTGGTTTGAGGAGGAGGAGTTTTCGGGGTTTCACCTTGACTTGCAACTGGTTGGGAAGACGGTTGAGAAACAGGTGTTTTAGGTTCTACTTTTTTCTTTTCAGGAGGAGGTGTCGTAACTTCCGATTGACTGGTAACAGGCGTTTCTGGAATAGGTAAAGAGGCTTTTTTTTGTGTTACTGTGGGTTGGTTTCCTGTGGTATTAATTAACCCTAATAGTGTTACTTCTAACCAGAGGCGAGGTTGTGTAGTATGTTTAACTTGGGCTTCGCTGTCTTGGAGATGTTTTTGTCCAGCGAGAATGTCTTGAATCGTCCATTGTTGGGCTTCTTCACACAGTTGTTTCCAAGTAGAAGCGGTAAGGGCGACTAATTGGGATTGTTGAGGGGCAGTTTTTGCGAGTAATAAGTCTCGATAGAACCCTGCAAGGTTTTGTAATACAATAATCGGTTCTCGTCCCCGATCCATTAATTGGCGACAGAGAGTGATCACTTGCTCCCCATTTTGCTGTTTAATAGCTTGTAGGAGGGTAATTAGGTCTTGCTCTGGAATCGCACCCACTAAGTCCCAAACGCGCTCAATGGTAATTTGTTCTGAAAGGAGACTAAGTTGATCTAAGAGGCTTTGGGCATCTCGTAATCCCCCGTGAGAGACTTGGGCAATGACGGAAAGGGCTTCAGGAGTAATGTCAATGTCTTCTTTTTGGGCAATGTCGCTTAAATGAGACACCATCGCGGTGAGGGGAATCCGTCGGAAGTCAAAGCGCTGACAACGGGAAATAATGGTGGGTAAAACGCGCTGAGGATCAGTGGTGGCGAGAACAAAAACCACTCGCGGTGGCGGTTCTTCGAGAGTTTTCAGCAGGGCATTAAATGCTGCTGTACTCAGCATATGGCAATTATGAACCAGAAGTCCATTTGCCACAAAGTTATGATTCTCTTCAACTTCTAAGTCATAAACTGCTTCTTTACTGGCAAGAGAGATGGATCCAATGCTTTCTAAGGCTGTATTCCCTCTTGCAGGGGATAGTATCTTCATTCCTTCTTTGAGATTTTTTGCTTGAATCCATCCTTGTTCTGTCCTGATTAAATGATTTTCTGTACAACGAATTTGGCGATGACTGGTTTGAATAAGTAAGGTTGGTTTGATACCTTGATTAAGCCACCGTAAGACTCTTTTATATTCCCATGTCCCCTGCGATTCGTTATAACTGAGAACCGTTTTTCCTTGAATGTTAGGGTCATCAATTCTCATTAAACCTTGCGAGGTGTGAATCAGGGAATCACCGGTTAAGCACTCGTCAATAATATACAGCTTATATCGTGACTGGACAGGGGCAAAACTTGATCTCTCAATCAATTCTCGAATATTATCTACCCCAGTATTACTCGCCGCGTCAATTTCGATGATGTCAAGGGCATTACTCTGGCTGATGGCGCGACAAGATTCACACACGCCACAAGGTTCGGCAGTGGGTTCACTACTATTGAGACAGTTAAGAGATTTAGCTAAAATTCGTGCTGAGGAAGTTTTTCCTGTCCCTCGCGGACCACTAAATAGATAGGCAGCGGCAATGCGTTGGCGTTTGATGGCATTGGTAAGAGTATCCGCGATCGCGCTTTGTCCCACGAGATCAGCAAAGGTTTGTGGGCGATATTTCTGATGAAGCGGTTCGTAAGGCATATTTTCCCACAACTGGCACAGAGAAAAAAATGAGCAAGGCGCATATCATAACACCTTGCTTACTCTCTCTATTATGACGTTTTTTTAGGGCAGTTACATATCTCCTCCACGCACAGCGAGTAAAAAAATCACTACCGGGCCAGAAATCATGATTAAGGTGACAAAGGTTAACTGAAAAATTACTTCATAATTGATGTTACTTAATAAACTTGTTAAAGCGTCCATATTCTCTCCCGTTTTTTCGCCAGTTTTAAAAAATCATTAAACTATCTTCCAACATTGTATATTAACGTTCAACGAGCCTTTAGTTTAAAAATCTTTAACAAAACTTCATAAAACAAACCTGATGGGAGACAAGTGGATAGGGAGATGGGGAAATGGGGAGACAAGATGTTATGGTCATTGGTTGACAAAGGACAAATGACAAAGGACAAATAACAATTTTTTATTTTACTTTTAATAACTCATTGCCACCCCGTTGAAATTCATAATCAGTTTTTTGGATATCAACTTGGTAATTTCTAGAAGTTAATGCCTCTAAAATAAAGTCAAGATGTCGAGATTTGGCACTGGTAAAATTTTCTACTAATGGAAAAATCCTCACTTCCTTAGCAACACGACACAGTTCTAAAATAGAATTTAAATGGAAGGAAAAAGAAAACTGTTCCGAGTAAGTAAATAACAAATGAGAAGAAATTGCTAAATCGAAACTTTGGTCTGGAAAGGGAAACTTAGGAAAACTAAAATTGCGATAACGCCCTTCTTTTTTGCCTTGAGGAAAGTCAGCTAGAAACTCTTGCATCGCCGCTAAACGATATTCTCCCAATGCTTCAGGGGTAGTAATTGGACTCCAGACAAATTGATCAAAGTTTTGATAAAGCCCTTTAATGATAATTGGATAAGTTTCATTAATGCGTTGCTGAATTTGTTCAGAAGTGAATTGATAAATCGGATCACAAGAAATGACAGTTTTGCCCTGTTTTTTCATGACTGCATTAAAACTTGCTGGCCCCCCGGCGCAGTCTAAAATAGATAATTTTAAATCCTCAGGAGTTAGATTAAACATTCCCAAATAGTCTTGAAAGGAACGCCCCCAAGGAACAACATTTTCTAATTGAAACATATTAATTTTTAATTGTTATTTCCAATGACTAATGGCTAATGGCTAATGATAAGATAATAAAAGTCCCCGAAAGTATTGTTTTCAAAGGTTCTGCAAATCTATGTCTGAATGGCAACCCACCTTAGCCCAACATTACCACGAACGTACCAAGTACGATCCAGACACGATCGCCAAAAAAGCCCGTTCTCTTGACTGGGAGAATCAGCCCCTTCCCTATAAAGATTACCAAATTGGAACCACTTACGACTTAAAACCCTATCTGGATAAAACCCCAACCGATGAACCCCACTGGGAAAAATGGCATCGTCTCTCGCAATTTCTCCTTTTATCCTATGGGGTAACCGCGAAACTGCAAACCATGTCTGGTGAGGGAATTTATCTTCGTGCTGCCCCTTCAGCAGGTGGACTTTACCCAGCAGAAGTATATCTTATTGTTAGAGGATTATCATTTTTACCAGAAGGGCTTTATAACTATCAATCTCGAAGCCATTCCCTGATTCACTTTTGGGAAGATTCTGTGTGGTCAGATTTGCAGGTTGCTTGTTTTTGGCATTCTACTTTAGAAAATACTGAGATCGCGATCGCGGTTTCCTCGGTTTTTTATCGTTCCGCATGGCGCTATGAAGATCGGGCTTATCGACGCATATTCCTTGATACAGGACATTTACTAGGCAATTTTGAACTCGCAGGAAGTTTATCAGACTATCGCCCTCATTTAATTGGCGGATTTCATGATGATCGCATGAATGAACTACTTTATCTCAACCCTGAAAAAGAAGGCGTAATTACAGTGGCTGCCTTAGCTGATTTATTAGAAGTTAACCAAAATTTATCCCCTGCAAAAACCAGTTTACCCTCTCCAGCCAATCATACGTTTCCTGAGAATATTCCTGATGGGCAATTACTAGGTTATCTCCATGAAAAGACGAAAATTGACAGCGAACCTCAAATTAGTTCTAAACAGCTACAAACCAGTGATAAAGAGGATAAATATAACTTTCCCTTTTGCTTAAAAGTTTCTACCGAAACTGATCCCATTGATTGGGGAGAAGGGTTAGAAGGGTTACCGCAAACGATGCTGAAACGCCGCTCTACACGGGGATATAATGGACAGGAAATTACTTTTGATGAGTTAAAACAACTGCTTCATTTTACTTACCAGCCTCAAGACTATTGGCAACAAGGACTCGATTCTCAGCCAGACTTTTTTGAACCCAATTTAATTTCTACTTTTGTTGCTGCTTCTGGGGTAACTGACTTAGAAGAAGGCTGTTATTATTATGCCCCGAACTCTCAAGAATTAAGACAAATTCGCTTTAAAAACTTCCGTCGAGAATTACATTATCTCTGTTTAGGACAAGATTTAGGACGAGATGCTGGTGCGGTTATTTTCCATACCGCAGACTTAAAACAGGCGATTGCTTTATACGGCGATCGCGCTTATCGTTATTTACACATGGACGCTGGACACCTGGGACAACGTCTCAATTTAGCCACTATTTATTTACAATTGGGGGTTAGTGGGATTGCAGGCTTTTTTGATAACCAAGTCAATGAAGTTTTAGGCATTCCTGAAGATGAGGCAGTTCTCTATATTACAACTTTAGGTCGTCCAAGACGATAATATAGCGTTTCTTGGTCTGTTGAGGTACAAACTGAGTCGGTGGATGTTGTTAGTCATTAGTCATTGGTTTACGAAGGACGAAAGACAAACAACAAAGGACAAATAACAATTAATGTGAAACTTTCTGTCCAATTTTTGGTTCAGTGCCTGCTAAAATCCGTTCTACATTACCGCGATGTCGCCAAATAACATAGGCGGCTGCACAAGTAGAGAAAATGAAATAAGGGAAGGGTTCATTCAGGGCAATCATTAAAATATTAATCGCGATCGCGCTAACTAAGGAACTTAAAGAGACAATTCTGGATAAAGCAAGGGTCAAACCAAAGCTGACTACTCCCCCTAAAGCCACAACAGGAGTCATGACTAGCAATGTTCCCAAGCTGGTTGCCACTGATTTGCCACCGCTAAAGTTTAACCACACTGATTTACTATGACCAAAAACGGCCGCCAACGCTGTTAAAATAACTAGCCATGCTGCATTATGCTCAGATATACTAGCTATTGGTAATTCATTGAAACTCATTTTCGCAATACCAACCGCGATCGCGCCTTTAAGTAAATCTACCAGTAAAACAGCGACTGCCGCTTTGGCCCCTAAAACCCGTAAGATATTAGTTGCCCCCGTAGATCCCGATCCATACTCCCGAATATCAATGTTTTCTAACCAGCGTCCAGCGAGAAAGCCACTGGGAATTGATCCTAACAAATAAGCTAAGAGAATTAACGCGCTACTAATCAAAAATAGTTCTAACATCATTATTATAATCAAATTAACTTTAAAACTTCTTTACGAGTTTGTCTCTTTTGACAACAAGGGATTCCAGACGTAAATTAATCCCGAAAATAAGGTGACAAACACCGCTAAACTAAATAGAATCTGAGAAAATATTAGCCAATTGTCAGCATTAATGGGGGCAATTAAAGCTGTAATAGCAATAATTTGTAATGCCGTTTTAATTTTGCCAAGTTGATTGGCACCCGAAACTTGTTCTCCTGATAAATTAGGCGTAACTCGCCATCCCGCGATCGCGATTTCCCGTCCTAAAATCAAAAAAACAGCCCAAGCGGGAATTGTCCCCCTTTCCACTAATACCAAAAGTGGCGCAAAAATCAACAGTTTATCCACCAAAGGATCCAGAAACTTGCCTAAATCTGTAACTTGGTCAAGTTTACGAGCAAGATAACCATCTAGCCAATCAGTGGCTGCTACAATTAAAAAAAATATTAATCCTGCCCATTGAAATGAAAGAGAAGGCTGGCTAAGACAATAAAAGATTATAGGAATGCCCAATAGACGAGATAACGTGATTTGGGTGGGAAGATTGACCATAATCAAAAAAAATAATATTACTCTATCTCAAAAATAAGGCAACAGTCGGGTTAAAGATCAAACGGTAATTCTAGCTAGTTCGGTGTAACAAGAGTGATTAGGAGGATGACTCATTTTTCCATTTTTGCCATAAATCAGGGCGACGTTTTTGGGTCCGTTTAATTTGTTGTTCCTTTCGCCACTGCGCGATCGCGCGATGATTCCCTGATCGCAGAACTGGCGGAACTTCCCAACCCCGAAACACCGCAGGTTTGGTATATTGGGGATAATCTAATAACTCCGTTTCAAAACTTTCAGCTTTGAGAGAATCAGCCTTCCCAATGGTTCCAGGAATTAACCGAATTACCCCATTAATTAAAGCTAAAGCAGGAATTTCCCCACAAGTGAGAATAAAATCCCCTAAGGACACTTCTCGCGTCACTAAATGCTCACGGATGCGTTCATCTACCCCTTCATAATGCCCACAAATTAAGACTAATTGTTCATAATCATAAGCCAATTCTCGAAATAACGGCTGATTCATGGGTTCTCCCTGAGGTGTCATTAAAATCACCTCTTGAGAAGAGAATTGGGGTAATGACTCTACAGCAGAAAAAATAGGTTCAGGTTTAAGTAGCATTCCCACACCTCCCCCATAGGGTTCGTCATCCACACGACGGTGTTTGTCAACCGCAAAATCCCGAGGATTGACAAAATTAACGGTAGCAATTTCTTTTTGCAAGGCTTTTCCCACGATCCCAGAGCTTAAGGGAGAGGTAAAAAAATCGGGGAAGAGGGTGATAACGTCAAAACGCACGATAATTGTTTTAGTTGCGAGGTAAACTCATCATTTTAAAGGATAGACTCTGACCTTGGGGGAAGTCGATTCAGGTGACTTAAGGACTAGAATAAAGGACAAGGCAAAATTTTAGAAGGTCAAAGTTTAAGGCAATTGGAATGTCTCATCAGGTAAACCAACTTTTATTCCCCGCTAGTTCTGAATTTACCGCACTTTGCCGGTCGCAAGTTACGAATTTACAAGAAGGCTTAAATGCAGACCGAGGAGCCGTTTATTTAACCAAAGAACTAGAGTCTGGAACCCGACAGTTAATTCCGGTGGTTGTCCATCCCCAAGATAGTAACATTTGGGAGGAAGAAATTGAAGACGGAACAGTGGTGCAAGCCGATGATAACTCTCTCGCTTCGAGTCCTTCTCTTCCGAATTCGGCAGAAATTACGCCACAGTTAACAACCACAGAATCTAATTTTCTCTCTGCTAAAAATCAATCCAATCACCATCAAATTGTGTTTCCCCTATTACATGAAAATGTCATGATGGGGTTATTAGTGGTTGCACGCCAACAAGCTCAATGGAGCGAGTGGGAATTTACCCAAATTCAACGCACTGCTGGAACAATTGCTTTAGCTTGCGTTTTAGATCAGCGTCAGGGATTATCGCAACAAAAACTGCACCAACAAAAATTACAACAAGCCCAACAACGCGATCACTTGGATGATATTCTCCATCAATTACGGAATCCTCTTACGGCTTTGAGAACTTTTGGTAAGCTCCTCTTAAAAGGACTACAACCTGAAGATCAAAAGAATCGCTCTCTGGCTGAAAACTTAATGCGAGAAAGTGACCGCCTACAACAACTCTTGCAGGATATGGGAGATTATCTCGATCAAATTGGTGAGGAAGAAGTAACTATTGCATCAGAAAAGAAAAGCCTCTTAGAGGGCAGTTCGCAAGTAAAGTCGCTTCCTGCGAGTCAAGCACCTAGTTTAGAAGCAGTGCAGGTAAGGGAGGTATTGACCCCAATTTTAGACTCAATTAGCGCGATCGCGCAAGATAAAAACATTACCCTCGAAACGGATATTCCTGAACAATTGTCCCCTGTTCAAGCTAACACTAAAGCCTTGCAAGAAGTCTGTAATAACCTCCTAGAAAATGCCGTCAAATATACCCCAGAAAACGGCGCGATCGCGGTTTATGTTAGCCAAGACAGCCCAGAATCTCAGCAGATTATGATTCGGGATAATGGCCCCGGGATTCCTCCCGAAGATCAGCCTAAAATCTTTGAACGGCACTATCGAGGCATTCAATCAGAAAGCGACATCCCCGGAACCGGGCTCGGATTAGCCATTGCTAAAGAGTATGTGGAACAAATGCAAGGCGAGATTGAATTAATGAGCCCAACAACTCCCCCGACAAATCCAACTCACGGAACTGCTTTTATCATTCGACTAAAAACTGCCTAATCAGCTTATCGTTGCTCATTTACGGCAGAAACTTCTACTGGCAAAGTTTGGGGAGAGGAAGTAAGGTTTCTTGTTTCATTTAGAAAATGAGTATTCAAGCAATAGCCCACATTTCTGACTGTTTGTAATAACCTTGGTTGACGCGGATTAACCTCTAATTTTTTCCGTAACGACAGAATATGGGTATCAATCGTGCGCGGATTATCAATGGCTTCTGGCCAAGCACGGCGTAGTAATTCCAAGCGAGAAAGAGCAATTCCTTGGGCTTGAGCTAAAACATATAATAAACTAAACTCTTGAGGCGTGAGTTCAATTTTTTCTCCTTGCCAATAAACCTTCCGCTGGGCTAAATGAATTTTTAATTCCCCATAGTCTAATAAAAGAGGAGCATTGGTTTCCTTTAAACGCCGTGATAAAGCATCAACTCGCGCCATAAACTCTCGCATCCCAAAAGGCTTAACTAAATAATCATCTGCTCCAGCCTTTAATCCTGCAACAACATTTTGTTCTGTATGATGAGCAGACAACATTAAAATCCGTGATTGTAGATAACGATTTAACCAATAGCAAAAGTCTAAGCCATTACCATCAGGTAAATCAGAATCGAGAATGAACAACGTTAATTTTCCACTATCAAGCAGAGTTTTCGCATTTTCAATTGTGCCAGACTGATGCACAAAAAAACCTGCTTGTTGCAAGTGCCAGCCTAAAAGCGACCTGAGATGGGGATTACTTTCAATAATGTGAACGCAAATTGACTCCACTTCACTCATACTCCCCGTTAAAGTTTTGAATCCCCCCAGTTTCGATGATCTTTACTTAAGGCAAACCAGTAGAGATTTTCCAGTCATTAGCCTCTAGCCTAGCAAAAACCCCAGCAACGATTTCGTAACAATTGCAACTTTTGCCACTTTTAAACCGATCGCGCAAACCGATACCATAAACATAACCACTTGCGATCATGGGAGGATTCACGATCATGGGAGGAACATTACTCGCCCTTATTATTGCCCTTGGCAGTTTCGCTGTTTACTTTTCAGCATTCTTTTTTCCAGAAGTCCATCGCAAAAGTGACTTCTACTGGAGTGGCTTAGGCTTCTTTTACGCCCTCGTGTTATGGATTTGTTCAGGACGAATCACAGGGGCAGTATTATTGGGACAAACTGCTAGTGTCGCGCTATTAGTTTGGTTTGGGACACAGACCTTAATTTTACGACGTAACCTGGCTTCCCCAGAGGAAAAAACTCGTATTTCCGAAAATGTCGCCTCTAGCTTAAAAAATCTCTATCCCGTCACCCTATGGCAAAAAATTCGAGGGAAACAACCCAAAACTACTCCAAAAACACCAACGAGTAACGCCACGTCTAAAATAGAAACTCAGTCAAGTGAGAAGGCTGAAAGCACCGAAGAAACTGCAAAAACTCAGTCCACTGCTGAAACTCAGACTACTGAGGAGACAAGGGAAACCACTCCTTCCTCTGAAAGTGAAAGCCCTGAAGAAACCGCAGAAACTCAGCCCACTCCTGAAAATCAGACTAATGAGGAAACTGCAACCACTTCCTCATCATCTCCAGAAGAAGAAAAAGAAGAAACTAAAAACGAATAACGTTAAAATAACCATACAGAAGTCAAACTGTCCACCACACTAAGTAAGAACTGTGACCACCAACAAAAGCTATAAGGACACCATTAACCTGCCCCAAACTGACTTTTCCATGCGGGCGAACGCCAAAGAGAAAGAACCGCAGATTCAGCAGTTTTGGGAAGAAGAACAGATTTATGAAACTGTATCCCAAAATAATCCCAAAGAGCCCTTTATTCTCCATGATGGCCCCCCCTACGCCAATGGGTCGTTACACATGGGACACGCTTTAAATAAAATTCTCAAAGATATTATTAATAAATATAAACTGTTACAAGGTTATAAAGTTCGTTATGTTCCAGGTTGGGACTGTCATGGTTTACCCATTGAATTAAAAGTCTTACAGAATATTCAAGAAAAAGATGCCTACGGCTCGGTCTCTGACCTACGCGCCAATCTTACCCCGATTAAGTTACGGAAAAAAGCCGCGAAATTTGCTCAAAAAGCAATTGATGAACAACGAGATGGTTTTAAGCGTTATGGGATTTGGGGAGATTGGGAAAACCCTTATTTAACCCTTAATCCAGCTTATGAAGCTGCCCAAATTGGAGTTTTTGGGGATATGGCTTTAAAAGGGTATATTTATCGAGGATTAAAACCCGTCCATTGGAGTCCCAGTTCTAAAACCGCCCTTGCTGAAGCGGAATTAGAGTATCCAGAAGGACACACTTCTCCCAGTATTTATGCGGTTTTTCCCCTAACGGAATTATCCTCGGAGGCAAAAGATTCCCTAGAGGAATTTATGCCAGATTTAGGGGTGGCGATTTGGACAACTACACCTTGGACTATTCCGGGGAATTTAGCAGTGGCTGTGAATCCTGAGTTAACTTATGCCGTTGTTGAACCCTCGGAAAAACTTGGCAGTTGTCGCTATTTCCTGATCGCAACAGACTTGGTGGAAACCCTATCGCAAACCTTTGGCGAGTCATTAACAGTTAAAACCACCATTTCGGGAGAACGTTTAGAACATTGTCAATATCAACATCCCCTTTTTGATCGTTACAGTGAAGTAGTGATTGGGGGAGACTATATCACCACTGAATCGGGAACAGGCTTAGTACATACTGCCCCTGGGCATGGTCAAGAAGACTATGTCGTGGGAATGCGATATGGTTTATCTATTTTATCCCCTGTGGATGAACAGGGAATATTTACAGAAGAGGCGGGACAATTTGCTGGCTTAGAAGTTCTCAATGGGGGAAATGATGCGGTGATTCAGGCGTTAAAAGAGGCAAATTCTCTCCTTAAACAAGAACCCTATGTGCATAAGTATCCCTATGACTGGCGAACCAAACAACCGACTATTTTCCGCGCTACCGAACAGTGGTTTGCGTCGGTAGAGGGCTTTCGAGAAGCAGCGTTAATGGCAATTTCTTCCGTGAGATGGCTACCACAACAAGGAGAAAAACGCATTCGGGCGATGGTTTCTCAGCGCAGTGATTGGTGCATTTCTCGCCAGCGTAGTTGGGGAGTTCCCATTCCTGTTTTCTATGATGCGGAAACTAATGAACCGCTGCTAACCCCAGAAACCGTGTCTTATGTGCAAAGTATTATCGCGGAAAAAGGTTCGGATGCGTGGTGGGAACTTTCCACTGAGGAATTATTACCCCCCGAATATCGCAATAATGGACGTACCTATTACAAAGGCACGGATACCATGGATGTGTGGTTTGATTCTGGTTCATCGTGGGCAGCAGTGGCCAAACAACGGGAGGAATTAAATTATCCCGTGGATATGTATCTGGAAGGATCAGACCAACATCGCGGTTGGTTTCAGTCTAGCTTGTTAACCAGTGTGGCAACACAAGGAATTGCCCCCTATAAAACCGTGTTAACCCATGGCTTTGTTTTAGATGAAAAAGGCTACAAAATGAGTAAGTCCATGGGGAATGTGGTTGATCCGGCGGTGATTATTAATGGCGGTAAAAATCAGAAGGAAGAACCCCCCTATGGTGCAGATTTACTGCGCTTGTGGGTGTCTTCTGTGGATTACTCAGCCGATGTTCCCATTGGGCAAGGAATTTTAAAACAACTGGCGGATGCTTATCGCAAAATTCGCAATACTATTCGCTTTTTACTGGGAAATTTACACGATTTTGATCCCAAATATCATGGGGTATTAGATAACGATTTACCCAGTTTAGATCGCTATATGTTACATCGCAGTGGGGAAGTGTTTGCTGAAATTACCTCCGCGTTTGAGGATTATGAGTTTTTCCGCTTCTTCCAAACGGTGCAGAATTTCTGTGTGGTGGATTTATCCAACTTCTATCTAGATATTGCCAAAGATCGCCTTTATATTTCGGATCAAAATTCTGTACGGCGGCGCAGTTGTCAAACGGTGTTAGCAATTATTGTGGAAAATCTTGCTCGCGCGATCGCGCCTGTCTTATCTCACACTGCCGAAGATATTTGGCAACATATTCCCTATCCCGTTCCCCAAAAATCAGTCTTTGCGGCAGGATGGCTTCCGAAAGAAAACTTTTGGAAAGATGTAACTCTCGCCGAACAATGGTCACAACTGCGACAACTTCGCACAGAAGTGAATAAAGTGTTAGAACAGGCGCGAACAGAAAAACTAATCGGGGCATCTTTAGAAGCCAAAGTCTTGTTATATGTTCCTGATACTGACTTCCGAGAAAGACTTGCCAAAATGAATCCTAGTGACGCAGTGGGAGAAGGATTGCACGTAGATGAATTACGATATCTTTTCCTTGCTTCTCAAGTGGAATTACTAGATAATCCTGAAGCTGCGAAAAATGCCGACTACCATTTAGAAACGGAAACAGCAACCGTGGGCATTGTTAAAGCAGACGGAGAAAAATGCGATCGCTGTTGGAACTATTCTACCCGAGTGGGAACATTTGAAGACCATCCTGCAATTTGTGAACGGTGTCATCAGGCTTTAGCTGGTAATTTTTAGAGGAAAAATCATGATTACTACTCCACAATTAAAAACTGAAACTTGGCTTAATGGTAGTTGGGAAGACTATCTGAAAACTTTAGAAACGCTACCTGATGAAAAAGGAAAAGGTTACTATTATGATCATCAATACCGAATTGAAATGAGTCCTCTAGGAAATAATCACGCTAGCGATCATTCCCTTCTTAACTACATTATTCATCTTTATGCCACCCTGATGGGAATCGAATTAAATGGAAAAGATAATTGTACCTTTAGAAAAGCACAATTCCGAGAAGCGCAACCTGATCTCGCCTTTTATATTGGAGATAATGCCAATATTATTCCTTGGGGAACGACAATTATCAATTTAGATCAATATCCCGCCCCTAATTTAGTCATAGAAATTGCCAATTTTTCCCTAGCAGATGACTTAGGAAAAAAGCGATTACTCTATGAGGATTTAGGCGTAGAAGAGTATTGGGTTGTTGATGTTAAAGAAGCAGAGATCACCGCTTTCAACATACAAAAGCAGGGCAGTTATCGCTTAAATATTTCGCAAGTCTTACCGAATTTAGAACTAG
This sequence comes from Euhalothece natronophila Z-M001, assembly GCF_007904085.1. GTDB lineage: Bacteria > Cyanobacteriota > Cyanobacteriia > Cyanobacteriales > Rubidibacteraceae > Halothece > Halothece natronophila. The sequence continues at coordinate 380,363 of NZ_CP042326.1, forward strand.
ATTTACTCAGAAAAGCCCTACAAAAAAGCCGCGATACTAGCCATAGTCAAGTGGGCGCATGGTTATTACAGCAGTTTCAACTGTCCTAGCAAGGATGACCAGAGGATGTTGAACCTCTCCTGAGAGTAGAAAAGGCATAGGCAATCCCAATCAGTAAAACTAAATTAGTTAAGCGTTCAATGGAAGCAGAAGATTCCTCTAAGTTATAACCTACAGGATAATGTCTTACCAGAGAGTGTGCTCGAACGGGATCGCCATTATGGGGGAACTGGCAAAACCCAATCTGTTTCTATTTATAGTCGTTCCAATTCAGTTCCGTCGTGCTAGATCATTCTGGCTGCTACTAGGGAGCAAGATGCTCCCACTACTTTTAGGTTGCTGTTTTTTATTTGGAATCACTATAAGGTTGCAACAAAGAATTATTCCCGATTCCGAAACTGGGTCAATAACCAAGCACTGACTTTACCATGATTCATGATGCGCGTACGTTGGAAGGCTTGTTCTAATAAGGAAATTTCTAACCCTGGCAAAACTTGTGATTGCCTAATGCGACGACTCCCTTGATTTTCAATCGTAAACGCTAAGAGTTCGACATTTGACACATCAACAATCCAATATTCATCTACCCCTAACTCTTCGTAGAGTAAGCGTTTATTACCTTTGTCATCTTCTAGAGAAGTATTTGCCACTTCAATGACTAAATTAGGAGGCGGATACTGATCTAAATCAACAATTCCTGTTCCCCAGGGGACGCTATCTGCGGTTTCTCCAATGTAAAACGAGACATCAGGTTGCACCTCTCTAACGCCAACTCGGCGATAGGTGCAATTATCTTTTCCATTTAAGTCAATTTCTTTAATAGCGGCAAATAAATTAATTGCATAGATAAGAATAGAGTGATCGCTGGCATGATCATTACCGATGGGTGACATTTCTATCCTTAAATGACCTTTGTTGTAGTAGGTTTTTGCTTTTTCATCCACTAAATCATCTAGCATTTGCAGATACTCGTCCCAGCTTGCAGGAATCCAAGTCTCTGCTGGCAGTTGCATGGTGCTTAAACGGCTCATTGGAAAACCTCCGAAGCTAGTTTATCCTCATTGTAATGTTTTTTTCCTGTAATCATGCCAAAATATTAATGACTAATTCTTATTGTTTAATGATTTCCTTTTCTTGTTCTAGGGATCTCCTTAGTTCTCCTAACCAGTTAATTAAATTATCTAGTTGCTGTTGCGTTTTTAATACTCCTAAACCGCGCACGGTAACTTTCCCTTTACTATAAACAAATCGCGAGGCAATATGTTTTGGGAGATGTTCTTGTAATTTTTTCCATGCTGGTTCTTCCATGGGCGTTTCTAAGGCAACGTGCTGTTTTCCTTCAGGTTTAATGCGAGAAAAACCAAGGGATTTCGTAATTTGTTTTAACTCCATTACCTGTAATAATTGTTGAACAGGGGGCGGTAATTCGCCATATCGATCGCGCCAATCTTGTCTGATCTGATCTAATTCTTTCTTACTATTTGCCATTGTTACCGTGCGATAGGCATCCATTTTTTGATCCATATCGCTAATATAATTACTGGGAACAAAAGCGGTTAATTTGAGATCAATTTGTGTGTCTTCTACTTGCGGAATATCCTCGCCTTGGACTTCTTGAATTGCCTCTTGTAGCATACTCATATAGAGATCAAAGCCCACTGCATTCATTTGTCCTGATTGTTTTGACCCTAATAATTCCCCAACACCACGAATTTCTAAATCTCGCATGGCTAATTGATACCCTGATCCCAGTTGAGTAAATTCTTGTAACGCCCGTAATCGTTTTTTCGCCGTATCGCTTAAGGTACTTTGTTGGGGGTAAAATAGCCAAGCATGGGCTTGAACCCCTGATCGCCCGACTCGTCCGCGCAGTTGATACAGTTGGGATAAACCAAATTTTTGCGAGTCTTCCACAATAATCGTATTGACACGGGGAATATCTAATCCTGACTCAATAATGGTGGTACAAACTAAGATATCTGCATCGCCATTATTGAACGTTAGCATGGTGGATTCTAATTCTGCTTCTTCCATTTGTCCATGCGCGATCGCGATTCTTGCTGTGGGGATCATTTCTCGCAGTCTGGTTGCAATCTCTTCAATCCCTTCTACTCTGGGAACAACATAAAACACTTGTCCGCCGCGATCTAATTCATTTCTAATCGCCGTTCTAATTGCCTCTGGATCATAGGGAGAAAGATGGGTTTTAATGGGACGACGAGAGGGAGGGGGAGTGGTAATTAAACTCATTTCCCGAATCCCAGATAGTGACATATAGAGGGTGCGAGGAATGGGAGTCGCAGTCAGGGTTAAAACATCCACCTCTGTCTTCATTGACTTAATTTTCTCTTTTTGGTTCACTCCAAATCGTTGTTCTTCATCTACCACCAACATTCCTAAATCTTTATATTTGACACTTTTATTGAGAAGCTGATGCGTTCCCACGACCACATCTAATTCCCCAGTGGAAAGACGCTTGAGAATATCTTTCCGTTCATTGGTGGTGCGAAAGCGATTCAGTAAGCCAATATTAACGGGATAGGGGGCAAAACGTTCTTTTATCGTATGATAATGCTGTTGGGTCAGAATCGTTGTCGGTGCAAGAAAGGCAACCTGTTTTCCCTCCATGAGAACCTTAAAAATCGCCCGAATTGCAACTTCTGTTTTACCGAACCCCACATCTCCACAAATTAAGCGATCCATCGGGAGATCACTTTCTAAATCTCGTTTCACATCTTGGACAGCTTTTAATTGATCTGGGGTAGGTTGATAAGGGAAAGAGTCTTCTAATTCTTCTTGCCAAACCGTATCTTGGGGATAAGCATAGCCAGAAAGCTGCGATCGTTTAGCATATAAATCTAGCAGATCAATGGCAACTTTTTTCACTGCCTTCTGCACTTTATTCTTGGTATTTTGCCAAGATTTCCCCGACATCTTATTAAGTTGGGGTTTCCCTTCTCCCAGATGACGGTAACGAGAGAGAGATTCTAAACTATCTGCAGGAACACGCAGTAACCCATCGGCATATTGCACAACCAGATATTCTCTAGTTTCCCAACTTTCCAGTTTCAGGAATTTTCCCACCCCATGCTGACGGTGAACCACATAATCACCAGGGCGTAGTTTATTGAGATCAACTTGTTTAGAGGTGGCCCGTCGCCGTTTGCGAACATAACCCGAAGTGGCGAGAACATGCTGCCCAAAAAATTCTCTGTCAGTGACAACCGCAATGCGAAAGGTAGGAAGAACAAAGCCTTCTAATTCCGCTAATCCTGAATATTTAACCGCAACGGCTGTATGATCGCGATGTAACTTATCAATGGCAGGATAATCTTTGGGATTGGGAACAAATTGGGCAGGACAATCGTGTTCTTGTAATAGGGAAACAGATCGCGAGGGTTGGGCGGAAACAATCCAAGTATTATAGTTTTCCAGGGTAATCCCGCTATAAATTTCTCGTTTGCCACGAACAATCTCTGCAAGTTTGGCAAATTGATGGGGGTTAACAGGAAGGGGACGGCTGGCGAGGTTCGTTCCTTGATCGTTTTCTTCACTCAGTTCGGAGACGTAGAGACGATAAAAGGGTTCAGCTTTTTGTAAGCAAGTTTTTAAGTCATAGTGGAGACGCGGTAGAGAGGCGGTTAATTCTTGATATTGATCTTCGGTATGTTCTAACCAGCGATCGCTGTGACCTTGACATTGCTGCGGTTCATCAAGGACAACTAAGGTATTCTCAGGGAGATAGTCTAGTAAGGAAGCAGGTTCAGGATAGGCAAACCCTAGAAAGCGGTGCATTCCCTCAGGATAATTAAACTCACTGAAATCGGTTGCTTCTTCCAGATGAGAGTTAACCTGATCGAGAGTTCCCTGTTCCATAATCCCTTTAGCAATGAGAGGAGAATAACTGGTAGGGGTTAAAGTCAGGCTTTCAATTTGATCAAGGGAACGCTGGCTAACGGGATCAAACTCTCGTAACTGTTCTAATTCATCTCCAAACCATTCCAAACGAATGGGAACTTCTGAAGCAACGGGAAAAACATCTACTAAATCCCCTCGTCTTGCCCATTGTCCTTCTGTTTCTACCACTGAGGCGCGTTCATATCCTAATTCTGTGAGGCGGTGATCAAGGGTTTTACTATCAAAGCTAATTCCTTTTTGGAAGGAGAGACAGGCTTTTTTAAAAGTCTCTGGGGGAGGAAGATGTGGTTGCAGCGATCGTTCTGTGGCGACAATGGCGGTTGGAGTATCAGGCTGCTGAATGAGATTGAGTAATATTTGAATCTGTCCCCAAATCATTTCTGATTCAGGATTAAAGGGTTCGTAGGGAGTGGCTTCAGAGGTGGGGTAAAACTGGACGGTTTGCCAGTTCATGCTTTGTAATTGGGTTGCCCAACGCCCTGCTTCTTCTAGGGTGGCACAGATAACAAATAGATGAGAAGACGCCTGACTAAATGCAGAGGCAATGAGTCCTTTCGGAAGGCGAGGAATCCCCGTAAGAGTAAGGTGATGCTGTTTTTGGAGAGTGGAGAGGAGTTCTTGAGTAAGGCGCGATCGCGCTAAGGTTTTTATAACAGAAGCAAAAGCCATGAATAAGCAACTATCAGCAGGATTTCGTCTTAATTTTATCTTGATTTGATCAATTGACTCGATGCAAATAACGCTCAAACCATAGGCCAGCTATAACAATAGCAAATCCACACAGCAAGAGAACCACAGCTTTTAACACTAAACCTGTTTGATATTCCAGCATGCGAGATAATATTTGCAAAGTAAGTACAATTGTACCTGACCAAAAGCTCAGACGAGTCCCTTCGTTTAAGCCTTGACGAATAAGCGCGATCGCGCCCCCGAATAAAATCACATTATAAAGAATTGTCGGGGTAAAAGCATAATCAGAACCATCCACCGCCACTAGTGACCAACCAGCAATTCCGCCCATCACCAGGCTGATAACACCCACAAGGGTACTAGTAAACTTTAATCGCCAAGGGGCGTTTTCTGTTTGTCCTAAACGCCACCAGCAATAAACTGTTAAAGCGATACCAGCGAATACTTGACTTAAAATCACAGGAAAATTAACTTCTCCATAATTATTTCTCACAGGAGAAAAATCGACCCAAACATAATAAAAAGAAAATAGGTAACAAACACTAAGCAGATAAAAAATAGATAAACGACGAGTCACCTGATTAAAATTGATAGTGCTGTTTTTTCCTTCTAGATTACTTGCCCATAATAATAAAGGTGGTAGAGTAATACCACTAGCAATCAAGCCAGCCGCTAAAATCGGAGAATAATCAAAAACGGCGGATAACTCTTGTGTAATCATCACTTGAAACGAAGATACCGCTGCTATCACTCCCCAAAACAAAACCCATCGCGACTGACAAAGTTTTGCCAAAGGAATTAAAAAGAAGGTAGCTAGAAGCGGCATATACTGAAGTACCCAAGATAACTCCCCCCGTGGTGAAAAATTAAGAAATCCAGGTAACCCTGACCAATAGCCAATTCCTAGTAAAATAATGGCAATCATGGCAAGCCAAGTAAACTGCAAGCCATACGCCATGAGTAATACGCCACCTCCCCAAACTAAATACAATTCATAAACTGCCCCAGTTTGGTGAAACATTTGCGACATTAACGCCAAATTTGCCCCTAGCATGAGTGATCCTAAGACGAGTAACGCTTTTCCCAGACGTTGCCATTGTCCTTTTCGAGAACGCCACCCGAAAAATCCTGCGATATTGACTAGAGCAAAAATTGTTATAAGTAAGGTAGCTCGCATCGGACGTGACCAGCCTTGCCAGTTTGCGGCCACTAAGGTAATGACTCCTAAACCCAGAAGAATGCTTCCTAATGCCAATAAAATCAGCACAAACCGACTTTGACTCTCTGCTTCTAGGGTGTGAAATTGATAGCGTTGTGCCAATTGCTGAAAAAGGGAGGAGTCAATTAACCCCTCCTTTTGCCATTTTTCCGCCTCTTTCCGTAACTGTTGGCGAAACTTGTCGGAAACCATCTTAAGCTATTAACAAGGTACAATGTACAATTTACAACTACAAATGTAAAAATTGCTAATGGCTGTGACGGTTTCCCTTAAAGTATTCAGTTAAAACTTATAAGAAGCAATTATACTGAAGTCTGCCCGGAAAACTCAATTTAGCTCAAACATTAAACTTAAACTCAATCACATCGCCTTCTTGGACTACATAGTCTTTCCCCTCTGAACGCACTAACCCCTTCTCTTTCGCCGCTGCCAAGGATTGCATTTCTGCCAATTTGTCATAACTAATGGTTTCTGCGCGAATAAACCCTCGTTCAAAGTCAGAATGAATAACACCAGCCGCTTGAGGGGCTTTCATTCCAGCGCGAATTGTCCAAGCGCGAGTTTCCGTTTCCCCTGTAGTTAAATAAGTCCGTAACCCTAATAAATCATAAGTCGCCCGAATGAGGGATTGTAAGCCACCTTCTTCTACTCCTAAGGAGTCTAAAAACTCTTTTTTGTCTTCTTCAGATAATTCAATTAATTCTGATTCTACTTGCGCGGAAACCACCACGACTAAAGCATTATCTTGTTGGGCTATATTTCGCACTTGTTCCACCCATTGATTCCCTGTGGCTAAGTCTTCATCTGAAACATTCGTGGCGTAAATAATGGGCTTTTTGGTCAGTAAGTTTAAGGGCTTGATAATGGCTTCCTCGTCTTCAGTGAGTTCCACTTGACGCACACTTTTTCCGTCGTTAATGGCTTCTGCCAATCTTTCTAAGAGTTCTAGTTCAAATTTAGCGTCTTTATTTTTCTTGGCTTCTTTGCGAGTGCGTTCGATGCGCCGTTCAATTTGGGCTAAGTCAGCAAGGGCTAATTCTAAATTAATAACTTCAATATCCCGAGTGGGATCAACTGAACCCGACACATGAACAATATCATCATTTTCAAAGCAACGTACCACATGGACAATAGCATCAACTTCCCGAATATTGGCTAAAAACTGATTGCCTAAGCCTTCTCCTTTACTTGCCCCCTGTACTAACCCTGCAATGTCTAAAAATTCGATGCGAGTAGGAACAATGCGCTGGGAGTTAGAAATTTTTGCTAAAACCTCTAAACGTTCGTCGGGAACAGCAACCACTCCCTGATTTGGTTCAATAGTACAAAAGGGAAAGTTTGCTGCTTCAGCTTTTGCGTTGGCGACAAGGGCATTAAAAAGGGTTGATTTTCCGACGTTTGGCAGTCCGACGATTCCAGCTCTTAGCATGGTTGTAATGGTTTATTTGTTTTTGATCCAAGTCCAGATTATGGTATCTGACTCATTGTATCTTAACGGGTTGGGTAAATTATCAATTTTTCCCACTCTATGGACGACTCTAAAACTGACACAATTTCTTAACATTTGTTCACGATATTTTTTCATAATGCGTTTGGCGGTTTTTTACTTTTTTTTCCCGAAAATTTTGCGGATTTAGGGGTTAAACGTTTATTCTGCTAGAGAAAGTAATAATTTTTGTGTGGTGGAGGATTGATTTTTTGTGAGTTATCAAAATGAACTGTCTCAGGGGGCAAACTCCTTTTCTCATAATGGTAAGCCACCGTTACGAGTCGGTGTGATTGGTGTTGGTAATATGGGACAACATCATACGCGGGTGCTGGGCTTACTCAAGGATGTGGAGTTATATGGGGTTGCTGATGTTAATGTTACCCGAGGCTTAGATATTGCCAGTAAGTATCGGGTACGTTTTTTTGAAGATTATCATGATTTGTTGGCTTGTGTGGATGCAGTTTGTATTGCTGTTCCCACTAAGTTACACCATGAGGTAGGATTAGCTTCTCTCCAAGCTGGGGTTCATGTTTTAATCGAAAAACCCATTGCGGCAAGTATAGAGGAAGCTGAATCATTAGTTAATGCCGCAGCTGAAAATCACTGTATTTTACAAGTGGGACACATTGAACGGTTTAATCCTGCCTTCCAGGAGTTAAGCAATGTTTTAAAAGGGGAGGAATTATTAGCCCTAGAAGCTCATCGTATGAGCCCTTATTCCCAACGGGCAAGTGATGTGTCGGTGGTGCTAGATTTGATGATTCATGATTTAGATTTACTGTTAGAGTTAACAGCTACTTCCGTGGTGAAGTTAACGGCAAGTGGCACTAAAGCTAATCATTCAGGAAATTTAGATTATGTTACTGCAACGTTGGGATTTGCCGATGGCGCGATCGCGACTTTAACGGCTAGCAAGGTGACACACCGTAAAATCCGCAATATTTCTGCTCATTGTAAAAATGCCCTTATTGAAGCAGATTTTTTAGACAATGAAATTTTAATTCATCGCCAAACCACTGCCGACTATACCACCAATTACGGGCAAGTGTTATATCGTCAGGATGGCTTAATTGAAAAGGTTTATACGAGCAAAATTGAGCCTCTCCATGCAGAATTAGAGCATTTTCTTAGTTGTGTTCGCGGTGGCAATAAGCCCTCTGTCGGGGGAGAACAAGCCTTAAAAGCCCTTCGTTTAGCGAGTTTAGTCGAACAAATAGCGCTAGATGGGAAAGTCTGGGAAACTTCTATTCAAGAGGGGGCAATTATTGCGAGCTAATTACTTCTAAGGGCAACAATCGGATCAAGTTGGGCGGCTTGACGGGCAGGAATTACACCAAATGATAAACCAATTCCCGCCGAAACACTAACGGCAATAATCACCGTAGGAACTGAAATTTGTGCAGGAAGAGGCGAAATTGCACCAGCAAGAACAATCACCCCACCGCCAATAACAGTTCCCAACAATCCCCCTAAAACCGCTAAAATAGTTGCTTCAATTAAAAATTGAGTCAGAATATCTTTTTCTCGGGCCCCCAATGCTTTACGCAATCCAATTTCTTGGGTTCTTTCTGACACAGAAACTAACATAATATTCATGACTCCAATTCCCCCAACGAGTAAGGAAATTCCCGCGATCGCGGCAAGCATAACTGTTAAACCACCAGTTACTGTTTCAACTGTATTTAGAATATCTTGTTGGCTTTGAACGGTAAAATCATCCTCTCCTTGAACGTTGTGTCTCAAACGTAGTAAATTTTCAATCTGAAATCGGGCTGCCCGCATACTCTCTTGATCTTTAGCAGAAACAGCAATAAAGGTTAAATCAATGCCATAAACTGAACGTCTTCCCACAATTTGATTTGCCATCGTGGTAAGTGGAATATAAACAACATCATCTTGGTTATTTCCTAAAAAAGCCCCCTTTTCTTCCATTACTCCCACTACGCGAAAACTTGAATTTCTAATCCGAATTTGTTGACCAATTGGATCAGTGGAAGGGAACAATCTTCTGGCAATTTCTGATCCTAAAATGGCAACCCGACGATTGCCTTGTAAATCTACTTCTTGAATAAATCGACCTTGGGCAATTTCAAAGCCACGAACACTTAAAAATTCTGGCGTTGTTCCAATGATAGAATCTCTAGCATTTCGATTTTGATAAGTAATCAGTTGGGTACTGCTAATTTGTGGCGCAACCCCTTTAACACTGGGAACTTGATCCGCGATGGCTTTGGCATCTTCATAGACTAAAGTGCGGGGAACATCAAAGCTAGTTTGGCGTTCTTGTCGAGAACCAGGGGTCACAAATAGCGTATTTGGTCCAAGGGATTCAAATTCATTTCTTGCTAGTTCTTGTCCCCCTTGTCCAATTCCTACCATAGCAATCACAGAAGCGTTACCAATAACAATGCCTAACATGGTCAAACTACTGCGTAATTTATTCGCAGTTAGGGTAGTGATTGCCATGCGGATCGTTTCAATAGGTTGCATGGGTGTTTTATCGTTTAGAATAGGTCTGTCTTTATTATAGAAAATCATGCAAAATACTCGCTTAAATTTGTTATTAGCAAGTTTTTCTAATCAAGCACAACAATTTTTTGCCAATCCTTGGCGACGAATTAGTTTATTATTAATTAGTCTTTTATTTGGTTTTTTTATGGCATTAGCTATTTCCAGTATTGCTGGCCAAAGGGGAGATTTAGATGTTGTTGTTGCTGCCATTATGTTAATCTTTACAGAAGTTGTTAGCCGAGTAGCCTATCGCAATAATCGTAATAATTCAGGACTAATTGATTTTCTGAATTTATTTAAAGTAGGATTAACTTATGGCTTTTATCTGCAAGCATTTATTTTAGGGTCTTAAAAAGATTAGAAATGGAAACTAATAATCAGTTATTTTTATTGGAGATATTAGTTTAGTTTAATAAAGGTTTTCCTTATTTCACCCATTATTGCAAAGCCCGATCGCGCGTAAACTAGTTTAATATAAATCTGAACAATCAATGAGAATTTTATATCGTTTATCTCAAGGTGAAACTTTAAGCACTAACGAAAAACAAGCCTTAGCCAATATTGATTGGGAAATTGATATTTCACTGGAAACTAGAATTTATTATTTTCCCATAATGTTTGAAAAGATTTCTCCTTTAGCCGAAAAAGAAGGATTAAAACAAGATCAGATATTAGGTTTGCTTTGGAACTTATGGCTACCGATAGCTTTAAAAATTGCTCGTAAAAAAGAACAGAAAAAAAAGCCTTTCATTCAAGGAATTTTAGGACTCCAAGGAACGGGGAAAACAACCTTAGCCATTATTTTACAAGGAATATTAACTCAGTTTGGTTATCATACAGTTACTCTATCCCTAGATGATCTTTATAAAACTTATCCAGAACGGCAGCAATTGCAAAAAGAGGATCCGCGATTAATTTTGCGTGGCCCCCCCGAAACTCATGATGTAAATTTAGGGAAAAATTTATTAGAGAATTTGCTTCAGGAAAAAACCCCCCTTGAGATTCCTCGTTTTGATAAATCAGCTTGCCAAGGAAGCGGCGATCGCGCTACTCCCGAAACCATTAATGACAAAATTGATATTTTATTATTTGAAGGCTGGTTCTTAGGCGTAAAACCCATTGCAGAAACTGCTTTTACTAATCCCCCTTCCCCCATTGACACAGAAGCAGATCGGCAATTTGCCCTTGATAATAACCGCCGTCTGCAAAGTTATCTCCCTTTGTGGGAATATTTAGATAGTTTGATGATACTTGTGCCTGAGGACTATCATTTAAGTGAAAAATGGCGACAAGAAGCAGAGCAAAAAATGATTGCACAGGGAAAATCGGGAATGAGTAATGCAGAAATTAAGCAGTTTGTGGAATACTTTTGGAAGGCATTGCATCCAGAATTATTTATCACCCCCTTAATTGAAAGCAAGCAAGGAGTAGATTTAGTTGTAGAAATTGATGCTAATCATGTTCCAAGACAAGTTTATTAAAGCACTTAAAGAATTATACTCAACTATAGGAGAAAGATGATCTCATTGCCAAAAAGCCACTTCAGTTTACGCAGGCTCAAAGCAAAGCTAGATGGATCCCCTCTACTGTAGTAAGGGCAAATTTAAGGCACAAATTTACAACTATAGTGATTCCAAATAAAAAACAGCAACCTAAAAGTAGTGGGAGCATCTTGCTCCCTAGTAGCAGCCAAGATGGCTGCACTACGGAACTGAATTGGAACGACTATAATTCACGATTATTATATATCTATAAGTTATACAGGGCTTCTATTTTATAATAAATTTTTGACTTTAAGAGAAATCAAATTGATTGATGGCTAAGTATTTTCTTCTATTTGGTACTATTTTTATCATTATTGGTACAGTGGCTGGCTATGTCGCTGGCGAGTGGATCCCTGTCCCTATGGGGATTTTAGCTGGTGGAACTTTTATTTTAATCTTGGGATTCATTATTCTCAGCCGTGGTTTTTGGCGGCGACGTTCCATGCAAACAGGAATTAATGCTTTAATCGCCACCATTGCCCTAGTGACAATCCTGATTTCTGTTAATATCATTGCTATCAATTATGGGCGCACCTTTGATTTAACAGAAACAAATCTTTATACATTAGCCCCCCAATCGCAACAGTTAGTAGCAAATTTAGAGCAGCCATTAAGAGTTGTGGTTTTTGAAAGCCCTCCTTCTAGGGAAAATAAACGACTGTTAGAAAATTATCAAAGTTATAGTGATAACTTTGAGTTTGAATTTGTCGATCCCCAACAAGATATTGCCAAAGTAGAATCATTTGAAGTAGAATCTTTTGGCGAGGTTCATATTGAGTATGGAGATAAAACACGATTTGTTCAAGAGGTTAATGAGTATGAACCGCTTTCAGAAGTAGAATTAACAAATGCGATTAATATTATACAGCGCGATCGCGTTTCTTTTGCCTACTTTTTACAAGGACATGGAGAACCCCCTTTAGAACCAGTGGAGGGCGGATTATCCCAAGCAGCGGATAGTTTAGAACAACAAGGCTATCAAGTTGAGCCATTTAATTTTGCTGAAGAAGCAACCCTTCCTAGTTCCCCGAATAGTGTTTTAATTATTGTCTCTCCCGAACAGGATTTATTCCCAGGTGAAATTGAAGAAATTCAGGATTATGTTGCTGATGGCGGACATCTTCTCCTACTATTAGACCATGATAGTAGTGATAGTTTAGAGCCACTTTTAGATCCTTGGGGAATTGAATTAGATGATCGTGTCATTGTGGATGCTTCAGGAAGAGGACAAGCCTTAGGATTTAATCCTGCTACTACTTTAGTCACTAATTATGGGGATCATCCCATTACAAATCCTTTAGGGAATGGAATTACTGTTTATCCCTTATCTCGTCCTGTAGATGTAAGGGAAATGTCAGGCGTAGAAGCCACTCCTTTAGTTTTTTCTAATGAAGAAAGTTGGGCGCAAAGTGATATTACCCAAGAAGAATTACAATATAATCCAGAGCGCGATCGCGCTGGCCCTTTAGTATTATCATTTGCCTTAGAACGTACTGAAGTAACAGATGAAGATGCTGAAGTAACAGATGAAGATGTTGAAGAAATCCCTGAAGAGTTTCCTGATTTAGAAGAAGATATAGAAACAGAAGAAATTCCTGAAGAAGAAATTCAAGAACAGTTTCCTGATTTAGAAGAAGATATAGAACCGGAAGAAATTCCTGAAGAAAATCAACTGGAGGAAAGTCCTGAAGAGGAGGAAACATCACAAGAAAGAGATATTGTTCCCCCTAGCGAGAGAATGGAACCTTCTCCTAATAATGAAGAAAATAATCCTGAAGAAACGAATAATGAAAATGGAGAAGAAATTACTCAAACTCCAGAAGAATTAGAAGATGAAGAAGAAGAAGAAGCAGAAAATGAGTTAGAAGAACTACCTGAACCAAGTATAGATTCTAGAGTAGTTATTTTTGGCAATAGTGAATTTGCTAAAAATGGTTTATTTATTCAACAGCTAAACGGTGATATTTTCTTAAATTCTGTGGACTGGTTGGTGATTAGCGATGATGATGCTTCTTTGGGGTTACGTCCGCAAGAAGAAACCAATCGACGAATTAATTTAACCTCCCAGCAAGCAACTATTTTACAGAATGTTGCAATGTTAATTGTGCCACTATTTGGTGTTGTGTTGGCGATTATTAGTTGGTTGAGACGACGTTAAAATGCAGAAAACAACTTTATTTTTAGTTTTATTAGCTTTAGGACTAGGGGGGTATGTTTATTTTAATGAAATACACTCTCCCCCACCAGAAGAAACAGAAACCACAGCAGAAGAAACCTTATTGACTTTTGATCATAATGAGGTGCAACAAATTACCCTTGACAGGGAAGAAGAAACCTTAACCCTTATTCGTTCCAATGAGGGTTGGGAAATGATAGAACCAGAAGAAGCTGTTGCCGAAGAAAGCGCGATCGTTTTTTTGCTTGATTTATTAACCTCTGAAACTAGTAGTGAAACATTTACAGTAGAAAAACCTCAACTAGAAGCGTATCAACTCAGTCAACCTTTAGTAAGCATAAAAATTCAATTAGAGGATGAAACTGAACATACCATGATGTTAGGGACTACTACCTTTAATGAAGAAGAGGTGTATGCTAAAATTGACCCCAAAAAGGAGGAAATGCAGGAAGTTAAAATTATTCCTATAAAATTAAAGGAAGCAGCAGAACGTCCCCTTGCAGACTGGAAAGAAGAAGCCTCTCAGGAGGAAGAAGAAACCAACTCTGATTAACACAAATTGAAGAAGGTTGATACGGTCTTAAGTCTTAATTTCTCAACTGATGATTTTTTTTGCCTTATTTTTTTCTTATCATGAACGACCTGAAAATCCAACTTATCAACATTTTGGAGTTTGGACTCCGTACTGTAGGGCATACAGAAACGGATCGCCTTGAGCTAGAACAAGCCTGTGGACAAAATGACCACTGCACTGAAACTGGAGACAATTTTGGTGTAAGTCGTGTGGAAAAAGCAGGAAATCTTGGTCGCGAGACTAGGAATCCCGCGCTATAATCTCTGATTTAGCGCAGGAGGATGTCAAGAGCCAAGCACCTGAAATAGTTGTTGGACTAAGTTTAAATCTTTATTTCCTGGGGAATTTTCTACGCCACTAGAGAGATCGATGCCATTAGGGATTGCTATGGCTAAGGCTTCTCGAATATTATTAGGCGTTAGCCCACCAGCAAGAAACCAAGGGCGGGGCGGATTAAAGTTTTGCAGCAATTCCCAGTTAAAGGCTTTTCCAGTACCGCCAAGTTGTTGGGGATCATAAGCATCCAGAAGAAAGGTATCAACATAGGGGGCGTAAGTTTCAGTTTGTTGCAGAGATTCTGCACTTTTTACCCGAATAGCTTTGATCACTTCAATATTGTTGGGGAGTTGAGAATGCAGTTTGTTACATTCTTCTGGGGTTTCTTCTCCATGAAGTTGTACTGCTGTTAAATGGGTTTGTTGAAGCAAAGAAATAATTTCTGTAGTGTCGGTATTGGCAAAAACCCCAACCCGAGAAACTTGAGGGGGAAGATGGCAGGTAATGCGTGCTATGTTATCAGGAGATAGATAACGGGGAGACTTTTTAACACAGATAAAACCCAGCGCATTTGCCCCCAATTGCGCGATCGCGCTTCCTTGTTCTAAACTAGTAATTCCACAAATTTTAACCCGCATTTGTTCAGAAATATAAATTAGTGTAAATAGTTTGTTACTTCTTAACCTTCAAAAATAGTTTTGTTTATAAATCTTCCTATAATGCCTTTAGCTTGTGATTAAAGGAGAAAAATACTAAAGTTATGTTAAGTTTACTCGCTACTGTTCAATCTACCACACCAAATACAATTACTTGGAGTCCTTCTGTTGCAATGGTAATGATTGCTTGTAATATTTTTGCCATTGCTATTGGTCGTTTTGCCATTCAAAATTATGGAGCCGGTCCTGAACTCCCCTTTCCCAAGCCTTCCATTTTAGAAGGATTTGGCGTTCCTGAATTATTAGCCACTGCCAGCTTAGGACATCTTCTTGGTGCTGGGGTAATTTTAGGACTAGCCAATGCCGGAGTCATTTAAATAATATGCGTTTAGCTTAACAGGGTGGCACGGGTGCGGAATCAGATTCCGCACTCATCAACAAGTAGCAGTCCCCAAAAAAGATCACTCGTCACCCAAGCCAAAGAAGCCCGAGAAGCGATTTTGTTCCAGACTTGGGCCAAATAAATAACGATCCAATTAGCAATTGCAGCCTCTGCATTTGATGGTACGATCTTTAAGCAATCGCTTTTACCAATTGTTATTGAGAGATGGCTGAAACAATTTTTTTAAGGCTCTACGGGAAGCAACAGACGAAGAAATGGCAAGAGATGACACCGTTTTCGTTTTAGGAGAAGATGTGGGTCATTACGGCGGGTCTTATAAAGTAACTAAAGACCTATATAAGAAATATGGAGAATTGCGTCTCTTAGATACCCCCATTGCTGAAAATAGCTTTACAGGAATGGCAGTGGGCGCAGCCATGACAGGATTACGCCCAATTGTGGAAGGAATGAATATGGGCTTTCTCCTGCTTGCATTTAACCAAATTTCTAATAATGCAGGGATGCTACGCTATACTTCTGGCGGGAACTATAAAATTCCTCTTGTTATTCGTGGGCCAGGAGGGGTAGGTCGTCAACTGGGCGCAGAACACTCCCAACGTTTAGAGGCGTATTTTCAAGCGGTTCCGGGGTTAAAAATTGTTGCTTGTTCGACTCCCTACAATGCCAAAGGACTTCTGAAAAGTGCGATTCGAGATGATAACCCTGTGTTGTTCTTTGAGCACGTTCTTCTCTATAACTTAAAAGAAGACTTACCAGAGGGTGAATATTGGTTACCCTTAGATAAAGCGGAAGTAGTCCGTCAGGGAAAAGATGTTACTATTCTTACTTATTCCCGAATGCGTCACCATGTATTACAGGCGCTGAAACCGTTAGAAGAACAGGGAATCGATCCTGAAGTAATTGATTTAATTTCTTTGAAACCCCTAGATATAGAAACCATTGCTGCCTCAGTGCGAAAAACTCATCGTGTGATTATCGTAGAAGAATGTATGAAAACCGGTGGCATTGGTGCAGAGTTGACCGCTCTAATTAATGATCAGTTATTTGATGAACTTGATGCTCCTGTGGTGCGTTTATCCTCAGAAGATATCCCTACCCCTTACAATGGAACATTAGAAAGATATACCATTGTTCAACCACCTGAAATTGTTTCTGCTGTGGAAAATATGATGGCTCTAAAGGTGTAAGGGAAGACTGATGCAACAACAGCGAACTGCGATCGCGCTTATTTTTGTTCTCCTAATTGGGGCTTTAGTCGTACTCACGCAATTATCCGTTCCCCTAGGCTTAGATTTAAGAGGGGGAGCGCAATTAACCATTCAAGTCCAAACTACGGAAGAAATTACCGATATCACTCAAGACCGATTAGAAAGTGTTAAGCGCGTCATTCAAAATCGCGTCGATGGTTTAGGCGTTTCTGAACCCATCGTACAAACTGTGGGCGGAGATAGAATTTCAGTACAACTCCCTGGTGTTAGTGATCCAGCCCAAGCGGAACGAGTCTTGGGGGGAACTGCCCAACTAGAGTTTCGGGCGCAAAAAGAAGGAACAGACCAGGAATTTCAGGAAAAATTTTTGACTCGGGATCAATTAGAAGCTCAACTGGAGGAATTACGAGAAAATTCAGAGGAAAATCAAGCAGAAATCGAAGAAACTCTAGAAGAGTTAGATCAAGTTAATCAGGAAATTTTGGACTTATTTGAGCCTGCCGCCTTAACGGGTAGTCAATTAGAACAAGCTCGTGCCCAACCTGCCCAAGCTGGGAATAACTGGCAAGTGCAAATCCGTTTTGATCAAGAAGGAGGATCAAAATTTGCTGAACTCACGCGAAATATTGCTGGCACGGGACGCGGTTTAGGGATTTTTCTCGATGATGAATTAGTCAGTGCTCCTACCGTCAGTTCCCAATATGCTGATCGCGGAATTACTGGTGGCAGTGCTACGATTTCTGGAGGATTTACTGTACAGGAAGCTGAAGACCTTGCTATTCAACTCCGTGGGGGGTCATTACCTCTACCTGTGGAAATTGTAGAAAATCGGACAGTTGGAGCAACCCTTGGACAAGAAAGCATTCAGCGCAGTATTTATGCCTCCCTTTCCGGATTAATTTTAGTTCTTGTCTTTATGGGAGTTTATTATCGTCTTCCTGGTTTAATTGCTGACTTAGCTCTCAGCATCTATGCCCTTCTTACTTTTGCCGCTTATGTTTTAGTTGGAGTTACTCTCACTTTACCCGGGATTGCTGGGTTTATTCTTAGTATCGGCATGGCAGTGGATGCTAATGTACTGATTTTTGAACGCACTCGGGAAGAATTACGGGCAGGAAAAACCCTTTATCGTGCTGTAGAAGGAGGCTTTTATCGGGCGTTTTCGAGCATTCTTGATAGTAACGTTACCACGCTCATTGCCTGTGCGGCTCTATTTTGGTTAGGCTCTGGGTTAGTAAGAGGCTTTGCGGTTACTCTTGCTATTGGGGTTCTCATTAGCCTTTTTACCGCCCTAACCTGTACACGTACTTTCCTATTATTTGCTGTTTTAGGGTTTCCCACGATTCGTAAAAAACCTGAACTATTCTGTCCTAACCTTGCGGTGCAAAAATGAAGCTAAATGTAATTAAACAACGGTATTTCTGGTGGCTTTTGTCAGCATTAACAGTGATTATTTCTCTGTTAGCGATGATTGTTTCTTATCTCCAGTTTGAAGCCCCTCTCCGACCGAGTTTAGACTTTGTTGGGGGAACACGCCTACAATTAGAGTTAGACTGCTCAATTCCTCAAAATTGTGATGAACCCATTGCCATTAGTGAAGTGCAAGAAATTCTAGAAGCACAAGGGCTTCCTGATGCTAGAGCACAGGTGTTTGGCGAAAACGAAACTGGGTTATCCATTCGCGCACAAACCCTTGACGTGGAAGAACGTAGCGAACTTCAAGACGCGTTAGAAGCTAATTTTGGGCAGTTTGACCCTACAACCATTCAAATTGATACAGTGGGTCCAACTATTGGTGAAGAATTATTTACTTCTGGAATTTTAGCCTTATTGGTGTCCTTCTTTGGGATTATTGTTTATATTAGTATTCGCTTTCAATTGGATTATGCCATTTTTGCTATTCTTGCTCTCTTCCATGATGCCTTGATTACTGCAGGGGTTTTCTCAATTTTGGGCTTAGTTGCAATGGTGGAAGTGGATAGCTTATTTTTAGTGGCTCTCTTGACAATTATTGGTTTTTCTGTTAATGATACTGTGGTAATTTATGATCGGATCCGTGAAACTGGGCAACAAGAGCCAGAAGCCTCTATTGCGAAAGTCGTGGATGATGCAGTCAATCAGACTTTAACCCGATCAATTAATACCACCTTAACCACAATTTTGCCCTTACTTGCTATCTTATTATTTGGGGGAGAAACCCTAAAAGAATTTGCTCTCGCCTTAATTATTGGCTTTTTATTGGGAGCATATTCTAGTATTTTTCTTGCAAGTACCCTCCTTGCTTGGTGGCGAGAACGCCAAGAAACTACTCAACAAAAACCATTTAGTGAGCAGGTGTGATTGATTCTCAGTTATCTCGTGCCGAAGATCCTGAATTAGCAGTTCAAGTGCAACGGTTACATCAGTTAAAGGTTTGTACACGT
The DNA here is from genome assembly GCF_007904085.1 of Euhalothece natronophila Z-M001. GTDB lineage: Bacteria > Cyanobacteriota > Cyanobacteriia > Cyanobacteriales > Rubidibacteraceae > Halothece > Halothece natronophila. Next base: position 399,489 of record NZ_CP042326.1, read on the forward strand.
TGGCTAGGGGTAATCATCTCGTGGCTAGTGGTTATCCCTTTTGTAACTTGGCAACTACAAGAAGAAATTGCCTTAATGCGTGACCACTTTACCCTGGCGGCAGTTCGTTATGCCTTGATTTTTAATCCAATTAGCGCGATCGCGATCAGTTGGTGTTTAGGATTAACTACTGCTGTTCTATTATGGCAAAGTGGCAATATTCTCTTTGGCTTCTCTTCTCGCTACCGACATCAGCTAGAAAAGCAAGTCCGACGCATTCGCAGGCGCGGAAAATCCCATGTCTTTTGGCGTTGGGTTATTGGTAGTAAAAATCAGTGATCTGCTTTTCACATTCACCGAATTAAGTTAAGATAATAAGTCGGTAGTCGCCTCTTGATGCCAGCATAGCTCAGTGGTAGAGCAACCCACTCGTAATGGGTAGGTCAGCGGTTCAAATCCGCTTGCTGGCTTTTGACAAGTGTACAGAAGTGAACTACTCACTTTTAATCGCTGACGCGATGTAAAAGGAGCTTCCTACCCAAAAGAATGCTTTTCAACAAACTCCGAAGAGATTATATCCAAGCCTTACATCTGGCGATCGGCTTTTTCTGCTAAAGCGGTTGTTACCCCATGAGAGAAAATATTTTTTGTTTGTCTGTCTTCTTTTTTTCAGATGATATTTGTGATGGGGAGATTCATCAATTCATCGCAAAACAAGATAGAGTAACCTAAACAGAGCAAGTTGTTTAGAGGATTTAAGGAAGAATTAGCCATGCGAATGTCTCAAATGCTTTTGATGACGCTACGAGAAACCCCAGCCGAAGCAGAAATTCCTAGTCATCAATTACTGTTACGGGCCGGGTATATTCGTCGCATTGGAAGTGGTCTTTATGCTTATCTTCCCATGATGTGGCGCGTTCTGAATAAGGTTTCTCAAATTATTCGGGAGGAAATGGATGCCGCAGGAGCGCAGGAATGCTTATTACCCCAGCTACAACCTTCGGAATTATGGGAAGAGTCAGGGCGCTGGGAAACTTATACTAAAGCTGAGGGAATTATGTTTTCTCTCATTGACCGCCAAGAGCGACGTTTGGGACTGGGTCCCACTCACGAAGAAGTGATTACTGCCATTGCTAGAGACAGTATTCGCTCTTATCGGCAACTTCCCCAAAATTTATACCAAATTCAAACGAAATTCCGCGATGAAATTCGCCCCCGTTTTGGCTTAATGCGAGGGCGAGAGTTTATTATGAAGGATGCTTATTCTTTTAATGCTGATCCTGAAAGTCTGAAAGAAACTTATGCTGCCATGAGCCAAGCCTATGAGAATATTTTAAGGCGTTGTGGCTTACATTTTACGGCAGTGGAGGCTGATTCAGGTGCAATTGGTGGATCAGCGTCTCAAGAGTTTATGGTGCTTGCAGAAGCGGGAGAAGATGAGGTTCTCTATACCGAGGATGGTAAATATGCAGCTAATGTGGAAAAAGCGGTTTCTCTGCCCACTGAAGCCCAACCTTCTCCCTTTTCTAAGTATGAGAAACGAGAAACGCCCAATACTGCAACTATTGCTACTCTCTGCGACTTTTTAAGCTGTGATGCGACGACGGTAGTAAAAAATGTTCTCTATGAAGCGGTTTATGACAATGGGAAGCAAGTTTTAGTCTTAGTGAGTATTCGCGGTGATCAAGATGTGAATGATGTGAAGTTAACCAATATTCTTTCGGGAATGGCGGGAAATTATGGCGCACAGGCGTTAATTGGCTTAAATGTGCCTGATGCAGACGCGCAACAAAAATGGGCGACAAAACCGCTACCATTGGGCTATATTGCCCCTGATTTAGGTGATGATTATATTCAGGGGGGAAAAGGGGTTGAACCGAAGTTTTTGCGCTTAGTGGATGAAACAGCAGTGAATCTACAAAACTTTGTAACTGGTTCTAACGAAAATGGTTATCACGTAGTCGGGGCAAATTGGGGAGAACAGTTTACCCTTCCTGAAACTGTCGTTGATGTTCGAGAAGCCCAAGCTGGCGATCGCGCTACCCATGATTCTCAGCAGATTCTCCAAAGTGCGCGCGGTATTGAAGTGGGGCATATTTTCCAACTAGGAACTAAGTATTCTGAGGCAATGGGGGCAACTTATACCAGTGAACAAGGGCAAGAAGTCCCCCTCTATATGGGTTGTTATGGCATTGGAGTCTCCCGATTAGCCCAAGCCACTGTGGAGCAGTCTTATGATAAAAATGGCATTATCTGGCCGAGCGCGATCGCGCCTTATCAAGTTATTATCACGGTTCCTAATGTTACGGATCAGCAACAATCCCAAGTCGCTGAAACCTTGTATCAAGACTTATTAGCCGCTGGAATTGAAGTGTTACTCGATGATCGCGACGAACGAGCAGGGGTAAAATTCAAAGATGCGGATTTAATTGGGATTCCTTATCGGATTGTCACTGGTCGCTCCCTAGCTAATGGCAATGTGGAAGTGATCAAACGCGCCAATTTATCATCCCAAGAGATGCCTATTTCTGATGTGGTGACGACAATCCGAGATTGGCTACAAAATTAATGGTAAAGAAAAGGGGGAAAACTCCCCCTAACTAGACAACTAAGTCGCTGCTTCAGCTTCTACAGCTGGTTCTTCTAAGCGTCCGTAGAAAATACCACGAATCTTAACATCTTCGGGCTCTTTTGTCCCTAAATCAGTATCTGAAGGCTGATCACTTTCAAAAGTACCAGCAAATTCTCCAGTTACCTGATCCACTTTTTCAATTTGTAAGGAAATATGTCCCTTTCCTTTTTTATAACTCTTTTGATTTTCCTTTTCAAATTTCTCATCATCTGAGCTAGCACGTAATCCCACGGCACTACCATAACCACTGGCAAGCCCTCTTGCTCTCGGATCTAAAAATACCGCGCCACGATAGGAAGGAACTTCAAAATCTCCCTCAAAATCCGTGGAAGTATTAATATTTTCTAATCCAGGTTCAGTTTGAGCAGTTAAACCTTTCACCGTAAATAAGAACGGAACTTGCTCACCACCGGGGAGTTGAACGGTAATGGGCTGGAAGTCAATGCCATCAATTTCCTGAAACAAAAACTTCCCTTCCTGATCTAACTTTAGGTTAGCAACAATTTGATCCAAACTAGAAGTTGAACGAGTGAGCAACTTACCAGAAACAAATTCCGCTTCCCGACGAGAATTAGTGGGTTCTTCTTTCACATAAAATTCTGTCGGTTGCAAACACATATCCTTGATTTTATAGATTTTATCCGGACTGACTTCAATCACTCCCCGTCTGCTTGATGCTAAACGAGGACATTTGTTTGCTAGTCCTGTTCCCACTACTTGATCGTAAGTTAATTGACTTTTATCAACGTATTCGCTTGGCTCTTCAGCACAAGCCGTTAAAAAACTTAAACACAGCGCCAGGACAGTGGCTATTATTGCACGATATTTCATAATTTTTCTTGATTCCTCTTTTGAAAAAACTCTCCGCTACAGCAATGTTATAGATTGCGCCCAATTGGCGATCATAAACAACTCCTCTTTTTTAATCCTACGATCAAATCCTCATCTGGTTAAGATGATGATAAGTTTGAACTAACACGAGGGCGCATTCAGTTCGTGTTGGTTGCCGTTCAGATACAAGGAGGAGTTTCACCAAAATCTTACGATAATCAAAAAAGTTATTGAACATCCAATTAGGCATTGTACACTCTACAGTTGCTTTTCCTAACAAGGAAACTCCTGAAGAGGGGGAAATTATAAAGTTTTGTAACTAAATAAACTGATGGATCACAAGGCAAATCAAAAGTTGACCGAGGAAACAGAGCACCTAAAGAAGTTAGTTTGGGAGCTTGCAAAGGATTATGAAGGAGACGCACCAGCATTATTAACAATACTGCGGGTTGTAGAAGCATTACATTGGGAAATTCGAGAACACTTGTTTAATCCAGCACTTCCCGAAACTCGACAGGAGTTATATCGATTACTACGTAATATTGAAGAAAATGGGGGCTGGCCCTATATTGAACGGATGAAGTTGCGATCGCTGCTGCTCCATTTAGAATTTAGTGACAATAACGAGGATAATCGGGAAGCGTAAACAGATGACTAATTCCACAATTCAATTCGGAACTGACGGCTGGCGCGGTGTGATTGCTGAAGATTTTACCTTTTCACGGGTGAAACAAGTTAGCGTAATTGCGGCTCAAGTTTTACAAAAGCACTATGGTAGTTTAACCCAAAATTCCTTAATTGTTATTGGTTATGATCGCCGTTTCATGGCAGAAAAGTTTGCTCAAGTTGCTGCTGAAGCCGTGCAAAAAGCAGGTTTTGATGTTAATTTAGCCAATTGTTATGCCCCTACCCCAGCACTAAGTTGGGCGGCAAAAACTCAAGCAGCCTTGGGAGCATTAGTTTTAACAGCTAGTCATAACCCCCCAGAATATTTAGGGATAAAAGTCAAATCAGCTTTTGGGGGATCGGTGGGAAGAGAGATTACTGCAGAAATTGAGGAAAAATTAGCACAAGGAAAAATTCACAAGTCTGAGGATATCGGAACTTTAGAATGGTTTAATCCTTGGGATAGTTATTTGGCAGGATTAGAGTCAAAAGTTAAAATTCGGCAGATTAAAAGTGCTATTTCCCAAGGAAAACTGGGGATTTTTGTGGATGTAATGCACGGTGCAGCCGCAGGAGGCTTATCTCGGCTTCTGGGGGAAGGAATAACAGAAATTAATGCTAATCGTGATCCGTTATTTGGTGGGCATCCCCCTGAGCCTTTACCCCAGTATATTCCAGACTTATTTCAAGGGATTAAGCAAGCTAAACTCGAAAATGCCTGGGAATTACAGGTGGGATTAGTCTTTGATGGCGACTGCGATCGCGTAGCGGCAGTTGATGGCGAGGGAAACTTTTTAAGCTCGCAAGTCTTAATCCCTATTTTGATCCAACATCTAGTGAAACATCATGGATTTACTGGCGAAGTCGTTAAAACGGTTAGTGGCTCAGATTTAATTCCGCTAGTGGCAGAGAAATACGAACAACGGATTTATGAAACCCCCATCGGCTATAAATATATCGCAGAACGAATGTTAAAAACTGATGTTCTTATTGGGGGAGAAGAATCAGGGGGCATTGGTTATGGAACGCATATTCCTGAACGAGATGCCCTCTTATCTGCCCTTTACGCCCTTGAAGCAGTGGTGGTGACAGGAAAAGATCTAGGAAGGCTCTATCAAGACTTACAAACTGAGTTAGAATTTCACTCTGCTTATAATCGCGTTGACTTACCATTAGCGAACACTGAAGCCAAAGAACGAGTCAGAAACATTCTGGAGACAAATCCTCCAACTCAAATTGCTGAACAAGCAGTTAAAGACTGTCAAACCGTGGATGGATATAAATTTCGTCTTGCCGATGACAGTTGGCTATTAGTTCGCTTTAGTGGCACAGAACCTCTATTAAGATTATATTGTGAGTCTAGTAATGATCAAGACGTAAAAAGAATTCTGGATTGGGCTAAAAAATGGGCAAGTGAGTTATAAGTTGGTCTGTTGTCCTTTTCCTTTATTATTTTTAAACCAGCGACCAATGACTAATGACCAATGACTAATGACTAATGACTAATAACCAATGACTAATGACCAATGACTAATGACTAATAACTAATCATCACTTACTTCTATCTCTAGTTCCTCAGAAGGAATAAAGGTTTCCCAAGGCAATAAAATTGGCTTTTCTTTAAAAATTAGTTGTCCTCGATAGGTTTCGCGGTTAATGGCAATTCCTTGCATTTGTTCCGCTTTTTTCGGGTAAATCTCGTAACATTTTTCATAGATGTGTTGAGCCCTTTGCAGTAGGTAAGGATCAAATAGGGGTTGAAATTTTTCCGTTTCAGGAATTGAATTAACTTGTTGCACCATCAGACAATTAATTAAATTACCAGATCATCAATGAGCTTAACCGAGTTTTGGCAAAAAATACAATGAATATGCAACTTTCTTCTCGTTTTGACCACGCTCTCACTTTTGCAAGTGATTTACATCGTAAGCAATTTCGGAAAGGCTCAAGTGTTCCCTATATTTGTCATTTATTAGGGGTTTGTAGCCTTGTCTTGGAATATGGGGGAGATGAAGATAGCGCGATCGCTGCTTTGCTCCATGATGCCATTGAAGACCAAGGCGGATTACCCACCCGTGATAAAATTAAACAAAACTTTGGAGAAAATGTCACTGCTATTGTTGAAGCCTGTAGTGATGCTTATGAAAAACCCAAACCCCCTTGGCGTGAACGAAAAGAAGCCTATATTAATCATGTCCCCAATATGAGTGATCAAGCGGCTTTAGTCTCGGCAGCGGATAAACTCCATAATGTGCGTTCCATTATTAAAGATTGGCACGAAATAGGAGAAAAAATTTGGGATGTTTTTAGTGCTTCCAAAGAAGAAACCCTCTGGTACTATCGAGAGTTAGCAGTTGCCTTTTACAAACGAAAACCAACTCCAATTGCTATAGAGTTAAAGCGAACTGTTAGAGAATTGGAAACTTTGAGCACAGACTTATAATTGGAGAAGGACACCAAGGGCGTTATAATAACTCCAAGGTATCTAACTGACCCAATAATTATTTTTTTCCTCACTTATGCTGGGAACATTCCAACAAAGTCAGATCAGAATTGAAGTTAATGCTTCGGCCCGGGCTATTGGTGAAAGTTTACTTTACCCAGAAAAACTCCGTCAGTGGATGTTTCCTCAACAGATATCTTCTGGATTGCCCAATCAATTAGAACCTGGATTAAGTTTTGTTAGTCGCACTGGTCTGATTACGATCAAACATGAAATTGAAACGTTACATGATTCCTATTTACGCTTGATTTTGAGTGAGGCGGTAGATGGCTATCATGAATGGTGCTGGGATGAGGGTTGGGTACAATCCCGTTTAGAAGGGATTTCATTATTACCTTTAAATCTGGCTCAAACCACTACTTTATTAAGATTACGTCAATTTCTAGAATTGTCTTCTCAAGAAAAATCATAAAAAAATATCTTAGCAAAATTTTTTAGACGATATGTTGCGTTTGAGTTGGGTTGCACTATTTTGTTGTCTATTACTAATGGGCTGTGCTTCTAATGAAGTTTCCGTTTCTGAGTCAGAAGCCGCCTCAAGTGAGTCACAGGGACAAAAATTACCCATTACTGCGGAGGTGGAAATTGGCGGAGAACTCATTAAGCTGGAAGTTGCTCGTACCCCAGAAGAACAGGCTATGGGCTTAATGTATCGGGAAGAACTTGCAGCCAATCGGGGAATGCTGTTTCCTCTGGAACCGCCTCGAATTCCTAGGTTTTGGATGAAAAATGTAGAAATTCCCTTGGATATGATCTTTATTTCTGAAGGAGAAGTTCGCGCGATCGCGCAAGATGTTCCCCCCTGTCGAGAAACCCCTTGTCCCACTTATGGCCCCGATACCATTATTGATAAAGTCCTTGAACTGAGAGGCGGACGGGCTGAGGAATTACAATTAGAAGTTGGTGATTCCTTATCAGTGGAATACAAATAACCCAGAATGTGGAAAAAAATCAAACGACAATTTCCCGCCCTCAATCGTACCACTTGGATTTTAGCCTTTGGGCGGTTGTTATCTAGTATTGGGACAGGATTTGTCTTATTTTACGCTTCAATTTTCTTTGTTAACCAAGTGGGACTATCCGCTACACTGGTGGGAATTGGCGTGGGAAGTGGTCAAGTAGCTGGCGTTCTTGGTCGCTTTTTTGGTGGCGTTTTTACCGATAGCAAATCTTGGGGAAGGCGACGCACTTTATTACTCTCCGCCGCTGTTTCTGTTCTTGCTGATATTGTTTTAGGATTAACCTATAATTTTCCCACTCTCTTAGTTGGGAATTTATTAATGGGCTTTGGTGTGGGATTATATTGGCCAGCCACAGAAGCCGTTATTGCTGATATTACCGGACCAGAAGATCGCAATGAAGCCTTTGCCGTTACTCGGGTTGCCGATAGTTTAGGGTTAGGCGTGGGCGTAATTCTAGGAGGCTTAATTATTAGCACTGCGGGCAATTATCGCCTTTTATTTGCTGCGGATGGACTTTCCTTTGTCGTCTTTTTTGCTGTCATTTATTTTGCTGTAGCAGAAAGCTATAACTTTGACGATGAAACGACTCAGAGAAATCTCTTTCAAGGTTGGGGAATTGCACTGCGCGATCGCGCTTTTGTCATCTTTCTTGGCATTAATATTCTCTTCACTACCTATATTGCGAAAGTTCAAAGTACCCTTCCCCTCTATCTCCGTAACTATCCTCAAACCGGTGGCGAAGAACTAGGATTTTCTCCCGAAATTATCAGCGCCCTTTTCACCTGGCATATTACCCTCGCCGCCATTATGCAGTTACCGATGGCGAGATTTTTAAACCGTTTTCGACGCGCCCAAGCCCTCACCTTTTCCTTTTCGCTCTGGCTCATTGGTTTTGGGTTAGTATGGGTGACAGGGGTAACGCCCAATGCCCCTTTAATCATTGCCATTATTACCCTTGGAATTTTAGGGTTAGGCATGAATAGTTATACGCCCGCGGCTTCCTCCCTTGTTGCCGATATTGCCCCAGCTTCCATGCGGGGAATTTATCTTTCCTTAAACTCTCAATGTTGGGCAGTGGGTTTCTTAATTGGACCACCTTTGGGGGGCTGGGCTTTAGATCAAAGCCGTCTCATCACTGATAGCTATTGGCTAGTGGTGGCTTTAACCACTCTCATCGGAATATTACTGTTGCGCTATCTGAATCAACTATTGAAGCAATGAAACATTTGATCTCCTTTTTTCTGGTTTTGGTTTTAATTACACTCAGTAGCTGTCAACAAATTGCTTCTGAAGATAATCCTACAGCCATGACTGTAAGCGAAGCTGATGCCAGTTTAGAAGCCTATGATTTAACCACCGAAGACTGGGAAATGCTAGAAGGGGAAAGCGTTAAGTTATCTGTTCCAGCTAGTTATCGTGGCGGAAGTCCCAATCTTGACCTCACTGAAATTGAATCCACCTTAGAACAGCTAAATGGTGATTATAGTGAGCGTTTGCAAGCAGTGCAGGAAAATCCTGAGGAAATTGCTTTGATTGCCTTTGATACACAATTCTTTGAGTCAGATACTCTTACCAATGTCAATGTCGTTCAACACGAATTAGATGAGGAAATCAGCCTTGAGGACTATCTTTCTCAAGCAGTTAGCAACCTCGAAGCTACCCATAATATTGAAGAACAAGAAATCATTAACAATAATGACACTTCTATGGGGCGAATTTTAACGACTCTTACTACAGAGGAAGGGGTAGAAATGACACAACTGTTTTATATTCATTCTCAACCCGAAGCTATGTGGATTACCACTTATACAACTCCTAGTAGTGAATTTGAGCAGCGCGTCAGTAATTTTGAAGAAAGTATCGCTAGTTTAGAAATTGAAGCACTGGAATAATCATTACAAATTGTGGAACTCAAACAAGTTATCATCGCCTATAAAGCAGGTGAATCTGAAAGTAAAGCCTGGGCGGAAAAGTATTCTAAAGCCCTAGAAAAGCGTAACTGTAAGGTTCTTATGGGGCCAAGTGGCTTTAAGGATAATCCCTATCCTGTTTTTTTATCCTCTGTCACTAATCAAATTGACCTTGCCATTGTTTTTGGAGGGGATGGTACCGCTTTAGCCGCTGCCCGAGAGTTAGCCTTAGCCTCCCCGTTAATTCTTGCAGTTAATGTGGGAGGACATTTGGGCTTTCTTACCGAACCCTTTGAACTCTGTCAAGATATTGAAGCCACTCTAGATCGCTTAGAATCCGATCTTTATGCCATTCAACGGCGAATGATGCTACAAGCGCAAGTGTTGGAGGGAGGGCGAATTAAACCTCAACCCATGAGCGATCGTTTCTTCTGCCTAAATGAAATTTGTGTCAAACCTGCCAGCATTGATCGGATGCCAACTTCAATTCTAGAGATGGAAGTGGATGGGGAAGTTGTGGATCAATTTCAGGGAGATGGCTTAATTGTTTCTACGCCCACTGGTTCAACCTGCTATACAGCTTCTGCCAATGGCCCCATTGTCCATCCTGGAATGGAAGCAATGGTTATTACCCCAATTTGTCCCTTGAGTCTCTCTAGTCGCCCTTTAGTGATTCCGCCGGGGTCTGTGGTTAATGTTTGGCCCCTCGGAGAACAAGAACCAGTCACTAAACTTTGGACAGATGGATCGCTGGGAACCACCATTTGGCCCGGACAGCGAGTTTCTGTGACTATGGCAAATTGTTTGGCAAAATTTATCATTCTACGGGAAGAACATTCTTTCTACCATACTTTGCGTGAAAAACTCTCTTGGGCGGGAACTCGCATTCATTATGATAATGAACACCGCAATGGTAGTAATTAGGTTATTTAGCAGTCTTCACTCTCAGGAGGTTTTTGTCCTTTGTTATTAGTCCTTTGTCCTTTGTCTTTTGTAAACCAATGACTAATGACTAAGAAACGCTATACAATTCTCTCTAACTGTGGTTTTAACCGTTCGGCAGAATTAATGGTTAGTCCCGAAAAGCCACTATCAACAGCAACATTTTCCTCTTCTGTGAATAGTAACCAACGACTACCACGAGGAAGATCATTAACCTCGGTCATATCGCAAGTGACCCAAATTAAAGGCAGGGGAGGAGGATTATTTTCTCGGGTTTCAGAAAATGTTACTGCAGCTAGAGATTCTAAAACGCCCTGTTGTGAGGAAATTAATCCCGATCGCGCTGTCCACAGTTTAACATTAAGTTGACTACGGTAAGCGTAAAAATAAAGGGAAGCAACAGCAATTACCGCATCCTCAAACACCTCTGGTTGCCAAGAAATAGCACTATTGAGGCAAATTACCACATCTTGACCCCCGACAGAGAGTTCCATTTCTCGCACCCGTAATTCCCCAAATCTGGCTGTACTGCGCCAATGAATTAAGCGCGGCGGATCTCCCTTTCTGTAAGGACGTACTCCTCTAGTTAAACCAATATTTGCCGATTGGAAACGCTTTTCTTGGGGAAATTGATCACTATCTTCTTGTCCTAAAGTATCTAAGAGAGAACATTGTTTCAGGGGTAAAACAAGGGGATACACAATTGCTTTCGCAGTTACCTCACGACTGCGACGACTCCAGAACAAACCCAGAGGGGTGGCACTACGTAAGTCCACTTGTGACCAATGATAAATTCCTCGCTGTACCACTTTCAGACTATAAATCCAAGAATAAGACTCTTGAGGCGGGAGATTTTCAATTGCCCTTTTTGGGGGCTTTCCTAACCCTTCTGGAACACAGTCAATAACTTGTAAAAGAGTCTTACTTTGCCTGGTGGGATTAGTAATGATTAATTCTAAAGTTAACTCATCCCCAGCACTAACGGGATAAATGGGAGAACGTTGCACCTGCAAAGATTTTAAAGCCCGTGGGGGAAGAACTGCAGCTAATCCCAATAAGGCAAAAATCAGACCACTGAGAACATATAACCACCCCACCATGGTATTTGTCGCCGCGCCAAAGAAAGAAATGGCAATCAACAGTAAAACTAATCCACCATAGGAAGGGCTAGAGAAACGGGTTTCTAACCAGTTTTGAAAACGAGGCAACATGATTGATTTTGTCCTTTATATACTCCCCCGAATTGGGGGAAATAAGTTGTTAATTAGAAATGTAGCCTAATGACTCTAGTTTAGTGACAATTTTGCCCACACTTTCATCAAGAGATTCTAAATCAGTGCGACATTCCACAGTGGGGTTGTTTGGCGGTTCATACGGATCATCAATGCCTGTAAATTTTTGAATTTCCCCAGCACGGGCTTTTTTATATAAGCCTTTAACATCTCGTTCTTCACAAATACTTAAGGGGGCATTAACAAACACTTCTACAAAATCCCCAATTTTTTGACCAACTTCCTCTCTTACTTCACGATAAGGAGAAATGGCAGAAACGAGAACAATTACTCCGTTACGGGTTAGAAGATGGGCAACAAAGCCAATGCGACGGATATTGGTATCTCTGTCTTCTTTACTAAAGCCTAATCCTTTAGTGAGGTTTTGGCGGACGATATCCCCATCTAATACCTCTAGTTTTTCACAACCGCGCGATCGCAGTTCTTTTTCTAGAGCCTGAGTGATTGTTGTTTTTCCAGCACCACTTAAACCTGTTAACCAAATGGTAACACCACGATGTTTCATTAAACTGAATCCTTTTCTTAACTCAATCTGCCATGATACTTGAGTATGAGATTTTTTTGTTAATCCACAATTAATTCTCCATCGGCTTGCAACTCATTTAAGCGCCGATATAACCCTTCTCCAGAAAGCAGTTCACTGTGGGTTCCAATTTCGGCTACGCGCCCTTGATCTAAGACGACAATTTGATCCGCTTCTCGAACCGTACTTAAACGGTGGGCGATAATAATTAAAGTGCGAGTTCCCAGCAGCGATCGCATTGCCATTTGAATTGATCGTTCTGACTCATAATCAAGGCTAGAAGTTGCCTCATCAAACACCAATACATCAGGATCAACAATTAAAGCCCTTGCAATGCCTAAGCGCTGACGTTGTCCGCCAGAAAGCCTAACTCCCCGTTCTCCTACCACTGTAAAGTAGCCATGGGGTAATTCGGGTAAAAACTCATCCACACGAGCAATTTTACAGGCTGATTCTACCTCCGAAAAACTTGCCTCAGGATTGCCATAGGTAAGGTTATCTAACAGTGTGCCATTAAAAATATCTACTTCTTGATGAACAATCGCCAGTCGTCGCCGATATCTGGCAACATCTAAGTCTCTTAAATCAATCCCATCAATTGTAATTTGACCTTGATTCGGTTCAAAGTAACGGAATAAGAGTTTAGCAAGGGTACTTTTTCCTGATCCTGATCGTCCCACTAAAGCAACTGTTTGATAGGGTTCAATCTGTAAATTGATATCTTTTAAGACGGGATTATGGGGATCATAGCCAAAACTAACATGATTAAATTCGACTTTTCCTGTAAATTTATAGGGGTTATCTTGGGGAGACTCTAATTCTAAACTGGCAACATCTTTACTGACAGGCATATTATTAAACTCATGGAAGCGCAACATAGAAACATAACGCCTTGCAAAGAGTTCCGCCAGGTTGCTAATCGGGGTTAGTTCTTCATACGCCATACTTGCAACTGTAAACGTTGTAATAAAATGCCCGAGGGAGATATTTCCCTGTATGGTGGGGATTAAAGTTAAAATTAAAACAGCAAATAAGCTCCCTTGCACAATTGTTCGCTGTTTGGTACTCAAACGAACATAGCTTCTGTGAATGCGATAAAGGACAACTTGTAATTCTCGTTGCAGACGTTGTCGTTGCCGTTCCATTTCTTGGGATTCTGTAGCAAAGGCTTTTACAGTTTTAATATTGGTAATAATTTCAGACGTGCGACTGTCTGTGTTTTCCATGTATTGTTCTAGCTTGGCTTCCCGTTCGATAATTCGTTTCAAATCACGGAGACTGTAAATCAGTACACTGAGGAAAGAAATAGCAAAGACGATCGCGATTCGCCATTCAATCAGCGCGATCGCGATAAAAATCCCAAAAACTCGCACTAACTTCGGAATCAGTTGACCAGCGATATCAGGATAAGTCCAAGTATGATTAGCTAAACCGCGGGTAACTCGTCTCGCAATGCGACCGGGGTTATTTTCATCATAAAATTCCAGGGGAAGGGAAAGGATTTTAGCGAAAATGGTTCTGGCGTTTTCTTGACGTGCCCGTAATGGAATTGCCCAATGATACCATTCTGATAACCAAGGCTGCAGCGGCGATCGCGCTACCGTGACAATAAAAATTATTCCCAGTAACACCCCTAGTAATAAAGTAGGCGTAACCGAGACATTGAGAATTTCTGCTACTGTATGACCTAAAACTCTCACTCCTGGATCAATCTGCTGATCGGCTAAGACATTAATAATTTGCCCAATGGCGTAAGGAACTACCAAATCTAGCAGTTGAAAGAAACTCGCCGCGGCGATACTTAATAATGACGCTCGCCAAAAAGAACGATAATATTTAACAATGTCCCAGAAAGAAGCCATAACAGTGGATCATGCAATGATTGGATCTCTTATCCTAGCCTAATGCAATCATTGTTAATTTAGGGAGAGGTTAAAGAAATAGGGAATAAAGAAATGTCGTCATTTGTTGGGTTGCATATTCATAGTGATTACAGTTTGTTAGATGGAGCTTCTCAATTGCCTCCTTTAATTGATCGCGCTATAGAATTAGGAATGGACGCGATCGCGCTTACCGATCATGGCGTGATGTATGGGGCAATTGAACTGATTAAACTCTGTCGATCCAAGAATATTAAACCCATCATCGGTAACGAAATGTATGTGATTAATACCGATGATCTCGAAGCGCCTGGAAAGTACAAAAAATATCACCAGGTTGTCTTAGCTAAAGATACCCAAGGCTATAAAAACTTAGTGAAATTAACCACCCTGTCTCACCTCAAAGGGGTTCACGGAAAAGGCATTTTTGCCCGTCCTTGTATTAATAAACAGTATCTTGAACAGTATAAAGAAGGCTTAATTGTTACCAGTGGTTGTTTAGGGGGAGAAATTCCCCAAGCTATCTTAAGAGGAGAACGCAAGGAAGCACGGAAAATTGCCAAATGGTACAAGAAAGTTTTTGGGGATGACTATTATTTAGAAATTCAAGATCATGGTTCCGCAGAAGATCGGGTTGTTAACACAGAAATTGTCAAAATTAGTGAAGAATTAGACATTAAAATCGTTGCCACTAATGATTCCCATTTTATTTCTTGTAATGATGTAGAAGCCCACGACGCATTAATCTGCATTCAAACTAATAAGTTAATTACTGAAGATAAACGCCTCCGTTATAGTGGCACAGAATATCTTAAATCTGCTGAAGAAATGGCAGAATTATTCCGCGATCATTTATCCAATGCTGTTATCCAAAGTGCTATTGCTAATACCGTCGAAGTTGCAGACAAAATCAAACCCTACAACATTTTAGGTGAACCTCGCATTCCCAATTATCCTGTTCCCAGTGGACACACCGCAGATAGTTATCTAGAAGAATTATCTTGGAATGGCTTATTAGAACGGTTAGGATGTCGCAGTCGTTCTGAAATTCCAGAAACTTATAAAACCCGTTTAGAACGAGAACTCACGATCATGCAAGAACGGGGATTTTCTACTTACTTTTTAGTCGTCTGGGATTATATTAAATATGCGAGAGATAATAACATTCCCGTTGGGCCAGGGCGCGGTTCAGCAGCAGGATCATTAGTTGCCTATGTGTTAAAAATTACTAACATTGATCCTGTGCATCATGGCTTATTATTCGAGCGTTTCTTAAACCCCGAACGAAAATCCATGCCTGATATTGATACCGACTTTTGTATTGAAAGAAGAGACGAAGTTATTGATTATGTCACCGAACGTTATGGAGAGGATAAAGTTGCCCAAATTATTACCTTTAACCGCATGACCTCGAAAGCTGTCTTAAAGGATGTGGCGCGAGTTTTAGATATTCCTTATTCGGAGTCAGATCGCTTGGCAAAATTAATTCCTGTAGCGCGAGGAAAGCCAGCGGAACTAACAACAATGATCTCAGAAAATACCCCCGAACCTGAGTTTAAGAAACTCTATGATACGGATGAAAAAGTCCATCGCTGGGTGGATATGGCAATTCGTATTGAAGGAATGAATAAAACATTTGGTGTTCACGCTGCAGGGGTCGTGATTTCTAAAGATCCTCTAGACGAAATTGTCCCTTTACAAAAGAATAATGATGGGGCAGTGATCACCCAATATTATATGGAAGATTTAGAAGCCCTTGGCTTATTAAAAATGGACTTTTTAGGGCTAAAAAATCTCACCACTATTCAAAGAACTGCTGATTTAATTAAGCAGAATAAAGGAACAGAATTAAATTTAGATCAATTACCTCTTGAGGAAATCTATTCTCGAAAAATTTTAGCGAAAGGAGAAATCAAAAATACGAAACCTCACGACATTACGAAAACCTATGATTTAATTGCTAAAGGCTGGTTAGAGGGCATTTTCCAATTGGAATCATCAGGAATGTTAAAAGTAGTTCAAGACTTAAAACCCTCTAGCATTGAAGATATTTCCTCTATTTTATCCCTCTATCGCCCTGGCCCATTGGATGCAGGATTAATTCCCATCTTTATTAACCGTAAACATGGACGAGAAGAAATCACCTATGATCATCCCATTTTAGAACCCATTTTAGACGAAACTTATGGGGTCATGGTCTATCAAGAACAGATCATGAAAATTGCCCAAGATATGGCAGGCTATTCTTTAGGACAAGCAGATTTATTACGCCGCGCCATGGGGAAAAAGAAAGTTGCGGAAATGCAGAAACATCGAGAAATGTTTATTGATGGCGCAACTAAAAATGGGGTGAAACAGGAAACAGCAGAACATTTATTTGAGCAAATGATTAAGTTTGCTGAATATTGTCTCAGTTATGATACCGAGATTTTAACCGAAGAATATGGCCCATTACCCATTGGCAAAATTGTGGAAGAAAAAATTGCCTGTAATGTTTATACGGTGGATCAAAATGGCTTTATTTACACCCAACCCATCGCGCAGTGGCATCCTCGGGGAAAACAAGAAATCATCGAATACACTTTAGAAGATGGGAGAACAATTCGCGCCACCCCTGATCATAAAATGATGATAGAAACTGGAGAAATGCGACCCATTGAGGAAATTTTCCAGCAAGGATTAGATCTCAAAACCACTGCTTTAACAGGGGAATTAACCCCCAATTACTCCTAACAAGCAACACTCTTTGTCGCTAACTCCAAATCATAAGGAAAGGGAGGGGGTAACGGCTGATAGTCTTTTGGGTGGCTTTCTCCATGTCTAAGCACTGCATTTACTAAAACACAACTTTCAGCGTTGGGGTTAATTGCTGCATGAGGAATACCCGGCGGAATTTTCACTACTTGCGGATAAGAATCACGAAGGGGGATATATCGGTACTTGCGATCTTGTAACACCACTAAAATAAAACTCCCTCTTACCACCAATAACTGATCCGTTTGAAAGTGATGCACAAATAAATTATCCACACTATGCGACGGGATTTCTACTAACATGGTTTCATTACTGGTTTGTGGCGTGTAAAACTGCGACATTCCCCCCTGTATCGAATCTAAGCAATAAACCTCAACTGCTTTCGCTAAACCCATTGCTATCACTCCTTTTTGGCGATCATCTTTAATTTTGACAATTTTTTATTGCAATTTATGACAAAACTGATACAAAATGAGCAATTTATGCTTAAAGATATAGATCGTCATGGGTTTACAAAGGACAAATATGACTTTCCAAATTAACGGCAAATATTCTATAATTAGCCAGTAGTGCGGGTATAGTTCAGTGGTAGAACGTCACCTTCCCAAGGTGAATGTCGTGGGTTCGAGTCCCATTACCCGCTTTAAATTCTGTCAGGCATTAAGTTGAGAGAATTTCGCGATCGGATATCATAAAAGTAACATCTGGAATCAAGTTCCACCCCTGTTACATCATGATCAAACGCTCTTGTAATGCTCTCTTAATTAGTCTTGCTCTATTAACTCTAACCCCTACCATAGCTTGGAGTGAAGTTTCAGAAAAGGAAACTTCTAAAGAAAGGGAAGAAGAAGTCATTACCGAAGACAAGGAAGAAACCCTCGAAGAAAAAATTAGTGAACTTCTCCCTGATCTCAGTGAAGAAGAATCTGAGTATCTAGCCCTTTTAATCAAAGCAGATGAGTATTATCAAGCAGGAGAAAAAGAAAAAGCAGAAGCCCTTTATCGAGAAGCCAAGGTGTCTTTTGACACCGAAACGGTATCGACTTTACGAGACTCTTATTATGAGGAAGACAAACTTCCCCCTGCTGGAAAAGTCTATTGGCGACACGGAAAAGCCGACTTTGATCCAAAACTGAGAACTAAAAGTCTTGCGCCATTACAACATCTAGTAACAGAACATTCTGATTTTATTCCAGGTCATGTTCGCTATGCTGAAGCCTTAGTTTATTTTGAGGAAACAGAAAAAGCCATTAAGCACTTAGAAAAAACGATTTCTCATTATCCCCACGAATTTGAATTAGTTGAAGCTATCCTTCCCCTTTACGAAAAAACTGAACAATGGTTAGATGCCTCTTTCACCGCTCGTCAGTTTGCCCTCCTTAACCCTGAACATAGTAAAGCTGAAGAATTACAAACGATTGCTAATCAGCGTTTAGAACAATATCAAAGCCGATTAAGAGCTAATTTACGGGGGAATGTGTTTGCTAATTTAATTACTGGCGCATTGGGATATGCTTTTACAGGTAGCTTGTTAGGGCCAATTTCTGCCATTGACTCTACCGCTTTATTGTTACGGGGAGAGTCTGGAGTTGGAGAAGCATTTTCTAATCGCTTACGACAACAACTCCCTCTTCTCGAAGATGAGGAGGTTAACGAGTATGTTAATGAAATTGGTAAGACTCTCACAACTTATACGGGAAGGGATGATTTTGAGTATGAATTTCATGTTATTAAGGATGATAACTTAAATGCTTTTGCCCTTCCTGGTGGCAAAATTTTTATTCATGCCGGCGCCATTTTAAATACTAAGTCAGAAGCAGAATTAGCAGGGTTAATTGCCCATGAATTAGCCCATACTGACTTATCCCATGGGTTTCAATTAGTAACAGAGGGCAATCTATTAGCCAATGTTAGTCAATTTGTTCCCTTTGGTCGCACTGCTACCAATTTAATTGTTTTAAACTATAGCCGAGATATGGAGCGAGAAGCAGATGAAATTGGAACGCGCTTACTTGCTAGTAGTCATTATGCAGCGGATGGACTTTATAATTTGATGCTTACTTTAGAAGACAAAAAGCAGGATCGTCCTAGCCCTCCAGTTTGGCTATCTACTCACCCTGAAACCGAAGAACGTATTAATAATATCAAAACTCAAATTATTAATAATAATTATAATCGGTATCGTTATGAAGGGGTGGCAAGACATCAAGCTATGCAAGAAAAAGTTGCTCAAATTCTAGCAGAACATCAACTAAAAGTACAAGAATAAAATGCAGACAAAGAAACTTAATCCGTGGCAATGGTGGGATAAAGAAACTATAACGGCTTGGTTATTTTTAGCTCCAGCTTTATTTTTTTTAGGCGTTTTTGTCTTTTATCCCATTACCTATTTGCTTTACTTAAGTTTTACAACTGGCAGTTTTACTCAAACGGGAGAACAATGGGTGGGGTTACGTAACTACCTGCGTCTGGTGGTTGATCCCGATTTTGGGCAAGTTATTGGCAATACAATTTACTTTACACTTGCTACGGTTATTCCTAGTGTTATTCTTCCTCTGATTATCGCCGTTTTATTGAATCAATCAATTGCCTTGCGAGGGCTGTTACGAACTGTTTATTTTCTCCCTTCTATCATTTCTCTAGTTGCAGTTGGTTTGGGGTTTCGCTGGTTATTTCAAAATCAAGGGCCGATCAATGACTTATTAATTAATTTGGGAGTTGATTCGATTAATTGGTTAAATAACCCAAGTTGGGCGATGCCGGTGTTGATTATTCTCAGCACTTGGCAACAAATTGGCTTTAATATGGTAGTTTTTTTAGCAGGGCTACAAGCAATTCCCCAAATTCGCTATGACGCAGCAGAGTTAGATGGGGCAAATGGCCTGGCGAAATTTCTCTATGTGACGTTACCCGGATTACGCCCCACTTTATTATTTACTACCATTATTACCCTGATTTTTACGCTACGGAGTTTTGAACAAGTTTATGTGGTTACCGGTGGGGGGCCTCTTAATTCCACTAATATCTTAGTTTATTATATTTATGAGGAGGCTTTTGCACGATTTGATTTTGGTTATGCTGCAGCGGCAGCTACGATTTTATTAATGGTAACTTTGGTGTTAGTTTATTTTCAGCTTCGGTTGCGAGTGGATGATTAATTAATTGATGATTGGATAATTTTGAGAACAGTAAAAATGACGGAAGAGTTAATTGAAATTGGGACAATTATTTCTCCTCATGGCATTAAAGGAGAAGTAAAGGTTTATCCTGATTCGGATTTTCCGGAACGATTTGAAACGCCGGGAAAGCGTTGGTTAAAACGGCCTAATGTTGAGGAATTGGAGCTAGTTACCCTCAAAAAAGGGTATTATTTGCCAGGGAAACAGCGTTACGTTTTAACCCTAAAAGAGGTGAGAGATCGTAATCAGGCAGAAGCGTTAAAAAAAAGTAAATTATTTGCCCAAAAGCGCGATCGTCCTCAATTAGCAGAAAATGAATATCATGTGGCTGATTTAATTGATTTAAAGGTAATTGACCAAGAAACGGGAAAATTCCTTGGCACTGTGGTTGATCTTTATTCGGCAGGGAATGATCTCTTAGTTGTGCGGTTAGATGAGCCTTTTTCTGAAGCGTCTTCCTCTTCTAAACAGGTGCTCATTCCTTTTGTCAAAGAGATTGTTCCTGTGGTTGATTTCAAACAAAAAGAATTAAAAGTTAGCCTTCCCCCCGGGTTACTAGATTTAAACGGTTAATTGTCTGGTTCCAAAGTTTCTTTCATCAAAGTTTTAATGGCAGTTGCTACTTGGTCTTGTTCTTGATGAGATAATCCAGGAAACATGGGTAAAGAGAGCACTTCTTGCGCCATTTGTTCACTAATGGGGAAGTCTCCTTTCTCATAGCCTAAGTGCTTATATGCTGGTTGAAGATGGAGGGGAAAGGGATAATAGATCATGGAACCAATGCCCTGTTGTTGTAAGTGAGAGCGCAGCTGATCTCGATATTGTCGGGAAATGCGGATTGTATATTGATTCCAAACGCCTTCTCCCCGGGCTAACTCAGTGGGAAGGAGAATGTTGTCAACTTGAGATAATAAGTCCTGATAGCGTTTGGCAATTTCTCGCCGTTGCTTATTCCAAAATTCAAGATAGGGAAGTTTAATCAATAAAATTGCGGCTTGTAGGGTATCTAAGCGACTGTTCATGCCAATGCTTTCTTGTTTATACTTTTCTCGTTGTCCATGATTGGCTAAGATACGGGCGGTTTTAGCCAGTTCAGGGTTATTGGTGACTAAAGCCCCACCATCGCCACAGCCTCCTAAATTTTTGGTGGGAAAGAAGCTAAAACACCCCACCTCTCCCCAACTACCAACAGGTTGATTTTGCCAAGTTGCCCCCGTGGCTTGAGCGCAGTCTTCAATTACCCAGAGATTATGTGCTTTCGCAATTCTCATTAATTCTGTCATATTGACAGGTTGACCAAATAGGTGAATGGGAATGATGGCTTTGGTATTTTTGGTAATTGCTGTTTCCACTTTTTCAAGATTCAAGTTAAAAGTGGGAGTGGCAATATCGACAAAGACTGGTTTGGCTCCCGTCATTGCAATCACTTCGGCGGTGGCGGCAAAGGTAAAAGGGGCGGTGATGACTTCGTCTCCTTTGCCAATATTGAGAGCACGAAGGGCTAAATAAAGGGCATCGGTTCCGGAGTTGCAGGAAACACAGTGCGTGACCCCGACATTGGCGGCTAATTGGGTTTCTAGGCTTGTGACTGCAGAGCCACCAATGTATTGTCCGGAACTCAGAACGTCTGTAACCGCTTTACTGATTTGGTCGTTAAGGAGATGGTATTGTCGAGTTAGATCAATGGGAGGAATGGCAGTCATTATTATGTTGATTGAGTTAGAGGCAATTGATTGGGTGCTGACAATTGTTTTAATAGGTATTGCCCTTAGTCTATCGCGTTGGCAAAAAATCGGGCTAGAGGAACAGTTATTAGTCAGTGCGGCTCGGTCAATTTTACAGTTAGTGGTGGCTGGATATCTTCTCGAGTTGGTATTTAGTCTGGAAACGGTTTGGGGGGTATTAGGGGTAATTTTGCTGATGGTACTAATGGGAACCTTGGTTACTCGCAATCGCGTGTCGCAAAAACTGTCCCGTTTAGTTTGGATTGCTGGTGGTAGTTTGTTATTAACAACGGGTTTAACCTTGTCTTATGTGATTTTGTTAATGATTC
This sequence comes from Euhalothece natronophila Z-M001, assembly GCF_007904085.1. Classification (GTDB taxonomy): domain Bacteria; phylum Cyanobacteriota; class Cyanobacteriia; order Cyanobacteriales; family Rubidibacteraceae; genus Halothece; species Halothece natronophila. The sequence continues at coordinate 421,595 of NZ_CP042326.1, forward strand.
AGCCACCCACTTGGTATGATCCCCAATATGCAATTCCCTTGGCTGGAATAATTATTGGTAGTGCGGTGAATGCAGCGACTATTGCTGGGGAACGGTTAGTGAGTAGTCTCGAAACTCATCGAGGGGAAATTGAAACCCATTTGTCTTTGGGGGCTACCCCTTCTGACGCGATCGCGCTTTATCGTCGTCAAGCGATTCGGGCTGGACTTTTACCCCATCTTAATCAAATGGCATTAGTGGGGATTGTTACTTTACCTGGAATTTTAACGGGTCAACTTTTAGGAGGAGTCACTCCTCTCAATGCCGTTTCTTATCAAATTGTTATTTTATTGGTTCTTGCTTTTGCTAATTTACTGGCAACTTTTTTAATCACGGCGGGAATTTACCGTCAATTTTTTACCCCAGAAGCCCAACTGCGGTTTTAATCGCCTTTGTTCATTCACAAACTATAGTCTCGCAGTAATTCACCAAACAGATGAGAGAATAAACTAGTGAGAAAACACTACCTGCGTGTCTAATAATGGTTAAGACAATCTATCCTATTCAAACGGAAAGCCTAAATTCTCAAGAGAAAGAACTTCATCAAGAACGAGTCATCGCTGCCTTTGATATCGGGACAAATTCTATTCACATGGTAATTGTGAAAATTGATCCCTCGCTTCCAGCTTTTAATATTATTGCTCGGGAAAAAGATACTGTGAGACTCGGCGATCGCGATCCGAAAACAGGATTTTTAACCCTAGATGCGATGGAACGAGCCATGTCCACCCTACAACGGGGTCAAGAATTAGCCCGCAGTTTTAATGCTGAAGAAATTGTCGCTGTCGCAACAAGCGCGGTTAGAGAAGCCCCCAATGGTCGCGAATTCATTAAAACGGTTCGGGAAGAGTTGGGGTTAACCATTGATCTCATTTCTGGACAAGAGGAAGCCCGACGCATCTATTTAGGGGTACTCTCAGCGATGGAGTTTAATGAGAAACCTCATGCCATTATTGACATTGGCGGGGGATCCACTGAGTTAATTTTAGGGAATGGTCAAGAACCGCGCTCATTAAGTAGCACAAAAGTCGGGGCAGTACGCCTAGCTCAAGAATATATTACCACTGACCCGATTAATAATAAAGAGCTAAAATTTCTGCAAGCCTATATTCGGGGTAGTATGGAACGCCCCGTCGAGGAATTAAACGCACAATTATCTCCAGAAGAAACCATTAGTTTAGTCGGAACATCGGGAACGATTGAATGTTTAGCGACGATTCATGCTAAGGAGAAATTAAATAGCAATCCTAATCCACTTCAGGGATATTCTTTTACTACCAAAGATTTAGAAGATATTGTTAAGTTATTAGCTTCTTTGGATGTTAAAAAACGGGCTGATTTACCCGGAATGTCTGACCGACGGGCGGAAATTATTCTCCCGGGAGCAATGATTTTATTGGAAACAATGAAGTTACTGGGAGTTGATGAAATTACGATTTGTGAGCGAGCTTTACGGGAAGGGGTGATTGTTGATTGGATGTTAACTCATGGTTTGATAGAGAATCGCCTGCGGTATCAAAGTTCAGTGCGCGATCGCAGTGTAATTCACATTGCTCAAAAGTATCAGGTTGATCTTGATTATAGTCAGCGAGTTGCTAATTTTGCGCTTAGTATATTTGATCAAACTCAAGGAAAATTACATCAGTGGGGAAGTTGGGAACGAGAACTTTTATGGGTAGCGGCGATTCTTCATAATTGTGGTTTTTATGTTAGCCATGCCGCTCATCATAAGCATTCTTATTATCTAATTCGTCATGCGGAATTATTAGGATTTACAGAAAATGAGCTAGAAATTATCGCTAATATTGCTCGCTATCATCGTAAAAGTAAGCCAAAGAAAAAACATGAAAATTACCAAAATCTTCCTGATAAAAATGCTCGTAAATTTGTTAGTGAAGTAAGTGCCATTTTACGATTAGCAATTGCCCTTGATCGCCGACAAATTGGAGCAATTACAGCCTTTAATTGCTATTATAAGGAGGAGGAAAAAGAATTACATCTAGAATTATTTCCTAAAGATAAAAATGATGACTGTGCTTTAGAGTTTTGGAACTTAGAACAGAAGAAAGGAATTTTTGAAAACCAATATGGTGTAAAAGTAATTGCTTATCTATCCGTCTAAGCCATAAAACCAAATGATCAAGAAAGGGGTGATAATCCCTTGAATTAAACTTAGGGGTGCGCCGAAACGGGTAAAGTCTGCGAAACGATAACCTCCTGGGCTGTAAACCATAGTGTTGGTTTGATAGCCAATGGGAGTCATAAAGCTATTAGAAGCAGCAAAAGTAACCGTAAACATCACTGCAAAAGGGTTTAATGTGAGAGATTCTGCTACTTTGGCAGCAATGGGGATCATTAAAATAACTGACGCATTATTAGATAAGACTTCTGTAAGTATGGTAGTGGCAAAATAGAAAAAGACTAATACCCAAAATCCTGAAAAATTATTACCAATAAAGAGAAGTTGATTAGCTAGCCATTCTGTTGCCCCAGAATTTTCCATTGCAATTCCCATGGGAATTAAACCAGCCAAAAGAAAGATAACATCCCAACGAATTGCCCCATAAATTTCTCCTGGTTTTAAACAACCTGTAAATACCATGACGGCAACTCCCGTTAAAGCACTGACTAAAATAGGTAAAATATTAAAAGCAGCAGTTACAATAACTCCTAAAATAATTGCCACTGCGATTGGTGCTTTGTCTTCTCTTAATCCTTCCCGACTACTTTGTTCAATGACTAATAATTCTCTCGTGGTTTGAAAACCAGCTAAACTTTCTCTTGGCCCCTGAACTAATAATAAATCCCCAAAACGAAGGGGAACTTGCCCCAAACGATCGCGCAATACGTCTTCTCCTCGCCGAATTGCTAGCACCGTTGAATTATATCGTTGACGAAAGCGTAATTCTTTTAAGGTTGCTCCCACTAGACGGGAATTAGAGAGAATTAAAACTTCTGCAATTCCTTCTTCATTATCGGTTAATTGTGAAGTAATATTATTATCTTGAAATTTTACATCAGGGAGAATATCTAATCCTTTTTCTTCACGAATCCGTAATAACTCTTCTTTAGAACCGCGCACTAATAAAATATCCCCTGCCAGCAAGACTTTATCCGCTAAAGGTTGAGAGAAATGAATCCCATCTCTAATAATTTCTAAAACATCAATATCAAATTTTCGTTGCACTTCACTAGAACGAAGGGTTTGTTTAATTAAATTAGAGCGAGGAGAAATGACTAATTCGCTAACGTAATCTTTTAATTGATAGCTATTTTCAACAGATCCATTATTTGTTGGATTACGCTTGGGTAAAAGCCATGTCGAGGCAAAGGAAAGATAAATTAAACCAACAATAAATTTGATTAACCCCACTTCTGTAAATTGAAAGAGCCCAAATTCACCATAACCTAATTGCTGAGAAATACTACTCGCTAAAAGATTAGTCGAAGTCCCAATTAAAGTAACTGTCCCCCCTAGAATTGCGGCATAAGATAAGGGCATCAGCATTTTAGAAACAGGGATATTTTGCTTTTTGCACCAATTTTCAATAACGGGGATAAAGACAGCAACCACTGGGGTATTGTTAATAAAAGAGGCAACTGAGCCAGCAAGTCCACCCATGACAAAAATTTGTCGAGAACTATTTTTACCACCCCATTTAAGTAACCAGTCTCCAATAATTTGAATTGCCCCTGTTTTAGAAATTCCAGCACTCAAAATAAACATTGCCATGACAGTAATAGTTGCGGGATTACTAAAGCCAGAAATTCCTTCTTCTGGGGTGACAATTCCCAGTAACATTAAGACAATCGCAACTACGAGAGCCGTAAAATCTACAGGAAACCACTCGAATGCAAAACAAATAAAAGCAACAATTAAAATTAGGAGTGTTAGCGCGATCGACATATCAGTTTATTGGGGTTAATTAGTATTGGTTATTAAATTAAGCGCGATCTAATGCTCGATATTGAATGGCTTCCGCAATATGAGAGGATTGAATTGTCTCTTCTTCTGCTAGATCAGCGATCGTACGCGCAACTTTCAAAATCCGATCCATTGCCCTCGCAGACAGTCCTAACTTGCGAATTGCATTTTCTAACAAAGTACGGCTGGTATCATCGAGTTGGCAATATTTTCGTAACTCCTGACTTTGCATTTGGGCATTGTAAGTAATTGTATTTTCTTTGTCAAAGCGATGACGCGCCATTTCCCTAGCACGAATGACTCTTTTTCTAACAACTTCTGAGGGTTCTCCTGTTCCCTGTTTAGTCATTTCTTCTGGCTTTAAACGGTTAACACTCACTTGTAAATCAATACGATCCATCAGTGGCCCTGATAATTTTGCCCAATACTTTTGTCTCACATAAGGAGAACAACTACAAGCCTGAATCGGATCGCCATAATAACCACAAGGGCAAGGATTGGTACTGGCAATTAACGTAAATCCTGCAGGAAAAATAACCGATTGACGAGTGCGAGAAACGGTAACATATCCATCTTCAAGAGGCTGACGGAGAAATTCCAAAACATTACGCTTAAACTCAGTTAACTCATCTAGATAAAGAATCCCCTTATGGGCAAGAGAAATTTCCCCAGGACGAGGAAAACTCCCTCCTCCCACTAAAGCTGGCCCTGATGCGGAATGATGCGGACTCCGAAACGGTCTTTCCCTAACCAGTGATCCTCGATTTTTCAAAAACCCTGCCACAGAATACACTTGTGAAACTTCTAAGGCTTCTGCAAAAGATAGAGGTGGTAAAATCCCAGGTAAGCGTTTCGCCAGCATTGTTTTGCCACTGCCCGGTGGCCCCACTAAAATGAGATTATGCCCCCCAGACGCAGCAATTTCTAGGGCGCGACGAGCATGGGCTTGCCCTTTGACATCTTTTAAATCAGCACTAATCGCGTTTTCTTTAGCCAGTTCTTGCTTGGCATTCAATTTTATCGGCTGATGCTTTTCTGGTTGGTTCAGAAATTGAGCCACTTCTGAAAGGTGCTTAAAGCCATAAACCGTGAGTCCCTCCACTACAGCCGCTTCTTGAGCATTATCAATCGGAACAACAATTCCTGCCATCCCTATTGTTTTCGCCGTGGCTGCGATGGGTAAAACGCCAGAAATTGGTCTTAAACTCCCATCTAAAGACACTTCCCCTAAAAATAAGTGATCCCCTAATAAACTCCCATCTACTTGTTCTGAAGCCGCTAACATTCCCACACTAATGGGTAAATCAAAACTTGGTCCCTCTTTCCGTAAATCAGCAGGAGTCAGATTAATCACAATTTTCCGCATAGGAAAAGCAAAGCCTGAATTTTTCAGGGCCGCTTTGACCCTTTCCCGTGATTCCTGTACTGCTGTATCTGGAAGTCCCACCACAACAATTGCAGGGAGTCCTCCTGCAACATCTACTTCTACTCCCACTTTGACCGCATCTATCCCGACAATCGCAGCACTCCAAATCCTAGCAAGCATCTTTTTTCCTCAATTCTTTTTGCCAGTATAATGCGGTTTAGGGATAAAAGAAGTTAAAAAAAAACAAACCCCCCGTAAAGGGGGGAAAGAAAAAACCTGGCACCGAGCTATTTTCCCAGACAGTCACCCGTCAAGTATCTTCGCCGCTGCAGCGTTTCACTACCGAGTTCGGGATGGGTCGGAGTGGTTCCACTGCGCCTTCAGCACCAGGAAATGCTGTGGGTTCTGAAAGCAGAACCTTCAAGACTGCATGTCACCAAGATTAATGAGGTCAAGCCCTCGGTCGGTTCGCACGCTTTGGCTTCATCTGTTACCAGACTTCCACCGAGCGCCGAATAAACAGGTGTTCTTCCTGTGACCTTACTTCCTTTGCGGAATGAGAGCACTCATCTTGAGGTGGGCTTCCCACTTAGATGCTTTCAGCGGTTATCCGCTCCGCACTTGGCTACCCTGCGTTTACCGTTGGCACGATAACAGGTACACCAGCGGTGCGTCCTTCCCGGTCCTCTCGTACTAAGGAAGGCTCCTCTCAATGCTCTTGCGCCTACACCGGATATGGACCGAACTGTCTCACGACGTTCTGAACCCAGCTCGCGTACCGCTTTAATGGGCGAACAGCCCAACCCTTGGGACCGACTTCAGCCCCAGGTTGCGATGAGCCGACATCGAGGTGCCAAACCTCCCCGTCGATGTGAACTCTTGGGGGAGATCAGCCTGTTATCCCCAGAGTAACTTTTATCCGTTGAGCGACGGCCTTTCCACGCAGGGCCGTCGGATCACTAAGGCCGACTTTCGTCCCTGCTCGACTTGTCAGTCTTACAGTCAAGCTCCCTTCTGCCTTTGCACTCTGCGGCTGATTTCCAACCAGCCTGAGGGAACCTTGGCGCGCCTCCGTTACCTTTTAGGAGGCGACCGCCCCAGTCAAACTGCCCGCCTGCAGCTGTCCCTTCCCCGGTTTACGGGTGAAGGTTAGAATTCTAGCTGAACCAGAGTGGTATCTCAAGGATGGCTCCAGTTTCCCCACAAGGAAACTTTCTTCGCCTCCCACCTATCCTGCGCAAGCTCAGCCCGAACCCCACTTCAGGTTACAGTAAAGCTTCATGGGGTCTTTCTGTCCTGGTGTAGGTAGTCCGTATCTTCACAGACACTCCTATTTCGCCGAGTCTCTCTCCGAGACAGCGCCCAGATCGTTACGCCTTTCGTGCGGGTCGGAACTTACCCGACAAGGAATTTCGCTACCTTAGGACCGTTATAGTTACGGCCGCCGTTCACTGGGGCTTCGGTTGCTAGCTTCGTCCCGAAGGACTAACCAACTTCCTTAACCTTCCAGCACTGGGCAGGCGTCAGCCCCCATACTTCCTCTTTCGAGTTGGCGGAGACCTGTGTTTTTGGTAAACAGTCGCCTGGGCCTCTTCACTGCGACCAGCTCTCGCTGGTACCCCTTCTCCCGAAGTTACGGGGTGATTTTGCCGAGTTCCTTAGAGAGAGTTTTCTCGCGCCCCTTAGTATTCTCTACTTCCCCACCTGTGTCGGTTTCGGGTACAGGTAGTCTGAGTTTTTGGTGCTTCGGGCTTTTCTGGGGAGTCTGATTTGTCTCACTTCCTCGCCGTAGCGAGTCGGTCTCACGCCTTAGCTCGGGGTGTTTTCGCCACCCGTCTTCACCTTCGAACGCTTGCACCCAGTTTTCCATCCCTGGGCTGAGTTAAACCTTCTCCGTCCCCCGACACCAACTCACACTAGTACGGGATTATTCACCCGTTGTCCATCGACTACGCGTTTCCGCCTCGCCTTAGGTCCTGACTAACCCTCCGCGGACGAGCCTTCCGGAGGAACCCTTGGGGTTTCGGGGCTTTGGATTCTTACCAAAGTTTTCGCTACTCAAGCCAACATTCTCACTTGTTAAGCGTCCACACCTGCTTGCCGCTAGTGCTTCTCCCGCTTAACAACGCTCCCCTACCACTCATATTGAGTCCACAGCTTCGGTAGATGACTTAGCCCCGTTCATTTTCGGCGCGGGAACGCTTGACCAGTGAGCTATTACGCACTCTTTTAAGGGTGGCTGCTTCTAGGCAAACCTCCTGGTTGTCTTTGCGTTCCTACCTCCTTTTTCACTTAGCCATCATTTGGGGACCTTAGCTGGTGGTCTGGGCTGTTTCCCTCTTGACGATGAAGCTTATCCCCCACCGTCTCACTGGCGACCTCGCCACTGGTATTCTGAGTTTGCCTCGCTTTGGTACCGCTTTCGCAGCCCGCAGCGAAACAGTGCTTTACCCCCAGTGGGTTGTTGTCGCTGCTGCGCCTAAACGCATTTCGGGGAGAACCAGATAGCTCCGAGTTCGATTGGCATTTCACCGCTAACCACAGCTCATCCGCCAACTTTTCAACGTTGGTCGGTTCGGACTTCCACTTGGTACTACCCAAGCTTCCTCCTGGCCATGGTTAGTTCACCCGGGTTCGGGTCAATTGCTGGTGACTTACGCCCTTTTCAGACTCGGTTTCCCTTGGGCTTCGCTGTTTCCAGCTTAACCGGCCACTAGCAATTACTCGCTGGCTCATTCTTCAACAGGCACGCGGTCAGACGTTTAATCGTCCTCCCACTGCTTGTAAGCTAACGGTTTCACGTTCTTTTTCACTCCCCTCGCCGGGGTTCTTTTCACCTTTCCCTCGCGGTACTGGTTCGCTATCGGTCACACAGGAGTATTTAGCCTTACCAGGTGGTCCTGGCTGATTCACTCGGGATTTCTCGTGTTCCGAGCTACTCGGGATACAGCTGGGCAGGTCTGGTTTTCAACTACAGGACTTTTACCTTCTCTGGTGCAGTTTTCAGCTGCTTCGTTTAACTTTTCCTGTCCCGTGATGCTGTCCCTCTACCCCAGCTACCGCAGTAACTGGTTTAGGCTTTTCCCCGTTCGCTCGCCGCTACTAGGGGAATCACGGTTGTTTTCTTTTCCTACAGCTACTAAGATGTTTCAGTTCACCGCGTTGGCTCGTGTCTGCCTATAGATTCAGCAGACCGTTCAAAGGGGTTTTCCCATTCGGACACCTACGGCTCAATGCTTGTTTCCAGCTCCCCGTAGCGTTTCGTCGGTTACCACGTCCTTCTTCGCCTCTGTGTGCCGAGGGCTCTACCGTTAGCTCTTTGTAGCTTGACCTCGGTCTTGATTTGTGTCTTGGTGACTATGCAGTTTTCAAGGTTCTGGTCTGGACAAGCGTCCAGCAGTTGTTGAGCAGTCAACAGTGCTGAAGCTTGCATGGAGGTAAGCGGACTCGAACCGCTGACTCCCTGCGTGCAAGGCAGGTGCTCTACCAGCTGAGCTATACCCCCGCTATGGGCTATCCTGGACTTGAACCAGGGACCTCACCCTTATCAGGGGTGCGCTCTAACCAGCTGAGCTAATAGCCCCTTCCAAACCTAGATGGAAAAGCCTTCCACGACCGACCTTAGGAGTGCTAGATGTCTCTCTTACTTCTTTTTCAGAGCTGACTCTAGAAAGGTCTCCTTTTAAGGAGGTGATCCAGCCACACCTTCCGGTACGGCTACCTTGTTACGACTTCACCCCAGTCACCAGCCCAGCCTTCGGCGCCCCCCTCCATACGGTTAGGGTAACGACTTCGGGCTTGGCCAGCTTCCATGGTGTGACGGGCGGTGTGTACAAGGCCCGGGAACGAATTCACCGCAGTATGCTGACCTGCGATTACTAGCGATTCCTCCTTCATGCAGGCGAGTTGCAGCCTGCAATCTGAACTGAGGCCGAGTTTGATGGGATTCGCTTACTCTCGCGAGCTTGCTCCCCTTTGTCCCGACCATTGTAGGACGTGTGTTGCCCAGAGCATAAGGGGCATGCTGACTTGACGTCATCCTCACCTTCCTCCGGTTTGTCACCGGCAGTCTCCCTAGAGTGCCCAACTTAATGCTGGCAACTAAGGACGAGGGTTGCGCTCGTTGCGGGACTTAACCCAACATCTCACGACACGAGCTGACGACAGCCATGCACCACCTGTGTCCGCGCTCCCGAAGGCACTCTTCCCTTTCAGGAAGATTCGCGGCATGTCAAGCCCTGGTAAGGTTCTTCGCGTTGCATCGAATTAAACCACATCCTCCACCGCTTGTGCGGGCCCCCGTCAATTCCTTTGAGTTTCACACTTGCGTGCGTACTCCCCAGGCGGGATACTTAACGCGTTAGCTTCGGCACGGCTTGGGTCGATACAAGCCACGCCTAGTATCCATCGTTTACGGCTAAGACTACAGGGGTATCTAATCCCTTTCGCTACCTTAGCTTTCGTCCCTGAGGGTCAGGTGCGACCCAGTAGAGCGCTTTCGCCACCGGTGTTCTTCCCAATCTCTACGCATTTCACCGCTACACTGGGAATTCCCTCTACCCCTGTCGCCCTCTAGCGCACCAGTTTCCACTGCTCTACCGGAGTTAAGCTCCGACCTTTAACAGCAGACTTGATGCGCCCCCTGCGGACGCTTTACGCCCAATAATTCCGGATAACGCTTGCCTCCTCCGTATTACCGCGGCTGCTGGCACGGAGTTAGCCGAGGCTGATTCCTCAGGTACCGTCAGGTCTTCTTCCCTGAGAAAAGTGGTTGACAGCCCAAGAGCCTTCTTCCCACACGCGGCGTTGCTCCGTCAGGCTTTCGCCCATTGCGGAAAATTCCCCACTGCTGCCTCCCGTAGGAGTCTGGGCCGTGTCTCAGTCCCAGTGTGGCTGCTCATCCTCTCAGACCAGCTACCGATCGCTGCCTTGGTGAGCTCTTACCTCACCAACTAACTAATCGGACGCGAGCTCTTCTTCAGGCGGAAACCCTTTTCACCTTTCGGCACATTGGGGATTAGCCGTCGTTTCCAACGGTTGTCCCCATCCTGAAGGGAGATTCTCACGCGTTACTCACCCGTCCGCCACTAAGCCTTCTAGGCTAAGCCTAAAAGGCTTCGTTCGACTTGCATGTGTTAGGCACGCCGCCAGCGTTCATCCTGAGCCAGGATCAAACTCTCCATTTTGATGAGTTTTTGGCTCGATTTTTGGTTATGCTTTCACCGTTGCTTAACTCGTAAGTCTGGCTTCGGTGTCAGCAGGGTTTAGATAATAATTTGACGTGGATGCTTTAACTATCTAGTAGTTAACGCTTGGCTTTTCCAACTATTAATTTGTCTAGGTTCAGAGGGCTCGCTATGGGGCGCGTTTCACCGCTTCCCTTTCGAGCGCATTAACCAATATAGTGTGGATTTCTGGAAGTGTCAACCCTTTTTCTAAATTTTTTTCTACTTTTTTTCTTTTCCTTGGTTGATGGGGGGTCTAGCCTCTCAAAAATGTAAAATTAAAGGGCAAGGTAGTTTATAAAGACAAATAATTATGGTGATGCTTCCGCCTAATGTGGTTTTAGAACCCTTATTTCGAGAATGGCTACGAGAAGATATTGGACGAGGCGATCGCGCTACTGGTGCTATTACGGCAAACAATAATCCTGTACAGGAAGCAGTTTGGATGACTAAGCAAGCAGGGGTAATTGCTGGACTCCCTTTTGCAGAGAAAATTTTTAGCCTTCTTGGGAAAATTGATTGGCAACCACAAGTTACAGAAGGAAGTTTCTGTGAAAACCAAGTTAAACTCCTCCGTTGTCGCGCTGGTACCGATACGCTATTAACAGGGGAAAGGGTGGCGCTTAATTTAGTGATGCACTTGAGTGGCATTGCTACACTCACCCATCACTACGCGGAAAAAATTGCTGACTTACCGACACAATTAGTTGATACGCGAAAAACGACCCCAGGGCTAAGACTGCTGGAAAAATATGCCACACAAGTAGGAGGGGCAATGAATCATCGTTTTGGTTTAGATGATGCAGCCATGATTAAAGAAAACCATATTCAAGCGGCAGGGGGAATTACTAGCGCGATCGCGCAGTTACGGTCTAATCTACCCTATCCTTTAACCATTGAGGTAGAAACCACGAACGCCACAGAAGTAGAAGAAGCAATCGCCTCTAATGTGGATATTATTATGCTTGATAACATGGCTTTACCCTTAATCCGAGAAATGGTGGATTTAATTAAAAAGAAAAACTCAGCCATCAAAGTGGAAGCCTCAGGCAATATTAACCTGAATACCATTCGTGAAATCGCCGAAACTGGTGTTGATTATATTTCTACGAGCGCACCAATTACCCAAGCTAGTTGGCTAGATTTAAGTATGACGCTTGTCTAAGCAGAAACAGAGAATGTTATGATAATATTGGTTTCCGTGTTTGGGTGCGTAACTCAGCTGGATAGAGTAGCGGACTTCTAATCCGCCTGTCGCAGGTTCGAGTCCTGCCGCACCTGTTTTTTTCCTCGCTACACAAAACAATCATAAGGAAAAGCGATAGGATCGATGATATCTAAGCAATGATTTCCACCTAGAAAAAGATTTATATGTCAACATCTCCCATTGAAGAAGAACTCCAACAAGCCGTTGAATCTCGACGTAATTTTGCAATTATTTCCCACCCTGACGCAGGGAAAACTACCTTAACCGAAAAACTTCTCCTTTATGGAGGTGCAATTCATCAAGCTGGGGCAGTTAAATCAAAACGAGCGCAACGAGAAGCTACCTCAGACTGGATGGAACTGGAAAAACAGCGGGGAATTTCTATCACTTCTACCGTTTTACAATTTGACTATCGCAATTTTCAGATTAACCTCTTAGATACCCCTGGTCACCAAGACTTTAGTGAAGATACCTATCGCACCTTAGCCGCTGCGGATAATGCAGTGATGCTGATTGATGCGGCTAAAGGCTTAGAACCGCAAACTCGCAAACTCTTTGAAGTCTGTCGGATGCGATCGCTGCCTATTTTTACCTTTGCTAACAAAATGGATCGTCCAGCGCGAGAACCCTTAGAACTCATTGATGAAATTGAGCAAGAATTAGGCTTACAAACCTATGCTGTCAATTGGCCCATTGGCATGGGAGATCGATTTCAGGGGGTTTATGATCGGCGCAATCAAGAAATCCATCTGTTTCAACGCACTGCCCACGGTAGTAGCCAAGCCGAAACAACAGTTATTTCTCTCCATGATCCCAAAATTGAAGAAGTCTTGGATCAAGAGCTTTATTTTCAACTCAAAGATGAAATTGAAATTATTGAGGAGGTTGCCCCTGAATTTGATCTCGAAAGAATCCATAATGGGGAACTCTCTCCCATGTTTTTCGGTAGTGCCATGACCAACTTTGGGGTGCAACTGTTTTTAGATGCCTTTTTAGAATATGCACAGCCCCCAGAAGCCCATTATTCTTCACAGGGAAAAATTGATCCTACTTATCCTGAATTCACGGGATTTGTCTTTAAGTTACAAGCAAATATGGATCCCAAACATCGCGATCGCGTTGCCTTTATTCGGGTTTGTACGGGCAAGTTTGAAAAAGACATGAATGTTAATCATGCTCGCACAGGAAAAACCGTCAGATTATCTCGTCCTCAAAAACTCTTTGCCCAAGACCGTAATTCCATTGAAAATGCCTATCCTGGAGACGTAATTGGCTTAAATAACCCAGGGGTCTTTGCTATTGGAGATACCGTTTATACAGGCAAAAAACTTGTCTATGAGGGGATTCCCTGCTTCTCCCCTGAACTATTTGCTTACCTCAAAAATCCTAACCCCTCCAAGTTCAAACAATTCCATAAAGGCGTAACCGAATTACGGGAAGAGGGAGCCATTCAGATCATGTACTCTAAAGATGAAAGTAAACGTGATCCCATTTTGGCAGCAGTAGGACAACTCCAGCTAGAAGTGGTGCAATATCGTCTAGAAAATGAATATGGGGTAGAAACTAGCCTAGAAATGCTTCCCTATAAAGTAGCAAGATGGGTGAGAGGGGGATGGGAAGCCCTAGACAAAGCAGGACGATTATTTAACACAGCAATAGTCAAGGACTTGTGGGAACGTCCAGTTCTTTTATTTAAGAATCAATGGAACTTAGAACAAATTCAGGGCGATCACCCTGAGTTAGAACTCAGTGCAACCGCCCCCTTAGCAACAGACGAGTTGATGGAAAAGGTAGGTAATTAACCCACGGCTACAGGAGTCGTTTCCCAACGCCCTAAGGGCTGACCAATTAAAGACAGATCGCCCATTAGCTCATCAAACTCCGCAGGATTGAGGGATTGTGCGCCATCAGACCATGCTTTAGAAGGATTGGGGTGAACTTCAATCATCAGAGAGTCAGTTCCCACTGCAAGTGCACCTTTTGCCATTGCAGGAACATACTCTGACTTGCCTGTGCCATGACTAGGGTCAATCATAATGGGCAAGTGAGTTAAAGACCGTAAAACAGGCACAACGGATAAATCAAGGGTATTGCGAGTATAACGGCGATCAAATGTGCGAATTCCCCGTTCACAGAGAATCACATTGGGATTTCCAGCCGCTAAAATGTACTCAGCCGCCATCAACCATTCTTCAATGGTTCCCGACATCCCGCGCTTAAGTAAAACTGGCTTATCCTGAGAGCCTACTTTTTTCAGGAGCGGGAAATTTTGCATATTGCGTGCGCCTACTTGTAGCACATCGGCAACTTCGGCAACTTTTTCTACGTCCGCCGTATCCATCACTTCGGTGATAATCCCTAAGCCACTGGCTTCCCGAGCAGCGGCTAATAGTCCTAAAGCACTTTCTCCATGACCTTGGAACGAGTAGGGAGAAGTCCGAGGCTTGTAAGCGCCACCCCGTAGAAACTTCGCTCCTGATGCTTGCACCGCTTTTGCCGTTTTCACAATCATGTCCTCATTCTCAACGGAACAAGGGCCGGCAACGACAACAACGGGGTGATTTTCCCCAAATGTAACCGCACCATTGGGAGTATTAACCACTACCTCACTGGGCTGACCATGACGAAATGCTCGACTCGCCCGCTTAAAGGGTTGTTCTACTCGCATTACGCTTTCAATCCAAGGGCTTATTTCTTGGAGTTGGAGGGGATCCATTGACGCAGTATCCCCCACTAGCCCAATCACAACTTTATGGCGACCGACAATTTTTTCTGGGGTTAAATCTTTTTCTTGGCACTCCTCACAAATGCGGTTAATTTCGGCTTCTGGCGAGCCAACTTTCATGACAATGATCATAGTTATTACAAGTCCTTGTTTGGTTTTCTTTTTAAATCAGCTTATATAATCTATCTTTACCAATTTTTAGCTGATTTTCAATTAACAAAATCTTTGGTTTTTGGTTGCAAGGATTATTGTCTGGCACTACGCCAGGCAGAAATCAGTCGCTTAATATTAGCTTTAAACTCTTCCCAACCGACCCTTGTACCTAGTCGTCCTTCATCCCAAGACGCGGAGATGACCCCATAACTGAGTCCTAAGACACCAAGCCCAAATAATCCCATACTTACCAAGACAACAGTGTAGGGAGGTAGCTCAAGTAATTCCCTGGAAACAATCCAGTAAAAGATAAAAAAGCTGGCAATTCCCAAGCTAGTGGGAATCCCTGAAAAGAAAGCCATTCGACGCACCATGCGTTGACTGACTTCTTCTGGAATTGCCGAAAGAGAGGCTTGAGCTTTTTTCTGCTCATGGGATAAGGGTTCAGAGCTAGGAGTCTCACTCGCGTTTACGGAAGTTGCTTTTTGCTTTTTTTTCCGTTTTCTTGTCGGCTCAAAGGGCAAGTTTGCTTGTTTTTCTTCTGATTGAGAAGGCATAGCGATTTAAATTGGAGTTAGCCACGAATACCAAGGCGTTTAATCAAGTTTTGATAGCGTTCTTGATCTTCTTTCTGCAAATAGGATAACAAACTTCTACGATGACCAATGAGTTGTAGTAACCCTCGACGAGAAGCGTGATCTTTATTATTCTGCTTAAGATGCTCCGTTAGACGGGTGATGCGCTTTGTCATGATGGCGACTTGCACTTCTGTAGATCCAGTATCAGTTTCGTGAACTTGATAATTGTTAATGATCTCTTGTTTATTTTCTTGGCTTAGACTCATTGTTGTTTTGCGTTCCTAGCGATTGTCTGTTTTTATACTCATGACTATGGGAATACTCATTATAACATTGCTCTGTCCTTTGTACAGGTGCTTTTTAAGAAATGATGAACGACTTGTCCTTTTTCCTTCCTCGTTTGTCAACCAATGATCAATCATTAAGAAACGATTAGAGAGAAAAATAAGCAATTAAACTTACTTCTAACCCTGTTTTGCCACTTCTGGATGACTAATGACTAAGAACCCCTACAAAAAGCTTTTTCTAGTAGGGTGAAGCTGACCTACCCACCCTACTCACTCCTAAAAAACATAACTGTGAAGTTAGGAAGCCGTCGACATAATCTTCGATTTGTCGAGGGAGGATGTCACAGATTAGTATAACCTAGCATTCCTCTTAGGGTAAAGACTAGTAGTAGAAAGCCACTGATTATGATACCGATTAAAGCGGTGGCAGTAACTGGACGTTTAAATAGTGGTTTAATCCGTTCAAATAGGGCAAAAAATATCCCTAAACTGAAACTGATTAAGTAGCGGGGATAGCGAGACACATTTAGAAAAAATTCTTTCATAACGCTTGATTAATTACTCAACTCTTTCCTCTCTATTTTAAGCAAGAAAATTTTTGCCATTGTTTTTCTAATGTTGAAACCCACCCCTAGAAAGTAGGGTTTTCAGCCAGATAATTACTACCAAAATCATTAAGATCAATAATAAATGACCTATAAAAAACTTTATGAATCCTGTTACAGGAGGTAAAAAATATGCAACCAACCAATCCGAATCAATTTACGGAAAAGGCGTGGGAAGCGATTGTGCGACTTCCAGATTTAGCCAAACAAAACCAGCAACAACAAATCGAAAGTGAACACTTGCTTAAGTCGTTGTTAGAGCAAGATGGGCTTGCTGCCAGTGTTTTCAGTAAAGCAGGGATTGATACCCAAAAAATGCGCGATCGCGCGGATGAGTTTATTTCTAGACAACCGAAAATCTCCAATACAGGGGGATCAATCTATCTTGGGCGCAGTTTAGATTCCCTGTTTGATCGCGCTGAAAATTATCGTACCACTCTTGAAGACGAATATATCTCTATTGAACACCTGATTCTAGCGTTTGCCAAAGATGATCGCTTTGGGAAGCAGCTTTACAAGGAATTTGGACTCAATGAAGAGAAGCTGAAAGAGATTATTAAAGAAATTCGAGGATCGCAAAAAGTCACAGATCAAAATCCAGAAGGGAAATATGAAGCCCTACAAAAATATGGACGGGATTTAACAGAATGGGCGCGTCAAGGGAAACTTGATCCTGTGATTGGACGAGATGACGAGATCCGCCGCACTGTGCAAATTTTATCTCGTCGCACGAAAAATAACCCTGTGTTAATTGGGGAACCAGGTGTGGGTAAAACTGCCATTGTGGAAGGATTAGCGCAACGCATTGTCAGTCGGGATGTGCCAGAATCATTGCGCGATCGGCGTTTAATTTCCCTTGATATGGGAGCATTAGTCGCAGGGGCAAAATATCGTGGGGAATTTGAAGAACGTCTGAAAGCAGTTCTCAAAGAAGTCACCGACGCGGAAGGACAAATCATCATGTTTATTGATGAGATTCACACCGTAGTTGGTGCAGGAGCAACCCAAGGAGCCATGGATGCTGGTAACTTATTAAAACCGATGTTAGCACGGGGAGAATTGCGCTGTATCGGGGCAACCACTCTTGATGAGTATCGAGAAAACATCGAAAAAGATGCTGCCTTAGAACGGCGTTTTCAAGCGGTTTATGTAGATGAACCGAATGTTACCGATACCATTTCCATTTTACGGGGATTAAAAGAACGCTATGAAGTCCATCACGGGGTAAAAATTTCTGACCGTTGCTTAGTGGCGGCAGCGACGTTATCAGATCGGTATATTAGTGACAGATTTCTCCCTGACAAAGCCATTGACTTAGTCGATGAAGCAGCGGCAAAACTAAAAATGGAGATTACCTCCAAACCTGAGGAATTAGACGAACTTGAGCGTAAAGTCCTGCAATTAGAAATGGAACGCCTCTCTTTAGAAAAAGAAGAGGATACGGCTTCTAAAGAACGCCTGGAAACCCTTGATAAAGAACTTGCAGATCTCAAAGAAGAACAAGACGAACTCAACGCCCAATGGCAATCGGAAAAAGAAGTTATTGACGAAATTCGCAGCATCAAGGAAACCATTGACCAAGTTAATATCGAAATCCAACAAGCCGAACGAGATTATGATCTCAATCGGGCAGCAGAATTGCGCTATGGTCGTCTCACAGAATTACAACGACAGCGTCAAGAAGCAGAAGAGAAATTAGAACAGATGCAAAGTAGTGGGCGTACCCTGTTACGAGAAGAAGTGGCAGAAGCGGATGTTGCCGAAATTATCTCCAAGTGGACAGGGATTCCCATTAGTAAGTTAATGGCTTCTGAGAAAGAAAAACTGCTGTACTTAGAACAAGAGTTACATCAACGGGTAATTGGGCAAAATGAAGCAGTAACTGCCGTTGCTGATGCCATACAGCGATCGCGCGCTGGGTTAGCGGATCCCAATCGTCCCACCTCTAGCTTTATCTTCCTTGGTCCCACAGGAGTCGGTAAAACGGAATTAGCCAAAGCCCTTGCGTCTAACCTCTTTGACACAGAAAGTGCCCTAGTACGGGTGGATATGTCCGAATATATGGAGAAACACTCGGTTGCCCGTCTTATTGGCGCACCTCCAGGATATGTGGGCTATGAAGAAGGGGGACAACTCACGGAACCCATCCGCCGTCGCCCTTATGCGGTGATTCTCTTTGATGAAATTGAAAAAGCCCATCCTGATGTGTTTAATATCATGCTGCAAATTCTTGATGATGGTCGTCTCACCGATGCCCAAGGGCGAAATGTGGACTTTAAGAACACGATTATCATTATGACCAGCAATATTGGCTCAGACTTGATTTTAGATGTTTCTGGGGATGACTCGCGATATGAAGAAATGCGCGATCGCGTTATGAATGCCATGCGAGATAACTTCCGCCCCGAATTTCTCAACCGTATTGATGAAATGATCATCTTCCACGCCTTACAACGAGATGAATTACGGCAAATTGTCCGCTTACAAACCCAATATCTTGAAAATCGTCTCAGTGAACAAAAACTGTCTCTCAAACTCTCAGAAGAGGCTCTAGACTTCCTCGCTGATGTTGGTTATGATCCCGTTTATGGAGCGCGACCATTACGCCGTGCTGTGCAACGTTATCTCGAAACTCCCATTGCCAAGTCCTTACTAAGAGGAGAGTTTAGCGAAGGAGATACCATCTTTGCTGATGTCTCCGATGAACGCCTCTCTTTGAAGCGACTCCCTGATGTGAATGCCGATTTAATGTCAGCAGAAGCAAGTTAAGTCTTAAGGGGAGAGGGTAAACCTTCTCCCTTTTTATTGATTATTTTTCTACACTTTTCCGTTCCCATCGGGTAGCAGGAGCAATTCTTCTTGGCGCATCAATGTCTAATTTTGTCCAGTCAGCATTTTGAGTAACAAGGACTTTTCCAGTATTAGAACCACAGTTATTTCCGTCGGGATCCTGATTCCAGCTTTTCGCCCAAACACTTCCAGTAATTCCTTGACCACTGGTATCATTAGTACCATCATTTGCCTCGTTATTTGCTCCTCCATTAACTGCTACATTTGCTTCTGGAGCAAAAATAAAAGCATCTACAGTGGAACCACCGCTTAAACAAAAGCTTTTTGTTTTTCCATCTTTATATGTATCTGAACCATCACCACCGTAAATCTGGAAATTCTCGGGCTTGCAATCTTTAACATCGTCGCAGTCATGTATAAGTCTGGCATTACCCTTCATATCAACATTGCCTTGCAGATAAAACCTTACTTTCTCACCCGGTGTAATTATGATTTCTCTACCCCCTCCCCTTAAGTTGATCGAATTACCGTTGTTACCACCGGTTGTACCAAGGAGATAATGATAGACATTGTTGGCATCTGCCTTATCATCAGAACGTGGTAACTGTAGCGTTCTATCATTGCCACTAAAACTGGAAGAGGTGATTCCATTGTTGAATTCATTATAAACATCAGGCAGTTTCGGTAGAGGTGGAAATTCTGCCAAAGGATCAGCTTTTGCATCACCCTTCTTAATGTTCTCTAGATTAATGTCGCTATCCTCAGAATCTAAATCGCAATCACGTAAAAGTAAATTGCCTTCAATTTGGTTATTTGATAAGTTAGCTTTATTGACATATAACCCAGGAGCGCCATCTTCAACAGGCTGAACGGGAATAGTCACATCCAATGCAGCGCTGGAAGGATTTTGATTAAAGTTAGCTTGCGCTTCAATACTTAAAAGTCCCTCCCCCCCCAGATATTGATAGTCATTTACCCGAAATCGATCGCGCCCATTGTTAATGTCAATCCAATTATTCCCAGTATAGGCATTTAAAATATCGTCAATATCTTCACCACAGGCTCTTGCAATATCTCCAACCTCATCATATCTATTTTCCCATTCATCTAAATTTCTATTCGCAAGAGGTCGTACATTATTTAAAAAATTCATGACTCGTGTTACCCCTGTTTCTGCAGAGGCTAATGCTTGTGAAGTTTGGGCTTGTGAAATGGAACGCATTTGTTCATCACTGGAACGACCAATCATTGTTAGACCTACCAAGGTCATAATTAGCCCTAAGCCTATCATCATCGGTAAAACAAATCCTTGATTTTTTTCTCCAGACTTAGACAAAGAAAAGACTTTTAAGTAAATTTGCAGGGCTTTATTATTCATAATAGAGTTTTTATATTAAGTTTTTTAAATCCATTTATTCTCTATATTGACATTATACATTTTTAAAAATAAAACTGTGATTTTTCATTAATCATTAAAACTGCGGATTTTTTAAAAAGAGGCTAAAAAAATATCCTTAAAAATACGTAGAACTTGACTCTTAATTTCAAAACTTATAGTTAGGAACTGCTTCTTAATTCAATTATAAGAATTTAAAGGACAAGAAGCCGAGGTTCATTTCAACGTTGCGGGAGTAAGCGATGAATGAAGCTGATCGCATCATCAACAGAATCAGCCACAGAAACTTGTTTTCCTGCTAGAGATTAGAAAAAGTGTAAGAGAATCACAGACTTACCCTACTCTAAATCAGCCCCTGATGACATATTGCTATTATCAGCAGTGGGAAAAATCTCCCGTTATAGTAGTCCAATTTAACAGAGTGTGAGCGAGAAGTCCCCAATTTCAGCAAAGCGAATTGGGGACGGGGCTTATAAACCGGAGCGAAGTGAGGACGGAATGCGATTCTAAGGGCTTAGTTCTGGGGTTTCCCCAGAACGCAAGAAGCCCGCACCGAAGGGCGCCCACAGCCCCTCATGATAGCGAACTTAGAACACAAACCAATAATTTTGTGTTAGAGTTGTTTTATCACTAAAAGTTTTGTTGAATCATGTTGAGAGCGACCAAAGATTGATCGTTTCTTCCCAAGTTCTAAAACTTGTCATGTTTGCTTAAATCAAGTAAGAAGCCTTCCACTTGATGTAAGGAATTGGCGGTGTGAGAAGTGCGGTACAGAACACGACCGAGACATCAACGCTGCTATAAATATCAGAGACGAAGCACTGCGAATTTTGACCGCCGACCCTGCGGGAATTGGATTCCCGCAGGAATGCGACGGTGCATTCCGCACCTCTGGAACGGGGGAGACCGCCTGTCGCCCAGATGTAAGTCGAGATAGTAGAGGTCGTAAGACTTCTACTGTGTCGCAGTCTGTTGGGCAGGAAGCGCAAAGCTCAACGTAGTGGCTTTGCGTAGTTCACTTTTCTTCTTTGAGTTCCTTTTTATCTTTGATGATCAAGCCAATAAAGATCCCAAACGGAATAATAACTCCTAACCAGCCAATACCGAGAGCCCAAGCAGGATAATCTTCATAGGGGCTAGTGAGATCATTATGGAATTGCGTTGCTAAGAGAATGGCTAAAACAATGACAATGACATATTTAATCATCCAGTTCCACCATTTTCCTAACGTCCAATTACTTGCCTCATTAATTTCACGACGTAGCTTTTCTGCGCCATAAATCCAGCCAATTAAAAGACATTGACAAATCCCAACTAAAACTAGGTTATAGTTGGTGACAAAGTGATCCATAATATCCAGAAAATAAAGCCCCGCGCGAGTGGTGTAAAGAATCCCTGCTAAAAAGCCCACTAAACACACAGCAAAGGCAACTTTAGGAATTTTTAAGTCTTCATAGCGATCTGTAAAAGCAGCAATTACTGCTTCCACAAGAGAAAAGGCACTATCAATGCCCAAGGTAAAGAGCATGATAAAGAAGAATAGGCTAAATAACCAAGGTAAAGGCATTAGGCTTAATGCCTCTGGAAACACTACAAATGCTAACCCCGGACCACTTTCTTGAGCTAACTCTTCTAAAGGAACATCGGTTTGAGTTGCCATATACCCTAACACGCCAAAGACGACGAACCCTGCAAATAAACTTACGCCACTATTTAAAAGAGCAGTAATCCAACTATCTTGAACAATATCTTCGCCAGTATCACGATAACTGGCATACGTAATCATCGCTCCAAAGCCTAACGTGAGGGTAAAAAAGATTTGGGCAAAAGCAGCTGTCCAAACTTCAGGATCTAACATTGCTTCCCACTCGGGCATTAGATACAGTGCCCAGCCATCTAAAAATCCGTCTAATGTTACCGCTCGAATTAATAATGCCACTAATAAAATGACAGGGAGTGGAACACTAAATAGCACCACTTTTCCGACACTTTGAGTGCCTTGCCAAACACAAAAATAGGTCAGCACCCAAACTAAAATTAGAGCGAAAAAGATAGGAAGGTTTAATCCCCCAATTTCACCCACACTATCGGTTACTTGTAGGACTTCTTCAAAAAAGTAACCCTCTGAATTGTCAGCCCAATTTACGCCAAAAGAGGCAAAGAAATAAATGACTGACCAGGCCATAACAACAGCATAATAAGAGACAATCAGAAATGCCGAAAGGAGAGCTAAAACTCCCAGTCCACCAAAATTAGAGGTGACTCTGCGAAATGAACCAATTGCTCCTCTTTGTTTAGTTTGACCTAAGCCAATTTCTAGGGTTAAAAGCGGTATTCCGACAATAAGTAAGGCAATTAGATAAGGAACTAAAAATGCCCCACCACCGTGTCTGGCAGCAAGATAGGGAAAACGCCAAACGTTTCCTAAGCCCACTGCTGATCCCACAGCGGCTAAAATAAAGACGGTTCGAGAAGCCCATTTTTGACGAGCCATATTTTTCTCTCCCTTAATTAGTTTTTCAGTAATTTAACACTTGTAATTAACTGTTTTAGTTCATTCTATTTTAGATTAATATAGAATAAATGGTTTCTCAAGAAAAGGAAGATCATTATTAAATTTTATTCTTTAATATCAGCAATTTTCATTATTCCATAATTGATAACTTTTGTGGGAATAATACTAGTTTTAACCAGTTTATGTTGCGGCAACGAATTGATTATTGATTAGTTATAAGATTACCAAGGAAAACTTCACATTTGCGATAAACAGCGATCGCAGTTTCCACAACGGAAATTTTCTGCTTCTTGCTTAAACCCAAATTCCCTTAGTAAAAATTGCCACCGACAGTTTTGAGTTCTCAAATAGGCTTCCATTTTTCGCGGTTGGGTTAATAATTTGGGTGTTGATTGTTTGATCTCAGAAGCAGGTAATAACCGATAGTAAAACGGATTCAGCCATTCTAATTCTCCGATGCTATGAAGGAGAGAAAGGGTGGTTAATCCCTGAGGTGACATAGCTTCCACTGTACGAATATTTCCTTCTTTTGGAATTTGTTTTCGCAGTTGCTGCGCTTTTTGGTATTGCTGACGTAGCTTCTGAATGAAATACCGTTGTCTTTGTTTATCTTCAGGATAAAGTAAGCCTGTGGGTTCACTCACTAAAGTTAAAGCATAGGCAATTTTACCATCTCTTCCACCGCGCCCAATTTCTTGGACGTATTCTGAGAGTAATAAGGGGGGTTGATAGTGTATTACCCAGCGCAAATTAGCTTTGTTAATCCCCATTCCAAATGCAGAAGTAGCAATGACGAATTGTAGGTTTCCTGTTAGCCATTGCTGTTCAATGTAACGACGTTCGGTTGCACTTAATCCCGCATGATAAGCAGCACTCTGATATCCTTTTTCCTTTAACCATTTGCTTAGAGTTTCTGTCACAGAGCGCGATCGCGCATAGATTAATCCTGCTTGTTGCGGTTGAATAAACTTTAATAATTGCTGTTTTCGTTGCGCTGGAGTACAAACTTGTTTTACCTTTAGCCGTAAATTTGGCCGATAAGGGCTTTGTTGGAAGTAAGTGGGCGTGTTAAGTCGTAAACAGCTTTCAATCGTCTCACAGGCTTCAGGATCAGCCGTTGCAGTAAAGGCGGCAACTGCGATGGGATTCGAGTCTGGTTTCTCTGTTAATAAAGCTTGTCTGACTCCCCCTAAACGGCGATAGGCAGGGCGAAACGTTTCTCCCCACTGTACCAGACAATGGGCTTCATCTAAAATTAAGCCGTTAATCATCAACCTCGGGGCGATTAATCGTTCCCAAATTGAAGGACTAAACAAACTTTCTGGAGACAGATATAACAGTCTTAATTGTTGCTTTTCTAATTGTTGTAAAATCTTTTTTTGTTGCCCCCGTGGTACTTCACTATGAAAGGAAGCCGCCGCTAATTGATGTTGCTGTAATTCTTGAACTTGATTTTCCATTAACGCCACTAACGGCGATACTACTAAGGTTAATCCTTGTTGTAAAAGCGCTGGTAATTGAAAGCATAAGGATTTACCGCCACCTGTGGGTAAAACCACTAACGCATCCTTTCCTTGCAATAAACAAGCAATAATTTCCCCCTGCGGTGGGCGGAATTGATCATATCCCCAAATTGCCTTTGCGCGATCGCGCACTTGCCACCAGTCCATAAACCTTTAAACTAAATAAAAGAGAATACAATAGAAAATATCTATGAGTGAAATGAAAACTGCAATTAATCGAACCGCAATTGATAACGAACTGTCTAAACGTCACATTAACCTTGATCCGGGTGGCTATTTCATTATCTACCTTGATCGCGAGGAAGGCTTAATTTGCGCCAAACACTATAACAATCTCGTTGATGACGAAGGATTTGCCCTTCACCCCGAAACAGGAGAAAGGTTATCTGCTAAATGCCAAGACAATGATCAAGTTGCCACTACAATTTATAGTGGACGCACGGCAAAAGAGCTTTGTGTCCAACTATTTGAAGAAACACAACCCTGTCCAGTGACCCATTTTAACCATGCGGCTTATCTAGGGCGAGAATTCCTGAGAGCGGAAATTGCACTGGAACAAGGCAGTGAATACATCCAAGACTAGTTGGTCAAGAGAACATAGGCAAAATAAGTTGCCATAGGGATAATTGTGGCAACAACAAGCAAACCGACGACCCAAACAGTAGAACTTTCAGTGTCGGTCTCTTCTGCTTTGGTAAAGGTGCTTTCTACATTTAGATCATCCTTCACCTCTGGTGGACCCGGGTCAGGTTCACCAGCTAAAACCATCGCTAAACGATTACTAGCATTTAAGAAAGCTTGATTATACTTATTATCCTCTCGAATGGGAACACCGATTGTATCATCAACGACACTTTCTGCAATTTCTTCTGAGAGACGATCTTTTAAGCCTTCACCGACACGAATTGTGGCGTTGTTTGTAATCGTATCAAACACTAATAACACTTTGTCTGCTTGTTCTTCTGGGGTGGGATACCACTGATTAAATAACTCATCAGCAAAGCTATCTACAGTTTCCCCATAGTTGAGACGACGAATGACGACTAATTTAACATCGGTTCCTGTATTCTCAGAAATATCTTGTAAAACTTCATTGAGTTTTCCCTCATTAATGCGGCTGATGACTTCTGCTTGGTCAACTACAGCCACTGAGTCATCGCCACTGATATCAGGAATATCTTGAGGACTCGTGGCAGCGTGAACAGGAGTTACAACGAAAAATAATAGCAAGCAAGGAATGACTACTCTTAACAAGAGTTTCTGGGTAAATTTGAGTTTTATTGCAATTTGTTGCAGAAGTTGTGACATAACTTTAACTTTTGCTTGATATGCTGGCAATTTATGTTACATCTTATAACGGAAGCAGGACGGAATTTTCTAAAGTTTTACTGGGAATTTAATAAACTTTTTTAACGCTTAGACCCAGAATTAAATTTATCGTACCGTCTCTGCGTAAAATATAAGCGATTCACCCAATCACTTTATTGTTACAGAGAAGGGGAAAACTTGCCGATGGCTGAAACTAAAAATATGGAATACATCCAACCTTATAACAATGATGTTTACATGGGACATCTTTCCACACCAATTTCTGATTCTGGTTTAACTCGTACTTTTATTAATAACCTCCCAGCGTATCGTGAAGGAATTTCTCCTTTACTACGTGGGTTAGAAATTGGCATGGCCCATGGTTATTTTCTCGTTGGCCCTTGGACATTACTCGGTCCATTACGGGATAGCGATGGCTATGCTTATTTAGGTGGCTTAATCTCTGCTATTGCCTTAATTTTAGTCGCAACTGCTGGGCTTTCTGCTTATGGGTTAGCGGCTTTTCCTGCAGATAATTCGGAAGCCCAATACTTTGATCATCGCGCCCCCGAAAACTTAAAAACCCGTCAAGGTTGGAGTCAGTTTGCTGGTGGCTTCTTTATCGGTGCAATGGGTGGCGCGTTTGTTGCCTATTTCCTTTTAGAAAATCTATCGGTAGTTGATAGTATATTACGAGGAACGATTAACTAATTGTTCCATTTGTCATTTTTTGTTGTTTATTCAAGGAAGGTTTAATATGTCTGGAGATTACGCGGCATCTTTCTTACCGTACATACTCATTCCCGTTGTAGGCTGGTTAATGCCTGCTGTTGTTATGGGCTTACTCTTTATTCATATTGAGTCTGATGCCTAGTTGTTATTAACAAATGCGGTCATCCTCTCCTTAATTTAGGGAGGGGATTTTTTATTAGTCATTAGAGACTGTTCCTAAAGAAAATATAAAGAATGGCGCGATTGCCTTTGGCAAATGGCGGAGCCATATCGCTGACCAAAACAGTTCAAACTAGAACTAGAAATAGATGCAACGATTCGCTATGAAGATGACGAAACGTCGCTCCTATCCTACAGACTTAAAGGTCGTAAACGACATATTTTGGTAGATTCTCAGGGATTGCTCCTAGCAGTTGTCGTTAGTGAAGCCAAGAGGCACCGAACGTGTTGGTGGAATGGCTCTTTTACTAGAAGTGGAATCCCAACTCCCCAACTTGTCTTTAATTTGGGTGGATGCTGGGTACCAAGGACCCAACTTTAGCAGGGCAGTCGAGAAGTTAACTCAAGCCCAAGTAGAAGTTGTCAAACGTTCGAGTAAAGCGTTTGAGGTTCTTCCTCGACGATGGGTGGTGGAAAGAACCTTTGCTTGGCTGGTTCAAAATCGACGCTTAGTTATTGATTCAGAGAAATTACCAGAAATCAGTGAAGCTCTCATCAAAGTAGCCATGACTCGCCTGATGTTAAAACGGTTAGCTATGTTTTCAGCTTAGTCTTAAGGTTTATTTTAGGAACAGTCTCTAATGACCAATGACTAATAACTAATGTATCAGCTATCGGTTACGCCCTATAATCGTCCCTTTCGTCAGCCCTTACAAACCAGTCAGGGGGAATGGAAAACACGGAAGGGAATTATTATTGCTTTGGAAGATTCTCAGGGAAGAGTTAGTTATGGGGAAATTGCGCCACTTCCAAGTTTTGGTTCGGAAACCTATGAGGAAGCCTTAAAGTTTTGTTCTCAGTTCTCTCAAGGCATTTCTTTAGCAGCGATTTATCAAATTCCTGAACAGTTCCCTGCTTGTCAGTTTGCTTTTGAGTCAGCGTTAAAGGGGTTAACTGCAACTCAGATTGAAGAGGATGGTTTCGCCTTAAGTTACCTCTTACCTGCGGGAAAAAAGGCTTTAGAAAAATGTCATTATGCGAAAGAACAAGGGCAAAAGACTTGTAAATGGAAGATTGGGGTGTTTTCTTTACAGGAGGAGTTAGCATGGTTTCAACAGCTAATCAATATCCTTCCAGAAGAGATGACATTGCGACTTGATGCCAATGGTGGACTTACGGTTAGTGAGGCGGAACAATGGCTAAAAGTTGCTGATGCGTCTGGACGAGTGGAATTTATTGAACAACCGCTACCTCCCTCTCAGTTTCAGGAAATGCAGGAACTGGCTAAGGGGTTTCAGACGGTTCTCGCTTTGGATGAGTCGGTGGGAACTCTCTCCCAACTAGAAACCTGTTATTTACAAGGATGGCGAGGAGTATTTGTGGTAAAATGCGCGATCGCGGGATATCCTCACTATCTCCGACAATTATGCCAAACCTATCCCCTTGATTTAGTTTTATCTTCAGTAATGGAAACTTCTGTAGCTAGACAAGCTGTTTTCCGACTCGCTACGACACTCTCTCCCCATCGCGCTTTAGGGTTTGGGGTTAACCACTGGTTCTCTGAAAAATCAAGTTGAGCTATGACCTCTTTTCAGCAACTTCAAAAACAATTTAAGGTTTGGACTAGCGAGGATTCGTTACCTAAGCCTTATGCTGACACATTTTTCACCCATACATCTAGACTATACCAAAAAATACAAAATAAGTCAATACTATTTTTAAATACGCAAAATTCCTATCAGTTGATCGCTGGTTTCTTAGTGGGAATTGAGAAAGAGTGCAAGATTTTTTTAGGAAATCCTCAATGGAAACAACAGGAAGAGAAGCAGGTTTTAGAACAAGTTAAACCGAATTTTATTCTTAATGATAAGGGTTTAGAAACAATTACCTCTGTCACTATCACCAAGGAAGCTGCAATTATGATTCCCACTGGTGGTTCTTCGGGAAATATTCGCTTTGTTAGACACAGTTGGGAAACCCTAAGTGCTTCAGTAAAAGGTTTTTGCCAGTATTTTAATCAAGAGACAGTGAACTGTTTTTGTCTGCTTCCCCTTTATCATGTCAGTGGTTTAATGCAGTTGATGCGAAGTTTTCTAAGTGGAGGACATCTGTTTCTTGACTCTTACAAAACCATTGAGACAGCTTGGCGCGATCAAGATTTAGAGACAATTCAGAAACTAGAAACCTTCCCTCAAGAAGAGTATTTTCTCTCTCTCGTTCCAACGCAACTGCAACGATTACTTAACTATGGAGCAGGTAATTGGTTATCTCAATTTAAAACAGTGCTTTTAGGAGGCGCGCCGCCTTGGAAAAGTCTGTTAGATACTGCTAGAGCTTATAACATTCCCATCGCGCTAACCTATGGAATGACCGAAACCGCTTCCCAAGTAGTTACCCTTAAACCCAATGATTTTTTAGTAGGGAATTATAGTGTGGGTCAAGTTTTACCCCATGCCAAAATTTCGATAATCGGGGAAACAGGGGAGAAGTTACCAACAGGAGAAGTAGGAAAAATTACGATTCAAAGTCAATCACTAGGCTTAGGCTATTATGGTGGTTCTAATTGGAATCGAGAAGCATTTGTTACCGATGACTTAGGCTATTTTGATAGCGAGGGATATCTTTATATTGTCGGTCGCAATAGTCGTAAAATTATTACAGGTGGGGAAAATGTTTTTCCTGATGAAGTGGAGGTTGCGATTTTATCAACGGGGTTAGTGAGAGATGTATATGTGTTGGGAATAGAGGATGAAAATTGGGGAGAAGTAGTAACAGCGTTTTATGTGCCAAAAGAGGAAGAAACAATAATCACAGAAATGATTAGACAATTAAAGTTGAACCTTAGTAATTATAAGATTCCCAAGCATTGGCGATGTGTTAGAGAAATTCCTCGTAATAAACAAGGAAAAGTTATTCTTCAGGAGTTACCGTCTTACCATAGTTTTTAAGTCTTTCGTTCCCCGCTAACTCCCTTTTGAAAGAGCGGATCTAAGATGGAAGTTTACAACTGATGGATGTAGGATTGCTATACCTTGGCTATGGTATAATCCGCATTAAAGTATTTAGTATTTAAGATTAATAATGACAGATTTCACCTGTATAAATTGTTGGTCTAATCAAATACAGAATATACAAAAAATTATTGAATCCGAAACCGAAGCTATATATATAAATGAACAAACCTCTTCCAAAGAACCTAGCTTTGATGAAATTGTTAAATCAAGTGATCAGATTAAGATAAATTCACAAACCCGTTTAGCTTATCAATTATCTAACTTAGACATACCAGATGAAACGAGTTTGGTTAATCCAGTAGAGAAAGAGCAATTAATTAATTCAAAGAAAAAACAAGAGAAGCGATTAAACTATCTTAAAAGTATTAAGACAAATAATGATAATTTGAATTATGACATGAATAATTTTTTTAAATACCTATTAATTATTGTAGGCATTACTTGTTTATTTTTAGCGCTAGTAGGTTTAGTTGTGATGATTATAATAGGGAGTGATTATCCATTCTTATTTCTTATTTCTTATTTATTTTTTATTTCTTTGTTGTCTGAACTAGGTATTATTTTGTTTTACTTTGCATTAAGTGTATTAATACAGTTTTTAAATTATTTAAATAATAAAAAATTAGTTAAAGAAATTCAGTCAATCAAACAATCTATTGACCAACTAACTCAGCAAATCATTGAGCTAGAAGATGCGAATGATTTTAATAAAAAACTTCACATTTGGTCAAATCTTTATTATTGCCATGACTGCAATACAGTAATGGAATTAGAAACAAAAATACACAACACTCCAGAAAAAATTAATGATTTAGTCAACGAGTTATACTATAACAGCTATTTTAGGTAGTTCTATTATATAGTAATTTTGGTTCTTCTAGAGTAACTATGATATTTAAATGATGAGTTATTCTTCAGCAGTTACCGTCTTACCGTAGTTTTTAAGTCTTTCGTCTGCACTAACTCCCAAAATTTTCGCTAGCCAAGGAGGAGGAGACTGCGCGATCGCGCTTTGTAATTGAGCTAAAAATTCTCTTGCTTCACCGCCTTCCTCTTTTTTCAAAGGATAAATATTGGCATGAATCACTTTCGCCGCTGCTGGCCCTCCAATAGAAACTAAATAGACAATATCACAATCTTTAATCAAGTTAACGCGGAAAGCAGTTTTCTCTTTTGCTAACTCAGACTCAATGGCCAATCTAACATCAACTAATCGCATTGTCTCTGGTGTTAATTGATAAATCAGATAATAATCGCAAGAACCAAAATGCCCATCTAACTTTTCAGGGTTATTGGAAGACACGGCAACTTGAATTGATTGGGAATTTTCTATTGGCTTCTCAATCGGGAACCAGTCTTGATAATTAACTGTTTCACCGCGTAAAATTGGCACTGCTTCCTCGACACCACTTTGTTCCTCTCCTTCTACTATGGCTTGTAAATCTGCGAGTGTTAGTTGATTGAGAACATCGACACTAAGTTCGGTTTGGAAATGAAGCTGTAAGCCTTCTATTAATGTCTTAGGGGAAAACTGAGATAAAACTTTGATTGCTAAAGTAAGTCTTAAAGCAACCTCTTTGGAAAATTGAGTCATTGGTTCAAGGGATGGCATGATGATCGACACCTCTAGAATTTTGAAATTGTATAATACCAGCATCATATTGAAACAGAAACATATTCTACTGGCATTAAATTAATTAAGAAGGTACTCAAAGCTTGAAACACTAAAGGAGTGCAGTCTGTAAATTTATTTTGGGATCACAGACGAGTCTTTTTGCTGAGTTTAACGGCAAACTTGAAACTGTAAAATCCGTTACAAAATGTAAAAAATTGTGGCAAGACCTTCTCGCTGCTACGGGAAAATTGTAAAATTAGTAACAAAATAAGGTCTAAAAACTCAGGTGACAGTAGCGCGATTCCTGATTGGTGATTGGGCTAAAAAATACTTGTCATCTTAACTAACAATACTCATTAGAGTCTCTAACAATACTTGTGGCTTAGGTTCTAGTCACTTAAAAACCCTTCTATAGAAAGGGATTAACGTTTGAGTACATCCTTAATTAACTAGATGAAGCTCAATGTACTCATCCTTCTTAAGGTTAGAGCAATTAATATGAAATAACAACAATCAGACTATAAATAGGATTACCTTGATTGATGCTTGTCTCTAAGTTAAGTATTAACGGATTTTACATGATACCATTTCGGTATCATCTTGATACCATATTTGATAAAATTCAAGCTGATTGTGGCTAATTAACACTAAAATAATGTCATACTAATACCATGAAAAGATTTACTTTACGATTAAGTGAAGCCGAATATCTAAAGCTCAAAAACTACTGTGATGAACTTCATATTTCCATGAATGATGTGGTTAGACAATTAATCCGAGAGTGGCAACCCAAGCCTGAAATTTCCCTACAAGTAAGAAATCAAGGCAATCAATGAAGACAAACCTACAAACTAGAAGGTGATGAACGATTTTAGTGATTTTAGCCAATTAATGCTTACTTTTAGTTCACTTAAGTCAAGTTGATATTCTTAATCACTTGAGAATCGTGAATTTATTTTATTAATTATTAATAAATATAAAATAAATAAAAAGATTCTTGAAAAACCACTGAAAAATATCATTTGTAACAAAATAGAAAGTTAAAGTTTGTCAATATGTAAAGTCAAAAGTAATTGTCCGATTCAAGAAGGAAATTAACTATGGCTTACACAATTCCTAAGTCTTGTAACAATTGCGGCATCTGTTTACCGCAATGCCCAACCCATGCCATTCAAGTTGATCAAGATGACGAGTATTGGGTAGAAGCTGGGCTTTGTAATAACTGTGACAATAAAAGTAGTAATCCCATTTGTGTCAGCAGTTGCCCTGATCATTTACCATTACCCTTATTAAGTAAAAAAGGAAGATATAAAGAGCAACTAAGGCTTCTACCGACTCATAGTCTTTTTCCTGATGGTGAAACGAATCCCATGGCGACACCGATGGTAATTTGGGAAGCCTGTAATATTCTCGCAAAAGGATCAGATGCCTCTTGGCAAAAAGATGATCAAGATCAACTATACTTCCAACGCCCTGTTAAACAAGGAAAAGGGAAACTAGAATTTTGGCTAACCAATGATGTAATGAACAATGATCCGTCATGTTTGAGTTTCGCTGAAGCTATTTCCACCACTGACGCAATGGATATTCGGGCAGCTGCCTTGCACTTAATTTTTGCGGCTCATGTTGTCAGTATGGAAAAACCTTGGGAAGAGGAGTTTATCATTGATAATAAGCAAATTGAGGAATATTTGGGATTAGATAAACGTAAAGACTTGAGTAAGGCAACAAAATTGAGCTTGATTAAGTCTTTAGTGCAACAACCCTGTCAGCTTCTTACAGCCATTGATTGGCCCCGACAAGGGCGAATTAAGTCCTTTTCTGTTGCTAAAGATCGCATTTGGCATTTAATGGGAATTGATCATCATTTTCAGGAAGATTCCCGTGGCTATAAACATTTATCTGGAATGACATTTCGCATCAAAGCAGGAAATTGGGCAGCGTATTTTCTCAATAAACAGGGGCATAAAAAATCTCTTGCTTTTTATCAATATGGCACTTTGCCGGAATTTATGTTGTCAGCCGTAACCACAATTTGGCATCAACATGAAGGTGCTGTTCGCATGATGCTGTGGTTATTATTTAAAACTAAGATGGGAAGACAACAGCGTCTGACGGTTTCTAAATTGATGGAGGTTGCTTATGGTGAAAAGAAAATTCATGAGGCGTGGTTTAGTCAGGAACGTCGCAAGCGGTTAATTCGCAAGTTTGAAAATGATCTAGAAACTCTCCACCGATACGGGGTTAAACCTGTGTTTGATCCTGTAACTTATCCCCCAAAAATTCAACCTTTGTGGGCAAAATTAGCTGAAATTCCTGATGATGCCGATGAAGCCATGGAGTTTTGGATTAATGATGCTTGTAGTGATACCCAAATTACTGAGGCAGCACCGCGAGGAAAATGGAATTTATTAATGAAAGCTCGGATTTTAGGCTTTGAGTTACCTCCAGAATGGGATCAGCAATTATCCAATTGGGAAAGCAAAAAGGAACAAAAAACGCGCGGTAAAAATCGCACCCAAAGTGTTGGTAACTTGAGTGCGAAGCAAATTTGGAATGCTAGAAAATGTTTAGGAATTAGCCAGAGAAAACTCGCTCAATTAATTGGAAAAAGTCAAAGTTGGGTTCGCGACTTAGAAAAAGGTCGGTTTTCTGCTAAAAGCAATGACTGTGCTAAGTTACAAGAGGTTTTGCAAATTCAATAGTGCAATTGCTTATTTTCTTAAGTAATGGGCTTCTAGTAGGGAGGGAAGATTCTGAGGATCAACATATTTATGCTTGACCTTACCCGGCATTAAGATAAAGCTAGGAGCTTGTTTACATTGTTTTTGGCAACCTGTAAACTCAATGCTAACTTGGTTTTCTAATCCCAAGTTTTTAAGAGTTTCCACTAAAGCCGCATAAAGTTGCTTTCCTCCCTTTTTTGAGCAACTCGATTTACGGCAAATTAAAATCTTTCCTTGTTTAGCCGTGGAAATTGATTGACCCGAGTCAAGTTTTTTGATGTGATCCGCTTTTAATTTTAATTGACATTTTGGGTCTGATTTCTTTTTGTCTAGAGAAACCAAAAGTTTCTCCCCAACTTCAACTTCCTTAGCAACGGGTTTTCGGATTTCTTTGGCTAATTTAATGGCAAGAACCCGTTCTCCCACTTGCAATTGCATATATTTTAATTTATTTTTCGGTTTGGGAATAAAGCCCAGAAACTGACCTTCGATTTGGTGGGCGGTTGATGTCATGATTAAACTCCTAATGAGTGGCAACGAGGGTTTTTTCTTCTTCTAAATCTTTGAAAAGTGGGGTACTCAGATAACGTTCGCCAAAGCTAGGCTGAATCATCACAATGAGTTTTCCTGCGTTTTCGGGTCGTTTGCCCACTTTAATAGCAGCGGCAAGGGCAGCCCCACTGGAAATTCCTGAAAGTAAGCCTTCTTCTCGCGCTAAACGGCGACCATAGTCAATGGCTTCTTCATCGGTAATTGTGATTACTTCATCGATCGCGCTGACATTGAGAATCTCAGGCACAAATCCTGCCCCAATGCCTTGAATTTTATGGCTACCAGAACTTCCTCCTGATAAAACTGGACTACTACTCGGTTCAACCGCGATCGCGCTAAAATCAGATTTACGTTCTTTCAGGGTTTCGGCAATGCCAGTGATAGTTCCGCCAGTGCCAACGCCAGCAATCAGAATATCCACTTCTCCATCAGTATCAGACCAAATTTCTTCGGCGGTTGTGTGACGGTGAATTTCAGGATTAGCAGGATTTTTAAACTGTTGAGGCATAAAACTATTGGGAATAGAGTTAGCGAGAGTTTCTGCATGCGCGATCGCGCCTTTCATGCCATCACTAGCAGGGGTTAACTCTAATTGCGCCCCATAAGCCTTTAACATCGCCCGTCGTTCTAAACTCATACTCTCAGGCATGGTTAAAACCAGTTTATATCCTTTCGCGGCTGCCACCATGGCAAGGGCAATCCCTGTATTGCCAGAAGT
Source organism: Euhalothece natronophila Z-M001 (assembly GCF_007904085.1). Lineage (GTDB taxonomy): Bacteria > Cyanobacteriota > Cyanobacteriia > Cyanobacteriales > Rubidibacteraceae > Halothece > Halothece natronophila. The sequence goes on from NZ_CP042326.1 coordinate 456,753, forward strand.
GGGTTCAATAATAGTCGTTTCCCCGGGGGTAATTAATCCAGCGTCTTCTGCAGCCTGAATCATACTCACACCAATGCGATCTTTAACCGAACAGGCGGGATTCATCCCTTCTAATTTGACTACAATTTGCGCTAAGCAACCTTCAGCAAAGGGAATCGAATTTAAGCGTACTAAAGGAGTTTTTCCAATTAATTCGGCAATATTGTCAGCAATGTTCATAAGTTATTCACTCCTTAATTGGGTTAACACGAATTGATTATAATTATTTTCAGCTCATCACTGAATCAGTTGATACAGAAGAATCAACTTCTTGATTAGAAGATGAGTTGTTAAAGTCAGGATAAAATCCTAATTGTTTCGAGAGTTCTCGCGCAATAAACATTAAAAATTGAGCGGATTGTTGATTATCATCGTGAGCCATCGCCGTAGCCACTTGGATCAGAGTCTTAATAAACTCTTGGTCAACTAAGTGAAAACTTCCTTCTAAAACTTCTGGTTCTTTTCCATTAGGGCATTGTAGTAAGCGATCAATTAACTCAAAATATTCGTCTTGCCGTTGATTATCTGTCATGATAATTTCCTCCAGTCATTCTTAACATGAAATTGATTAATTTCTGCTATACTAATTTTTCCCCCATCTCCCTTGTCTCCCCCTCTCCTAACTCCCTAGCCGTAGCTAGAGAGTTGTTTCCTTGTCCAATTAAACAGCTAGGGCCTCATGAGTTTGACAATTTTTCGGACAAATGCGAGCGCAGGCTTCACAACCAATGCAATTAGCAAGATTAACAACGGTCATAACATAACGCTCAATATCATCATCATCTTCATCTTCATCTTCAATGAATTCACCAAACTCATTCATGGGTTTTAATCCCAGGACATTACGACCGCAAACTTTATAGCAACGACCGCATCCGAGACAAACTTGTTGATTAATGGCTTGGATAAATTTTGGTTCCCAAGTTGAACCACCTTTTGTTAAACCTGTAAGTGTCGCCATGATTTTTCTCCTCTAATTATAGTTTTCGGGCGTTGAAGGTTTTGGGTAGCTTACTGTCATCAGTTAAACCCTTAAAAGATAATTGCCACCCATTAGCAAGGGTTAAAACCTTGCCTTCAGAAGTTGTTAATTGCTCAACAACTTCCTCTTCGACATCTTTTTTAGGAACATAAACGGATAAATGTCCCAGGGAATTTTTGTGTAACATTACTTTCATGTTGTTGTCCTTTGTTGTTTGTCGTTTGTCCTTCGTAAACCAATGACCAATGACTAATGACTAATGACCAATGACTAATGACTAATGACTATGAAACTAAGTTCAGTAACTCATTGGGAGTTAAATCGCGTTTCAATTCAACGGATAATTTGCGGATAGCATCTAGCAGCGATCGCGCTTCTTCTGAACTTAATTGAATGCCTTGTTGTTGGAAAAAATCAGTAATCAGATGCTTGCCCGAATGTTTTCCAATAACAAAGCGTCTATTTCCTCCTACCTCTTCTGGGGTAAACGGCTCATAAGTAGAAGGATTTTGTAACACGCCATGTCCATGAATCCCAGACTCATGAGCAAAGGCATTTTTCCCGACAATCGCTTTCCATGGGGGGAGTTCCCAGCCCGTGGCTTGAATGACAAATTCGGAGAGAGCTTGCAGTTTCTCGGTATCAATTCCAATTTTGAGACCATAAAGCTGCTTTAAGCCCATGACCACTTCTTCTAAAGCGGCGTTGCCAGCTCTTTCTCCTAACCCATTGACCGTGGTATTCACCGAGGTAGCCCCCGCTCGAATCCCTGCTAAAGCATTAGCAGTGGCGCATCCCAAATCATTATGGGTGTGCATTTCCACAGGAATGGTCAACTGTTCCACCAGTTGTTCCACTTGAGAGTAAGTGGAAAAAGGATCAAGAACGCCTACGGTATCACAAAAGCGAAATCGTGATGCTCCCCACGCTTGAGCCATTGATGCCAGTTTTAAGAGAAAGGAAGTATCAGCACGAGAAGAATCTTCCCCTCCCACAGACACATATAAGCCGCGATCGCGCCCATAAGTAATCGCCTTTTGGAGTGCATCCAGCACCCGTTGACGACTCCCTTGGAACTTAATATTGATCTGGAGGTCAGAAACAGGAACTGAAATATGCACCCGTTGTAACCCACAAGCTAAAGAGGCATCGAGATCAGACGTTAAAGCACGATTCCAACCGATTAGTCGAGACTTTAAACCGAGGCGAGTCATTTGCGTAATGGCTTCAGCTTCGGCTCCACCCATTGCTGGAACGCCTACTTCCAACTCTTGCACCCCGATCGCGCTCATTAAGCTGGCAAAAGCGACTTTTTCCTCAACGGTAAAGACAACCCCTGCTGCTTGTTCTCCATCGCGGAGAGTTGTATCGTTAACTTGAATGGGTGGCATAATTATTGTCCTTTGTTGTTTGTCCTTTGTTGTTTGTCCTTCGTCCTTCGTAAACTAATGACTAATGACCAATGACTAATTACCAAGGGTTAAGCTATCGTTAGCTAAGAAGTGTTCAAGATGAAACGCTCGTTCTTCCGTTGCTAAGAGGATTTGCTCGTATAAGTAACGGGTAGCGCGATCGCCGACACTTTCTACTTGCGCCGCTTGACGACGAAGTAACTCAATAACTTGCTGTTCTGCTTCGAGATCGTGTTCGATCATTTGCCGACAAGCGAAAATGCCATCAGTTTCAGGAGTAAAACAACAAAACGCTGCCAACTTCTCAAAACTAGCAACAGGGGTTCCACCTAAGCCATTGAGACGTTCTCCAAGCTCATGAGCGTGACCTTGTACCGCCTCATAGCTTTCTTGAAAATACTGGTGAATGGAATAAAACTCCGACCCTTCTACCACAAAATGATGTTTCTGGTATTGTAAGTAAAGAGCCTGAAAACTTGCCAGAGCAATATTTAAGCCCTCACAAATTGAGACGACAATTCCTTTATCTAAAAGAATCGGATTGGCGCTTACGTCGCCAAAAGATTGAACCGCTGTTTTCTGTGTCATGGATTTAGACTCCTAATTATTAGATATGGATAAGATTGGGGTACTCCAGCATCGCTCTAACCAAGTTGCTAATTCATGGCGAGAGCTAACAAATTGCTGAATGGTACTTCGCAGTAAGTGTGCTTCTACCGTGGTTTGAATTTCAACCCAGAGGCTTCCATCGTCAGGACAGCAACAGGCAATATTTAATTCTTGGAGACGGCGATAAACACACCAGCGATCGCTACGATTAATTTTGATCACCTTAGTGACCAGTGCATCAGGATGAGTTAATTGATTCATGATTCTGGGCTTGATAGAACGATAATTGTTGTACTTGCTGTTCCAAACTCTCAATGCGTTCAAGGAGAGAACGAATTGTTTTCACATCAGGATCAGGAAGTTTTCCGTGTTCAAGGGGACAACCGTAACCTGTCTTAGAAACAATCCGCCCTGGAACTCCTACAACCGTGCAGTCATCTGGAACATCTTGCAGGACAATAGAACCAGCCCCAACTCGGACATAGTTCCCAATTTGGAGATTCCCTAAAATCTTTGCCCCTGCACCGACAACCACCTCTTGTCCAAGGGTGGGATGACGTTTTCCCGTTTCTTTACCCGTACCACCGAGGGTGACATTTTGATAAATTAAACAATAATCCCCAACAATGGCAGTTTCACCAATAACCACTCCCATTCCGTGATCAATAAAGACCCCTTTTCCAATCGCAGCACCAGGATGAATTTCAATACCAGTGATAAATCTTCCGAAATGAGAGAGTAAACGGGGTAATAAAGGGAATCGCTTTTGCCAAAGCCAACTCGCCACCCGATGTAATATCAACGCATGAACCCCAGGATAGCAGAGTAAAACCTCTAGCCAATTTTTGGCTGCAGGATCGCGATCAAAGATAATCTTCAAGTCTGTCGCGATCGCGAGCTTTGGACTATTTTCTCGTTTACTAGGAATAGTGAATGATCGTTGCATGACTTTTATCGGAGAGGTGAGCTGGTGTTTGCTCTCTATGTATATTGCTTATAGCAAGGAAGGATTAACGAGGTCTTGTCATCGCAAAAGGTTAGATTCATTAGGTTTATTAGATGTACTCATTAATTTGAAACCCCCTTGAAATAAGGATGTAAGACGGTAAAAAATTTTTTTGGGGGGATGGAGACGATTATTTTTCAGGGTAGGGGTGAGTCTCCTCAACTCAAGCCCCTAGTCTTTAAGACTTATTTAATACTTGCTTATAACTCTGACTAGCTGAGGAACTGATAGCAATACTTTAAAAATAAATTGGTACTCATAGATTTTTTTAAGGTTTTATAATAGAAGTCAGTATTTATCAATTTTGTAGTATTAGTTACTGTTTATTTTCAAAAAAAAAGAATTTTAATGTACTCATTTCTAGCAAACTGTTACATTAAATACAAGCGATAAAAGGAAAAGATAGTGAGTATAATAAACACTAGTCCTTTCAGAAATAAGCACTAGTCGCCATGGCGAAAAAACCCGTTACTTGTCCCAAAATAGATTTCTTTCCCTCGCCACAGCTAGTTTCTAAAGGGATGAGTACATTCTAATAAAATTAATAAACCTAACCAAGTACAAGTTTACCCTTTCTCAAAATAGCAACTGCTATAACTGACCATAACGTTATCGAATATCTTTGAATTTAAACCTCAGAAAAACTGAGATTTTTATAATTATCATTCGATTTGTAGTTCTAGCTAACTTGTTACCTTGTATTTGCGGAATTTAATTCAATGTCACCAACTACTAACGAAAGTCTTAAAAGAGTAAGTAACGCAATCAAATCCTCATCAAACTGTGGAAGTGGTTGCAGTCCAGCAACTTCTCCTGAACTTGATCCGAAAGTTCAAGAAAGAGTTGAAAATCATCCCTGCTATAGCGAGGATGCTCATCATCACTATGCTCGGATGCACGTCGCTGTTGCCCCGGCTTGTAACATTCAGTGTAATTTTTGCAATCGCAAATATGATTGTGCCAATGAAAGTCGCCCGGGGGTCGTCAGTGAACTTCTTTCTCCAGAAGAAGCGGCTCATAAAGTGTTGGTAGTGGCTGGCCAAATTCCGCAAATGAGTGTTTTAGGAATCGCGGGCCCTGGCGATCCACTAGCAAACCCCAAAGAAACCTTCCGTACCTTTGAACTCGTCAAAGAAAAAGCCCCTGATATCAAACTTTGCTTATCCACTAATGGGCTTATGCTTCCCGATTACGTGGAACGCATCAAAGAATTAGAAATTGATCATGTCACCATTACCATCAACATGATTGATCCCAAAATTGGGGCAGAAATTTATCCTTGGGTGCGCTATAACCGCAAGGGCTGGACAGGAGAAGAGGCTTCCAAAATTCTGCACGAACGGCAGATGGAAGGATTACAAGCCCTAAAAGAAGCAGATATTCTCTGCAAAGTTAACTCAGTGATGATTCCGGGGATTAATGATCAACATCTGGCGGAAGTCGATGAAGTCGTCCGCGCTAAAGGAGCATTTATTCACAATATCATGCCTCTGGTTTCTGCTCCTGAACATGGCACTCACTTTGGGTTAATTGGACAAAGAGGCCCCACCCCCAAAGAACTTAAAACCCTACAAGATAATTGTTCTGGGAATATGAAAATGATGCGTCACTGTCGTCAGTGTCGCGCTGATGCCGTGGGCTTACTTGGGGAAGATCGCTCTAAGGAATTTACCAAAGAGAAAATGCTGGAGATGACCCCAGAATACAATCTGGAAAAACGCCAAGAAGTTCATGCTGACATCAAGCACATTCAAGATGCCATGAAAACGGCAAAAGCAGAAAAAGTCACTGCTAATAAGCAACGAGGAGAAAAAATATTAGTCGCTGTAGCCACTAAAGGCGGTGGCGTTGTTAATCAGCATTTTGGTCATGCCAAAGAGTTCCAAATTTTTGAAGTTGATGGCGTAGAAGCCAACTTCGTGGGACATCGTAAGGTTGATCATTACTGTCAAGGGGGTTACGGCGAAGAAGCAACCCTCAACAACATTATTGAGACCATCCAAGACTGTAAAGCTGTTCTTGCCCTCAAAATTGGTGATTGTCCCCAAGACTTTCTACAAAAAGCTGGCGTTCAGCCGGTTGAAGGTTACGACACCATTAATGCTTTAGCGTTGAAATTCTACGAAGAATCTATGGTTAGTCATTAGTCATTAGTCATCAGTCATTGGTCACTGGTTTACGAAGGATAAAGGACGAAGGACAAAGGACGAAGGACAAAGGACAAAGGACAAACAACAAAGGACAAATAATAAAGGAGAAAAACAATGAGTTATGTAATTTCTGACAACTGTATTGCTTGTGGTAGCTGTTTATCCCAATGCCCCACCGGAGCCATTAGCCAAAATGATAACGGTAAATTTGCGATTGATCCTAATGCTTGTAACCACTGTGTTGGCTTTTATGGTGTTCCCCAATGTATGTCAGTTTGCCCAACCAAAGATAGCTGTAGTCCCAGTCTCGCAAGTGTGATTCCAGCAACAGAAGGGAAATATTGGGATCGCTGGTTTGGGACTTATGAGCATTTGACTGCGCGACTCCAAGCCAAACAAGAAACCCGATATTGGCAAAATTGGTTTGATGTTTATTCCGAAAAATTAGAACGCTTAATGGTTAGTCATTAGTCATTGGTCATTAGTCGTTTATTTGCAAACAACAAAGGATACCAGAGAAATGAATGAGCCGATTTATTTTGATAATAATGCCACCACCAAAATAGATGAAGAGGTCATCGCAACGATGCTTCCTTATCTCCAGACCTATTATGGAAACCCCTCTAGTATGCACACCTTCGGCGGACAAGTCGGTCGCGCTGTCAGAGAGGCAAGAGGTCAGGTTGCGTCTTTACTCGGGGCGCAGGAATCAGAAATTATCTTTACCAGTTGTGGCACAGAAGGGGATAATGCGGCTATTCTCGCAGCCCTCAAAGCCCAGCCGAATAAAAAACAGATTATTACCACTAAGGTAGAACATCCTGCGGTTTTAAATCTGTGTCGAAAACTGGAAAAAGAGGGCTATGTTGTTACCTATCTTGGAGTTGATAGTAAAGGTCAACTTGATTTAGGGGAACTAGAAGCCGCCTTAACCAATGACACAGCCGTTGTTTCCATTATGTATGCGAACAACGAAACTGGCGTAGTCTTTCCCATTGAAGAAATTGGACAGCGAGTTAAGGCGTATGGGGCTTTATTTCATGTGGATGCGGTGCAAGCCGTGGGAAAAATTCCCTTCAATTTAGAAACCAGTTCCATTGATTTCCTGACTCTCTCTGGTCACAAAATTCATGCCCCAAAAGGAATTGGCGCGTTATATGTTCGTAAAGGTGTGCGCTTTCGTCCCCATTTGATTGGAGGACATCAAGAACGAGGGCGTAGAGGGGGAACGGAAAATGTCCCTGCGATTGTGGCGCTGGGAAAAGCCGCAGAACTGGCTAGAAAACATTTACCGAGTGTTGCTGAAGAACAGCGTTTACGGGACAAGTTAGAACAAGGCATTCTGGCGACTATTCCTGATGCTGCGGTGAATGGAGATCCGATTAACCGTTTACCGAATACCAGCAATATTGGTTTTAAGTACATCGAAGGAGAAGCAATTTTACTGTCTCTTGATCAATATGGGATTTGTGCATCTTCTGGTTCGGCTTGTACGTCCGGGTCGCTTGAACCGTCTCATGTTCTTCAGGCGTTAGGGCTTCCTTATACCGTTTTACATGGTTCAATTCGGTTTAGTCTTTCTCGCTTTACCACCGAAGCAGAAATCGATCGCGCTTTAGATGTTTTACCCAGAATTATCAATCGTCTCCGCGACCTCTCTCCTTTTAATAATGACAATGCGGACTGGTTAAAAGAACAGTCATTAGCGGTTAGTCATTAGTTATTGGTCATTGGTCATTGGTCATTAGTCATTAGTCATTGGTTTACAAACAAAGGACGAAGGACAAACAACAAAGGACAAACAACAAAGGACAAAATCATGTGGGACTATACAGAAAAAGTTATGGAATACTTCCATCATCCTCGTAATCAAGGAGCGATTACTGAGCAAAAGGAAGGAGAAAAAATTGTTACTGGGGAAGTAGGAAGTATTGCTTGTGGTGATGCTTTAAAGCTTCATCTCAAAATTGATGAGGCAACAAAAACGATTGCTGAAGCAACCTTTCAAACCTTTGGTTGTGCTAGCGCGATCGCGTCTTCTTCAGCGTTAACTGAACTCTTAAAAGGAAAAACAGTCGAAGAAGCCCTCAACGTTACCAATCACGAAATTACCGAATTTCTAGGGGGATTGCCTGAAGAAAAAATGCACTGCTCTGTTATGGGGCAAGAAGCCTTAGAAGCAGCCATTTATAACTACAAGGGGATTCCTCTAGATAATCACGAAGAATCTGAAGGAAATATTATATGTAGCTGTTTTGGTATCTCTGATACAAAAATTAAGCGTGTTATTCGTGATAATAAAATAACAACCGCAGAACAAGTTACAAACTATGTGAAAGCGGGAGGCGGTTGCAGCACTTGTTTACCAGAAATAGATGATATTCTTGCTGAAATTGCCACAGAAGAAGAAAAAAGTCTAGAAGTTGCAAACAAGATTCGTACGCAACCAGCCGTCTTAACAAACCTGCAAAAAATCAACCTAATTCAGCAGGTTATCACCGAACAAATTCGACCCATCTTAATTGAAGATGGCGGTGATTTAGAACTATTTGATGTCGAAGGCGATGTGGTTAAAGTAATTCTTAAAGGAGCTTGCGATGGCTGTGCTTCCTCCACAGAAACTTTAAAAAATGCCATTGAAAATACACTCCAAGAAGCCATTTTACCCACTCTCACTGTAGAAGCTGTCTAACCTAATGTTTTTATCAATTTTCTTTCCCCATAATCCCTATCAGTTGCGAGAGCGACCCCCGCCGCTCCTAAGAAATCAAACCCAATTGACACTTGATTTTTCTAAAATTTGTAAACCTTAAAGAACGAGACAAAAACCATGAGACAAATTGCATTCTACGGAAAAGGTGGTATCGGAAAATCCACTACCTCTCAAAACACCATCGCAGCCCTTTCTGAAAACGAGCGCGTCATGATTGTTGGCTGTGACCCGAAAGCAGACTCCACTCGCTTAATGCTTCACACCAAAGCCCAAGTCACTATTCTCGAATTAGCAGCCCAACGCGGTTCAGTGGAAGACCTTGAACTTGAAGAAGTCTTACTCAGTGGCTACAACAACGTGCGTTGTGTAGAATCAGGCGGTCCTGAACCCGGAGTTGGCTGTGCTGGACGTGGCATTATTACTGCCATTAACTTCCTCGAAGAAGAAGGAGCTTATGAAGACATTGACTTTGTCTCTTACGACGTATTAGGTGACGTTGTTTGTGGTGGGTTTGCCATGCCCATTCGGGAAGGAAAAGCCCAAGAGATTTACATTGTTACCTCTGGCGAAATGATGGCGATGTATGCTGCCAACAACATTGCCCGTGGGATTCTAAAATATGCCCACTCGGGTGGTGTTCGTCTTGGCGGTTTAATTTGCAACAGCCGTAAATGTGACCGGGAAGATGAGTTGATTCAAGCCCTTGCGGAAAAACTTGGCACTCACATGATTCACTTTGTTCCTCGCGACAACGTAGTTCAACAAGCAGAATTGCGTCGTCAAACGGTCATTGAATATCAGCCCGATCATTCCCAAGCTCAAGAGTATCGCGATCTCGCGAAAAAAATTGAACACAATGAAAACCTTGTGGTTCCGACTCCCATTGATATGGACGAACTAGAAGACCTGTTAGTCCAGTTTGGAATCATCGACAGTGATGAAGACTACAAGAAAATTCTCGAAGCCGAAGAAAACGGAACAACCGTGTCCGTCTAACTAAATAGCATTTTGAGGGAAGAGAAGGAATGGCACTTCCTCTCTCCCCTTCTTAAAACTAAATCCAACATCTAGTAAGGATAATACTATGTCAACTAAAGAAAGAAATCAAGAAGTAATCAAAGAGGTTCTGGAAGGCTATCCAGAGAAAGCTGGTAAACGGCGAAGTAAACATATTGGCACTTACGAAGAAGCAAAATCTGGCGAAGAAGGAAAATCAGGCTGCGACGTTAAATCCAACAAGAAATCACTGCCTGGAGTCATGACTGCCCGTGGTTGCTCCTTTGCTGGCGCAAAAGGGGTAGTTTGGGGCCCAGTTAAAGATATGGTTCATGTCAGTCATGGGCCAGTGGGTTGTGGTTACTACTCTTGGGCAGGTCGTCGGAACTACTACACTGGCTATACCGGGGTAGATACCTTTGGCACTATGCAATTCACCTCTGACTTCCAAGAAAAAGATATTGTCTTTGGGGGTGATAAAAAACTGGCTAAACTCATTGATGAAGCCGAAACCCTATTTCCTCTGAATCAAGGAACAACCGTTGAGTCAGAATGTCCAGTCGGGCTAATTGGGGATGATATTGAAGCCGTCGCCCGTGCCAAAGGCAAAGAAACAGGTAAGCCCGTCGTTCCAGTTCGTTGTGAAGGTTTCCGAGGGGTTTCTCAATCCTTAGGACACCACATTGCTAATGATAGCGTTCGGGATTGGATTTACCCCAAAGCCGACGAGTATCGCAAACTGCAAGACGGATTTGAGTCCACCCCTTATGATGTCAACATTATCGGAGACTATAACATCGGTGGGGATGCTTGGCCGAGTCGGCTCTTACTAGAAGCCATTGGCTTGCGCGTCATTAGCCAATTTTCTGGCGATGGCTCTTTTAATGAAGTGACAATGAGCCCCTTGGCTAAACTCAATCTCATCCACTGTTATCGGTCAATGAACTATCTCTGCCGACACATGGAAGAGGAATATGGCATTCCTTGGATGGAATACAACTTATTCGGCCCAACCTACATTGCTAAGTCTCTGCGAGAAATTGCGGCTCAATTTGACGAAACCATCCAAGCAAATGCAGAGCGTGTTATTCAGGAATATCAAGCGTCTATGGACGCAGTTTTGGCAGAATATCGTCCGCGCCTAGAAGGGAAAAAAGTGATGATGATGGTGGGTGGACTTCGCCCCCGTCACGTTATTCCAGCGTTTGAAGACTTGGGCATGGAAGTGATTGGAACTGGTTATGAGTTTGGGCATAACGATGACTACAAACTAACCAGTGAATACCTAAAAGACGGAACGCTCATCTACGACGATGTCAGCGGTTATGAATTTGAGGAATTTGCCAAAAAGCTCAAGCCCGATCTGATTGCTGCAGGGATTAAAGAGAAGTATGTCTTCCAAAAAATGGCACTTCCCTTCCGTCAAATGCACTCTTGGGATTATTCCGGACCTTATCACGGCTATCACGGCTTTGCTGTCTTCGCTCGGGATATGGATTTAGCGATTAATAACCCCACTTGGAGTTTAATCGAAAATCCTTGGTCGAATTAGTCATTAGTCATTGGTCATTAGTCATTAGTCATTGGTCATTAGTCATTAGTCATTGGGCTACAAACAACAAAGGACGAAGGACAAAGGACAAACAGCAAAGGCTAATGACCCACAAACAAGCAACATTACAAAAGGTAAACTGTCATGACACAGAACAACAACGAAAATACGCAAAATTCTACTACCTCTGCCCCTTCTAATATCCCTTCTAACCCCCATGAAGTTCAGGATCACTTTGACTTATTTCACACTGATCCTTATCAGAAGCTATTTGAATACAAGCGCCAGTTTGAAGGGGCACATAGTCAGGAAAAAATTGAAGAAGTTGCTGAATGGACAAAAAGTTGGGACTATCGCGAGAAAAATTTTGCTCGGGAAGCCTTAACGATTAATCCTGCTAAAGCCTGTCAACCCTTAGGTGCATTATTCGTGGCCTCAGGCTTTGAAGGAACACTTCCCTATAGCCACGGCTCTCAAGGCTGTGTTGCTTATTTCCGTACCCATCTCGCTCGGAACTATAAAGAACCGTTTCAAGCTGTTTCTTCTTCTATGACTGAAGATGCAGCAGTTTTTGGGGGCTATAGCAACATGAAGGATGGGCTTGCTAACTCCTATACCCTTTATGAGCCAAAAATGATTGCTTTGTGTACCACTTGCATGGCAGAAGTAATTGGGGATGATTTAGGCGGCTTTATCGAAAACGCCAAGCATGAGGCGGCGATTCCTGCAGAAGTTCCTGTTCCTTATGCTCATACTCCCAGTTTTGTTGGTTCTCACCTAACTGGTTATGACAATATGCTCAAGTCGATCTTAAGTTGTCTCACGAAGGGCAAAGAACCAGAAACCAGTAATGGCAAGTATAACTTTAACTTAGGATTTGACCCTTATATTGGCAATATTCGGGAACTGAAACGAATCCTACAGTTATTTGATCTTGATTACACGATCCTTTCTGATAATGCGGATACATTTGATTCTCCCAATACAGGGGACTTCCAAATGTATAATGGCTTAACCAGCCTCGATGATACCGCCGATAGCATTAACGCTGAAGGAACGTTCTTCTTCCAAAAACATACAACTCCTAAAACCCAAGAATATATTGAGGAGAAATGGGGTCAAGAAACCTTTAATTTCCGTCCCTTTGGTATTCGTGGAACTGATGAATTTATCACCAAATTATCCGAAATTACTGGTAAATCAGTGCCACAAGAACTGGTAGAAGAACGCGGTCGCGCTGTCGATGCAATTACTGATTCTCAAGCCTGGATTCATGGTAAGCGTGTGGCCCTTTATGGCGATCCTGATCATGTTTTTGGACTGGTGAATTTCTTGTTGGAATTAGGGGCTGAACCCGTTCATATTGTTGTTACTAACAGTAATAACAAGTTTGAAAAAGAATTACAGGAAGTTTTGGATGCAAGCATGTATGGCCAAAAGGCAACAATTTGGGGTAAAAAAGACCTCTGGCATCTGCGGAGCTTAATGTTTACTGAACCTGTAGATTTATTAATTGGTAATTCTTACGGGAAGTATCTCTGGCGCGATACAGAAACCCCTCTGGTTCGCATTGGTTATCCGATTTTTGATCGCCACCACATGCACCGTTATGAAACCTTGGGCTATCGTGGCGCGATTAATCTTCATAACTGGATTGTGAATACGATTCTTGACGAATTAGATCGGAAAACGATTGTCAGTGGTAAGACTGATATTTCCTTCGACTTGATTCGTTAAATTTTCCATCATTGGTCATTTGTCTTTGGTAATGCCGACAAATGATCAATGAATCAATCGCTAAGAACAGAGGAGAAAATCATGAAACTGGATGAAGTAGAACTCAATCGGGAACCAGATTTTGAACTGGATTCTAAAGTAAAACTCCGTAAAAATATTCGCAATGATGGCACATTCCCAGGTGCAGAAGTTGGGGAAACCATTGCTAAAAAAGGTGAGGAAGGATATGTCATTGGAGTTGGAACTTTTTTACAAACTGCTTATGTCTATTCAATTCATTTTTTAAGCACAGGAAAAGTCGTCGGTTGCTTAGGGAAAGAACTGGAACAGGCCGGTGGTTAAGGAGCAATGACCAAGAATAAAGGACGAAGAAGCAATGACTAAACCAAAAGTCGCAGACCTCTTACACGAACCCGGTTGCGGCCATAATCACAAAAAAGGCGATAATAAGGCTTGTAGCCAACAAGCCAAACCAGGGGCAGCCCAAGGCGGTTGTGCCTTTGATGGGGCTTCGATTACCCTAGTTCCCATTACTGATGCCGCTCATTTGGTTCATGGCCCGACGGCGTGTGCGGGCAACTCTTGGGGTAGTCGCGGTAGTCTTTCTTCAGGGGCAACCACTTATCAACTGGGACTAACCACAGATGTTAAGGAAAATGACATTATTTTTGGGGGCGAGAAAAAGTTATATAGCGCGATCGCGCAAGTGATTAACCGCTATCATCCACCTGCAGTCTTTGTTTACGCTACCTGTGTCACGTCTCTTATTGGTGATGATCTAGAGGCAGTTTGTCGCGCAGCAACAGAGCAGTTTCAAACCCCAACTATCCCCGTTCAAGCCCCCGGTTTTACGGGAACAAAAAATTTAGGGAACCGCCTAGCAGGAGAAGCCCTATTTGAGTATGTTGTAGGTACGCAAGAACCAGAATATACCACCCCTTATGACATTAACCTCATTGGGGAATATAACGTTGCTGGGGAACTTTGGGGGGTGCTTCCCCTTTTAGAAAAAGTGGGGATTCGCGTTCTCTCCAAAATTACAGGAGATGCCACCTTCCGAGAAATCTGTTATGCCCATCGCGCCAAACTTAATGTCATGATTTGCTCGAAAGCCCTGATTAATCTGGGTCGCAAAATGGAGGAAACTTATGGCATTCCCTACATTGAGGAATCTTTCTATGGCGTTGCTGACATGAACCGATGTTTACGTCATATTGCCGAAAAATTAGGGGATGAAGAGTTAAAAGCGCGAGTGGAAACGCTGATTGCGACGGAAACGGCAAAACTGGACACGGCCCTTGCCCCCTATCGGAAACGACTACAAGGTAAACGCATCGTTCTTTATACTGGCGGTGTAAAAAGCTGGTCGATTATTTCTGCTGCCCAAGATTTGGGGATGAAAGTGGTTGCCACCAGCACCAAAAAAAGCACCGAAGAAGATAAAGCCAAAATCAAGGAATTACTTGGCGAAGACGGCATTATGCTCTCTAAAGGCAATGCCAAAGAACTTCTAAAAGTTATTGAAAACACCAATGCGGATATGCTTGTCGCTGGTGGACGTAATCAATATACCGCTCTCAAGGCTCGGATTCCCTTTCTGGATGTCAACCAAGAACGCCATAATCCCTATGCCGGTTATCGGGGACTTATAGAAATGGCAAAAGAGTTTGATCACGTTCTTCATAGTCCGATTTGGGAACAGGTGCGAGAACCTGCCCCTTGGTCATTAGTCACTAGTCATTAGTCATTAGTCATTGGTTATTAGTCATTAGTCATTGGTTATTAGTCATTAGTTGACAAAGGACGAAGGACAAACAACGAAGGACAAAAGATGAAGGACAAACAACAAGCCACAAAGGACAAACAGCAAATGACAACCATAACCAGCCCACAAAAATCTCTCTCTGTTAACCCCCTAAAACAAAGTCCGCCTTTAGGGGCAGCATTAGCCTTGTTAGGCTTAAAAGGCTTAGTTCCCCTTCTTCATGGTTCACAAGGTTGCACCGCGTTTGCCAAAGTGTTGTTAGTCCGACATTTTCGAGAAGCCATCCCCATTGCGACAACGGCGATGACTGAGGTTTCCACAATTTTAGGAGGAGAAGAAAATATTGAAGAAGCAATTCTCACCTTAGTGGAAAAAGCAGAACCTGAGCTGTTGGGATTACTAACAACAGGGTTAACGGAAACTCGTGGGGATGATATGCCCTATATCCTCAAATTATTCCGTCAACGTCATCCTGAACTGAAGTCGCTGCCCATTATTTTGGCTTCTACTCCTGATTATAAAGGAGGCTTACAAGAGGGTTATGCCACTGCGGTTAAATCCATTGTTGAAACCGATTACGGTGCGCCCCCCCAAGAAACCTCGCAACCAGTCATTACGGTTTTAGCAGGGTCATTGTTGGGGCCAGGGGATGTGCAAGAAATTAAAGAGATCATCGAAGCCTTTGGGTTAACACCGCTGGTAATTCCGGACTTATCGGGGTCTCTTGATGGTCATCTTGATGATAGTGAGTATAACAGTAAAACATCTGGGGGAACTTCGTTACAACAGTTACAGCAATTAGCGCGATCGCGCTTTACCATTGTCATTGGGGAAAGTATGCGTCCTGCTGCTGAAGTGTTGCAGCAAAAGTTTGAGACTAACTATCAAGTATTTCCCCGTTTATCAGGCTTAAAAACTGTTGATCAATTCCTGTGGTTACTCAGTCAAATTAGCGAATACCCTGATACCGTTCCGAAAAAATATCAACATCAACGTCGGCAATTACAAGATGCTATCTTAGATAGTCATTTCTATCTTGGTGGCAAGAAAATTTCCCTCGCCTTAGAACCCGATTTACTCTATCAAACCAGTTGGTTATTACAGGAAATGGGGGTCAATATTCAAGCGGCTGTTACGACGAGTAAATCCCCATTATTAAATGATTTACCTGTAGATACAGTCACCATTGGAGACTTTGGAGATTTAGAAGAATTAGCCCCCAATTCTGACTTAATTATTACCAATTCTCAAGGCAAATTAATTGCCGATAAACTGGATATTCCCCTCTATCGGTTAGGATTCCCAATTTATGATCGCTTGGGTAATGGAACTCGTTGTTTAACCAGTTATCGCGGAACAATGCAGTTATTATTTGACCTCAGTAATCTTTTTATTGAACACAGTCATTAATTTTATTGGAGGATTTAATTATGAAAGTTGCCTTTGCGACTCACGACAATATTCACGTCGATTCCCATTTTGGATGGGCGAAAAAAATTGACATTTATGATGTTTCCTCAGAAGGATATAATTTTCTCCGAACCATTGACTTTGGAGATGATCTCGCAGAAGACGGGAACGAAGATAAATTAATTCCGAAAATGAAAGCAGTTGCTGATTGTACAATTGTTTATGTTTCAGCAATTGGCAGCGGCGCAGCGTCCCGTTTGCTTGAGAATAAGATCACTCCTCTCAAACCTGAAAACCAAGAAAAGGAAATTGTTACCGTTTTAAGTCAGCTAACGGAAACATTAAAATCTCCCCCTCCTTGGTTGCGGAAAGTCATTAAACCCAAACTAACCAAGTTTAATGTTGAGGAAACTAATGAAAAATTAGAAGAGGTAGCTAGCCATGACAGAAACTATTAATGATAATTTAGTTGCAGAAAACCCTTTTTTACAAGAATTAGTGTTACAAGTTCGCGCTCAAGATAATTACGGGGTTTATCGCAGTTGGAAGGATGAATTAGTCTTAGCGAATTTCGTTGTTTCTAAAGAAAAGAAACGTCAAATTTCTTTAGACCAAGGGCTTGATCCTCAAACCCAACTCAGGATTCTTTACTTCTATCGCGCGATCGCGGCTCAAATTGAAAAACAATCGGGAAAACTTTGTCAAGTTGCCATTGATCTCTCCCATGAGGGCTTTGGTTGGGCAATTATTTGGACAGGACACTTAATGGTGGTATGTCGCAGTTTAAGAGATGCTCAAACCTTTGGCTATTCTTCCCTTAGCAAACTCGCCAACCAAGGGGAAAAATTAGTCGCTTCGGGTTTGAAAAAAATTGCTCAATTTCCCGATGCAGCAAACGGAAGTTAACTTCAATTCTTAGGAGACTTAATATCATGACCACAACCAAAACTTTAGCTGATTTCCAAAAACTGACTACCGCCGAAGATTACTTACAGTTCTTCGAGATTGACTATGATCAGCAATTTGTTAATATCAATCGTCTGCACATTTTGAAGCAATTTTCTTTATTAATTAAGGAAGTCGATGAAGCATTCCCAGACGTTAGCGAAGAAGAAAAACTAGAGAAATATGGTATGGCTTTAGCAGAAGCCTATGAAGTATTTTTGACCTCTAGTCCTTTAGAAACAAAACTCTTTAAGGTATTTCAAAATAAACCGAAAAACTTTGTTTCTGTTAATGATCTTACCCCCAAAGAATGATGCTAACTGCGAAAGAATTAGAACGTTATCGCCGACAGATTCAGCTGCCAGGATTAGGAAAATCAGGGCAAAACGCCTTGAAAAATACCACAGCCCCTCGTTTCGGGGGTGGGAGGCTTGGGAGGGACAGTGGCTTTATATTTGGCAGTTGCTGGTATCGGTAAACTAATCCTCGTCCGTGGGGGAAACCTACGCCTAGATGACATGAATCGGCAAATTTTAATGACCGATGACTGGGTAGGGCAATCACGGGTGACAAAAGCCCAGCAAACGCTAAAGGCGATTAATCCTGATGTTGAGGTGAGCGCGATCGCGCAATATATTACCCCCGAAAATGTCGATGGATTAGTTCAAAATGCCGATATCGTCCTCGATTGCGCCCACAACTTCTTGGAAAGAGACTTACTCAATGAGGCTTGTGTTCAGTGGAATAAACCCATGGTTGAAGCCGCGATGAACAACATGGAAGCCTATGTCACCACCATCATTCCTAAACAAACCCCTTGTCTATCTTGTCTCTTTCCTGAAAAACCCCACTGGGATCATCAAGGATTTGGCGTTCTCGGCGCTGTATCTGGCACTCTCGCCTGTTTAAGTGCCTTAGAAGCAATCAAACTGATCACAGGCTTAGGTAAGCCCTTACTCGGGTACTTACTGAATATGGATCTTGCCCAAGGAGAATTCAAAAAACTCCACTTATATAAAGATCCCCATTGTCCTACCTGTGGTGAAAGGGCAACTCATCCCGTTTTGAACAATTGGCACTACTATACGATCCCCCCAACCCCCCTTAATAAGGGGGGCGAAGGGGGGATCTAACGTAACACCTCCACCCACCCAAAACAATAAGGAGAAATCTGATGACTGTTTACTTAACAGAAAAAGCCGCTTCCAAACTGCGTGGTTTTATTTATGCCGACGGCAAACCCCCAACCTCTGAAAAAGGTATTCGGGTCGCCGTCAATCAGGGAGGCTGTAGTGGGTTTGAATATGTTTTAAATATTGTTCCCAACCCTGATGTGGATGATGTCATTTACGAACAACATGATATCAAAATCTATCTTGATCGTGATAGCGCACCGATTTTAGACGGCGTTGTCATCGACTTTATCGACAGCCTCGCTGAAAGTGGGTTTATTTTTGAAAACCCCAATGCCACTGAAGCCTGTAGCTGTGGGAAATCCTTTGCTGTTGCGGAAAATACTCCCGCTGCTATTCCTTGTACGACTTATTAGTTCCCAAATAAGGAGATTTAATCATGACAACAACTTACAAAGTTCGCTTACTTAAGCAAAAAAGAAAGAAACCTCCAGAAGTAGATGTCACCATTGATGTTCCTGAAGACGAATATATTCTCGACGTAGCAGAAGAACAAGATTTAGACTTACCCTCTTCTTGTTGTTCTGGCGCTTGTTCCAGTTGCGTTGGCAAAATTGTAGAAGGCGAAATAGATCAAGAAGATCAAAGTTTCTTAGATGAAGATCAAATCGCCAAAGGTTACGTTTTACTCTGCGTTGCCTATCCGAAATCGGATTGTACCATCAAAACCCATCAAGAGGCTTACTTAGTTTAAGGTTGATCAATATCGGGGTTAACAGCCGTTGATCCCGATATAACTTTTACGTAAAAAAAATAACAATGCTGAAACGAGGATTATCTGCTAAACAATTCTTACCCGTTTTTTGGGGAGGAGTTGTAGGGATTATGGGAGGTTTAATTGGTTTAGGCGGCGCTGAATTTCGTTTGCCGATTCTGATTAGAATTTTTCATTATTCCACTCTCCAAGCGATTATTATCAATTTAATTGTAAGCCTTGTAACGGTTATTTTTTCCCTACTATTTCGGAATGGAATTGAGGGATTGATTAATATTGCCAATCACTTCCCTATTATTTTGAATATTCTGGCAGGTTCTTTACTCGGGTCTTATTTAGGTGTCAATTATGCCACTGGAATCAATGAAAAACTATTAACTCGAATAGTTATCATTTTTTTAGTCGTGATTAGTTTCATTTTAATCGGACATGACCTAATTTTTAATATTGGAGACTGGCAACTCCCTCCTTTACTACAGATTATCACGGCTTTAATTGCTGGCATAGTCATTGGCATTTTTAGTGGCTTACTGGGAGTCGCAGGAGGAGAACTCATTATTCCAACGATTATCCTTATTTTTGCCATTGATATTCAATTAGCAGGAAATCTTAGTCTTGCCATTAGTATGCCCACAATTTTAATGGGATTATTTAAGTATAATCAGCAAGATAAATTGAAAGAGGTTAAATCCGAGAATAACTTTCTAATTCTCATTGCAATTGGTTCAGTTTTAGGAGCATTTATCGGTAGTTACTTCTTACAATATGTCACTAGCACAGCCCTCTATTGGATTTTAGGAATTATTCTTTTAATTTCTGCTTTTAAGCTCGCAAAACATTAAAAAAATGAAACTAAATCAGCTAATTCTAATGTTATTTTTGGGCATTTTATCATTTACTTTAGTCATAGGATGTCAACCAGCACAAACAAGCAATCAAATTACAATTTCTGCCTCTGCTACTTTCCAAGATGTTCTGGAAACTATTAAACCTATTTATGAATCAGAATATCCTGAAAAAGAAATTACGTATAACTTTGGTGGTTCTGGTTCTTTACAGCGACAAATTGAACAAGGCGCACCTGTTGATATTTTTCTAGTTGCTGATGCCGAAAAAATGGATAGCTTAGAAGAACAGGGGTTAATTCTTTCAGAAACTAGACAGGATATTTTACGGAATAAAATTGCTTTAGTTACGGCGAGTGATAATAATTTAGAATTAACCAATTTTAATGATATTACGCAAGAAAGTATTAATTTGGTTGGGCTAGGAGAAGCCAAAACTATTGCAGCAGGAAGATATACGCAAGAAATTTTAGACTCATTGAATATTGCTGACGAAGTTTATGCTAAAGCAGTTTATGGTAAAGATGTTCGACAAATTGTGAATTATGTGGCGACAGGTAATGTGGAAGTGGGGATGGTTTTTCAAACTGATGCCCAAAATGCTAATAATATTAAAACCATTACTACAGCACCAGAAGAGAGTCATTCTCCTATTATTTGTCCCATTGCTGTTATAAAAGATAGCCAAAATATAGAACTCAGCAAAGAATTTATTGAATTTTTAACCAATAATCAAGCGCAAACAGTTTTTGAAGAATATGGATTTATCCCAGTCAAGAGTGACCAGTTAGCAGTTACCGAAAGAACAAATGACTAATACAAAGCGAGATTGGAATAGCTACTATAATGCCATTGAAAATCGCCCTCCCAGACGAACCATTTTAACTGCTTTGGCTGGTTTTGAAGAAAGTGGTTTTGCGATTGATTTGGGTTGCGGAACGGGGAGAGATACAGAAGAATTATTAACACAAAATTGGACAGTTTTAGCTATTGATCAAGAAACAGAGACAATTCAAAGGCTACAAGCCAAATTTGAGGATCATCCTCAACTAACTACCCAAGTTTCTAGTTTTGAAGACTTAAAATTTCCGCAAGCAGTTGATTTGATTAATGCTAGCTTCACTTTACCCTTTTGTTCTCCAGTTGCTTTTCCAAGGGTTTGGGAAACTATTTTTAACTCATTGAAAAAGGGAGGAAGATTTTGTGGACATTTATTCGGCGATCGCGATTCTTGGCGAGACAAACCTTTTATTCATTGTCAAACTCGTTTTCAAGTAGAGACTTTACTCAAGCCTTACAAAATTGAATTACTTGAAGAAGAAGAACACAGTGGTCAAACGCCTTTAGGTGAAGCAAGAGACTGGCATATTTTTCATATTGTAGCCCAGAAAAATGAATGATTTAAGTCCAATTTGGATATCGCTAAATACAGCTTTAGTTGCAACTGTCATTACCTTTATCTTAGGTATTTTAATGGCATGGTGGATGCTAAAATACCAAGGAAGATTCAAAGGATTCTTAGAAAGTATCTTAACTGCCCCTTTAGTCTTACCGCCAACTGTAGTGGGCTTTTTATTATTATTGTTACTAGGAAGAAATAGCCCTCTTGGTCAACTTCTAAATTACTTCGGGATTAGAATTATTTTCTCTTGGTATGCAACAGTGATTGCTTCGACTGTGGTGGCTTTTCCCCTGATGTATAAAACAGCTTTTGGGGCATTTCAACAAATTGATCGCAATTTAATTGCTTGTGCTAGAACGCTTGGTGCTTCAGAATGGACAATTTTTTTACGAATTATTCTCCCTTTAGCCCAATCAGGATTAATTGCTGGAACTTTACTTAGTTTTGCTCGCGCTTTAGGAGAATTTGGGGCAACATTAATGGTAGCTGGATCAGTTCCAGGGGAAACACAAACCATGCCTATTGCTATTTTTTTGGCAGCAGAAGGGGGAGACATGGATCGCGCCTTTATCCTCGTCTTAATTATTTTAGTTATCTCTTTAGGCGTAATTACTGCTGTTAACTATTGGACAAAAGATAATCAAGATTATCGCACTCATAATTTCTTAAATCCTCTCTTTTCAAGATTGTCTAATTCAGCTGCTTCAAAGCGAAAACCAAGTTTTCATTCTCCTTTACCAGAAACCGAAATAAAATTAGTGGTTGCCATTGAAAAACAACTCTCCGATTTAAACTTAAATGTTTCCTTTACCAGTAATCAAATTCCCATGGGATTATTAGGGGCTTCTGGTGCTGGAAAAAGTACGATTTTACGTTGTATTGCTGGCTTAGAAACCCCTGATCGCGGTACAATTATATTAAATGGCAAAATCCTGTTTGATTCCGAAAGAGGAATTAATCTACCGCCGCGCGATCGCGCTTGTGGTTTCTTATTTCAAAACTATGCTTTATTTCCCCATCTTACAGTAACAGAGAACATCGCCTTTGCCGTAGCTAAAGGAACAACTAATCGACAGATTAAACAAGTAGTGGAAAAAGAATTAATTGCCGTTAATCTACAAGGAATGGGGAATCGCTACCCTGAAGAACTTTCTGGCGGGCAACAACAAAGAGTGGCACTAGCGCGGGCAAAAATTAATCAACCAGAAATTCTCTTACTCGATGAACCCTTCTCGGCGTTAGATACTTATCTACGAGATCAACAAGAAAAATTGCTGAGACAAAACTTAAGTTCTTACCAAGGAGTCACCTTATTTATTACTCATAATTTAGAAGAAGCCTATCGGGTTTGCCCTCATTTACTGGTAATTGATCAAGGAAAAGTCATTGCCAATGATTCTAAACAAAATATTTTTGAACATCCTCCCAACTATCAAACCGCACAATTAACAGGTTGTAAAAACTTCTCTCGCGCTGTTAAACTCTCTCCTACCAAAATTCAAGCCTTAGATTGGAATTGTAGTTTAGAAGTCTTAGAACCAATTCCTGATACTTTAGAATATGTTGCTATTCGCGCCCATCATCTCAACTTTTCGGCAACAGAAGAAACTAATACCATTCCCTGTTGGGTAGCAACCCTGAGTGAAACCCAGCACCGTGTCACCTTGTATCTAAAATTAAACCAACCAGCAACACATCCAGAAGACTATCATTTGCAAGCAGAAATTTTTAAAGAGAAATGGCAAGAATTAAAAGCCTCTCCCTTTCCCTGGCAAGTCCAACTACCGCCACTTAGGATAATATTATTGAATCGGTTTCCTTAATAAGTTTTTCTCCTTCACCCTATCACTCCACAACATTTTCTTTTTGGGTTATACTATTTTTCGTGAATAGTAAAAAACAGAAACTTGATAGTAATAAAAATCGGATATAGCAATATGATCTCATTTGTAAAAACTAGCTTAATTTACGTAGGCTGAAAGCCGTGCCGAAGGCTTACCCTCTAACCCCCCTTATTAAGGGGGGAATTAAAGGGGGGATCAAATGCAGGAATTTACAACTGATTTAGGATTGCTATATAACTATTTTTAATAATTTGTCAAAGTTTCATGCGAATGTCAAAAAGAAGACTTAAATTCAAGGCTAGTAATTATAAACTGGTAAATTAATAAAGGCGCGATCGCGCAGAAGTTATTAAAATCTGTATTAAATAGCAACTTCTAGAAATAGTGTTACTCAGATAGTTACTTGAGAAATTCTGAATGTTGCGAGGAGTTCAAACCTTCTTTTAAGACTGCCAAAACTCTTGCCATATCGCCATTTAGCAGGGATGCAACTGCTAACCACAATCCAGGGAACACCTCACTGCGAATAATTCCAGCGCGATCGGGTTCAAGGGAACGATAATCACCATCGGTGAGAACAAACCAATTTAATTTTTGATCCAATACCTGCCAAACGAGATATTCCCGAACCCCGTTGCGACGGTAAACCTTCTTTTTTTCATACAAATCATTGGCGCTACTACTGGCAGCCACTTCCACCACTAATTCCGGTGCGCCTTCAATATAACCATCTTCATCAAGGCGAGATTGCCCCCCTGCAGTTTCCTCAATGAGTAAAACAGCATCAGGCTGAGGTTCATTGTCTAAATCTAGGCGAACGGTGGGATTATCACCTAATCTCGTTCCTGGTGTCATTGCTTTGTAAGTTCCCAACCAAGTCATCAAATCACCGTGAGGTTCAGCATGAGGTTCAAACCGTAGAGGGGAGGGCACGTAAACAACTCCTTCAATGAGTTCTGCTTTTTTTAGATGTGGCATGGCATGGTAACGACGTTCAAACTGATCACGAGTAAGATGATCGCCGCTTTCGAGAGGAGGTGTTACAAAATGACTCTCTTGTTGGGATGATTGCGCTTTAACCATGATTATTTTCCTCTCTCCCCTGATTCGCTTTATCTTCAGTTTACTGTATCGATAATTTTGCGCGATCAGATTTTTATCATATCATCTTTTTCTATAAACCCTAACTTAAGTCATCCGCTAAGGTTTCTCACAACTTTTCAAAGATGGTTAACCCTACCCCTGCTAACAACCAATAATGATTAATCTGAGTAAACCCAATTTGCTTTCCCATTTCTTCTCGCTTAGAAAAACTGTAAAGGCGAATTTTTCCAGCGCCGATGGGAATCTCTTGATAACCATCATTTCCTATCCCAACCCAATCAATTAAATAATACTTTCCTTGAGGTTTTAGGGTGCGATAAACTTCCGATAAGACTTGTAAGGGTTCTGGATAATGAAGAAAGCTAATGGTATTAAAAACTGCATCGAATTGATTATCGGCTGTTGGTAACGTAGCGGCATTTCCTTTAATATACACTAAGCGGGGTGCATGACGACGAGACTTTCGCGCTTGGCGTAACATTTCTGAAGAGATATCTAAACCGATGCCAAAAAGGTCTGGATAAATTTTTGCTAAACGGTCTAATAAGCGTCCTGTTCCACAGCCTAAATCTAATACCCAAGGTGTTTTCGGTAATGTGAGATAATCCAATAATCGTCGATGAAGGGTTTTATAAAATAAGGAAGAAATTAAATCATCATAAAATAATGCCCAAATATTAAAGAGTTGAATTTTTTGTTGAATCTCTTGCTCACTATTTGAGGTCATTAGTCATTAGTCATTTGTTATTGATTGGCGCACATTGGGTTCTCGCTAACAAAATGAACCGCATTTGCCTATTCCATCATTTCCATAAAGAAGTCAATGGTATTTTTTAGGGCTGTAACAAAAGCATCAATTTCTTCCTTTGTATTATAGAAGTAAAGACTTGCCCTTGCACTTCCTGAAACGCCTAGTTCTCGATGTAAAGGTTGGGTACAATGATGCCCAGAACGAATCGCAACCCCATCATAATCTAAGAGTGGGGATAAATCATTAGGGTGTAAGTTTTCCACATTAAAAGATGCAAGTGCTGCCCTTCCTTTCCCCTTTCCATCAGGTTTGGGTCCATAAATATTTAGGTTAGGAAACTGATTTAATTTATCAAAAAGATAAGCAGTTAGTTCTTCCTCATAGGCATGAATATTTGCCATGCCAATATTGCTTAAATAATCAACCGCTGCCCCTAAAGCAATCGCTTCTCCAATCGCAGGAGTTCCTGCTTCAAATTTATGGGGCAATTCTCCACAAGTGAAATGATCTAAAAATACTTCTCCAATCATTTCGCCACCGCCGAGGAAAGGCGACATTTCTTCTAATAAATTTTCCTTGCCATATAAAAAGCCAATCCCCGTGGGGGCGCACATTTTATGTCCGCTAGCTACTAACCAATCACAATCAATTGCTTGCACATCAACAGGTAAATGAGGGACACTTTGACAGCCATCAATTAACACTTTTGCCCCTTTTTCATGGGCAAGCCTCGTAATTTCCTCAACTGGATTAATGCAGCCTAAGGTATTAGAAACATGAACTAAAGCAACTAATTTGGTATTATCAGATAGTAAACGTTTATACTGTTCAATATCTAATTCTTGATTTTCATTTAATCCCACGTGCTTGAGGGTTGCCCCTGTTTTCTGGGCGATCATTTGCCAAGGAACTAAGTTACTGTGATGTTCCATGACAGAGGTTAGAATTTCATCCCCCGATCGCAGATTATTTAAAGCCCAACTGTAAGCCACTAAATTCACTGCTTCAGTGGCGTTACGAGTAAAGACAATTTCATTACGAGAGTTGGCATTAATAAACTGGGCAACTTTATCTCTTGCCCCTTCAAACCCTTCTGTTGCCTTAGTGCTTAAATGGTGCGCTCCACGGTGAACATTAGCATTATTATAGCGATAATAGTTATCTAGAGCATTGATAACTGATAAGGGTTTTTGAGACGTGGCTGCACTATCGAGATAAATCAGTTGATTCCCATTAATTTCCTGATTGAGGATGGGAAAATCAGCGCGAACTTTTTCTCCCAGTGATTGAGTGGTAGCAATGGTCATTTTACTTCTTTCCTAACCTAGAAACCGATTTTGCAAACTGCTATATAATCCCTCTCGCACCGATTTAAAGGGAATTTCCTTAATAATTTCGGCAGCAAAAGCATTAATCAGTAAATTAGAGGCAGCTTGGCTATCTAATCCCCGACTGCGAAGATAAAATAATTCATCTGCTTCGAGTTGGCTAACGGTTGCCCCGTGAGCGCATTGTACATTATCGGCGGTGATATTTAATTCGGGCTTGGTGTCAACGTGAGCTTTATCCGATAATAAAAGATTACGATTGAGTTGGGAAGCATCGGTTAATTGGGCTTTTTGCGGAACAAATACTTTCCCATTGAAAACGGCACGACCGTTATCATCTAAAATATTTTTCTGAAGTTGATCGGCACTGCTGTGAGGATGGCGAAACGCGATCGCGCTATGAGTATCTAACAACTGTTCCCCATTGCCTAAGGTTAACCCATAGAGACGAGTATCGGTTTGAGTGCCCGTTTGAAACACATCAAAATCTAGTCGTGCTAACCGTCCGCCCATACTAACAGGATAACAAGCATAACGGCTATCTTGAGCTTGAGTTACCGCCGTTTTCGCAATCTGAAAGCTATTTAAGGCTTCTTGCTGCAGACGAATATGATTCACTTCTGCATTGGCTTCTACCCAAACTTCAGTGACAGGGTTATTAAAATAGGAAGCTGCATCCGTTGCCGAGAAGCTAGCATATTGTTCAATGAAATTGACTTTAGCACTGGTTTCAGCAATGACTAAACAACGGGGTTGAATGAGACTGGGTTTTTCTTCTCCCACCGATAAAAATAATAAATGGATGGGCGTTTCCACCTCAGTATTCTTAGCCACCCAAACCACGGCAGCATCATCAAAGCCAGCCGTATTTAAGGCGGTAAATAACTCTTCTCCCCCTTCCTGTTGGGTTAAATAATCAGTAACTTTCGATTTTTCTTTTGCTTCTAACGCCGCTAAATTACCAACTTTTACCCCTGCTGGTAAGTTTTCCACTTGCGAGAGAGTAGGGGAATAATAGCCATTAATAAAGACTAATCTTGTGGTTGCCTCAGGAATATTAAAAGCATCTACGGCTTGCGAACTAATATCAAAGGAGTGACTCTTTTGATATTGATATTCTAAGAGAGGGGATAAATCAGTAAAGCGCCATTCCTCATCTTTACGGTGAGGCATTCTCGAATTAGCAACCGTCGTGGCAGCTTCTTGCTGTCGTTTTTGTCGCCAGAGAGAAAACGTTGACTCCTCCGTGACTGATCGTTTTTGACATTCACTTAAAAGCTGTGTCAAAAACTGATCTTGCTGAGTCATTTGATCTTGAGAAGAAACTGACATTGTCATACTTAAGCGTTAACCTCCTGTGGCGCATACTGTTCATACAACCATTCATAGCCATGTTCTTCTAATTGATGGGCTAACTCTTTACCGCCACTGGTAATAATTTGCCCATCTCCCATCACATGAATGTAATCAGGTTCGACATAATTTAGTAATCGCTGATAGTGAGTAATCATCAGAGTTGCATTATCAGCCGTTGCTAATTGCTTCACCCCATTTGCCACAATTTTCAGGGCATCAATATCTAACCCTGAATCTGTTTCATCTAAAATGGACAAGGTGGGTTCAAGTAACGCCATCTGTAAAATCTCATTGCGTTTTTTCTCCCCACCTGAGAAGCCTTCATTGAGACTTCTTTGGAGAAAGCTAGGATCCATTTTGACAATATCTAGCTTTTCTTCGACTAAATCTTCAAAATCAAAGGCATCTATTTCTTCTTTTCCTTGGGCTTTCAAGTGGGAATTATAAGCAACCTTTAAAAAGTCTAAGTTACTAACCCCAGGAATTTCTAAGGGATATTGAAAGGCGAGAAAAAGCCCTTTTAAGGCGCGTTGATCAGGTTCAAGTTCAGCGATATTTTCCCCTTGATAAATAATCTCACCTGAGGTGATTTCATAGTCAGGATGACCGGCTAATACTTTAGACAGGGTACTTTTTCCTGAACCGTTACGCCCCATAATGGCATGAATTTCTCCCGCCTTAATCTCCAAATTTACGCCTTTAAGAATGGGGGTATCTTCAACTTTGGCGTGTAAGTTTCGTATGGATAAAATAACGTTGCTATTTTCTTGGATCATAGAGTTTGTTGTTTGTTGTTTGTCCTTCGTTGTTTGTCCTTTGTAAACCAATGACTAATGACCAATGACTAATGACTAACCCACAGAGTTTTCTAATTTCAAAGCAAGTAATTTATCCGCTTCTGCAGCAAACTCCATAGGTAACTGATTAAAGACTTCTTTACAGAAACCACTGACAATCATGGAAACGGCATCTTCTTCCGAAATTCCCCGTTGGGCAAAGTAGAATAGCTGATCTTCCCCAATTTTGGCAGTTGAGGCTTCATGTTCCACTTTGGTGCGATTATTATCAACTTGGATATAGGGGAAGGTATTGGCTTCGGCTTCATCTCCTACTAACATCGAGTCACATTGGGAGTAATTTCTTGCACCATCGGCTTTTGGTCCCATTTTTACTAAGCCACGATAGCTATTTTGAGAATGACCAGCAGAAATTCCTTTAGAGATAATGGTACTCTTGGTATTTTTCCCAATATGAACCATTTTTGTCCCTGTATCAGCTTGCTGGTAATTATTGGTTAAAGCAATAGAGTAAAATTCCCCAACGGAGTTGTCACCAGCTAAAACGCAACTGGGATATTTCCAAGTAACAGCAGAACCAGTTTCTACTTGTGTCCAAGAGATTTTAGAATTTTTGCCTTTACAGAGTCCACGCTTGGTGACAAAGTTATAAATACCGCCTTTGCCCTCTTCATCGCCAGCAAACCAGTTTTGAACCGTAGAATATTTAATATCGGCATCGTCTAAGGCGACTAATTCTACGATCGCGGCGTGAAGTTGGTTAGAATCGTACATGGGCGCGGTACAGCCTTCTAAGTAGCTGACAGAAGCCCCTTCTTCTGCGACAATGAGGGTGCGCTCAAATTGTCCTGCTTCATCGGTATTGATGCGGAAATAGGTGGAAAGTTCCATGGGGCATTGTACGCCTTTGGGAACATAAACAAATGACCCATCACTAAAGACCGCAGAGTTTAAGGCAGCAAAAAAGTTATCTCCACTGGGAACCACACTGCCTAAGTATTTTTTCACTAATTCAGGATACTCTTGTAAGGCTTCTGAAATAGAACAGAAAATAACCCCTTCTTCAGCTAATTTTTCTTTAAAGGTGGTGGCAACAGAAACACTGTCAAAGATGGCATCTACCGCAACGTTACCGAGGCGTTTTTGTTCCGATAGAGGAATGCCGAGTTTCTCAAAGGTTTCTAGAAGTGCAGGATCCACTTCGTCTAAACTTTCTTTCTTCTCTTCCTTTTGTTTTGGTGCAGAGTAGTAGATAATATCATTAAAATCAATGGGACGGTAGCCAACGTGCGCCCAATTCGGTTCTTTCATGTTCAGCCACTGTCGGTAGGCTTTGAGGCGAAAGTCTAGCATGAACTCAGGTTCATTTTTCTTGGCTGAGATCATGCGGATAATATCTTCATTCAGTCCCCGAGGTAAGGTTTCTGTTTCGATATCAGTTACGAAACCGTATTTATAGGGTTGGTTGATTAAAGTTTTAGTGGCAGTCATGGACTTTGTGTTTCCTCAGTTAAGCTAGTTATCCGTCTTTTATGATTTCTGTTGGATCGCTAATCTAGCGACCGACTTACGAAACATATTTGTTGTTTAACTATTTTTAGGCTACATTAACAACTAAGATGTTGTCAAACTAATTGTAGATTCTTTAGGAAAAAGTAATGGTTCAGGACACTGCTAAAACAGCAACTCTCTCGAAGACGGGACAAGGTTCGACTAAGCAAGATATTCTCAGACATATTCTAAAACAGGGAGAAGCCACGGCCCAGGAGTTAGCAGACGTTCTGGAAATTAGCCCCCAAGCTACCCGTCGTCATCTCAAAGAATTAGGTACAGATGGCTTAGTGTATCACGAAGCGGTACAAAATGGGATGGGGCGACCCCAATACGTCTATTATCTCACTCAACAGGGACGAGATCAGTTACCGCATGATTATGGGGAGTTTGCGGTTTCTTTCCTTCATACCCTCGCTGAAACGGCAGGAGAAGAACAAGTCCAAGCAGTTTTAGAAAAACAATGGCAACGGAAAGCGGATGATTATCGCCAAAGAATTGGTGAGGGAACATTACAAGAACGGGTAGAGAAACTGGCAGAATTGCGGCAAGCAGAAGGGTATATGGCAGAGTATTCGCCTTTAGAGGGATCAACGCCTCAGTTTTTGTTATTTGAAAATAATTGCGCGATCGCGAGTGTCGCTGAATCCTATCCTAGCGTCTGTGGACATGAATTAGAAATGTTTGCGGCGATTCTTCCAGACTGCAAAGTAGAAAGAACACATTGGCTATATCAAGGAGAACATCGTTGTGGCTATTTAATCCAATTAATAGAGAATGAATAATCAATGTTCAAGTTAAGGAGGAAAATCATGGATAATAGTTCTTTTCAATTTTTAACCAAAGAAGAATCACAGGAAGTGGATAAAGCATTACTTTCTTCCCCTGAGAAGTTTTTAACACGATTGACCATTTCTTCTTTTAGATTACTCACTATCATCGCCGAACAAGAAGGCGTTGCGATTGAAGAACTCACTCCAGAACAAATCATCGCTTGGTTTGAAAAGGATGGCAAAATTAGGCGAGAAGAAGGCATTGAAGCAGCAACTCTCAAGTGGTGATATTATTAGTTAGAGTGAAAACTGCAATAAAGCCTGTTTGATATTTAAAGCGATTCTCTGCACTACAGGAACGGTAACTGAGTTTCCTACTTGTTTATATCTATGACAATTGGCAAGTTTGGGAGGAAAACTAAAATTAGGGTTAAAACCTTGAAAAGCTAGACATTCTTCAGGAGTAATTTTTCTGATTTTATCGCCAACTTTAATTAAAGGGACGTTATGTCCACCAGTTCCCATATTCGCGGTGAGAGTGGGGCAAACGTTATTTTTATTTTCTCTAACGTAAACTCTTCGCCATTGATAAATAGTGTCCTCTCTAATCATTTCTTGCTTTAATTTTGAATAATATTTATGATTAGGCAAGTAGTAATAGGATTCATCAACGGGCTTTGTTGTTATAATATCCTTAATTGTCTTTACTAAGTCTATTTTCTTAGGAATTTCAAAATAAGCGGAATATGACTCTTTATCTAAAAAAAGATTATCATTGATATCTTCATTTAGATCAGCGACGACATGACCTTCATCTTTAAACCCTACAATATAAATTCGTTCTCTAGTTTGAGGGACATTACCATAATCTTTAGAATTAAGAACAAAGGGAATAAAAGAATAATTTAATTCCTGAGTTAAAATATTTTTAATGGTCTTAAAAGTTCTACCTTGATCATGAGAGACAAGGTTTTTAACGTTTTCTAAAAGATATGCTTTAGGTTTAATAGCATCTATGAATCTTGCGGTTTCAAAAAATAAATTGCCACGTCCCTTTTGATCATAAAAGCCTTGTCTATAACCAGCAATAGAAAATGCTTGACATGGAAACCCTGACGTAATAACATCAACATACCCTAGCTTTTCAGGATGTTTAATTTCTCGGATATCTTCTTCATAAAGGGAATGTGGGAAATTATAACGATAAGTTTCACAAGCCTTAGCATCAAATTCGTTTGCCCACTTAACTGTATAGCCTTCATTGCTAAAAGCCATACAAATGCCACCAATTCCTGCAAATAAACTACCGACGCTAAGTTGTGTCATTTCATTTATAGTCGTTCCAATTCAGTTCCGTAGTGCAGCCATCTTGGCTGCTACTAGGGAGCAAGATGCTCCCACTACTTTTAGGTTGCTGTTTTTTATTTGGAATCACTATAAGTTCTATTTTTTAACATAATAACTTAATTATAATTTTTTACTAAATTTTGAGTCACTTTCTGAGAAACTTAAAGACAGCTTCTTGAGTGGGTAAAGCTGATTGCGCTCCTGATTTAGTAACAGTTAAAGCACCGGCGGCAGAAGCAAAAGTTAACGCATTTTCTAGCTTCATTCCTTGGGATAAAGCAACTGCTAATGCCCCATTAAAAGCATCTCCGGCCGCTACCGTATCAATAACAGAGTCAACCTCAAAACTGGGAATAAAAAGCCTCTCCTCGCCACTGGCACAATAAACACCCTGGCTTCCTAAAGTAATGATGGGGGTTGGTACACCTTTTTCTTGAAAATATTGCGTAGCTTTTTGGGCAGATTGTTGATCAGTAATGGGAAATCCAGCTAATTTTTCAGCTTCTGAAGTATTGGGAGTAATGATATCAATTTGTTGATAAAGACTCAAAGGTAAAGTTTGAGCAGGTGCGGGATCAAGAATTACTTTTACCCCCATTGTTTGAGCTAGTTTGGATGCTGCTTCTACCACAAAAAGGGGAATTTCTAACTGCATTAATAAAAAATTTGCGCCTTCTAAATAAGGGCGTAGTCGTTGCACATCAGTTTTATCAAGATTTCCATTGGCTTCAGGGATTACAATGATATGATTTTCTCCCGCACGATCTACGGTAATCATTGCTACCCCAGTGTGTACTGACTCATCAATTAAAATTCCTGTGGTATCAACTTGATGATTTTGGAGAGATTGCACTAAGGTGCTACCAAAGCTATCATTGCCGATGCGTCCCACCATCTGACAAGGAAGCCCTAAACGAGAAACCGCGATCGCTTGATTAGCCCCCTTTCCCCCAAGATTCATGGCAAAACTATCCCCTGTAATTGTTTCTCCAGCATTGGGTAAATGGGGACTATTTGTGACTAAGTCTATGTTTAGGCTACCAAGTACAACAATATTAAGGTCACTCATTCTTTATGTTATTTATTGCAATTCAAGGCAATATTAGAAATGATGGTGTGATAATCAATCACGGTGACGAGGAATTTCATAGACCATAAAATCATGGGCTAAACAAGTATTGGGAAAAATGGCTTGGGCTTCTTCTAATAAGTTATTTAAGCGGATGGGATTACCGGGGGCATAACGAGGGCTGAAATGGGTCATAATTAGCTGTTTCACGGGTGCAGCCAACGCCACTTGAGCAGCCATAGTGGAAGTAGAATGTAAGCGTTCAAATGCCATTTCTGCATCTTGATGAGCAAAGGTTGCCTCATGAATTAAAACATCGGCATCTGCGGCTAAGTCCACCGCATTCTCTGTAAAGACAGTATCGGTGCAATAAACGAATTTACGACCGGGTTCATCAGGTTCACACAGGTCTTTTCCAGATACTTGACGACCATCTTCCAAGGTAACGGTTTCTCCTTTTTTCAAATCGCCATAAATGGGGCCAGGGGGAATCCCTAACGCCTTGGCTTTTTCCACATCAAAACGTCCGGGGCGATCTTTTTCGGTGACTGCGTAACCATAGGCGGGAATGCGATGTTTGAGGGGATTACAAGTGACAGTAAATTGGTCATTCTCAAAGACAACTCCTGGCTGCACGGGATGCACTTGAACCCGACTCGCAAAGTGGGTATGAGAATAGCGGACGCAAGCATTGAGATAGTCTTTTAACTCAGGGGGACCATAAATATCTACTTGTCCTTTTGCCCCTGCTAGTCCAGTGCTGGCAAGTAACCCCATTAAACCAAAAATATGATCGCCGTGCATGTGAGTGATAAAAATACGGCGAATCTGGGAGGATTTGAGGTCACTCCGTAAAAGCTGATGTTGTGTCCCTTCTCCACAGTCAAATAGCCAAATTTCTGATTTTTGGGGAAGACGGAGGGCGACACTAGAAACATTGCGCGATCGCGTTGGTACCCCTGAACTTGTTCCTAAAAATGTAATTTCCACTTTTCAATTACCCATCACCAATAACTACATTCCAATGCCAAGTTTCCCAGCTAAACCGGGACTTAAAGGAATTAAGGTTGCTAACATCAAAAATAACGCTAATAACCCTAATGCGGCTCTGGCATCATCAGGTTCAGTTAATTCATTGAGACTGGGACGTTCTAAGCTACGTTGTAAGAATAAAATTAAAATTCCCCAATATAAGGGAATGGGATTACTGGGATTAATAATGGCAACAATCCCTAAAACAATTAAAGTGGCAACGGTTGTTCTACGAGCCGTTTTTCGCCCATAAATTGCTTGCACAATACGACCGCCATCTAATTGTCCGGCTGGCATTAAATTTAACGCTGTAATCACTAATCCTAGCCAACCAATGACGGTTAAAGGATGAACATCTACGATTGATTCTTGCAGTTGCGATCCTAAGATGACTTTCGCTAATGATCCCACTAGAATTGACCCTTGAAAGAATTGGGTGGGAACTTGAAACAAACTGCCGGGTTGAGACAAAATTAACCCTGTTACTAGCATTAATAAGGAAACTAACCCGCCAATCGCCGGACCCGCAAAAGCTAATTCAAATAAGACGGTGCGAGAGGGTAATAAGGATTCGATGCGAGTAAATGCCCCAAAAGACCCAATCTGTAAACTAGGGAGGAAAAAGGGTAAACTGAGGCGAATTCCGTAGCGTTGGGCAATAATGCGATGTCCAATTTCATGAGCGCCGAGAATAATGGCTAACCCAATAACCAGAGGAAACGGCTCCTGAAAACGGTTAAGATTGTTAAATAAATCGAATCCTAATAATAAGCTAAAGGCTTCTAAACTACTGATAATTGTTGCCACCATTAAGGCAATGGCTAAGATATTTTGACCTGTGGTGCTGGTTTGGGGATCATTGGTACTGGGTAAGACAATCACCACTGGCTTATTTTCTGGACTTTCCACTAAAAAGAGCCGATATTTTTCTCCTAAGGCAGCTTCTAATTTACTAGAGAGTTGTTGATAAACTTTTTCTGGATCGCCCCGTAAATTTCCCTTAAAAATTGCCCCATCTTGATAGGGGATGGTTTCGGTACTGAAAAAGGTATCAATACCAAATAATCCTTGAATCGTTTTTAAGTCTTCTTCTGGAATTGGTGGCTTGTTCGTATTTTGAGCGGTTTCTGTTTCGGTCGTGTCTGTTGAGGACTCTTCCTGTTGGAGAGTTTCTTGTTGTTCTCGTAGCCGCTCACTGGCTTTTTGACGAAGCATGACATCTTGACCAGCTTTCCGTAAACGATTGCCAAGATAAATATAGATAATTGTGGAAGCTAAGAGTAATACTAAAACCCCCACCAGATTTAAATAGATTCCAGCGGCAAATAAGCTAAAAAATAGTAACCAAGGAGCCATTAACACCACTGATTGTAACCAAGAAAGAATCCCCACTTTACCGTAAGGGCGAGCGCGATTAAATCCCCAAACTAAAACCGCGATCGCGATTAAGAGAATTGCGGAAGTGGCGAGAGTTTCAGAATTATTAAACATAGATTACCAAATTACCAGTCACAGGTTAAAATAACCTTCTTCTTCCCACAATACTATCCTTATGGGGGAAATGGTTAGGGATCATAAAAATGAGAATTCCCCCTTCCAATTAAACTCAGAAGAGGGAGAAATTTTAAAGTTAAAAAATTAGCTGGCTTCCACTTGTTCAACTTCTGCAATCTCAGGGATAAATTCGCGCAGACGGCGTTCAATTCCCATTTTGAGGGTCATTGCTGAACTCGGGCAAGAGCCACAAGCGCCCTGTAATTGTAACTTAACAATGGGACCTTCAATTTCGACTAAATCAACGTTCCCACCATCAGCCATGAGATAGGGACGTAAGTCTTCCAGCACTTTTTCTACGTTTTCTTCGGTGAGGGCGAGTTTTGTATCAGCCATAATCTACCTTTTTTGATTAATCGTTCTAATTTCTTTATAGCTTATCGCAAATAATTTTCGCATGGGGAAAAACCGTTGGAACTAAAGTAGCTCGATATTGCTAAAGTTGAACTCAGTGGTGGTGGTGTTGCCATCTTTAGCAATTGCTTCCACTCTTTGACGGATCGGAATATAATAGCCACCAATATTAGCGTATTCTTCCTCAAATTCCCGTTTTTCCTTTAATTCATCGGTTTTTGGGTCACGGAAAATGGCATTATATTTAGTGGCAATATAGCCTTCTCCTGTATCAAGACTTTCGGCTGTATTAATGGTAAACGCGATCGGTCCCATCACACGGCTAACTTGAGAAATTTCTTTCCCCCGTACTTTATAGTTTGACCCCATGGAGTCGCCTTCTACCTTAATTTCCACTGCGCCAGTGGCATCTTCTTCCCCAAGAGAGAAACGATTTTTACCATGGGCTTGATCAAAGGATTTGCGTTTACGGTGGGTGACAATATCCCGCATTTGGTTATAAAGGCTCTCTTTAACCTGTTCATCGTCAATATCGCTGACTTCTACGGTTAAATCGCCATTAACTTTCACTTGCGCCTGATAAACTTCCTCCCCTTGGCGGAGTTCTAGCTGGGCTTGATAGCCGGGGAAATTTTCATTCCAAGTGTAACGATTTTCGTAGGCGGCGCGGAAAATTTCTTGCGCTTTACTGGTGCTAGTTGTAGTCATAAATTTTTCGCAATTAGAGTCTTTTCTCTCATGTTAAGAGATTTCTGGATTGTGCCACGATTCCCCCACAGTTTTTTGCAGGGGAGACGTTGTTAAGAAGACACCTTTAAAAGTTCCACATCAAAAATTAAGGTTGCATTGGGGGGAATGACACCGCCTGCACCGCGTTGACCATAACCAAGTTCTGGGGGAATAATTAGCTGACGACGACCCCCCACTTTCATGGTAGAAATGCCTTCCTCCCAACCTTTGATCACTTGACCTGAGCCAAGTTTAAAGGAAAAAGGTCGATCGCGATCGCGGGAACTATCAAATTTTTTCCCATCAGCAAGACTTCCTGTATAATGAACCACAACCGTATCACCTTTTTTGGGAACTTCCCCTTCACCTTCTTTCACATCCACATAACGCAACCCTGACTCAGTAGTTTTTACCTCCTCTTTTTCTGTAACATCCTCTAAACTAAGAGCGATTAAAGTTTCCTCAGTATTAGCAGTTTCTGTCACAGTTTCGGAAGACATGGGAGACGCGATCGCGCTCTCTTGCTTACCTTGATCCACTACCTGCGCCACAATCAACACCAATACACAAATAATTAGAACGCCAAAACTGA
This sequence comes from Euhalothece natronophila Z-M001, assembly GCF_007904085.1. GTDB lineage: Bacteria > Cyanobacteriota > Cyanobacteriia > Cyanobacteriales > Rubidibacteraceae > Halothece > Halothece natronophila. The sequence goes on from NZ_CP042326.1 coordinate 494,405, forward strand.
CTAAAATTTCTCGCATTAAATTGCCTCCAACTGATATAGTTAACGCCAGGATCGATTTTCCAACTCTCTAATTTGACGTTCTATACGATCAATCCGACCTCGCAACTCATCCAACTCATTTTGACGGGGGACTCCCAAATCTTGTAGTGTATTACGCATTTGCCGTTCCATTTGTTCTTCAAAATTTCCTTGTTCAGCCTGAATTTGCTGCATTAAATCATCCACAAACTCTCGGGCTTGCTCAGGATTAATTTTACCCTCTCTAACCCATTCTTCACTCACTTCTCGTAATTTTTCTGCAACGAGAGAGGTTGTCCCTACTCCCATCATTAATAATTGCTTGATCCAGTTATTATTATCCATTGTCCTAACCTTACCTAATCTGCTTATTAATTTTAAGTTCCTAAATAACGGGTGGTAAAACTTTCTAGAGACTCCATTTTCATATTAAACGTCGTTTCCACCTGATTCACTTCCGCTTCCGTACAGAAAAATTCATTAGCTGACAAGGTTCGTAAGGTTCCTAACGACTTTTGCGTTTGCGGATCAAAAAATCCAATCCCCTCTCGTACCGTATCTAGCAAAAATAGAGGAACTGTAACTGTTAAAGGTTCACGATTAAAAACACGACCAAAAATTTCGGGAATTTCCTCTCGTTTCAAAATTTCTGGTCCCCCCACAGGAAAAGTTTTATTTTTTGCTTCCTCGGTAGTTGCTGCCTTAATCGCAATTTTAGCCACATCATCAGAACTAACAATAGAGGTGCGATTTTGCGGATCACCAATAATTAAATAAAATCCTGTATCGCGAAATCGTTCGGCTAAGGGTAATAAATTAGACGCTAACCCAGCAGGCTGTAGAATTGTATAATTTAGCCCACTACTCTGCAAATACTTTTCTACTTCTCGTTTCGCCTTAAAAGTGGGAGAATCTTCATAGCCTCGTTGCGCCCCTAAAACAGAAATAAACACAAAATGTTCCACCCCTTGGGCTTTCGCATGATCAATTAACTCAATATTGGCGCGATAATCGAGAGCTTGTGCTTTCCCACCAGAACCGTGAGCGCTGATAACATATCTCACTCCCTCACAGGCTTTGGCAATATCCTTTTCTAGAGTTAAATCGCCAATAAAAATTTCTGCGCCTCGCTGTTCTAAATCACGATAGTTAGAATCTAAGCGTACAAAAGCCCTCGTTGGCTGTTCATCTTCACGTAAAAAGCGAACAATCCGTTTTCCAATTTGTCCCGTTGCACCTGTCACTAAAAACATCAATATCAAACCCCTCTAAATTCTTAATTTTGATAGTAATGCCAATTGTAGATCTTCCCTTCGCGACCCTGTAATAAGCCGAAGCAAAGCGTGAGGATTGGGGAGGATCGTTTGTAGGAGTAGTTGATCAAAATGGCATAATCCCTTAGCTGCCTATTGCCTCCATGTTATTGTAAAAAGTATGGAGATTAATTAAAAGAGGAAACACCTTGCCTTATACTATTGTTACCAATACTTGTGAAGGGGTTGCCGATTGTGTCGAGGCTTGTCCTGTGGCTTGTATCCATGAAGGACCAGGGAAAAACGAAAAAGGAACCGATTGGTATTGGATTGACTTCGACACCTGCATTGATTGTGGAATTTGCTTGCAAGTTTGCCCAGTAGAGGGAGCAATCTTACCTGAAGAACGTCCTGATTTGCAAAATACCCCCGAGTAAAATCATATCGGTTTTCTCGACTACCCATTACGGGCAGAATCAGCCAAAATAAAAAATAAAACATCAGTTAAGTTACGAAAAAAAAGTTATGAGTAACACTTACAACTTTCGCAAGGCTATGCAAGAAACTCGTGGCAGTGCGATAATTGGTCCCAATGTCATTTCTAATGCACTGCCTTTTGTTGGAGGAGGGCTGGTTCTCACTGCTGTGGGAACTTATGGGGGGTTAGGAGTCATTAATAACGCTCCGAACCTCTTTATGCCCACTTTTATCGCTGCCCTCATTGGTAACTTAGTTCTCTTTTTTATTGCCAGAGGCGTTGCAGAAAACGGCAATAATAGCACTGCCCTCCCTTTACTAGCACTTTATAGCCTTTTATCAGGTTATACCCTCAGTGGGCTAATTTTTGTGGCTCTCAATAGTGCTGCTGGAGTTGGAGGCGTAGGAATCGCTGCCTTAGGATGTGGAGCAACATTTGTGGTGGCTCGTTCCGTTGGCTCTAATCTTTCTGATGAAGACGGAATAGCCCTTACCAAAACTGTACAACTAGGGGTTGTTGCCCTGCTAGTAGTTTTAGTGGGTCAACTTCTGTTTAGTGCCTTTGGTGTATTTACCCCCACTTGGCTAGAAATTGGTATTTCTGGCTTTGGAACCTTACTATTTGCTGGCGTTGCCGTTGTTGACTTTTATATTCTCCCTCGCACCTACGAGGACGAGAAATATCTCCCAGCAGCGCTTTCGATGTACTTGACTTACATTAACCTGTTTATCTTCATCTTACGTCTTGTTATTGCCCTTAGTGGCGGTCGTGAGTAGTTGCCAGCTACTGAATAATTAAACTCAATTTTGTTAAGAGTCAACAGTAGTTGGCTCTTAACTTTTGTTCTGAAGATTGTTAGATGCTGACGGGTTCTACCATGACAAAATCAGCACGAAGAAAAGATGAATAAAAATACACTTAAAACTTATCGCCAAAAATATGAGCAGGAATTACTAGAAAGTATTATTCCCTTTTGGACAAAATACTCTCCCGACTATCAATATGGAGGGTATTTTAATTGTTTAGACCAAGATGGCACAATTTATGACACTACTAAACATATTTGGTTACAGGGACGACAAGTTTGGGTTTTTAGTAAGTTTTACCGCGAGATTGAAGCTAATCCTCAATGGTTAGAAATAGCACGGTTAGGGGCTGATTTTTTACGAAACTATGCTATCCGAGATGATGGTCGGGTCTATTTTTCTGTCACTTCCCAAGGAAAGCCAATTTATTTACAGCGTAAAATTTTCTCAGAATGTTTTTATATTATGGCGTTGGCGGAGTTTTCTCGCGCTAGTGAACAACCTCACCTTTTAGAAGAAGCAAAGAGAGAGTTAGCAAAAGTTTGGGAATGGGCCTATGATTGGACAAAAGTAGGACGACCGAATTATTCGGGACAAATATCGGCTCAGAGTTTAGCTGTCCCTATGATTTTATTAAACTTAATTTCAGAAGTAGCTGGAGAAGAAACACAAGCCTATCAGCGAGAGATAAGCGAGTGTATTGAACGGTTACAATTACATGTTCATAGCGACACAAAAACCGTTTATGAACTAGTAACACCACAAGGAGATTTAATTGGTAGTAGTGAGGGACGCTTATTAAATCCAGGACACGCTATTGAAGCAGGGTGGTTTCTTCAACATTGGGCGCAACATTTTCAAGATCAAGCCTTATCAGAAACTGCCACGAATATGATTCGCTGGTCATTTGAAAGGGGTTGGGATTCCGAATATGGGGGAATCTATTATTTTCTAGATGCAGAAGGCTATAGTCCGACACCTCTCGAATGGTTTATGAAATTATGGTGGGTTCATTGCGAAGCCCTTTATGGTCATCTCTTAAACTTCTCTCTCACAGGGGAAAAGTCAGATTGGGACGCATTTGTCCAAGTTGATACTTATACGTTTCAACGGTTTCGCGACCCCCAGTTTGGAGAATGGTTTGGCTATCTTAACCGCAACGGAGAGGTAACTCACCGCTTTAAGGGCGGCCCCTATAAAGGATGTTTTCATGTTCCCCGTTCTTTGTGGTTGTGTTGGCGATTATTAGAAACTTTAGAAAATGCCCAAAACACTACAAGCAAATAATACCATCTGGGGTACACAGTTAATTTTAAAGGCGTAGTATAACAGTTTTCATGCTTGTTGAGGTATTTGTCCTTTTTTCATCAAATCAAGATAACGGTCAAAACATTCCAAAAGGTGGAGGCACCCCTATCTAATTTTTGTTGAGATAGCAAGTATAACGTTACTTTTCTTAATATCTATGACAACTCAGACTCTCTTCCAACAACTTAAACGCGCCTTCCTAGCAATGTTATTAATCGGTTTTGCTTGTTTACAAACCTTTACCAGTAATCCCGCCCAAGCAGAGGAAATGAAATCCTATATTGATCCTGAAGGGAGAGACTTAACGGCTTTTGTGGAATGTTTACCCAATGAGTATGGTAAGGGAGACTTACAAGTCGCCTTGTCAAAATTTGGCAATGACTTCTTAGAAAGAGTCTTCCGTCTTAAAGAAAATACTGAGGATTACAAAGTAAGTAAAGCAGAAAAAGAACTCCAACAATGCCTCAAAAGTAAGGGGATTCGACCTAAATCTTAACCTTGTTCCGTAGCAGTGGTTTTTTCTGGATCAAGTTGAAAAATTACCACTGCTAAGGGGGGTAAGCATAAATCAAGGGAATAGGGCTGTTCATGAAAACGCCATTGTTGAGTCCATTTTCCCCCTAAATTCCCCATATTACTTCCTCCGTACTCACGACTATCAGAGTTAAAAATTTCTCGATAAAATCCCGTTTCGGGAACCCCCACCCGATAATGGCTATGGGGTTGGGGAGTAAAATTACAAACAATTACTAAAAAGTCCGAGGCATCTTCAGCGCGACGGATAAAGGAAACTACACTATGGCGATGATCATTACAATCAATCCAACTAAATCCTTCTTCAGTAAAATCTTGTTCATATAACGCTTTTTCCCGACAATACAGCTGATTTAAGTCGCCAACATACTGTTTCAGACGGTGGTGAAATGGATATTCTAATAACTCCCAATCTAACGCTGTTTGTTCACTCCACTCTCGCCATTGCCCAAATTCCATAGAGGCAAATAGCGTTTTCTTCCCGGGATGGGTAAACATAAACGCAAATAATGCTCTCAGATTCGCAAACTTTTGCCACTCATCTCCCGGCATTTTTCCCAATAAATGTCTTTTTTCGTGAACTACTTCATCATGGGATAATGCCAACATATAATTTTCGCTGTGGTGATACCACATACTGAAGGTTAAATTATTCTGATGGAACTGACGAAACCAAGGATCCATGCTGAAATAATCCAACATATCGTGCATCCAGCCCATATTCCATTTCAGATTAAAGCCTAAGCCACCTGTATAAGTGGGCCAAGAAACCATCGGCCAAGCAGTGGATTCTTCAGCAATGGCAACAACGCCAGGGAAATAACTAAAGAGTAAGTAATTGGCTTGTCTTAGAAAGGCAACTGCATCTAAATTTTCTCGACCCCCATATTCATTTGGTAACCATTCCCCTTCTTCTCGTTGATAATCAAGATATAGCATGGAGGCAACAGCATCCACTCGAATGCCATCTACATGATATTTATCAAACCAAAACAAGGCATTAGCAACTAAAAAATTACGAACTTCATTACAGGCATAGTTAAACACATAGGTTCCCCATTCTTTATGTTCACCGCGACGGGGATCAGGATGTTCATAAAGCGGTGTCCCATCAAATAAGCTTAAACCGTGACTGTCTTTAGAAAAGTGTCCGGGAACCCAGTCTAAAATTACTCCAATGCCATTTTGATGACATTGATCAACAAAATACATAAAATCATGGGGGGTTCCATAGCGAGATGTACAGGCGTAATATCCTGTGACTTGATATCCCCAAGATCCATCAAAGGGATGTTCTGCGAGAGGGAGAATTTCAATATGAGTGTAACCCAGTTCTTTCACGTAGGGAATGAGTTTCTGAGCTAGTTCATAATAGGTTAAAAATCTCGCACTTGTATTCTCAGCGGACATTTTCACTGGGGAGAGAGTTCCGTTGAGACTTTCTGGGGGGTGGTTAACTGAACCTTGTAGCCAAGAACCGAGATGGACTTCATAAACAGAAATGGGGCTTTTTAGGGGATCATAATTGCGTCGCTGTTCTAACCATTCCTGATCCTGCCAAGTGTAGGTATTTAAATCAGTGATAATTGAGGCGGTATTCGGGCGTACTTCTTGCTGAAAGCCATAGGGATCAGATTTTTTATAAATTTCCCCATTTTGCCCTGCAATCACATATTGATAGGCTTCTCCGCTACCAATGTGAGGAATAAATATTTCCCAAATGCCATTTTGTCGTAACTCCATGGGATGTTTGTTTTCATCCCACTGGTTAAAGCTACCAATAACAGATATATTTTTGGCGTTAGGAGCCCAAGTTGCAAAATAAACCCCAGTTACTCCGTCTTGCGTTGTGGGGTGCGCCCCTAGTTTTTCGTAGATGCGATGGTGATTTCCTTCTGAAAATAAATCAATGTCGTAGTCAGTGAGATAAGGAGAGGTGTAAGGATCAAGGATAAGATGTTCTCTTGCTCCTTCTTTAACGCGCAGTTGATAGTTTATCGGTTGCTCAGTATCAAGAATGCACTCAAAAAAATGCGGATCATGGATAGAGTGCATTGGATATTCTTCTCTGGCTTCTGGTAAATACACCCAAGCCGCTTCTGCTTTAGGAAGATAAGCACGAATTACCCACTGTTGTTGGTCTCCTTTTTCTGTAATGGGATGCGCTCCGAGAATGGCTGTGGGGTTGGGGTGTTGGTTAGTAATGATTTGCTTGACTTGTTCTGGGGTTAAAGTTGGAGACATCAATCAGTTTTAATAGTTGTTGGTACTACTCATTAGAAGGGGTTGAAGATTCGTAACATTTGTCGCAATCGGAGCAGGAAAATTGTCTGTCTAACGTCTTCACTGAGTTGAGGGGCGTACCGCGATTGGGCTAATTCTTCTTGTAATTGAGCGTATTCGGCGGCGGTTAGGGGTTCGCCATCAATGCGCGATCGCGCTTCTAAAATCACTTCAGTTCGTAAGACGGCTTCTGGAGTATCTTCAGGGGGTGGAAGAGCAACACTGGGAGAAATACTCCCCATACTGCTAACACTTAACCCAACTATCCATCCCCATGCTTTTGCTTTGATCATGGCTCTACAATTAAGGCTATTGTATTAGTTTACCTTATATTGCCTGTGGCAAAACTACCTCTGCGGTGGTTCCTGCTTCGGCGCTGGAGTAAATGGCAAGTTCTCCTTGATGGGCTTCTACAATGCGCTTGGCAAGAGCAACCCCTAAGCCATTTCCTTCTGACTTGGTGGTAAAAAAGGGAGAGCCTAATTTGTGCAAAGTTTCTTCTGGAATGGGATCACCACCATTATGAATCGTTATCCGAATATGTTGAGGAAAATTAGCCACTTCAATTCCCCAAGTCACGGTTTCTCCTTCTGGGATTGCTTCTAAGGCATTGCGAACGAGGTTAATAAAGACTTGTTTGAGTTTATCGCGATCGCCGCGTATCGAAGCCTCAGCCACCGAAGACTGAATTGCAATGAATTTGCCTTTGGCTGCTGGTGACTCTTCAATACTACTTTTTAACTCGGAAATAAAAGTAACCAAATCAATATCAACTAATTCTAACTTTTGTTCACGGGCATATTGTAAAATTTCATTCAGTAACTTATTTAAGCGTTCCCCTTCTTCTAAAGCCAAATTGAGACGCATCTGATGGCGTTCTGATAATTCTAGACTTTGGCAAGACTCTAACCCCATTAATACGGTAGTCAGAGGGCTACGTACTTCATGGACAATCATCGCTGCCAATTCTCCCACCTCTGCTAATCGCGCCGTAGCTGCTTGGGCTTGTTTGCGTTCCGTAATATCTCTAGCTAGCGCAATTTCTCGCGGATAATCTTCACTGCCAAATCGTGAAATATTGACTTCTACCGGGAAAACTGTTCCATCTTTGCGACGATGCCAACTTTCAATGGTTATTGGCTGTTCAGAAGTTAAATTTTCCTTGAGATCCCATAATTGTTGAGGCGTTAATTCCGCATTAATATCTGTTACCGAGAGTTCCAATAATTCCTCCCGAGAATAGCCTAAAGTATTACAAGTGCATTGATTCACATCCTCAATTTTACCTTCTGGGTCGATCAGAAAGAACATCTCCGCTGCATTTTCCACAAATGTCCGAAAACGGGCTTCACTCCGTCTTAGCTTGTCCTCAGCTAACTTACGTTCAGTTACATCCCGTACTAGTGAAATAATGCAATTTTGCCCCTCAAAGAGAATTACTGAGGCAGAAATTTCCGAGGGGATATTATAGCCAGACTTGGTTAAACAGGTTAATTCATTTGTCCAACCATATCCTTGTTTAAGCACTTTATCCCCGAAAGCCCGCACTTGTTCCATTTCTTCAGGATGAATGCTGGAAACTTGCACCGAGTTAATCAATTCGTCTCGACTATAACCCAACATTTCCGCTGCCTTGGGATTGGCTTCTAAAACGCGATCGCGCTTCGGATCAATCACAAAAATAGCATCATTAGAATGCTCAAAAATTTTCCTCAAACGTTCTTCACTTATCCGTAAAGCCTTCTCTGCCTCTTGACGGTTTTGACTTTCTAATTGCAGTTGTTCCCGTATCGCTTGCAGTTGAGACATGGCATCGGTTTGGGAGGGGTCATGATCTGACATATTCAAATGATAACGTAAGTAATTTTAGGGGGTTTTTAACTGTGAGCAGGTTACGATAACTTATCGGCGGGATTCTTGCTAGGATCACAAAAAATTACGTGCGATCAATTCAATAATTATGGAAGAACAAGTCTCTTCTCCTCTCGGTTCAGTTGTCGGTGGTTCGCTTACCGAAGGATTAGAAATCAGACTCCATCCTGATGTCTCCGTAGAAGAAATGCGAGTGGGACGATTTTTAGTCGTAAAAGGAACGCGATCGCGCTTTTTTTGTCTTCTCACCGATGTTTCTCTCGGCACTTCCAGTAATCGTATTATCTCAGATCCTCCTTCCCCAGAAGATGATTTATTGCGAGACGTGTTAGCCGGAAGCAGTACCTACGGAACCATTGAACTCTCTCCCATGCTGATGTTTACCTATCCCGATGGGAAAAAACGGCTTCCCACCGAAGAAAACGGAAAAAGTCCTCTCGCCTCCTTTGAAGCCCAAACTAGCACCGAAATGGAGTTACTGCCTGTCAAAACGATTCCCAGTCACTTCAGCCAAGTCTATGAAGCCAGTGAAGCGGATTTTCGGGCGGTATTTGGTTGGGAAGATGATCCCACTCGTAAAAACTTTTCCGTTGGACAACCCTTAGATATGGATGTTCCCGTTTGTGTCAATTTAGAAACCTTTGTCGAACGCAGTAACGGGATTTTTGGGAAATCTGGCACAGGAAAATCATTTCTCACGCGCCTGTTACTTTCAGGAATCATCCGTCAACAAGCCGCAGTTAACCTCATTTTTGATATGCACTCCGAATATGGTTGGGAAGCCATGCAAGAGGGAAAAGGGGTTAATACCGTTAAAGGCTTGCGACAACTCTTTCCCGGACAAGTAGAAATCTACACCTTAGATCATGAATCAACCCAACGACGCGGCGTAAATGATGCCCAACCCCTCTTCTTAACCTATGATCAGATTACCATCGAAGATCTACGCTTAGTGGGACAAGAATTAGGCTTATCCGAAGCCGCCTTAGATAATGCCCAGATTTTATATTCCGAGTTTGGCAAAAACTGGATTACCCAACTCATCACCATGAGTAATGATGATATTCAGGAATTTTGCGAAGAAAGACAAGGGCATAAGGGTTCGATTAGCGCACTCCAACGAAAATTAATGCGCCTCGAAAAGCTAGACTATATTCGTCCCGCCTGTGCCCATAACTATATTGACCAAATTTTACAATCCCTAGATGCCGGCAAGCACGTAGTTGTAGAATTTGGTTCGCAATCCAATATGCTGTCTTATATGCTGGCGACGAATATGATCACCCGTCGGATTCACCAGTCTTATGTGAAAAAATCGGAGGAGTTTTTACAATCCAAAAACCCAACGCTACGCCCACAACAGCTAGTGATTACCATCGAAGAAGCCCACCGTTTTCTTGATTCCGCTACGGTTCAACAAACCATTTTTGGCACGATCGCGCGAGAAATGCGAAAATACTTTGTCACCCTATTAGTGGTGGATCAACGTCCCTCTGGAATTGACCCAGAAGTAATGTCACAAGTTGGAACTCGCGTCACCTGTTTACTCAATGACGAAAAAGATATTGATGCTATCTTTACAGGGGTTTCTGGTGGGGCAAATTTGCGGTCAGTTCTCGCGAAACTTGATTCTAAGCAACAGGCCCTAATTCTGGGTCATGCGGTTCCCATGCCCGTAGTCGTGCGAACAAGACCCTTTGATCATAACTTCTACACTGAAATTGCTGATCCAGACTGGCAAGAAATGTCCGACCAGGAATTATTTGACACCGCCGAGGCGGCAAGGAGTGATTTAGGATTTTAAGTGTCACCAAATTCTCCAGAAATGGGAGTGATGATGCACCCGATAGGACAACGAATTCCTTGTTATCTTGATGCGATGAGAAGATGCTCACGCTTTGCTCCGCCCCATTATACCGTCAGGTTAATGGGAGATGAATCGTCGCCCAAAAAAATAAAGTCCGACAGGACAACCTTAAATCTTTTGTGTTAGAATTAATTTAACCACAAAGTTCAGCATAAGATGTTTGTCTTAGAGTTTAAGGTCAAAGCCAAAAAAGCTCAAACTCAAGCCATTGACGAAGCAATTCGGACGACACAATTCATCCGAAATAAGTGCATTCGTTACTGGATGGACAATCAAGGCGTTAATAAATACGCTCTCAACAAACTCTGTAAACAATTGGCAGAGGAGTTTTCTTGGGCTAAAGAACTAAACTCTATGGCAAGACAGTCTGCTGCTGAACGAGCTTGGTCTTCAATTAGTCGGTTCTATGACAACTGTAAAAAAGGAATTAATGGAAAGAAAGGGTATCCTCAGTTCCAAAAAAACAACCGCAGTGTTGAATATAAAACATCTGGCTGGAAGCTCGACCTAAATACCCGAAAGCATATAACTTTCACTGACAAAAAAGGCATTGGTCGGGTGAAATTAGTTGGAACTAGAGACTTACACTTCTATCATCCTGATGAAATTAAACGAGTACGGTTACTTCGCAGGGCTGACGGTTACTATTGTCAATTCCTGATTAATACAGAGGTAAAAGAACAATTAGAACCCACCAAGAGAACCATAGGATTAGATGTTGGTTTAGAATCCTTCTATACTGACTCTGATGGTCATAAAGAACCTAATCCTCGTTTCTTTAGAGAGGGAGAACAGAAATTAAAACGGCTTCAACGCCGTCTTTCTAAGAAACAGAAAGGATCATCTAATCGCAGAAAAGCTAGACAGAAGTTAGGTAAAGCACATTTAAGAATAAGTAGGCAACGTAAAGAACACGCCTTGAGACTGGCGCGTTGCGTAGTGAAGTCTAACGACTTCATCGCCTATGAAAACTTAAAGGTGTCTAACATGGTTAAGAACCACTGTCTAGCTAAGTCAATCTCAGATGTTGGTTGGTATCAGTTCCGAGTGTGGTTAGAGTATTTTGCACAAAAGTTTGGGAAAGTAGCGGTGGCTGTTCCTCCTCACTACACTTCTCAAGAATGCTCTAATTGCGGTCGAATTGTGAAAAAGTCTCTATCAACTAGAACCCATGCTTGTCAGTGTGGGACTAAATTGGATAGAGATGAAAATGCCGCGATTAACATTCTGAGAGAAGGACTCCGTACAGTCGGGCGGACTGGAACGGCTGGCTTCGAGCCAGACTCAAAGCTTGTGGAGAGACCCGCTTCTACTTCAGTTGTTTCCGAACAATTGGGGCAAGCGGACTCGTCTGCTGGAAACCTAGTTTCTAGTAGTTAGAAGCAAGAATCTCCCACTATAATCTCTGATTTAGTGGGAGAGCGTCAATCGTGTACGTGCTTTTGGGCAAACAGGTGGGGGAGAGTTTACCCTTAAGCTCACTCGTTTACAACCGATAGAAGAAAACTGAGTTGGTATATGACAAAATTGCTGATTAGCAACGATGATGGCATTTTTGCGATGGGAGTTCGGACGCTTGCTAATACCCTTGCTACTGCCGGATATGATGTCACCGTAGTTTGTCCAGACCGTGAACGTTCGGCTACGGGTCATGGGTTAACCTTACATCAGCCAATACGGGCTAATATTGTCGATAGTTTATTTCATTCTTCGGTTACGGCTTGGTCTTGTTCAGGGACTCCCTCTGATTGTGTCAAATTTGCCTTAAGCGCAGTGTTAGATTCTCCTCCTGATTTTGTCCTTTCTGGAATTAATCATGGCTCAAATTTAGGGACTGATATTCTCTATTCAGGAACCGTCTCCGCCGCGATGGAGGGAACTATTGATGGCATTCCGAGCCTTGCCTTAAGTTTAGCTAGTTATACGGCAACTGAGTTTACTACTGCAGCGATAGTTGCCCGACAATTACTAGAAAAATTACCCCCAATTCCGCAAGGAACCCTCCTCAATGTGAATATTCCGCCAGTTAGCAAAGAAGAAATTGCAGGCACGATGCTGGTTCGACAAGGTTTAAGGCGTTATATTGAACAATTTGAAAAACGGCTTGATCCTCGAGGTAAAAGCTATTACTGGCTAGCGGGAGAAGTCATTGAGGAAATGCCTCAACCCGAAGCTAAAGAGTTACCTACAGATGTGATGACTGATATAGAAGCAATTAAACACAACTATGTCACTTTAACCCCGCTAGAGTTTGATCTTACCAATAGTCACAGTTTTCAAGCCTTAGCAAATGATGGAGTGAATTATTTGAATCTTTAAAATGTAACTTAATTTTACAGATTTGGGAAACAAGCCCCTAAGACTTGACATTTTTTTGGGCAAACTGTAACAATATATACAGAAATAAATTAAATCGTTCATCTTTCTAGCTGAATTTGAAACCTAGAAAGACGGAAGTAGGGGTTATTTCCCGAAGGAACGCGCCTCAACCCATCACAACAGATAAAGGAGGCGGAATCCATGAAACTTACATATCGTGGTACTCAGTACGAAAAAAATGCACCCGTTGTTGAAACGCAACCCAAAGAAGTAGTTGGACGCTATCGCGGTTTAGACTGGCGTTTTTACGGGGCGAAAAAACCCTTATATTTGCAACCACGAGCTAATTTAACTTATCGCGGAGTTACCTATCAGGTACATCCTACTGTTGCTAATACTCCCGATGTTTCTGTTAAGCCTAATGCCAAGTTAGAACCCGTTGAAACTAAAGCACAGAGCTTAATGCGAAATCAGGTGCTAAAATTCAAAAAACGTCAAAAAGCTATGCTCAGTCGCGCTACAGCAGAAGTAAAAAGTCACTAAACGATTAGATAACTAAGAGACGTTAGCAGGGGGGTTTCTCCCTGCTTTTTTTGATCCTGATCGCGAAACGTTTGCTCAGCCCTCATGCTAAATTTGATCCAATAACGGGTTAAAAAAGGCAAGTAATGCAATTTAAATTAAATATTTGGCGACAACCCCATCCCAAAGCCCAAGGAAAAATGGTTGAGTATGAACTGGATCAAATTTCTCCAGATACTTCCTTCTTAGAAATGCTTGACATCCTCAATGAACAATTAATTGCTTCGGGAGAAGAGCCTGTCGCCTTTGATCATGACTGTCGCGAAGGGATTTGTGGCAGTTGCTCAATGATGATTAATGGGGTTCCCCACGGGGCAAAAAAAACGACCACTTGCCAGTTATATATGCGTCACTTCCATCAAGGGGAGACAATTACGATTGAACCCTGGCGAGCCCAGCCTTTTCCTGTCATTAAAGATTTAGTGGTTGATCGCTCTGCTTTTGATGAAATTATCCAGTCTGGGGGGTTTATTACCGCTCGTACGGGAAGTGCCCCTGAAGCAAATACGACTCCTATCCCGAAAGAAGTTGCCGATCAAGCTATGGACGCAGCGGTTTGTATTGGTTGTGGGGCTTGTGTTGCTGCTTGTAAAAATGCTTCAGCAATGCTATTTGTGGGGTCGAAAGTTGCTCACCTGAATCGCCTACCTCAAGGGCAACCTGAAAAAGATCGGCGAGTTCTAAATATTGTAGAAACAATGGATCAGTTAGGATTTGGTAATTGTACTAATTATGGGGAATGTCAGGCAGCTTGCCCGCAAGGAATTACGCTTGATGTCATTTCTAAGCTCAATCGTGACTATGCTGTGGCGAAGGCTCGTCAATTTTTTAAGTCAAAGTGATGTTCTCGCGCCATTAGGATAGCTAGGAGAGGAAGGTCTAATCCAAATTGTAATCCCCTTTTTCTTCAGCGGCTTTTTGAGTCGGGGAAAATATTTTTAGTTGACCTTGTTTAGAAGCTGTGTCACCGCGTCTGCGTTCAGAGGTTCGTTCTTCGCTGGTTTCTTCGGCAATCACTTCATAAAGAATCGCCTGTTTATCTTTGGTGTTTCCTTTTCTTAAAATGCGTCCTAATCGTTGCACATATTCCCGAGTAGAACTGGTTCCCGATAAAATAATCGCAATTCTTGCATCTGGAACATCAACACCTTCATTCAAAACATGAGAGGCAACTAGGGTTTTATAGTCTCCTGTTTTAAATTTTTGCAGGATTAAATGGCGTTCTTTCACTGGGGTTTGATGGGTAATTGCAGGAATTAAAAAGTCTTGAGAAATCCGATAAACTGTCGCATTATCATTGGTAAAAATTAAAATTGGTTCTGGGGAATGTTTGGTAATTAATTCGGTTAAGACTCGCAGTTTACTTTCTGTTCCTAGTGCAATTTCTTTGGCCTGGCGATGGGCTAGCATGGCGCGTCTTCCCTGTTGGCTACGCGCACTTTCTTTGACAAATAATTGCCAGCCTTTTAAGTTAGATAAGGAAATTCGCTTCTGTTTTAAGAATTGATTGCGGGTTTTAATGGCTTCTTGGTAAGTTTCTTTCTCTTTTGGGGAGAGTTTGACTTTAATTTCAACGGTTTTATAACGAGCAAGGGCTTCACCTGATAAAGTTTGTGGGGTTTTTCGGAATACAATAGAGCCAATCAGGGCTTCTAGTTCCCGTTCATTACCATCAGAACGTTCGGGAGTTGCTGTCAGTCCTAAACGATAAGGCGCGATCGCGCTTTCAGCAATGACTCGATAGAAATCTGTTGGGAGATGGTGACATTCATCAAAAATAAGTAGCGCATATTGATTCCCTAAGGCTTCTGCGTGAATGGCGGCACTTTGGTAAGTGGCAACTAAAATACTACTGCGATCATGAGAGCCTCCCCCCAATAACCCCAACTCAATATCAGGAAATGCTGCTTCTAATTGGGCATACCACTGGTGCATTAAATCTAAGGTGGGAACAACAATTAACGTTGTTCGGGGCGTGGCTTCCATGGCTAACTGCGCTAAATAGGTTTTTCCCGCAGCAGTGGGTAGCACTACAACTCCTTGTCTTCCCGCTTCCTTCCATTGTTGTAAGGCTTCAGCTTGATGGGAGTAGGGAGTCATTTCAAAGCGAGGATTTAAATGAAGAGAGTAAAAGGCTTTTGCCTCATCTGTAAAGCAAATTTCCTCCTGTTGGAGGGCTTCGACTAAAGCACGATAATGAATGGCTGGGATGCGAAATTTCTCCACGCGATCATCCCAAGTGGCAAAATCAAGCCAAACTTTTCCCCTTGGCGGCGGATGTAATAGTAAAGTTCCTTGATGATACCACAGTTTAGGAGTTCGTCTTGACATGAGGGATTTATTGTCTTAAAACCAACAAAGAAAATGGCGTTAAAATAATCTCTTCTTCTCCTTGATAAATAATCTCTTCTGATAATAACCGTGGTTCATTCGTATCAATAATTATGTGCCAATTGCTGCTTTGTAACGGTAAAGGAAGTCTAAATTTAGTTTCCTCTTGATGGCAATTAAAAAATAAGAGAAAGTTATCATCACTAATTCGTTTTCCGTGGGAATCAGGTTCAGATAACTCTTTACCATTGAGAAAGACGGTAATGGCTTGGGTGAGTGGTTCATGTTCCCATTGTTCTTCGCTACAAGCACTGCCATCAGGATGATACCAGCAAATATCACTAACTTGGGAACCATGAATTGCCCGCTCTTGAAACCAATTCCGACGATGAAAGACGGGATGTTGTTGACGAAAGGCAATTAATTCTTGGGTAAAGGCAAGTAATTCTTTATTTTCTGGCGATAACTCCCAATTAAACCAAGTGAGTTCATTATCTTGGCAATAGGCATTATTATTTCCTTGTTGACTACGCCCTATTTCATCCCCGCCAAGTAACATGGGTACTCCCTGAGATAACATCAGGGTTACAAGGAAATTCCGTTGTTGGCGCGATCGCGCTTTTAAGATTTCTGGATCATCGGTTTCCCCTTCCGCCCCAAAATTCCAAGATCGATTATAATCCTCTCCATCATGGTTATTCTCTCCATTTGCCTCATTATGCTTTTCGTTGTAACTCACTAAATCCCGAAGCGTAAACCCATCATGGGCGGTAATAAAATTAATACTGGCATGAGGTAATTTACCATTCGCTTGATATAAATCAGGGCTACCAGTAAAGCGATGAGCAAACTCTTGTAAGGTATTGTTTTCACCACGCCAAAAGTCACGTACAGTGTCGCGATATTTGCCATTCCATTCTGACCAAAGGAGGGGGAAGTTCCCCACTTGATACCCCCCTTCTCCTACATCCCACGGTTCAGCAATTAATTTCACATTGGAGAGAACTGGGTCTTGATGGATAATATCAAAAAACGCTGCCAGACTATTCACTTCATACAACTCTCTGGCTAATGCAGAGGCTAAATCAAAGCGAAAGCCATCTACGTGCATTTCTTGCACCCAATAGCGCAAACTATCCATGATCAGTTTTAAGATTTGGGGATGCCTAACATTTAGAGAATTTCCACAGCCAGTAAAATCCATGTAATAGCGCGGATCATGATCCACTAAGCGGTAATAAGTCGCATTATCAATCCCGCGAAAAGAAATGGTTGGCCCCAAATGATTCCCTTCTCCCGTATGGTTATAAACAACATCTAGAATTACCTCAATTCCTGCTTGATGTAGGGCTTTGACCATCCCCTTAAATTCTTTAATTTGTTCGCCCCTGTTACCGCTAGCACTATAGCCAGAATAGGGGGCAAAATAGCCAATCGAATCATATCCCCAGTAATTGCGTAGCCCTTTATTCACTAAATGCCCCGGATAAGCTAAAAAGTGATGCACAGGTAGCAATTCTACTGCGGTGATGCCAAGAGACTGAAGATGATTAATAGCACTGGGTGAGGCTAACCCAGCGTAAGTGCCTTTGAGATGATCAGGAATTTGAGGATGTTGTTGGGTAAACCCTTTAACATGAACTTCATAGATGATGCTTTCCGATAAAGGGGTTTGTAACAGTTTGTCCCCTTCCCAGTCAAAAAAAGGATTAACGACAACACACTTGGGAATTAAATGACTATCATCGGTGTTAGAACAGGCTAAGTCTTGTTCCTCTGTTTCCCAGGGATAAGCAAAAGTTTCTTCTCCATAATGAATGTCCCCGGTAATGGCGGCAGCATAGGGATCAATTAGAATTTTTTTGCGGTTAAAGCGATGACCTTTTCGGGGGCTAAAGTCGCCATGAACGCGGTAATTATAACGTTGTCCGGGTTGTAATCCTGGGATATAGCCATGCCAAACATAGTTATGAACTTCTTTTAGGGGGAGACGAATTTCATGATCTTGTTCGGTAAAGAGGCAAAGTTCAATCTCAGTTGCATTTTCCGAGAAGATAGCAAAATTCACCCCTTCTCCATCCCATGTTGCGCCGAGGGGGTGAGGTTTTCCGGGCCAAACGTCTAAATTCACACTTTCATTTCCAATAGGTTCCTTAATCAATAGTTTACAAGTTTATTCTTTTGGTTTCTGTTTAAACTAGAGATATATCAATAAAAAGGCAAAAATGTTTACAACCACACCAGTAACTTCCCCCGAAATTATAGCTGGCTTTCAGGCGTTATCTGAGCCCTTGCGGTTACAGATTTTAGACTTATTAAAGGAACAAGAGTTGTGTGTTTGTGAGTTGCGCGATCGCGTTTCTGTTTCACAATCTAAATTATCCTTTCACTTGAAGATTTTACGGGAAGCTAATTTAGCGCGATCGCGTCAAGAAGGGCGTTGGGTTTATTACTCCCTAAACTTGCCCCAATTTTTACAATTAGAGCAATATCTTGCCCAACTACGAGAGAATGCAACCATGCAACCAGCCAATCAATGTTCACAAGACTATTCTTAACTTTGCTAGCCACTTCAGTGATTTAAAACTGGCAATCATTGAGATTAGTTTGGCTTAAATTCGTTTCTTCCAGATTTGCCCCTTGTAATTTCGCACCACTGAGATTAGCTAAAGCAAGGCTCGCGCGATGAAAATCTGCCTCCTTAAGGTTAGCATTACTCAAATAAGCCCCCGACAAGTCCGCACCGCTCAACTTAGCCCCCTGTAAATTGCTTTCTGAGAGATCCGCATCCGTGAGATCAGCCCCTCGTAAATTAACCCGAGACCAATGTGCTCGATTCAAGTCTAACCCTCTTAAAGTAGTTCCTCGCAGATTAGCACCAGCAAAATCTAACTGGGGATTAAGATTAGCAATTTGACATAATTCAAGAAAATTATTGCTAGAGGCATTTTTGATGGCTTCTAGCGTTGCGAGTAGCTCTTTAGGATCGGCTTGAATGGGCTCCACAGGAAATAAAACGCCTCCTTGAGTTTTTTCATTCATCTCAAAAGAAATTAACGGAGACTGACATTGAGATTCCAGTAAAAAAAGAACAATTTTGCGATTGAGAACTGCTTGTTTATTAGGTCGCAGATCATGTCGCCATAAACCATCAATTTCAGTAATTAGAATGTCAGATTCTCCCACTGTATAGGTTGCTTCCAGTGACCAATTAGGGGAATTTGTGGTAATTGTGCCTAAAGGAACTCCGTCGAGCGTTGTTTCTAAAATATCTGCTCCTGCACCTAAGGCAAATTTCCAGGTTGGATGGTCGGCACTTGGGAATTTAATCACCGGTAAGTAATTCTTAATTTCTTCGCTAAAGCTAGAGAAATAAGCCTCCTGCAAGTGAAATTGAAGTATTCCTCCAGTTAAGCCATATTTGACTTGACCTTCTCCAAGTGAAAATACTTGAGGACGAAATTGACCTTCAACAGCAAGCTGAATTTCTTGGGAATTAGAATTGTCAGAACTCGGCGTTGCAATTAGCGTAAGGTCTAGAAGCTCTGTTGACTGGGTTAACCGTAAGGGTTGTGTCATTTTTTCTTTTTTCTGCTGGTAGCCTCCCATTAGAGGAGTTAACACTTAGTTAAGTTTTATGGAAAAGGAAAACGCATCCTCGTGTATATTAACCCAAGTGAGCCTTCCTGAAAAAGCTGCTCAATTTTGACATTGCTGGCAAAAATGGGAAGAACGCCCGTTAATTTTTGTCGTTGAATCACCCCCTGGCAACAGCGACACTTTTCTCCCTCGCGACCATAAACCCACGCTTTCCCCATATAATTGCCATTGACCCCCAAAAGATTGAGAAAACTATTAAACGTGGTTCCCCCTTCCTCAATTCCTGTTTTCAAAACCGAAAGAATCCCTTGGTGTAAATTCTCAATTTCGGGCTCACTTAAACAGTTTGCTTTTCGCAAAGGGGAAATTTGGCTTAAAAATAATGCCTCATCAGCATAAATATTGCCCATTCCAGCGACAACTTTTTGGTCTAACAAAGCCGTTTTAATGGCACAACGACGACTATTTAATTGGGCTTGCAAATAACTCGGGGTAAACTGCTCTGAAAATGGCTCTACCCCTAACTTTTTTAAGCCTGTAATAATCGTTTGTGGTTCATACTCTGGGGGAACCCACCACACGCGACCAAACGTGCGTAAATCAATAAAGCGCAGTTCCTGTTGATTCGGAAAAAAGAAACGTAACCTTGTATGTTTGGCTAACGGTTCATCTTGCTGGAGCCATAATAACTGACCACTCATCCGCAAATGAACCCCAAACCAACCCCCCGATGAGAGTTTAGCTAATAAATATTTACCTCGCCGTTGCCATTGCTGTATGCTTGTACCCTTTAAGCCTTGCCAAAATTCTGTAATAGAAACAGGGTGAGCAATGCTACGTTCGAGTAACACTTCCCCACCCTGAAAAACTTGTCCTTGGGTCAATTGATTTAACCCACGACAAACCGTTTCCACCTCTGGTAGCTCTGGCACTAACCTGTCTTATTCGCTTTTGCTAGCGGCAGCTTTGCTGTCATCTTTACTGCCAGACTTAGCTTTTTTCTTGGGAGCCGCTTCCACAACTTCCACTTCTTCTAAGCCGAAGTTGTTGGTATTAACTCCAGAATAGTTAACTTTATCAAACCGAACAATAACAGGATAGATAATGCCACTTTTATCGACACTGGCAACCGTGCCAACGTCGCCGTACCAGTAGGACTCTTTACGGAGGATTCTAACTTTATCTTTGCGATTGACTTCTGCCATGATTAAATTTCTCAAAAAATAACTTTTAAAACCAAGCCTACTACTAGTTTGTCGTTTATTGGTGGGTTTTGATTTTAAGTTTTATTGCAAATTTCGCCATCGCAACTGCACAAAATTTGCCCTACGTCCCCACAAATCAGTGGTTGCGTAAATATTTTCTAGCTCCAAATTAAAGGGAACGGCTGTGGTTAAATACTTTTGGGTCAATTGTCCAATATCAGGGGCGAGAGTAGAAGCAAGGGTCATTCCCAAACCCATCCCTAATAATTGCGAAATCGGGTCTTTGGGCAAAACGACATGAGAGCCTAAAGTAAACCCTGCACTAAGCAATAGTGCGACGGAAACATTGGTTCCACACCGAGGATGAACTGCTAAGTCCCATTCTCCTTCTCTAAAACGTTGTAGAGCGATGCTAACGCCACGTTGTAATTGCTGTAGGGGAACCTCTCCATAGAGATAAAATCCTTTTTCTGTGGATAAGCCCCCCAAAGTTTCATTATCGGTGCGGGTAGGAGAAAAACTCATCCTTTGACCATTTTTTGTTCCATCCTCGCTTAAAATCCAAACTGTGCCATGTTCTAGGGCGTGAACTTGCCGTAACATGAGAAAATCTTTCAACCCTGGGAGAAAAGGAAGCTGTTTTAAGAGTTCGCTATCTCCCGTGGGCTGAGGGCGTAAAAACTCCGTTGCAGTAGTGTCAATACTCATCAGCAAACCAGACTAATAATGTTTTCCCTGTGGTCAGGTTTACTCTAATTTTAACGAGATTTTGACCCATGCTAACGTTATCTTCGTTGGGGGGTGGGATAACCCTGTTGGTCTAACATTTCTCTTGCACCAGGACCGGGTTCATAGTTCATGCTTCCACCACCTCCTTCTAGAGAATCATCCATAACTTGAGGCGTTAACAAGACAATAACTTCTTGACGTTCTTGAGTTCGACTGGTGCTTCTAAAAAGGGAACCAATAATGGGAAGATCACCCAAAATGGGAACTTTACTAACAGTTGTGCGGTCTTGATCTTGAATAATTCCAGCTAAAATTAGGGTTTGCCCATCTCGCAGACGAATTTGCCCAGAACTTAAACTGCGCTCTTGGAGTAAGGCAATTTCTCCTACTGGCGTGTTTTGTGTACCACTAATAGCGGAAACAGTGGGATCAACATTGAGAGTAATAAAACCATTATCATCAATCCGTTGCACATCAATGTCTAAGATCAATCCTGCATCCCGAATAACAGGTTCTTCTACGGTAAAGCTATCATCGCCCACTTCTCGAACAACTAGTTCGGTTCCGCCAAAAACTTCCTCAGTGAGGTTAACTTGCGCTAATTCTCCTTCTTGGACAACGAGAGTGGGATCAGTGAGGATTTTTGCGTTACCACTGGTGACTTCTGCTTCGAGTAATCCTAAGAAGCGACTGGGAAATTGGAATAACTCAGGAACGCTAAATTCAATCTCTCCCTCGTCAATTTCAGTGATGCCAGGCTGAAACGGGTTTTCTGGGGTCCCAAAATTAGGGCGAACTGATCTGGGGAATCTTGTAGTACCACCACTTTCAAAAAGTTCACCTTCTGCATCCTCAAAAATAAAACCTTCATCTATAACATCACCACTCCGACCAGGCTCACTAAATGGGGCATCAGGTTGAAGATCAAAAAACGGCTGTGCTTCTGCGTCACCAGGGATAGGGGTTGATCGGACAGGTGGCAAAGGTCGCCCACGAGTTTCTGTTACATCTCCACTTGTTGGTGGGGTTGTTCCCCCAAAGCCAACTGCGGCTGCTCCAGCATCGCTGACAAAAAAGCTATCACCAATGCCAAAGGAAAAACTGGTGCTAAAATCATCAGTTTCGAGCAAGTTAACGTCAATGATTTTGACATTAACGGCAACTTGGCGCCGACGGGCATCTAACTGCTGCAGAAAGTCAGTGGCAATTTCAATACTGCGTGGCTCCCCCACTAGGGTAATAGAATTAAGGCGTTCATCCACTGAGACAGATAATCCTTGTAGTAAATCTCCACTGTTACTATTTTCTCCGTCTCCGGCTCCGGCTGCGCCCTGACTGGCCAGAAAATTGGCGGCATCACTTGCTGGAACTTGGTTTAAGCGTACAGAGCGAGTCATTAAGTTTCGCGCTCCTCGGGGGAGGTTAGCCCCAACAAAAATGGTATTGCCGCGGCGGTTGGCTTGTAAGTTGGAGAGTTGTAAAACGGAATTGAAGGCCTCTTGGACTGATTCGTTTTCTAAATCAACGGAAATGGTTTGCTGTGCTTCATCACCAGCTTGATCTGCAAAAACGAGGTTTAGATCAGCCGATCGCGCTAATAGAGATAACACCTCTCGCACTGGGGCTTCTCGCAACACTAACCGAGAGACGCGATCATCAACGCCCAAACTAACCATATCGGGAGAAGAATCAATGGTAGAAACTGCCATATCTCCTACTGGGGGAGCTGTTGCTCGGGGGCGAGTCGGTTCTAGTTCAGGAGAGGGTTGTTGTCCCTGCTGTGCTGGTTGCTGATTTATTTCCACATCGGGATCTGGAAACATTACGTCTGCGTCAGTGCCAGGCTCTTCTGGGGGGTCTGATTCAGGTAAAGAAGGAACTTGCGCTTCTTCAGATGGTTGTTGTTGAGGTGAGGGAGAAGCAGGTTGTTCTTGCTGAGGTGGCTGTTGTTGAGGTGAAGGAGAAGCAGGTTGTTCTTGCTGAGATGGTTCTTCGGCAGCGACTTGAGAAGGCTCTTGTCCTGGGAGGCTCAAACCAAGAATCACTTCGCCATTTGCAACAGATTCAAGGATAGCTTCTGGAGTTTCATCAGTTCCGGTAACGGTTACTTGCACGCGATCTGTGTCTGCTTGAGTAATCGTTAAAGATTCTACCCCTGGAAAAGGATTATCATGGGTAACTTCAGTTTCTCCTTCTAAATCAATTTCGGCATTATCTAAGTCTGCAATTAAGACATTTCCATCTTGAGTGGTGGAAATATTGGCTTCTCCTTGAGTTCGGAGGTAAAGATTAAAACCTTGTTCTGTTTCCTCTAACTGTACATTTTCTTGAGCTTTTGCTATTTCTATTGCAGGTGACATGACCAACATGGCTGTCACTGCTAGTCCTATTCCCCATTGCGAAGATAGTTTGTTAATCATTGTTTCCTCACTCCTCATCATAAATTAGTAGTTTATTATTGCACTTTTCCCAATTTCAATTAAATAACTTTCAACTTAGTCCTCGTCATTATCATTTTCGTCACCTCCTTCTTCAAGTTCTCTTAAAACCTCTGGATCAACTGGCAAAATAGCTTCTAATTGAAAACTTGACCGCAATTGTGGAGTTGTCATTGCTAACAAGCGATTTTCCTCAGGAGAAAATCTTCCTTGCGGTTGTTCTACCAATTGGGTACTAAAGTCATTTACCAATAGTAAAGGCTGTAATTGTTCTAGGTTTCTTAATAATTGTTGGGTTTGAGAGTAAGTTCCAACGACTTCTAAGTTATAGGTTTGGCGTTGAACTCTACCATCAACTGCACTCCCAAAAGAGCCATCTTCAACTACTTCTGGGCTTGTCATTTGTGGCTGAAAACTCTCTAGTTGAAATTCAGTTGTTTCTCCTTGGATTTCGACATCGCCAATTTGATTAGCAGTTCTTTGAATTGTTTGATCTAAGTCAAATAATAGGGTATCTAAGTTCTCTTGACTGGCTAAAAGAGCTAACACTTGATTTTGTTGTGATCTTACTTGTTCAATTTCTTGTTCAAGTTCCCCTACGCGATCGCGCCGATCAGGCTGAGCTTCAATTTGACTTTCGAGATCATTTCTTTCGCTAACCAAATCATCATATTCTTGTTGTGCTGGTTGAACTAACTCAAACCATAAATAAATAGCAGCAATTAAGCCAAGAACGCCAAAGGTAATACCACTTACTAAGGGAGTAAAGGTAATCCCAAAGGCTTCTGGATAGCCACCGCCTTCTTCTTCTAGTTGTTCTTCTGGGGGTAATTCGTCACTAAATGTCATAAGTGTTTCCTCTTAATTTTTTAAGTAATTATTCGATGATTCCTCTCTCTTGCAAAGTTCTAATGCGAGTCACTAAACCAGTTGCTCCTTTCTCCTCGAAATTAGCAATTAATTCCGAAGCAGGTTCATCATTAAGTTGAAAAGAAATTGTATAACTAATCACTCTGGCTGCAGATACTTCTTCAACATCTTGAGGGAGTTCTTCAATTTCAACACTAAAGTCAGTGCGACTTGCTGTTTGTAGATTAACACTTTCTTGCTCAATAAAAGGAGAACGTTTTAAGGTCAAAACAAAGTAATTAACCGCTTCAAAAGACTCCCCAATTCCTTCTACATCAAAGCTATCTTGTTCACCTTCCTGTAAAGAATTAATCTGGATATTTCCAGGAGCGCGATCGCGTACATCCTGTAACACTGCTGACATGGGTTTAATCGTATTAAAAATATCAGCAAGCGCGGTTAAATTGTCCTCAGCTTCTTCTAACTCTTCTTCCTTTTGATTAATCTCCTCCTGTTGACCTTCTAATTGACCCAATTCTTGCTCTAAATCACTAACGTCTTCTTCTACCCCCTCGATTTGTTGAGAAATAATTAACTGATACCCAAAGACCATTGCTGGTAGAGCCACCCCAACAATTGCCCCGACAATTAGAGGTAATTTATCGTCTTCGCCTCCTCCTTGTGGAGTAAAGGTTTGTCGTTGAGTTTGTGTTTCTTTGCGCGGTTTTGCCTCTTGTTTGCGCTCCCTAAGGAAATTAACATCTAAGCTATACATAAATTGACACTCCTTTTATGCTTCTCGTAGGGCTAGCCCTAAAACCGTTCCCAAACTGACGCGTTGAGCCACAGAAATTTCTTCATCCGTTTCTAAGGATAAAGCCTCAACGGGATCAATTTGGGTCGCTGGAATATTAAGACGCTGATAAAAGAAGCTATCTAATTGACCAATCCCGGCTCCGGAACCTGCTAAAAAGATTTGGACAATTTCTAAGCCTTCAGTTTGATTTAAGTAATAATCTGCCGAACGACGAACTTCATCGGTTAATTCCCCTAAAACTCGCTGTAATGCTTCCATCCCGGGATTAAAAGGTGTCGTTTGTTCTTTAGCATCAGAGGGTAGGGGCAAGGTCATTTCTTGTAAAGGCTCTAAATTCCGAGAAGGAGGAAGATTCATGGCGCGACTGAGGGCACTTTGCAGTTGAAAACTCCCAATGGGAATGGTGCGGTTAAACTCGGGCACGCCATCAACGATAATCGCCAATTCGGTGCTATCAAACTCAATATCCACTAAAATCACGGCTTCTTGAGAAGGATACTGTCGCAGCTGTTCTCGGATCGTCCGAATGAGCGCGATCGTGTTAATCTCAAGAGCATTAATGTTGAGTCCGACTTGCTCTTGAAAAATATCAAGATAGAGATCCGTTACTTCTCGCCGTGTGGCAATGAGTAGCACTTGTACTTTTTCAATCCCATCTTCATCAGCAAAGTAGCCTAATTTCTGATAGTCTAAGTCCACTTCCTCTTTAGGATAGGGGAGATAAAGCCCTGCTTCTTGATTGAGAACCACATCTCTTAATTCGTCTTCTTCTAGTTCTGCCGGTACTGGAATAATATTGACAATAGAGTCTCGCATCGGAATCGCCGTGCTAACACTTTGGGAGGTGATATTGTTCTCCTCTAGAGCTTCCTTAATTAATTCGGCAAGACTAGGTGGATCAAAAATTCGTCCCTCAGTGTAAATTCCCTCGGGAACGTCTTTAGTAGCAAGGGTTGCTAGTTCATAACCTTGCTCTGTGCTATTTACTTTTGCAATGTTAATTTGGTTCGGTGTAATTTCAATTCCTACTCCCTTTGCCTTCTTTTGAAGAAAGCCAGGAGTCAGTTTTGATAAAAATTTTAACATCTCTTTAATCGGGCTATTTGCTTAAAGTTTACAGAAAAGCAAACTGCTTAATTGTCAACAATTTTTCGTTTACTTTAAATGATCTCATACACTTTTTGTAAAAGTCTGAGGAAATTACTTACTTAGCTACTTTGATGGATTTTTGCTAGAATTAACGGAGATAAGTCATTGATCATTGTGTAAGACAAAAAAAAGGACAAGTAATAAAGGATAAATAACTCAGTTGTTCCATTAATTTAGTCATTCCTCTCCTCGATAATCCCCTTTACTAATACTTCCCAACAATGACAGTAAATCAATCTCCATCATCTTTTTCAACTCCTCGCCAAAGAAAAATTTTACGCAAGAGCTATTTCTGGTTAAAATTGCTTATTATTACCGTTGGATTGATTACAACGGTAGATTTAGTGTGTCGTTTCTTGGGGGAGTGGTTTTGGTTTCAGGAAGTTGACTACTTAGGGGTTTGGTTAACCCGTCTTTTAACTCAAATTAGTCTAGCAACGAGCGTTTTTGCTGTTTCAGCACTATTTTTAGGACTGAACTTGTTCCTTGCGGAAAAGCTAAGTGGGTTTGAGTCCTCTAATTACGGTAAGAGTTATGCTCAAAAAAAACCAATTCTGGGGAAAATGACTCTCCGCCCTCTCTTAACGTTGATGGGGTTAATTTGTCTTTTGATTAGCTTTTTGTTACTGCATTACTTGCAAATTAGTTTATCCTTTCTGAGTTCAATTTTAGAAATTCCCTTTCTAACTAATTTATATACCGCTTCAGATGTTACAGAAAGCTACGATGTTTCTAATTTAAAGCCCTTTTTTATTTCTTCCCTGAAGTTACAAGATATTCAAAATTTACTCCAACAAATTTGGCAAGCAAAATGGCAAATCCCTATTTTAATTGGATTTTGTGGCTTTTTAATGATGAAAAGGCGGTTAGGGTTAAAGTTATTTGCTGGGGTTATTAGCGTTTTTTTAGGTTTAGTTTGTGCTTTAAATTGGGAACAGCTTTTGCTATTTCTAAATGCCATTTCGTTTGAAAAAACTGATCCAATTTTTAGCAAAGATGTGGGATTTTATGTTTTTAGCTTACCGATTTGGGAATTATTAGATTTTTGGGTAGGAGGCTTATTTTTATATGGCTTATGTGCAGTCAGTTTAATTTACTTAGGTTCTAATAATAGCATTTCTAACGGGCAGTTTTTAGGGTTTTCTTATCCCCAATTGCGTCATTTATATGGGCTAGGGGGTCTGGTATTATTAACCTTATCTTTAAGGCACGCCTTAGCACGATATGAACTATTGTACTCAGAACGAGGGGTGATCTATGGGGCAAGTTATGCTGATGCACAAGTGCAACTCCCGGTGGAAACGTTTTTAAGTATTACTGCTGCGATCGCGGGAATTTGGTTATTTGCTCACGCACTCATTCATCCCAATCGTTTTCAAATCAGTGGTCGTTCCCCTTGGGTTGCTCTGATTATCTATGCCTTAGGATTGTTGTTAGGAGTAGGGTTAACGCCATTAGTCCAACAGTTTGAGGTACTTCCTAATGAGTTAGAAAAAGAAAGACCCTATTTAGAACGATCAATTACCATGACTCGCGCTGGGTTTGCTTTAGATCGGATTGAAGAAGAACCCTTTGATCCCCAAGGAGATTTAACTCTAGCAGATATTGAAGCCAATGATCAGACGATTCGCAATATTCGGCTTTGGGATACTCGCCCCATTTTACAAACCAATCGTCAATTACAACGAATTCGTCTTTACTATGAGTTCCCTGATGCTGATATTGACCGTTATACCCTGCTAAAAGGCATTGGGGATCTAGAAAATCCTAATCAACTGACAGAACGCCAGCAGGTTATTATTTCCCCGCGAGAATTAAACTTTAGTGCAATTCCTCAACAAGGTCAAACTTGGGTGAATCGCCATTTAGTTTATACCCACGGTTATGGGTTTACTCTCTCTCCGGTTAATCAAGTGGGTGAAGGGGGATTGCCTTACTATTATATTCAAGATATTGGTACAGGAGAAGAGGAAGAAGCCGGAAAACTAAGAACTGCTAATCCGCAGATTCGCGATAGTATCCCCATTGGCAATCCCAGAATTTATTATGGCGAGTTAACTCAAGATTATGTCATGACGCGGACGGGACAACTAGAGTTAGATTTTCCTCGCGGCGACGAGAATGCTTATAACGTTTACGGCGGTGAAGGGGGGATTAATATTGGCAGTTGGTGGCGAAGAGGATTATTTGCTGAGTATTTGAAAGATTGGCAAATGTTGTTTACTCAAAATTTTACAACTGAAACCACCCTCCTCATGCGACGGAATATTAAAGAAAGGGTTAGCGCGATCGCGCCGTTTTTAGGGTTTGATCGCGATCCTTACTTGGTCACTGCCCACACTGAAGACTCTTTAGCAGGAACATCAGAAAGTCATCTTTATTGGATTCTCGATGCTTATACCATGAATGACCATTATCCCTATTCTGATCCAGGGGGTTATGGCTTTAACTATATCCGTAATTCAGTGAAGGTGATTATTGATGCTTACGATGGGGATATCCAATTTTACATTGCTGATGATGATCCCATTATTCATGCGTGGGACAAAGTGTTTCCAGATTTATTCCACTCTCTAGAGGAGATGCCGATAACCCTAAGAAGCCATATTCGCTATCCTGTGGATTTGTTTAAGGTGCAATCAGAAAGACTCTTAAACTATCACATGACGGATCCGCAAGTTTTTTATAACCGAGAGGATCAATGGGAAATTCCCCGAGAAATTTATGGCACACAAGCCCAAGCCGTAGAACCCTATTATCTCACCATGAAGTTGCCTGATGCCGAACGAGAAGAGTTTATTCTCTTACTTCCGTTTACGCCACCAGACCGAAATAATATGATTGCTTGGTTGGCAGCGCGATCGGATGGCGAATTTTATGGGCGACAATTACTCTATCAATTCCCGAAACAGAGATTAATTTTTGGACCGGAACAAATAGAAGCCTTAATTAATCAAGACCCGGTGATTTCTCAACAAATCTCTCTCTGGAATCGACAAGGATCGCAAACCATACAAGGTAATTTATTAGTGATTCCCATTGAAGAATCCTTATTGTATGTGGAACCCGTTTACTTAGAAGCAGCGCGAACCAGTTTACCCACCCTAATTCGAGTCATTGTGGTATATGAAAATCGGATTGCTATGGCAGAAACTTTACAAGAGGCAATTAATGTTATTTTCCAACCAGAGAAAGCAGAGGACGTGCCAGCCATTCTTCGTCCTCTCGAAGATGAAACTACACCTGTTCCAGAAGAGTTAGAACTGGAATAAATATTTGTCCTTTGTCCTTTGTCCTTTGTCTTTCGTTCTTGGTAAAGCAGTGACCAGTGACCAATGACCAGTGACTAATGACTAATGACTAATGACTAAATTTGACAATTCTCAGCGCGATCAATATTTTTCAATTCGAGACTGGGGCAAGTGCGTTTACACAAGCCTGTGAGGACATTTCCCGGCCCCACTTCTACCAGTTCCGAAACCCCTTCCTCAGCGAGTTGAATTAGGGTTTCTTGCCAACGGACTGTACCGGTCATCTGCTGCATTAAACGGGATTTGAGTTCTGTTGGATCCGTACTAGGAATGGGATCAACATTGGATAAAACGGGAATTAAAGCCTCGCCAAAGGGAACTTCATCTAAAATTTTTTGGAAATCTTGGGCAACTTCTTCCATTAATGGGGAATGAAACGCCCCTGAGACTTTTAGGGGAACGGCTCTTTTTGCTTTTACTTCTGATAAAACTGAATCAACTGCTTCGGGAGTTCCTGAAATGACAACTTGTTGAGAGCTATTATCATTCGCTAAGACTACATCACTGGTTTTAGCAAGGGTTTCTTCGAGTTGAGCGCGATCGAATTTCATCAGGGCAACCATTTTGCCGCCACCAGCTTGATCCATGAGTTTTGCTCGTTGTTGCACTAATCTTAAACCAGCATCAAAGCCAAACACACGGGCAGCATATAAAGCACTGTATTCCCCTAAACTATGACCGGCGACATATTGGGGAAGATACCCCCCTTCGTCAATTAAAATGTCAGTGAGGATAGATTCCACCACATAGAGACAAGGTTGAGTGTAGAGGGTGCGAGACAAGTTTTCTTCATCTTGGCGGCAAGTGTCTAAAACTGACCAACCGAGAATCTCTTCTGCTTGCTTAAATCGTTCTTGACCGATCGCGCTTTCGGCTAAATCAGTTTCCATCCCAACTGCTTGTGAACCTTGTCCTGGAAAAACAAACGCAAGTTTACTCATTTTTGATTTCCTTATCCTATTCTTTCTGATTAATTTGCCATTGTACGATCGCGGCTCCCCAAGTTAACCCAGCACCAAACCCTGACATAGCAATAATATCATTAGCATGGAGTTTTCCTGCTCGCATGGCTTCATCGAGGGCTAAAGGAATGGAAGCAGCAGAAGTATTCCCATAGTGGGCTAAATTACTAATCACGCGATCGCGCGGTAGATTCAATCGTTGCGCCACCGCATCCATAATCCGCTGATTTGCCTGATGGAGTAACAACCAATCCACATCCTTAGCGGTTAATTCTGCCCGAAATAGGGCCTTAGAAATCACTTCTGGTACTTTCTCCACCGCAAAGCGATAAACCTCTTTCCCTTTCATCGCGATCGGGCGATAACTTCCCTGACTAACTTGGGTTTGATCCACCAAGGTTTTAGCTTCTCCCTGGTGAGCTAAATTTAAGGTATGACTTAATTGAGCATCACTGCATAACTCAAACCCTAGCAAACCATCATGATCAGGTGTTGTTGCTTCAATAACCACCGCCCCGGCACCATCCCCAAATAAAATGCAAGTGCTACGATCCGACCAATCCACCCAACGAGATAATAAATCTGCCCCAACCAATAACACCTTACGATAAACGCCAGTGCGAATAAACTGAGTAGCATTAACTAAGCCAAATACAAACCCCGAACAAGCCGCCGTTAAATCAAACCCCACCGCCTGAGTTGCCCCCACAGCAGTTTGGATACTCACCGCACTCCCAAACAAATCATCAGGGGTAGAAGTGGCTAAAATGACCAAATCAATTTCTTTGGGATCCACTTGCGCCATTTCCAGCGCATTAAGGGCTGCTTGAGTGCCTAAACTCACTACTGACTCTTGGGGAGACGCAACTGAGCGTTCCTTAATCCCTGTGCGAGTGGTAATCCAATCATCAGAAGTTTCCACCATCTGGCTTAAATTCTGATTAGTGAGTTTAACTGATGGCGCGGCTGAACCCGTCCCTGTAATTGCCATTCCTGCTGAATACAAGTTTTTCCTCCTTTACCCCTGTGGTGGTTGACTACTCACCGTCGAATCACTGTGAATATCCATTTTCCCTGCCATAAAGGAACGCAGGCGAGTAATCACCTGCTCATCCACTGCATCTTTTGCCAAACGAATTGCATTATAAACGGAAGGGGCTTGCGAGCTACCATGACTAATAATGCAGATACCATCTACACCTAGTAATAGACCACCGCCATGTTCTGCGTGATCCACCCGTTGTTTAATTCGTTTTAGGTTCGGTTTCAGGAGGGCTGTTCCTAATTGTCCATTTAATCCTTGTGGGAGTTCTTCTTTTAGGATATCAAGTAATACCTCTCCCACTGCTTCGGCAAACTTGAGAACCACATTGCCGACAAAGCCATCGCAAACAATCACATCAAAATTTCCAGATAAGACATCTCGCCCTTCTGCATTCCCGATAAAAGGAATTTGAGCGTTGGCTTCTAGTAACTGATAGGCACGAATCGCTGCTTCATTTCCTTTGGAGGATTCTTCCCCAATATTCAATAAGCCCACTTTCGGATCATTATTCCCAAGCACGTATTTACTATAAACTGTTCCCATTAAGCCAAATTGTTCTAAATGCTTGGCGCGACAATCAACAATTGCCCCCACATCTAAAATAATTACGGACTTGTTGGGAATTTGGGTGGGAAAAATTGCCCCAATAGCAGGACGTTCAATCCCTTTTAAGCGTCCTAAGCGTAATAGAGCGGCAGCCATCCCTGCACCAGAATGTCCAGCGGAAACCACGGCTTCGGCGCGTTCGGTTTTCACCATATCCATGGCAACATTAATGGAGGCTTTACGTTTTCGTTTTAGCCCCACCATGGGTTCTTCAGTCATTTCGATGACCCCTTCGGAAGGGACAACCTCTAAATGAGCATGGGTGCTACTGCCAAAGCGTTCCAAATGTGGGTTAATTTGTTCTGGATCACCAACCAAAAGGATATCTACATCGAGTTCTTCTGTGGCTCGGATAGCCCCATTAATGATTTCGCCGGGAGCGTGATCCCCTCCCATAGCGTCAACGGCAATTTTTGCGCGAGTC
Organism: Euhalothece natronophila Z-M001; assembly: GCF_007904085.1. Lineage (GTDB taxonomy): Bacteria > Cyanobacteriota > Cyanobacteriia > Cyanobacteriales > Rubidibacteraceae > Halothece > Halothece natronophila. The sequence continues at coordinate 527,191 of NZ_CP042326.1, forward strand.
GATCCCATAAATCTAAATAAGTCTATGTGTTAAGGCGTTTTTAAAAACCCCTGTTGGTAAATTTTAAGCTAAAAAAAAGCTACAGTGTCTCTTTAAGATAGATTACAGGTTATTGGCTCAACTGACTAGTCGTATTTTTTTCTGATCATATTGAACAGAGCAATGGAGCGTTAAGATAAAACAGATGAGACGTAACAAAGCATCAACAGTAAATATGGAATCAGTTCGCGAACTGGGAATTAATCTGAATCATTGGTATGTAGTGGCTCGAAGTAATGAAGTGACCACTACCCCTTATTCGGTTACCCTTTGGAAGCAACCGATTGTCCTATATCGACAGGAAAATGGAGAGATTTGCGCCTTAGAGGATCGCTGTCCGCATCGTTTTGTTAAATTAAGTTCGGGGAATGTTTCTGGCAATACCTTAGAATGTGCTTATCATGGTTGGAGATTTAATCGGGAAGGAAAATGTGTTGCTGTTCCCTATTTGAATGAGAAACAGAAACTGCCTCCTTGTCAGTTGCGCCAATATCCGGTGCAAGAAGGGGATGGATTTATTTGGTTATTTTTAGGAGAGCGCGATCGCGCCCCCAAAGTTCCCCGCTTTACCGTTCCAGAATGGGATCATCTTAACTATATTGCCACTGTTTCTATTATTGAAACCCAAGCCCATTATTCCTATTTAATTGAAAATTTAATGGATATGTATCATGGACATTTACATCAAGATTGGCAGGCTTGGACTGATGCTAAACTCGACAAAATAGACGAAACCGAAGAGGAAGTTCACGGCTATTATCAAGCTCAAAGTTATTACCGAATTAATAGAATTTGGTCAATTTCGCAACTCTTTTTTCCTCAACTCAGACAGCTTCACCCTGAACCTTTAACTGTCAGTTACTGTTATCCTCATTGGTTTTCCACGTTAGGAGAAGATTTTAAAATTTACTGTTTGTTTTCTCCCGTTAATGAAACTTCAACGCGAGCCTATTTGATTCACTTTACATCTTTAAACGCTTTTTGGCGATTACATAAACTTCCGATCTGGTTCCGTCGCGGCTTAAAAAATGCCCTCTTTGGTTCCGCCCAAAAACTATTAGATGGATTAGTGCGTCAAGATGTAGAAATGATAGAACAAGAGCAACAAGCCTTTTTGGAAAACCCACATCAACGGGGATATGAATTTAATCCTGTTTTAGGCAGCGTTCAACGTTTAATTCGCAAGCAAGCACTTTCCAATTCTTAAAGTAATTCCTTGACTTTAGTGGCTGTTGCTGGAGCTAATAACACCCCATTTCGATAATGCCCTGTTGCGAGAATAACATTATCATATCCTTCTAAATATTCTATGACAGGGGCAGCTTGCTGGCTAGGGCGAGGACGTTCCCCAGACCATGTTTCAAGAATTTCTGCCTCAGCTAAGGCGGGATAATAACTACAGGCTTGTTCCCAAACCTTATCTAACGGATCAACTAGAGGCTGTTCTGGAAATTCTACAGTTGCCCCAACCCAATATTCATTCTTTCCTAAAGGAATCAGATGAACATCGTTTCCTGTGACTACAGAGGACAAACCATTGTCATTATTTAATCGCACTCGCATTGCTTGTCCTAACACAGGAGTTAAGGGAAGGGGTTTTTTCAGATGTTGGGTTAGGGGAAAAGAGCCTAAACCAGCGGCAATAATTAAATGGTCAACCTCCCAGTCTCCCTGATTAGTATGAACTGTGTGACTATGTTTATCATCCCCGTTTTCGGTAACAGAAACTGCAGTTGCTTCTGTTTCCCAACTGAGAGTCACTCCATTTTGTTCTGCGGCTTTGAGTAAAGTTGTGGTTAAGGCTTGGGGGTTAACTTGCAAATCTTGAGGAGAATAAACTGCTCCTACCATTTGCGAAGTATTTAGGGTCGGACAAGCAGCCTGTAATTGGCTTTGATTCCAAAGTTCTAGCTGCCACCCCTGTTGTTCTCGTAAGCTGGCTAACTCTTGCCATTTTGCCATTTCTTCGGGGGAGAAACAAAGATGAATCAGTCCTTGCAGGTGCGGAATTGTCTCCCCTGTTTGCTCCTGCAATTCTACTAATAACTGGGAATAGCGACGAAGACTGATTTCTCGTAACTCCCAAGCCCGTCCTTGTTTTTTTTGGCTGATGACTCCAAATAGTAGCCCTAAGGCAGCCCCTGTTGAGGCTTGAGCGGGAACATCTTTGTCAATAATAGTGATTTGAAACTCAGAATTTTTGCTGAGTTCGTAGGCGATGGTTGCGCCAACAATACCACCACCCACAATCATGATCCGTTTCATGAATTTTCTTCAGGTTTAGGTTCAGGAATTAAACTGAGATACTGATCAAAGTCATTGAGAGCGCGATCGTAACTTTGTAAAGCACGAGAAGCGACTTCCGCTTCCACTGCTGCATCAATTTTTTCAATATCTTCAAATAAGGCTTTTGCATACTCCCTGGCTTTTTCTTGATCTGTCGGTAACAAGTTGCGAGTAACGTAACTCATTTCTCGACGCAATCCTCCCAAAGGACCATGTAATAAGCTATAGGCATCAGACCATTTTTCTTTTTGTAATAAGGGTTCTAGTTGAGTTAAGCGTTGTCTGGCTTGTTTAACAGGGGGCAAAGCCTGCTGAATTTGTTCAACTTGTTCACTGCTATAGGTAGGAGGAGCGGTGTTTTCATTGCCTCCCCCACAACTTACTAAGACAATGGCAACTAAAGCCATTAGTAAAGATAAGATAGAGCGTTTTCTTAACATGATGATTAAATAGTGTCAAATTAACTGATTTTCTTTGAGATAAGCATATCAATTTTTGGGGTGTTCTCAAAAAAACTTAAGCAGTTTGTTGACGTAGAAACGTTAATAAAATAGGGCTAATTTCGTCTGAGCAGTGTTCTTGAGGATAATGTTTTCCCTCTTCTAATTTAACAAAACGAATATGATTGTACTCGTCAGCAAGGGCTTTCGGAACGTCTGCACTTAACCAAGGATCTCCCATCCCCCAAATAATCTGGGTTGGCTTATCCCATTCTTTCCAGCCTGCTTCAATTTCTGCCATTGCTTGAGAAAGATTAAGATTTTTAATCGTTGCCACTAACGAGCGTCCCGCTTGGGAATTTTTTAAGAAAGGTTCCCGATAAATATTGAGATTCTTATCAGAAATTACATAGCCACTTCCTTTTTCTAAAGTGCGATCCACTAAAAGGGGATCTTGAGTTAACATTTCTCCCATAAGTGGAAATGCCCATTGACGCATTAACCACGGTAATCGTACTGAGGAAGAGAGGGGAGTGTTTAGAATCACGAGCCGTTCAATTTGTTCGGGATGACGAAAAGCATATTGTAATCCAATCGAACCAACAAAGCCTTGTACAACTAAATGAAAGCGGGATAATTCAAGACTATGAAATAATTTTTCTAAAGCGGCAAGGTAAGCCTCTGGAGTATAAGGAAATTCACGGCGAGAAGGCTTAGCTGAAGATCCCTCTCCCAACCAATCAGGGGCATAACCCATGAGTCCCATTTCAGCAATATCTTCTAAAAGAATGCGCCAGCTATAACTATGCGCTAGTAGTCCATGTAATAAGACCACTGGTGGGGCTTCACTTTCATTTTTGGGGCTAGCTTGGCGGTAAAACCACTGTTGTTGGTCAATTTCAATTGTTTTCTCTTCTAGGTTGGTCATTAGTGAATTGATAAAAGACGTTCTTACAACCTAGCAAATAATCATTTTAGAAAGAATGATTTTGTAAATTTCTTCTTAAAAAGGATTAACTTTAAAGTAAAATCACTTTTCATTTGTGTGCAAGGCTGGACAAGGAGTGCTATAATCGGTTCAGCAAAAATACGTAAGATAAGAATAACACTTTTACATTCATACCAAAATCATGACTTCTGTGTTAGAACAGCGTTTAACTTGTAATCGGATTTTTCGGCATCTTTTTTTCTATCATTCCCAACAGTTCACGGGAAAAGTTGAAATTTCAGGCTTTCAGAACCAGAAATGGTGCTTTTACTTTATGTTAGGCTCGTTAATTTGGGCTTATGGGGGGAGCCATCCTTTAAGACGCTGGCGTAGGCAATTTTATGCTGCTACGGGTCAACTTCCTCAAATGAGCCGAATTAACCAAAATGGGGAATGCTGGGATTGTACTGAATTAAGACGACTCTCACAAAATCGTCATTTGTCCTCAGAACAAATCCAAAATATTATTAAAGGAGTTTTGCTAGAAGTTCTGTTTGATGCAGTGCAAGCATTTGAACTTCCTATTTACGAGCATTATTATTTCAAAGAGCAAACCAAAGTTCTTACTATTACGGAGTTAACGGGCATTGGTGATGGCATACAAGTTAAATGTCAAGAAGACATTCATCCTGATCCTTACTATCGTTTGCCTCGTAGTCTATTGCCAACCTTAAAAGAGTTACAAGAAACGACTTATCAAACCTGGAAACAATGGGTTAAGGCGGGGTTAGCAACCTGTTCCCCTAATGAAGCACCTCTATTGGTTAACCCCCAGGCTTTAAAACCAATTGTCTCTGATAAGGTTTATCGAAACCTGTCAAAAGCCTTACAAGGACGAACGACTTTAAGAGATTTAGCCTTTAAGTTTAAGCATAACGGAAATTTTTTGAAATCTGGTTGTGCATTAGCTCCTTATGTATTAAAAGGACTGGTTCAATTTGAAAAAATTCAAGATATTGCTGTTAGTAAAATCAGTAAGGACTCTTATTCGACAATTACATTTTTAGACAGTGTAACTGACTCTAACCTGCTATTAGCTATTGATAGTAATGCTGATAATCACAATTTACTTAGCGCGATCGCGCTTGAACAAGGATACGAGTTTCAAGTATTTTCAGATAGCCTTAAAGCAATTCTAGAACTGCAAGATAATCAACATTTTCAGCCTAAATTTATTTTCTTTAATCCAGATAACTCAATCATTAAAGAAACGGAATTTTGTAAAATTCTTAAGCGTTTAGGGATTAGCGATCAAGTGCCTATCGTTATTTATACTAATGAAGAAATCCAAAATAAAGAAGTTAAGGAAATTTTCTCCCTAGGGGCTAACGAAGTGATTGATAGCAAGCTTTTCACTTACTATCATCTTAGTTCTCTCCTTGTAAAATATAGAAATAGTCAGCAGGAAAAAGTATTGGATAAGCAAACTATTGTCCAAAATACAGTGAGTTAATTGAGCCTTCAGTTAGGGAATTACATTCTCTCTAAGACTTCAATCCCTAATAGGGAGAGTCCTAGCTTGAGGGTACGGGCGGTTAAATCTGCTAACATCAGGCGAGAGGCGCGTTTGTCTGCTTCTGCTTGCAAAATAGGACAGCGATCATAAAATTGATTGAATTTTTGAGAGAGTTCAAATAGATATTGACAGAGGCGATTGGGAAGTAAGTCTTTTTCTACCTCTTTCAGAATATCGCTCAGTTGTAGGATATGTTTGGCAAGAACTAACTCACTGTTATCTTCAAGGGTAATATTTTGCTTGTTGAGGGTTTCCCAGTCAATGTTACCTTTACGGCTGATTCCTTGGACTCTGACATAAGCATAGAGAAGATATGGGGCGGTATTTCCCTGTAGGGCGAGCATTTTATCAAAGCTAAAGACATAATTACTGGTACGGTTGCGACTGAGATCAGCGTATTTAACCGCACTAATGCCGACAATTTTTGCCGTTTTTGCGATAAATTCTTCGCTTTCGTTTCTTCCTTCCTCTTGAAAGCGTTGTTCTAAATCTTGGCGCGATCGCGCGATCGCTTCATCCAACAAATCCCGTAACCGTATCGTATCCCCTGAACGGGTTTTTAATTTCTTCCCATCTTCTCCTTGTACTAACCCAAAGGGAACATGAACCAACTCCACATCATCGGACACCCAACCAGCGCGTTTTGCCACCTGAAACACTTGGTCAAAATGACTAGCTTGTCCAGCATCGGTTACATAAATCACCCGTTGCGCTCCATCTTCTCGAATGCGATAGCGAATCGCCGCTAAATCCGTGGTGGCGTAATTATAACCGCCGTCGCTTTTCTGGATAATTAACGGGAGGCGTTCCCCCGATTTATTGGTATAGCCTTCGAGGAAAACACATTTCGCGCCTTGATCTTCTTCTACTAAGCCTTTTGCTTCTAATTCCTGCACCACTTCTGAGAGAAAAGGATTATAAAAAGACTCGCCGCGTTCCGTTAATTCCACGCCCAGCAAATCATAAATTACCTGAAACTCTCGCCGTGACTGTTCACAGAGTAATTCCCATGCTTGAACACTATCTGGCGCACCTTTTTGCAATTTCACCACTTCCTCTCGCGCCGTTTTCTGGAAAGTTTCATCCTCATCAAAGCGTTTTTTCGCTTCTTTATAGAGAGTCACTAAGTCACCAATTGCTAAGGCATCAGCTTTAGTTAAGGCTTCGGGATAGGCTTCTCGTAAATAAGCAATCAGCATTCCAAACTGCGTTCCCCAGTCACCAACATGATTGAGACGTAAGACATCGTGACCGCGAAATTCTAAAATACGCGCAATACAATCTCCGATAATGGTAGAACGGAGGTGTCCCACGTGCATTTCTTTAGCGATATTGGGACTAGAAAAGTCAACAATGACATTTTGCGGCGTTTCAGCTTTTTCTGCGCCAAGTTGGCTATCTTGAGAAATAGTTTTTAGTTGGCTTTCTAAATAACTGGGTTTCAGGCGTAGATTTATAAAGCCGGGTCCTGCAATTTCGGGGGGTTCACATAATTCAGATAGATCAAGGTGATCAATAATTTGCTGGGCGGTATCGCGGGGCTTTTGTTTCAGGGGTTTTGCAAGAGAAAGGGCAATATTAGACTGATAATCCCCAAATTCGGGTTTAGCCGCCAGTGTCACTAAAGGATCAGTATCGGCGTATTCCTCGCCAAATGCGTTGACTAGGGCTTGAGAAAAGTGTTGTCGCAGTTGTTCTAATAATGAGTACATTCTTGGTTTATCCCTGACATAAGTAACCCCTGATCAATCGTAATCGAAATGGGGCGTTTTCGGTTATTGGTTATCAGGTTAACCCAGTTGCTGGGACTGTCTTTATGTTAGCCCTTACTGTGAGGGAGAGAGGGAGATGGGGAGAGAGGGAGATGGGGAGACAAGGGGAGGCGATTGCTCATCTGTAGCATTAGTTATTCGATTTTATGTCAGGAAAATGTCACAGAAAAACGCTCAAGTGTCAATTGTTCCACACCTGAGCGTTTCTAACAAAGCGACTTAACCCAGTCGCCAAGACCCTCTCCGATAAAGGAGGTAATAAGGGCATTGACCGTGTCCGGTTTCCAACAAAGCGACTTTACCCAGTCGCCGGGACTGCCTGCCTATGCAGGAACAAGCCCACTCCCTCAGTTTCCAACAAAGCGACTTTACCCAGTCGCCGGGACTCGGCAATTGTTAGGGCATACCGTGCTATCGCGTACGTTTCCAACAAAGCGACTTCACCCAGTCGCCGGGAACATAACAGAAAAAAATGTGTTACCCGAATGGTTAGTGTTTCCAACAAAGCGACTTCACCCAGTCGCCGGGAACTCCGAATCGAAGTGGTTGACTTTGCCATTGAGCCGTTTCCAACAAAGCGACTTTACCCAGTCGCCGGGACGATTGATGATTACAACTGGATCGCCGTCTTTTATAAGTTTCCAACAAAGCGACTTCACCCAGTCGCCGGGACATGTAATGATAAGTCCAAACAACTTGGAAACATTGGGTTTCCAACAAAGCGACTTAACCCAGTCGCCGGGACATATCTAAAACATCTTCTTGATAATTCTCAGGAAGTTTCCAACAAAGCGACTTAACCCAGTCGCCGGGACCAGAGGCTGATTCAGAGCTGGTAGAGGCTCTCTAGTTTCCAACAAAGCGACTTAACCCAGTCGCCGGGACTACCAGTTCGTGGAGCGGGAATACCGCTTTATGGTAGGTTTCCAACAAAGCGACTTAACCCAGTCGCCGGGACACCACTCATCATAACCCTTACTGTGAGGGAATTTCAAGAGCGATTTGCGGTGACATACCCTCAACTAATCTTTCGATGTAGTTGGGGCTTCTCAGCGACTTGAGCGAATCAACGTTAACTGAGCTGCTTTTACTTCTTCCGCTTGCCCATCGGTCGAAGGTTTCAGAAGTTAATTCTGTATAAGTAAGTAGGTGGCGATGAGCACTTGGTTATTAAGCCTACTTGTTTGATTATACCGCAAATAGGCTGATTCATGAGGGGCTGTCATCTGGGGTCTCCCCAGATGTTTATACGCCCCGTCTACCGACTAAATTAAAATTGTAGTCGTAGGATTCTCAGCCCTTCTGCTAAATTAAAATATATGATTAATGATGGCTATTATAAATGTCGTCAATCGCATCCCAAGCCTAGTTTTTCTAACAGATTGCTTGTAAATTAAAGTGAGAACAGAACGCTAGCACTTGACAATGAGTGAAATTCGATACACGGCGGTTACTTTCTCCCCAATCCAGGGGTTTATCGAGAAATCGCGGAAATTGCGAGATTTATATGGGGGATCGTTTATTCTCTCTTATTTATCTCATACTCTCTGCGATTACGCTAGATCTAACAATCAGGAAGTGATTTCGCCAGCAACCATTAACGTCGTACAAGGAACACCGAATCAAATCATTATCAAAGGAGATTTCTCTTATCAAGAAGCCCGTACCATATTCGATCGCGCTTGGAAAACGATTCTCCAATCTTGTCGGGAATGGTTAGAAAATAAACTCCCCTCAAAGGATTATCAATGGCAACAACAATGGCAGGCTTGGGAAAATCATACTTGGGAATTTTTCTGGGCGCAAGGGTCTAGTATTGGCGAAGCCCGTCATGCTTTGAATGAGAAAAAACGCAGCCGTAATTGGGTAGGAATTAACTGGATGGGAGAGAGTTCCACTCTGTCGGGAACTGACGCGATCGCGCATCCCACTATGGGCAAATTTCATCCCAAACAGTCTAATTATTCTCAAGAAATAGCAAAAATCGAGGACTTTTATCAGCAATTAAGTCATGTTGTCAGTGAGTCGATTATTGATCCCAGTGAACAACTGAGTATTCCCGAACTGATTAAACGGCTAATTACCCTTAAGCCCATTCAATCACAACTTAACCTCTCTGCCGCAGAACTGCCAAAAGTGGAAATTCCTGATTCATTTCGAGACTTAAAGCGTTTAGAAGAAAATCGCTGGACAGGGTGGTTTCAGGGAGACGGCGATCGCATTGGGGAATACTTAAAAGGACTCAATGAACAAGGAAATAACGAAGCCCAGATTCTCAAGAAATTTAGTCGCGCCATGCTGAATTGGGGAGAAAACGCCCTCAAGCCTTCTGTAGAAAATGGGTTAGGACGAGTGATTTATGCTGGTGGCGATGACTTTCTGGGGATATTTTACCAAAACTATACCAGTGATGCCGAAAAACAAGCCTTTCTCGGAGAATGTTTACAGTGGTTTTACCGCTTTAATCATGAGGTTTGGCAACAACATCAACAAAATATAACCGTAAGTGTGGGCTTTGTGTGGGCAGCCGGCGGAGTTCCCCAAAGAGATGTTTTACAACATTGTCGAGAAGCCGAACAAGCCGCCAAAAAACAAGGGCGCGATCGGTTAGCAATTAGGATTTTATTTAATAGCGGGAATTACTTGCAATGGACTTGTCCGTGGTGGTTCTTAGAAGAAGTGATCACAGGATATCGCGATCGCGCTGGGGGACAAAACTGGACACATATTTATAATGACATCGCCACTCTAGAAAACAGACACGCCTTTGAGAATAATCAAAACATTGCCTTAGGCTTATTTGAGATTTATTTCGGAAGCCAAACCCGTCAACGCTTAGAACAAAATCTAGACTCAGTAATTTTAGGCGATTCCTCTCCAGACATCAATCAGTGGATTATCAACCTTGCCAAAGTGGGATTTCATCTATGTCACTAACCTTCCAATATCTCATTACCATTGAACCACTAGGGTTTCTCTACGGAAGTGCCGGTCGGTTTCTTTCCCCAGAAAACTTAGTAGGGCGATCGGGAACCAGTTTTCCTCCCAGTTCTGCCACCCTATCAGGATTATACGCCGCTAATCAAGAAGACATTAACGCCCTAATCGTCGCCGGTCCTTTTTGGTCAGAAATCCAAAACCCACAAAACTTTCGTGTTCCCCTTCCCCATAACTATCTTGTCAAAGATCAACAAATCCAACACCAATTACAGTGGAATCATCAACAGTGGGAAACCGAAAACGGCACATCTCCCACAGGGAAATTCGATAAAGGAGGAGGTTGGATCACCATTGATCAATGGCACTCTCCCCAACAAGTAGAAAGTGATCCTTGGGAATATTTGCCACACCTTCACCCCCGTCTTAAAACCGAAGAACGGAAAGTAGAAGCCGACAGTGATCAAGGGAGTCTCTTTCTCGAAAACGCCGTCCAACTTGATCCAGAAGCCTGTCTCGTATATCTCAGCAATACCCATCTCGATAACGGCTGGTATCGGTTTGGCGGCGAGGGACATTTTGTTAACTTACGCTGTCTTCCCCTTGACGCAGAAACGCAAACCTTACTCCATCAACCCTGTGGCAAACAATTTGCCCTGATTACTCCAGCCGTATGGGGATCAAATCGTTATTCCTACCGCTTTCCCATCCTTCCCAACCAACAGGAAGTCACCCCTGCTTGGTCAATAGAAACCCTCCTCACCGAACGTCCCCAAGCCTTTCGGTATCGTTTAGGAGGAGACAAGCAAGCCAAACGGTTATCAAGAGGACGATATGCTGTTCCTGCTGGCAGTGTTTACGTCTTATCTGAACCCTTAGAACCTTGGGAAAACTGGGAGGAATCTTGGTTTCCCAAAGAAGCCTATTCCTTTAAACGTTGGGGATGTGGCTTATCACTACCTTTAGCAATTGGAGGAAAATCCTAATGTATCATCAAGCCTACGGTATCATTAAAACCCTTGCCCCTCTGCACGTTGGCGCAAGTGCAGGAGAAGAAACAGGGAATCTTAACTTAATTTTTCGCGATCAATTTACCCAAACAGGAATTATCCCGAGGAGTTCTATTCGCGGACGATTTCGCGCTGATTTACGATCCATTCAAAAAGGCATGGAAGCAGAATGGTATGGTCATCATGCTGTAGAAGGACGAGAAGATGGGGGAACGACCGAAGCCATTGTAAAATTTGAATATGCCTCTTTATTGTGGCTTCCCGTCTTTTGTCCCGGTCAACCAGTGATTTGGATTAGTTGTCCTCGTTTACTAAAACGTTATCAACAAATTAGTGGTCTTTCCACAGAGATTCCCCAACCCTACACCAGTTCTAAATCTTTACAAGGGCGACAAGTGGGACAAGGACAAAAAGTCTTATTCTTTAATTTAGGCTTCATGGAAATTGAACAAGAAACCGACTTATCCCCATGGATTCCTCAAGGAGTTGATTTACCAGAAAGTAATCTAGTGGTAGTGGGAGATAACGACATCGCCACCCTCCATGATATGGCGTTATATCGACAAAGCCGCGTGCGGTTACAAGATGAGATGAAAAAGACGGAAACAGGGGCATTTTTTAATGTAGAAGCCCTTCCCGAAGAAAGTATTTTAGTCTTTCCCATTGCCTTAAAAGAGAAAGGTTGGTCACCCTTTGGCGATTCTGACAGAAAAGAACTGTATTTCGGCGGTTTAGAATCCATTGGCTTTGGTCGTTCACAAGTAATATTAAAAGGAGAGTATCAATAATGGCTTGGCAAACCTATGGCTTAGATCAAGAAGCGCAAAAATTAGTTCTTAATGCAATGAAGCGAGATAAAGATTCCCTCAATCAAGGGTATAAAATGCGGATGGCAACTGCTTATGGCTTAGAACGCTTTTGGGGAGAACATCTCCGTTTAGAGGGGAAAGAACAAGCAAAATCCGATTATTGGAAGGAAACTTGGGATACTCTAGTTCAAATTATGCGTCGCGGTGGGATTGAGATTCCCAATGATGCAGTTAACAGTAATAATCCCCAAAGCATCCAAAACATGAGTGAGAAGTTATGGGGATTGGATTTAGAAGCCCAACGAGTCTCCTTAGCGGTACTAACCCAGTTATGTGATTGTTTAATTTGGTGGACACAACGCTACAAATAAGGTTTCCAAGATGACTTTCACACCAACGCTTTCCCTGACAGAGTTTTTATCTCAACCCAATATCGAATCTTCTCCAGCTTGGGAATTGATTAATGGGCGCACGATCCAAAAACCCATGCCAACTTTGTTTCACTCGCGATTACAGCGTAACTTAGTGAATTATATTAATTTTCACACTGAAGAATTAGAAGCGATTCAAGAACTGCGCTGTATTGTTTCCCCTTATTCCCCAGTGCCAGATATTGCGGTAATTATAGCCTCTCGCCTTCCTGAAGCAGATGGGGCATTTAACGGTGCGCCAGATTGGTTAATTGAAATTTTATCTCCTGACCAAAGCACACTAACTGTGCAAAATAAAATTCTCCATTGTCTGAATAATGGGACACAACTGGCTTGGTTAATTGATCTGACTCGCCAACAAATTTGGGTTTGGCAAGGAGATAATTTACCACATATCTATGCAGAAACCGATGTTTTGCCCAGTTTAGGTAATTTACCACCACTAACAGTTAATGGTGTTATCGCAATGACGAACAGATCATAATGCCCTCTGTAATTAAAACTGATGACTTCTACAACCAAAATTCCCAACGTTATGGTTTCTCCCTGTGGAACCAGCCTGTTAACCAATCAAGTTTCTAATGAATTAAGAACCTTACTGCTAGAAACAGCTAATCGGCAAAAAGCAGACTTAACTCCTGATCAACAGGAGAAAATTGCAGAACATATTCAACAGCGAAGAAATACCCTTCTAGATCCTTCTCTCCACCTAGAAACTGTCAAAAAAATGAGTGCTGAACTCAACGGGATCATCACCTATCATAATGGAGACTTATCCCCAAGCGTTCCCGAATATCATTTTCTTCTCGTTAGCGATACCTATCAAGGCGAACAAGTGGGAGAAATGGTCGCTGCTTGGCTAAGAAATAACGGCTTGATTGCTTCAATTATCAAAATCCCAGACTTAGCCACTAGCGAAGCCGAAACCTTCCGCAATGCCATGTCAGAATTAATTAAATGGTGTGATGATACTCTCACTAGCTATCAACAGCAAGGATATCGTGTTATTTTCAGTTTGACCGGTGGCTTTAAGGGAGTAAACGGCTTTTTACAAGCCATTGCCATGTTTTACGCTGACGAAAGCGTTTACATTTTCCAAGCAAGTTCTCAACTGCTTCGGATTCCGAAACTTCCCATAAATATTGATAAAGAAGGAATTGTCGGTAAACATCTTACGCTATTTCGGAAACTAGAAGTAAATTTTTCCGTCACTCGCCAAGAAGCAAGGGGAATTCCTGAAACCCTATTATTTCCAGTGGATGAAAATGTCACCCTTTCCGAATGGGGGGAACTGGTGTGGCGACAAGCTAAACCCACTTACTATCAACAGAAGTTACTTCCTCCCTTAAGTTCTCGTTTAGAATACAGCAACCGTTTCCAAAGTGATGTTGCTGCCATTGGGAGTGAACGCTTAGAAATCCTTAATTATCGTCTGGATCAACTTTCTCGCTATCTGGAAAGCAATGGCGACTATAACCCCCTTTCCCTCGACTTTAAAAAGCTGAAAGGCAAACCTCATCCCCAAGCCACCCACGAATGTGATGCTTGGTCAGACAAAGATGCCAAACGGCTATATGGTCATTTTGAAGCAACTGGAACCTTTGTTGTTGACTCCCTGAGTTCACATCTCTAATCACCACTAATTACCATGCCAAAATTAAATTCTAATCTCGCTCAAAAAGTTCCCATGATGTTTCGCGCCCAAATTGGCGGACGCTGTCAACTGCAACGCATTCGACAAGATGTCCAAGAACAAGATGTCCAACGTTGGGCATCTGAATGGGTAGAAAGAACCGATTTTCGTCCCCCTGAATTTGGAGAAGGAGTGCGAGTGCAGTCTTATCCCATTAACTGGCGGTTTGTCACCAATGGCGGACAAGATGATGGCATTGTCCGTCCTGTTATTGGTGCAAGAGGTTATCCTTATTATCCGGGGAGTAGTATGAAAGGGGCTTTTCGTCGCGTTTGTACTCCTGAACAAGTCCAACGTTACTGCGGTCAAGACTTAAATAATGGCGATTTTGCCCCCGGTATCCTGCGCTTTCATGGTGGCTATCCTGTAGATAATAGTTGGCAACAGCGATTAGTGGATATCATTCATCCCCAACAAAATTGGCAAGTGACAGGGATACAAAAATCTAGTGCATTTGCTCAAATTTCTCTCTACCAACCCACCCTCCAATTTGGCATTTCTAGCACGATTCCTCTAGAGGAGTCAGAATGGGAAACGATTTGGCAACTCTGGAAAAAAGCCTTATCTGGTGGAATTGGCTGTCGGGTGAGTGCTGGTTATGGACAACCGCAAACTAAAACCGATCATCTCCCCTACCAACCGCAATTAAAAGGACAGGGAATGGCAGCAAAACTCCTTGATGGTGAGGGGGAATTTCGTCCTAATATGTTCAAAGCAGCCTTGCGAGGACACGCCCTGCGCCTTTTTGGGGGATTAACCACAGCCCAACAAGCAGAAAGCCTTGTGCAGCAGTTGTTTGGTGGCGTACAAGGGGAAGGAACTGTCGGGTTATTAGCGGTAACGTTTCAGTTTTCTCCTGACAATTTGACTCTAGAGACATTTGGACAGGGTTCTTATGCGGTTCCTGCTTATGATGTAACGGGAAAACTGTGTTTCTCTCTAACGCAAACTCTTTCCGAGGAAGAGAGAACCGCCCTTGTGAAAGTAGTTAAAGCCTTAACTCGCTTTGCCATGGTGTTTGGTGGGTTTGGCAAGTCATGGCGACGGGCGGATCATCGCCTCTTTTATCCTGAATATTACGATCAAGGGAGTAAACCGCTTATCGGTTGTCATTGGCAATGGGAAGGAAAAAATACACTGGTGAATAACACTCGCAATGGGGTAAGAAATTTGGATCAAGTTCCAGCGTTTATCAAGAAAGTGCGAAATGATCTCCAAGCATGGATGAGATTGCGAGGAGTGAATCCCACTAAGAATTATGCTCAATCTTGGCGAGAAGCGTGGCATCCTGATCAGGTGCAAGTGTGGGGACGTATCGCAGAAGATCAGGAAGATTCGAGGGCGATTGAATGGTTACATCAGCCCTATCGTCGTGCGATGCGAGAAGCCAGAATTCAGGAAGGCAGCATTTATCAGTCTTCTGTTACGGGAAAAATGGGCAATATTGGTCGCATTTGGCATCGGATGTATCCCGTAGTAAAGTTATTAAAAAGTAAGACTGATCCCAATGACATTATTGCTAAAAAATCAGCTCAATATTTTGAGTTGCTTACCTTTTTCCCCAGTGCTTCTCCTGATGACAAAGAGAAGGAGTTTCGCAAGTTTCTAGAATCGGAACAAGAAATGTTTAATAAGTTATGGGGAAATTAAAGTTTTTCTAAATGGTTATTGAGGGTTGATCCCCCCTAGCCCCCCTTAAAAAAGGGGGGAATTAGCGTTTTTCTAAATGGTTAAATCCTTTTTATTTGAGGGTTGATCCCCCCTAGCCCCCCTTAAAAAAGGGGGGAATTAGCGTTTTTCTAAACAGTTAAATCTTTTTTTTTGAGGGTTGATCCCCCCTAGCCCCCCCTTAAAAAAAGGGGGAAATTAGCGTTTTTCTAAACAGTTAAATCTTTTTTATTTGAGGGTGAAATATTGAAGTTTTGCCCTCTTTTTTGATGGAACAACGCTCAAGCAGTTTGCACTTGAGCATTTTTAGTGTTTCCAACAAAGCGACTTAACCCAGTCGCCGGGACGTTACTCAGATTGAGGTGTTCCTAGGGCGAGAGGAACAGCTCTATTGTTTCCAACAAAGCGACTTAACCCAGTCGCCGGGACAACGAGGCTTACAGCCGCCTCGGTTGTTCACTGAAGTTTCCAACAAAGCGACTTAACCCAGTCGCCGGGACTTGTTAAGTCCCGTAACTATTGGGCTGCCCGCGTCAGGTTTCCAACAAAGCGACTTAACCCAGTCGCCGGGACTGTCTTTATATTAGCCCCTGCTGTGAGGGAATTTCAAGAGCCATTTGCGAGGGGGTCTTTAATTTCATTTATTTGCCATGAGATGAAAACAAGAAAAATGGCTATAACCCTCTCCTAGAGGAGAGTCGAGGGGGTCAACGAAAGAATGAGGATTTCAGCGATTTGCCGACCCCCGCGCAATTACTTTGTACCAAAAGAAAAATAGGGAGATGGGGAGGTAGGGAGATGGGGTGATCGGCAGACAAAACCCTTTTCCAGCTTGCTTTTTGCTCATTCTAGACTTTAGAAAAGGAAAGCAATTTAAAGTCATCTGCAACTTTATTAATCATGGTATTTTTAGTAACTCGTAATTGATTGTGGTTGAGTTTAAGCAATGGCTACCCAACCAACAATGATGAATTATTGCAGAATTAACTGCTGACGATGAGCATGATTTAACTGTAAGTCTAACCCAGTTACTTGTTCCAACATATAGACAAAGTGTTCTGGGTTCAGAAGTGTGCCATCATTACGACAGCTTCCCACATATCGTAATTTTGCTGTGTGATGATCTAATGTTTCTATGAAAGAGATTTCAAAAGCGCGATCGCGCAAATTTAGGGTTTTCTTCTTCCCAGACTTAGTCGTTTTTTCCCAGAGAATTTCATCGTGATCTAATACAGCTTGCAGGGCTTCTTTCCATGCTAGTTCTGTTAGCGGTTGTGATGCTTCTACAGTGACAAAGTATTCTGCCTTCTCTAATAAACCCGTTGCAGAATCTTTCAAGTTAACTGCTTCCACAGAATTAACATTAATCCCTGTGGGAAGTTGGGCTGCTAATTGATCCCGAAATACCTCTAAATCCATCTCTTCAGTGAGATCGAAATCTACAATTTCCCCACTACTCGTCATACCTAAAGATAAAGCATTGGCAATACTAATCCGAGGTCCGGGATGATAACCGCCAGTAAAGGAAATCGGTAGTTTTGCCCGTCTTACAGCGCGATCGAATAACCGCACCAAATCTAAATGACTCACTAGGCGCATTTCCCCTTCCTTACTAAATCGGAGTCGGATGCGCTGATTGCGAGTTTGATCAGGTTGAAAATGTCCTTCAAACTTCGGAATTTCTGGCGGTTCAACGACGATATTATGACCAAAATCAATGCCACAAACCCCACAATGGGAACAGCCAGCATAAGAACAATCAGGAACGGTTGCTGCTTCTAAAGCTCGTTGTAAGTCTTCTTTCAGCCAGTTTTTATCTATACCAGTGTCTATGTGATCCCAAGGGAGAGGGGCATCAAGGCGATCTTGATACGTGCCTTTTTCCATGGTTTCCCAATCCCATTCGCCATTCTCAACTTGACGATATTTCCAGTCCAAACCAGCATCAGCAATGGCTTGTTCCCAAGCATTATAGGCTTTTTCTAAACTTTCCCACCAGGCATCCATCCCTGCGCCAAGTTCCCACGCCCTACGGACAACAGGAACTAAACGGCGATCGCCGCGTCCCACAAAGTCTTCCATTGCCGAAATTCGCACATCCGTAAAGTTAACTTTTACCCCTTTCATCCGCCGAAACTCGTTCCGTAATAATTCTTGTTTGCGGATAAATTCAGAAGTAGAAACGGAATGCCATTGGAAAGGAGTATGGGGTTTGGGCGTAAAGTTAGAAATCGTTACATTAAAATCAAGGCGTTTGCGCCCTTTCATGCGACATTCTTGACGTAGCCAACGGATCGTTTCTGCAATGCCAATCACATCCGCATCAGTTTCCCCGGGTAAGCCAATCATAAAGTAGAGTTTGACTTTCTCCCAACCTTGTTCAAAAGCGGTTTTTACCCCTCGTAGCAATTCTTCATTACTTAAGCCTTTATTCACCACATCTCGCATCCGTTGCGTTCCTGCTTCTGGGGCAAAAGTCAAGCCACTTTTACGGTTTCCGCCGATGATATTCGCAATATTTTCATCAAAACGATCCACCCGTTGACTAGGAAGAGACAGGGAAATGTTTTCATCTTGGAGACGGTTCTTAATTTCCATCCCTACCGCAGGGAGAGAGAGATAATCAGAACAACTTAAAGAGAGTAAGGAAAATTCATTGTATCCCGTTTCCCGAATGCCTTTCTCAATGGTTTCTACTACCTGTTCTGGTTCCACATCATGGGCAGGGCGAGTTAACATTCCAGGTTGACAAAAACGACAGCCACGGGTGCATCCCCGACGAATTTCCACACTAAGGCGATCATGTACTGTTTCCACATAGGGAACTAAACCAATAGAATAAGCTGGCATGGGTTTTGCCACGCGACGGATAATTTTTTCGGGAACATCATCTCGAATCGGATGAACTGACCCATCTTCACCCATTTGATAGAAGCGCGGCACATAAACCCCAGGTACTTGCGCTAAGTCTAATAGTAGTTCTTCTTTACTGAGTCCTTCTGCTTTTCCTTCTTCAATGATTAATCCCACTTCTGGGAGGAGTTCTTCGCCATCGCCAAGGGCAATAAAATCAAAAAAGTCCGCATAGGGTTCGGGGTTCGATGTAGCAGTTTGTCCACCTGCAAAAATGAGAGGATAATCTCCCTTTTCTCTTTCTTGCCAAGTCAGGGGAATATTCGCAAGATCGAGCATTTCTAAGATATTGGTTGCCCCTAATTCATAGCTGAGGCTAAAGCCTAGAATATCAAATTCAGTAACAGGACAACGGTTTTCTAGGGCAAATAAGGGGGTATTGGTTTCTCGGAGTTTAGAAGCGAGATCAGGGGCAGGAAGATAAGCGCGATCGCAGAGTTGTCGCGGTTGAGCATTAAGAATATTGTATAAAATAACATGACCCAAGTTGGATGCGCCCACTTCGTAAATTTCTGGGTAGGTAAGAACCCAGCGTACCGTTGCACTCTCCCAAGGTTTATGTTTCGTTCCTTGCTCATTTCCCAAATAGCGGGCAGGTCGATTAATTTCTGGGGTAATCAGTTGCTCAACTGCTACTGTCATCGGTTACTCTTTTCCTTTCTACTCACTATTTCTTATGGTAGTTCAGGATTTAGGGAGTTGATTGGGATAGCGCGATTAATGACTTTACCCGAATCTTTGGGTCTAAAGCCTCGTCCTTTTAGGACGACTTTACCACAATTTTGATCACGGTAAAATTTATGCTATAACTAATTTAGTTAAGCTGGCTAGGTTGAGCCATGTTGGTTAGAGAAGCCAAATTAAAACATGCTACACCCCAACAATACCAAGCACTTGATAATGCTATCCGTACAGGACAGTTCATCAGAAATAAATGCTTGCGTTATTGGATGGACAACCATGGTGTAGGGAAAAGTTCCATGGACTCTCTCTGTAAAGAGTTAGCTCAAGCATTTCCTTTTGCTAAACAACTCAACAGCATGGCTCGACAAGCTCACGCAGAACGTGCATGGATAGCTATTAAACGTTTTTACGAAAACTGTAGAAATGGGGTTAGACCTGTTGGCTACCCTAAGTTCAAAAAGAACTCACGTTCGGTGGAATATAAGACCAGTGGTTGGAAACTATCAGACGACGGTTTTTACATAACCTTCAAAGACGGCTTCAAGGCAGGGACTTTCTCTATTTATTGTGATAGTAAAGCAAGAGAAGACATCCTGACAAGCAAGATCAATCGGGTTAGAGTCGTCCGTCGTGCTGACGGCTACTATGCTCAGTTTTTATTAGGAGTTGACCGAGTTGAAGAAGGAACTTATACAGGAGAAGTAATTGGCATTGATCTAGGTCTGAAGTATTTTGTCAAGGATCAAAATGGCAATGAAATCATCTATCCTCAGTTCCTAAGAAAGTCTGAACGTAGGCTGAAAAAACTCCAACGTCGTCTGAGTAAAAAGTATCGTCATGGTCAGAAACAATCAGCTAACTATCACAAAGCACGAATTCAAGTAGGTAAACAACATCTTAAAGTTCAACGTCAGCGTAAAGACTGGGCTTTGAAACAAGCTCAGGCGCTAGTGGCATCTAACGATGTCGTGGCGTATGAAGATCTAAGAGTTGCTAATTTAGTCAAAAATCATAATCTAGCCAAGTCTATTTCTGATGCAGCTTGGAGTCAATTCACACAGTTTCTAGACTATTACGGCAAACTTTGGGGTAAGGTAGTTGTAGCTGTTAACCCTGCTTTCACTAGTCAAGATTGTCATAACTGTGGACACAGAGAGAAAAAGTCATTAAGTACAAGAACACATCAATGTTCTAACTGTGGAGTTGAACTTTGTAGAGATACTAATGCTGCATTAAATATCCTTAAACGGGGTATGGAAATAATAGGAATGGAATGGTCAAACAGTACCCAAGGGCATTGGGAAACTGCCTCTTCGGAGGGAACGACTGGGGAAATAAACGCCTCTACTACTTCAAAGGGTTCTAATTTGGAGTCTTTTGGAGTAGCAAGTGTTGTTGAGGAACCAGTAATTTCGGAACCTGTGAAGGCTGAAGAATCCCCACGCCTTTAGGCTGGGGAGTATGTCAATCTTAGCCGTCGCTACTCTCGTTCAGTGAATTTAGAACGGGATTTAGAGGTGCCGTCTAGCTTAGAGGGATATGTTCTCACCGATCGCGCCATTGATAGCCTAAAACGGATTGTGGGCAGATTCTCTGAAACTGAGGGGAATCGGGCTTGGACGTTAACCAGTGTTTATGGTACAGGAAAATCAGCCTTTGCTCATTATTTATCTGCTTTAGTTGCCCCTGCGAATCATCCCATGCGAAAGAAAGCAAGCGCGATCGCGGAAGTAGGATTAGGAACAGAAAGTGATGATTATCAATTATTAGAAGAGAATCTTCCCCAACAAGGATTCTTAAGGGCAGTTGCCACAGGAACGAGAGAACCGATTAGCCAGACAATTGTTCGAGCTTTAATTAATGGTGCAGAGAGTTTTTGGAAGTCAAAGAAGGGAAATAAACCAGATGTTTATCGCGAATTAGTTGATATTCAAATTGAAATTAGCGAAGGGAGAATTTTTAGTAATCAAGAAGCCCTCAACTTAGTCAAAAAAGTTAGGAAGGTAGCAAAAACAGGAATTTTTCTTGTCTTAGATGAGTTAGGAAAAAATCTAGAATATGCAGCTTACCAGGGCGGAACAGAAGATTTATATCTACTGCAACAATTAATTGAGCTTCCTGAACAAAAAGAAACTCCTATTTATGTCTTAGGTATTCTCCATCAAGCCTTTGCTGAATATGGTCAACGACTGGCAACAGTTGAACGGAATGAATGGGCAAAAATCCAAGGGCGATTTGAAGATATTCCTTTCACTGAATCGGCAGGACAAATGATGCGCCTGATTGCGAGGGCAATTGATCATTCTCAAACAGAACCGATTGCTTGTGCTTTAAATAGTTATGCCCAAGAGTGGTCAACTCAGATGCAAAATACAATAGAAAGCGAAGAGTTTTCCCAAGAAATTATTAGTGGCGTTTATCCCTTACACCCTCTTTCAGCATTTGTTTTACCGATTCTATGCCGTCGTTATGCCCAAAATGATCGCTCGTTATTTACTTTTTTAACCAGCGCTGAACCTTATTCATTTAAACGCTTTTTAGATGAGGTTTCTGTTGACTCAGATATTTTACCAACTCTGAAATTAGATCAAGTTTATGACTATTTTATTGAAGCAGCAGGAATGGGATTAGCCTCCCGACCAAATTTACAACGTTGGGTAGAAATTCAAGATTTAATTGCTGATGCCAAACATCTAGATAGGGATTATGTAAGAACATTAAAGACGATTGGCATCTTGAACTTAGTTACTGTAACAGGAGAATTACGCGCCACTCGTAACTTAGTTCCCCTTGCTTTATGCGATTTGCCTAGTGGTGAAACGGAA
This sequence comes from Euhalothece natronophila Z-M001, assembly GCF_007904085.1. Classification (GTDB taxonomy): domain Bacteria; phylum Cyanobacteriota; class Cyanobacteriia; order Cyanobacteriales; family Rubidibacteraceae; genus Halothece; species Halothece natronophila. The sequence continues at coordinate 549,202 of NZ_CP042326.1, forward strand.
AATGACACAGAATATTGGGATCAGATCATTGAGCAACTTTTACAGAAAAATCTCATTACTCACCGTCGTCAACTCAATGAACTTCGGCTTTGGCAAGGTTCAGACTTTAATGTGGATAGCGAGTTGAGTGCCTATCTTGAAAAAGAGCAATCGAATTTAGTTACCTTACTGTCTTCGTTGCAACCGCTTAATCCCTTGGTTGCCCAGCGTCATAGTTACAAAACTGGAACCCTCGGCTATTTTGAATGTCATTATCTTGATGGTAGTTTTGACCTTACTCAACTGTCTTGTTCTAATTCTGATTGTGATGGTTTAGTGGGGTATTGGCTAGATCCCGAAATGCCGACAGAGATTCCTGCAAACACTGCTGATGGTAAACCCTTAATTATTTTAGGAACGAAAAAATTAGAAGTTTTGCGACTGCGATCGCGCGAATATGCTGCCCTCAAGAAAATTCAAAGTAGTGCGCCAGAACTGGTAACAGATGGGGTAGCCCGCCGTGAGGTGCGTTATCGGGTGCAGGAAGCAGAACAGTTGCTCAATGATACCCTCAATCAGGCATTTAACATTGCCGACAATCCGAATTTGTGTTGGGTGCAAGGTGAAATCTCACCGATGGATCGGGTGACGGATTTTAATGCTAAACTCTCAGAAGTCTGCGATCGCGCTTATCCCCAAACCCCAATTCTCTGGAATGAACTGATCAACCGTCGTCAGTTAACCTCCCAAGGCGCAAAAGCTAGACGGGAACTGTTAGAAGCGATGATAGAAAGGTCAGATGAGGAGAAATTAGGATTAAAATGGGAAGAGCAGGACAAGCACTTAGAGAAGTTTTAGAGTCTTACAGTATTACTCAAAGCCAGTTAGCAACAGCCTTGGGGGTAGAGCGTCCTATTTTCTTTCGCTGGTATCACGAGCAGACAGATCCTAGTGCAGAGAGAGTTACGGAAATTGTTCAAGCGATCCAAGCTATTAACTCAGAAGCCTCAAGAGAATTTGTGGAGATTTATTTAGGTAATTTAACAACAAGTCAACCTCAAGAATTGACCAAGTTTAATGCCGAACAGCTTCCTCAATCAGATCAAGTTGATGTTGCTACCCTCTCTCGCCTCTTTTCCGACTGCACAACATCCTATAAATATCTCTTTTTTCTTTCGCTTCTAGATATTCTTAAACGGCGACAGTTTGAAGTTCTCTCTTCAATTAGTTTTCAAGAATTAATTGTTGAAATGTTAGCTAATGCTTGGTATCCTTACACCTACTTTAAGCTGTCTTTTGGAACTCAAGATAAAATTGCTCAAAAACTTGATTCCCTAAACTTAGAAATTACAGAACCGATCCTTAAATTTACCGATACTGATAAGAAGTTATTACGATCTACCATTGCTTCTCAAAATCTGAGCGATTCAATTAGTCACCTTAAACGTTATGTTCCTTTTCGTCTGGTTGCTTCGTTTTTAGATGCAGAACTGAAAGCAGAAAATGTTAGTAAGGGCAGAGGCAATGATTTAGAAAAAGTAATTCCAGCTATTGCTGAGAAACATTTTGATGTTAAGAAACCGCTTTATAAGTTTAATAACACAGACTATAGAGATTGCCAATCCCTATTTATTCATCCTAACTGGGCGAGTTATCTGGAAAAACACTATGCGATCATCCGAGGTTGGGCATCTTGGGAATGGGTTAAATATATGCAAAAGCGTAACCCTAATATTCCCAATATTGTCAATAAAATATTTATGCCTCAGCAAAGAGGTTCTTTATCGCCTCAGACAAAATATTGGAAACAGATTTTAGATTTTCAGCCCATTAACTGTATTTATTCAGGGCAACCTTTAGATAGTAAAAAAATGAGTTTAGATCATTACTTGCCTTGGTCATTTGTTGCTCATGATCAGCTTTGGAATTTAATCCCTACTGATCCCAGTATTAATTCATCTAAGTCTAATTATTTACCTTCTGATAAATACTTTAATGACTTTGTTAAACTTCAACATTTTGGCTTAAAGGTTTCCTCTCAAATACTGAGTTATCAAAAGTGGTTGAATACTGTTGAGTCTTATATCTCCGAGTTGAAAATGAATGATCCTGATGATTTACTTGATTTCGAGAAACTCAGTAAGGCATACGAGTTAACAATCCAGCCTTTAATTTCGTTGGCAACAATTCAGGGTTTTAGTCCAGATTGGTTATATGACTAATTAATGTGATGCGATCCCTCTCAAGCAGTGGGTAAAACTCTGATTGATTTTAAGCAATGGGAAATCACTTATTTAACAATTTCAGGTCACAAATTTTACGCACCAAAAGGCATTGGGGCATTAGTCATTAAAAAAGGAACTCCCCTAGAACCCATTATATATGGGGGTGGACATGAACGAGGAATGCGATCTGGCACTCTTAATGTTCCTGGCATTGTTGGATTAGGGGAAGCCTGTCGATTGCGAGAGATGGAGATGAAAGAAGACGAAAGCGCGATCGCGCAGAAGCGAGACAGACTTCAAGCCTTACTGCAAAAGGAAATTCCTGATTTAGTTGTCAATGGTGATACTAACTCCCGTTTAGCAGGAAACTTGCATATATCCCTTCCTCGGATTCCCAACAGTGCGATAGTTGCTAGAATTCGTGATCAACTTGCCATCTCCACAGGTGCAGCTTGTTCATCAGGAGTGGAAACTCCTTCCCACGTATTACGGGCAATGAACTTACCAGAAGAAGCCATAGAAGGGGCATTACGAATCGGGATTGGTAAGTTTACAATGGAAGAAGAAGTTGATCAGGCTGCTATGATTCTCTCTGAAGCTGCTTTCAAAATTCGATCTCTGATGGATTCCTAAAGTTAGGATAGGGTTACTTTACCTCGAACGTCTCGTCAAGGCTGATCTCTATTGTGTTAGAAACAATAATCATTGAAAGCGATCCAATTCCATTGTCTCAACACTTTTGAACTCCTCAGCTAACTCCTCAGATTTATAGTTGAGGTAAGATATCCCTCGTTTTTGTAGTAGTTTTAAAACTCCACACGAGTTAGGTTAAAAAGTTAGGATAGGTAGAGTAGTCGTTTGTCTTTCAGCCTTACCAATCAACAATGTACAGTTTTCCCTTTTTGAAAAATTTTAAATTTAACCTATAGTCAAGAATTTATGAATACCATTCATTTTTGTAAATTTATTGATTTTAGACTACGATAACTTGAAACTAAAAAGTTAATTATGAGTAATCAGCAACTCGATTTTTTAAATAAACAGCGTTCTGTTTCGGAATTAGTTGAAGATGTCAATGAACTGACTAAACAAATTCAAGAATTATACTACCGAGATAATAAGCCAATTATTGTCGGTTGGAGTGGCGGCAAAGATAGTACCACAGTGCTTCAGTTATTCTGGAATGCGATCGCTGATCTGCCTGTTGAAAAAAGAACTAAAACAATTCATGTAATTAGTAATGATACTCTTGTTGAAAATCCAATTGTTTCTAATTGGGTGCGAAAGTATCATAAAAAAATGCAGGAAGCAGCCGAACAACAGCAAATGCCCATACAAACACATCTAACTTATCCTAGTGTTCAAGATAGATTTTGGGTTTGTCTGATTGGTAAAGGATATCCTGCGCCACGTAATAGATTTCGATGGTGTACTGATCGGATGAAAATTCAACCGACTGATTCTTTTATTCGGAAATTGATTAGAGATCAAGGAGAGGTCGTATTAGTTTTAGGGACTCGCAAAGCAGAAAGTAGAACACGAGAAAGAAATATGAAAAAGCATCGGAAATGGCGTGTTGAGGATCACCTTAATGCGAATCCGAGTCGTCCTAACTCTTTAATTTATTTACCCATCGAAGACTGGCAAACCAATGAAGTATGGCTGTATTTAATGCAATGGGAAAATCCTTGGGGAGGTAATAATAAAGATTTACTTTCAATGTATCAGGGGGCAACTGCTGATAATGAATGTCCATTAGTTGTTGATACTTCTACTCCCAGTTGTGGTGACTCTCGCTTTGGCTGTTGGGTTTGCACCATGGTAAGTAAAGATAAATCCATGGAGGCAATGATTCAAAATGATGAGGAAAAAGAATGGATGCAACCTTTGTTAGATATTAGGAATGAATTAGATGTGGAAAATGATCATGATCGCCGAGATTTCCGCCGCATTTATGGTAAGGTTGAACTCTTTGAACGCAATACTGGGGATGGGGAAACGGCTATTAATCCTATACCTGGTCCTTATACAAAATATTGGCGAGAATATTGGTTAAGACGAGTCTTAGAAGCGCAAGTAGAAGTGCGAAAAAATGCCCCCGAAGGCATGGAAGATATTACCTTAATTCAACCTGAAGAATTAAGTGAGATTCGTCGGATTTGGCTAGAAGAAAAACATGAATTTGATGATAGCCTTCCTCGCATTTATCAAGAAGTGACGGGTGAACCTTTTTTTGATAATCGCTTGGGCGCAACTAATCAGGTTTTAGGTAGTGATGAATGGAGTGTGTTGGAGGAACTTTGTGAGAATGAAATGGACTTAGAATTGATGGCAAAATTATTAGATACGGAACGCCAATATCACACGAAATCTCGTCGCGTTGGTATCTATGAATCGTTAGAAAAGTGTTTTGAAACCAGTTCTCGCAATAAGGAAGAAGCGATAGAAAATGCTCATCTAAAACGGGACTTAAAAACTGCGGTTAACGATCAAGATGCGGAAAAAGTCAAGCAACTAACTTGGGCAAATATTAAGTTTGCTGGTAACAAGGAAGCGGATAATTCTGAACAAGATTAAAAGGTAAATGTTTTGTTTTGTCAAAACTTTCCTCTTATCTAACTCATTGAGAGGGAAATAACTTCACCTTTCCTAGAAGCCCTAAAATAGTTGTAAAAAGAACGATTAGAAATCCCCGGTTATGTTGTTTATTAAACTGCTGAAATAGATTGCTGGTGTTTTCTTCTACTCTAGCCAAACGACTATCTAAAGATTGTATCTTCTCACCAAGACTATCTGTCTTAGTATCTATCTTTTCATCTAAGCTATCTATTTTCGTTTCTAGTCGTTCTAAAATTTTTGCAAAATCAGTTTCTGTTGTCATGCGAAATGCCTTTTAGTTACTTAATTGTATCAAATTAATTTCTCTTGCTTAAGGTTTTAAGGAATAAGCTCAGTTATGTGGTACTATAGCAATCCTAAATCAGTTGTAAATTCCTGCATTTGATCCCCCCTTTAATTCCCCCCTTATTAAGGGGGGTTAGGGGGGATCGTAAGTTAAGCTACTTTTTACAAATGAGAGCATATTGCTATAGCTAGTTATGTTTTTTTCTTGTCTGCATGACCGAGTTGTTTTTCTGGTGCAATTTCATCTCGGATTAATTGTTTAAGTTCTGTTATTTCTGGGAAGCGTCCCGCATCTTTGCGACACCATACCACTTTACTATTAGCAATGACCTGAAAAACGCCACCTTCAGCAGGACAGAGTGATAATTCCGTTATATCCTGAGTAAAGGTGGTTAAAAGCTCTTGAGCCATCCAAGCAGCGCGAAGTAGCCACCGACATTGGGTGCAATAGTGGATTTCAACTCGATTACTCATCTTCCCTATTATCTGTTAGATCTCTTGATTCAGTTTTAACATCAAAATTGGGAAGGGCGCGATCATACTGTTAAAGCAAACATTATCAGCACGACTCTTTCTAGCTAATATGGGAATATCTGCTTGTTATCTGTCATTATTGAGGAAGGGTTATCAGTTACCCTGTTCAATAGTATCGTGATTCTGAAAACTTCCTCGTGATCTTACGTGAATTAGTCTTAGAAAATTTTGGTCCCTATCGCGGACGACAAGTGATAGATTTATCTCCTGATGCTGGGGAACAAGTTCGCCCGATTATTCTCTTTGGGGGGATGAATGGTGGGGGAAAAACGACGTTTATGGATGCAATTCGCTTGGCGTTTTATGGACAGCGGGCGCAATGTTCCACACGGGGAAGTTTAAGTTATAGTGATTTTCTCTCGCAAGCGGTTAATCGTCACAGTGAGGGAAAAACGCGCATTGAGTTGGCGTTTGAGGAGATATTAAATAATCAGTTAGTGGTTTTTCGGGTAACTCGCACTTGGCAAAAAGGGGATAATAAGGATACTTTAAGTATTTTAGTCGATGATTGGCCCGATCGCGCTTTGACCAATACTTGGGATGAATATATTGAAAATTTACTCCCGTTAGGAATATCTAATCTCTTTCTCTTTGATGGTGAACAGGTTAAAGAATTAGCAGAGTTAGATGTTCCACCGCCACAAGTAAAAGAGGCAATTCAATCTTTATTAGGGTTAGAATTGGCAGAAAAATTAGGCGAAGATTTAGAGGTTTTAGTTAATCGCAAACGGAAACAATTAGCGAATAAAAGCACCCTCAGTAATATTGAAGCTATTGAAACTAAACTGAATCAACAAAAAGCAGACTTAAATACAGCAAAAGAACAACAAGAACAATTACAAAGAAAGCTCGATCGCGCTCATGAAGATCACCGTCTTGCCTTAGAAAATTTTATCTCAGAAGGCGGGAAAATTGCCTCTCAACGCTCACAATTGCAACGGAAAATTAATGACTTAAAAGAGAATGCGGAAACGGAAAAAGAAGCCCTGCGAGAATTGGCAGCAGATATGTTACCGTTAGCCCTAATTACACCTCTCCTCAACGCTGCAAAAGAACAGGGAGAACAGGAATTAGAATATCAACAGGCTTTAATGACGCATGAAGTTGTAAAAAAGCGCGATCGCGCTCTCCTAGACTATATCAATCAACTTGCCATCTCCGCCACTGAAGTTGATAAAATTTCTGCCTTTTTACAAGAAGAAAACCAAACCCTAGAAGCCAAACTTCATCCCAAAATTCCGCCCTACTTACGTTCCGATCAAGATACCCTCAATTTCTTAAATACGGTACTTGATTATCGACTTCCCAATCTCTTAAAGGAATTAAAAACAAAACAAGAAAAACTAGAAGAGATTAAAATTGAAATTGATAACAGCGATCGCGAAATTGCCAACGCCGCCTCCCCAGAAATCTATCAAAAACTAGAAACCGCCGTTAAAGAAGCGCAAAATAAAAAAGCTGAAGCCCAAGCTAACTATGAATCAGGGCAACGTTACCTGCAAGAATTAGAAGAAAAAATCAAAGAAACCAAGCAAGAATTAGAACGGTATAGCCAAGAAGCCATTGATCAAAACAATAACGAACATATCATTCAATCTGCTGCCAAAGTACAGAAAACGCTCGAACAATTTAAAGAGAAACTGACCCTAAAAAAACTCAATAAATTAGAAATTGAAGTAACCGAATGCTTCCGTTATCTTCTCCATAAATCAGACTTAGTGCATCGGGTTAGTATTGATACCCATAACTTTCGCCTTTCCCTCTTTGATACCCAAGGAAAACCCATTCCCAAACATCGCCTTTCTGCTGGAGAAAAACAACTCCTCGCCATTGCTTTCTTATGGGGATTAGCGCGAGTATCTCACCGTCAACTTCCCATCGCCATTGACACACCTCTAGGGCGTTTAGACTCCTCCCACCGCCATAACCTTGTTGAAAGATATTTCCCCAGTGCTTCCCATCAAGTGATTTTATTATCCACTGATACCGAAATTGGGGAAGTGGAATATCAGCAGTTAAAATCTCAAGACGCGATCGCGCATCAGTATCAATTAACCTACGAAGAAGACACAGGGGAAACCATTGTGCAGTCGGGATACTTTTTTTAGTTGATGAAACTAAGAATTAGGAGAATTTTTAGAGTGCTTACGTTTGCGTAAAGATTGAGCTTTATTCTCTAAATCTTGGAAGAAATCAGTTTCTACAATTTCTTTAACTTCTTCTTCTTTCTTTTGCTGATCAATTTCAATTCGCAATTCAGTAATCTCTTGTTTTAATTGATGCTCCCGAGCGTGAATCTTATTCGCCATATTTTCAAAAACTCTTGCTAAATCGCCCAATTCATCTAAGCGAAACTTAATTCCTTCTAAAGCATTTAAATCAAATTCTCCATTTTCAATTTTTGTTGCTGTTGTAGTCATCGCTAGAATTGGCTTAGCGAGTTGACGTGCTAATAAAACAATTAAAATTAGCATTAAAGTCGCAACACCAAAGCCAATATAAATAATCTCTCGGGCTAAAGTTCGTGCAGGGCGAAAAGCCTCTTCCTGAGAAATCTCTGCAATGAGAGCGACTCCACTATGATCAACCCACTGGTAAATCCCAATTACAGGAACCCCCTCATAGTTTTCATACATCCCACGACCACTTTCACCATTGAGAGCTTTATTAATCCCTTGGCTACTAGTTGTGTCCCTAGATAAATCATTAGAAGAATCTACTCCTGAAATAAAACGATTTTCTCCAGTCCCTCGATTAACCAAATAAGTTTCTCCAGTTTCCCCTAAACCAGTTCGTTCTCGAATCAACTGATCAACTGCATCTAAATTGAGACTAGTTGCTAATGCACCTTGTCTTTGATTGTCAGAATCAAGGATCGGCGTAGCAAGAGTTACCCTAGGCTTTTCTGCATGAGATGATTGATAAATTGTCGGGATAACATTTGTCTCATCTGGTTCAAAATAGGTTGTGGTGTTACCAAGACCTAAATATCGTCCTTCTCGACTAGGATCACTAGATAGTAAAACAATCCCTCCCGTTGTCAAAATACTAACTTCATCAATATCTGGTTTGAGAGTAACCACCTCTTGAAAAAGATCATTGAGTACTTCGCTCTCATCTCCCTCAGAATTGGAAGTAACGGCTTCTATTCCCTCCTTAGTTTCTGGTAAGTTTGCTAATAAAATAGCATCTCGACGTTGATTATCAAACCACTGTTCCAACTCATGGTCTTTCAGGGAAACCGCCACATCTAAACGTTCAAAAACTGAGTTTTTTAGATGAGCTCTGGCTCGATTATAAGCAGTTACAGCAACTACTGAAAGTGTAATCAGAGAGAGAATATAAAAGGATCCTGCTAATTGAAATAATAAACTTTTACGTAATAGTTTCATGCCGGTTTCCGTTGCTTAGTGATGAGTTGATCATGTGATAAAACAAGATTAAAATTATTAATGAGCTTATAACTTATTTGTTTTTGCTTTCACTTTTGGCTTAAAGAGAAAAAGGATCATCGATAACAAAGCAGTGATGCTAAAACCTAATCCATAAATCCAAGCTGCTAGCCGCCTAGCCGGTGCAAATATTTGGTATTGTTTCAACTCAGATAACAAAGCCAAATTGTATTCCGATATCCACCGATAATCACCGATAACTGGGTTTCTATTGTAGTTTAAGTAGAGCTCTTGATTGCTATTTCTATGTAAAATTGCTTCATCAATCCCTGGACTACTAATTCCATCGCCCAGAGTATGTGATTCAACAGAGTGAGCCACCAATTCATTTTTTTCAGGAGAAATTCGTCCAACGAGATAAACCTCTAAAGAGGGAGCTTCTTCTGAGGGAAGTTCTAGAGTATAAGGTAATTCACGCATTTCCTGATTAAGAGCATCTAAATCAAGATCCACTGCTAAAAAACCAACCCGTTGATCTTCCTCATTATGAAGGGGAGTCGCAAAAGTGATCATGGGCATAGCATCTCGGCGAGAAGCATAGAAATTAGGAACGACTTGATCGCGATTTTCAGGGGTAAGATAAGTGCTGGTATTTTGAATTGGTTGATATGAGCCCTCTATAGACCCCTTAGTGGAATAAACGATAATGCTACTCTGATTTAAAAGGGAAACAGAATAGCTGTTTTCTAACAAGTCCACTTCTTCTAATAAAGCTTCAATAGTTGGAACTTCCTCAGGATTAATTCCCCCTGATTCCAAGATTTCAACAATTTGAGGAGATTCCCCCAAAACTTCACTTGCCTCTAGAACCGTATTCTGTTGCTGATTAAACCAGCTTTCTAACTGTTCTTCTTTAATCTCAGCAATAGTATTCAATTCGTTAAATACAGCAGGAACAATTTGGCTTCGCATGGACACATAAACTAAAAATGCGCTTAAACTAAAGGCTGTAATTGCTATAAGGGGAAGCCAATCAATTAACATTCCAATGCGGTTACTCCACGAAGAATTTAACTTTTGGTATGAACTCATGGCTCTATTCCCATTCTTCAAAAATTTGCTCAATTTCTTCTCTTGCTTTCTCTGCTGAGTCACGGGGGCTTACATCTTCTTCCACCATTCGAGATAAGGCATTTCCCCACACCCCTCTTGCTTCTACTTCCGCATAAGCAGGGTTAAAAACTGTATAAGAGGGACGAGTGCGCTCAAAATACTGGTGAGTTTTATACACATGGGGATCCTCAGGATCATTCCAAAATGGACGTTCTAAAATTGTTTCCATCACAGGATAAAAGCGACCTTGAGAACCTTCATTAAATTCTGCTAGGTGTTCTGGTTGTATGAGATAGCTTACTAAATCTTGGGCTTTTTCCGTTTGAGGAGCTCCTTCTGGCAAAATCAACTGTTTAATTGAGGTGATATACTCCATGGGTTCACCATTTACTTTATTGGGCCATTCGATTGTTCCCATTTCCTCTTTATAAGTAGAGGGATTCTGTCGCTGAGAACCTGGAATTGATAAAGTAGGGTTGGGAGTCATTAAAGTCTCTCGACTCAGGAAAGAAATATTATTATCTGGGTCAGTCCAATTCGTTACATTACTGGGAATATAGTCATTTTCATAAAAATCCTTAATTTGAGATAAAATCTCTGTCAATTTCTCTAAGTCAGAATCGTTAAAGGTGAGTTCTCCATTTTCATCCACGATCTGAATATCATAACCTTGTAAAATTTGTTCAATAGTGTAGTGAGTATCCGTGGCAGCAGTGGACATTGGTAATCCTAGAGCATATACCTCTTGCCCTTCTTCTCTTAAAGCGGATTGAACTTCCAACCAAAACTCCCAAAAACCTTCCCAATTTTCAGGAATGTCTTCCTCACTAAAACCAACTTCTTCCAATAAACTACGCCAGTAATGTATATAAATCGTATTTTGGGCAATGGGGACAGCGTAAAAACTTCGTCGATCTTCCACATCATTGCGATAGTTGACGCTTTCCAAGGCTTCTGGCATGAATAAATCTTGGACAGGATCAATAATGTCACTGGTATCTACTAATTTTCCGTTCCAAGCGAAGGTGGGGACAAGAGAAAAATCAAGGGTATAACCATAAATAATATCGGGTAAAGTTTCATCAGAATTCATCACACTTTCAGCTTTTTGTGTTAAATCCTTTTCACTATAAAATTGCACATCAACAGCAACATTCGATTGTTCAGACCATTCATCAATAAATTTCCGAATAGCATTGGTTTCTTCGGGATAGTAACCTTCGCTCCACCAAACCTCAACATTTTCTCGCGCTGGCTCTTCTGGGCCAATAATAGGCTGATCACAGGCAATGATTGAACTAAGCATCACGAGAGCAAGCAAAATTCTAATAGTTGATCGAAACTGACTTCGGAACTTTCTCTTGAAAAAAAACATACTGATTAATCCTATAAACCACCTAATCTACCAAGTTGAAAATCCCCATAGCCAGAGCGGTAAGGTGATGAGCAACATTATTGAACTGAGAGCGACAGCTCCCACCACTACTTCACGATTTAATCCATAATTATCAGAAATAACAATTGTTGCAAAGGCACATGGCATTCCTGATTGTAAAACCATAACCAGTCGTGGCGGACCACTAAATCCTAGGGCAGTTAACCCCATCGCTACTATGATGGGAACTAATAACATCCGTACTGATACAGCCATTGCTGACGGTTTAATGTTGCGCCAAGAGGAAAGTTGCTGTAATCTAATCCCCATTAAAATTAAGGATAACATAACAACTGACCAAGCAAATCCATTGAGACTGATAGCGAGTAAAGAAGGAAATGTAATTTGTCTTAAAAATAAACCAAGGATAAAAGCAAATACAGTGGGATTTTTAATGATAACTTGCAGTAATATAAACCAAGGATTACTTTTTTTTCCTTCAACGGCATGACCAAAACGTAACGCAAGAAATACACCTAATCCATAAGCTCCTAACAAAGTTCCTAACAAATCATAAAATAACGCCCAACCAAAATATTCTGCCCCTAATTGGGGTAAAAGGAGAGTTACAGGAAATCCCATGTAACCTGTATTTCCAAACATTGAGCTTAATAAAAAACTTCCCTGAGTTGATGGCTCTATTTCCTTTAAGTATGGACGGAATCCTAACCAACTTAATCCCAAAGCTAGTAAAATAGCAACCCAAGCGATAACAGGAGCCATAAAAACATTCCCTGAAAGGTCTGCTTGATGTAAAAAGTTAATAATACTAATTGGAACACCAATCCAAAATAAAAATTGACCGAGTTTCTTGGGAACTATCTCTTGAAGAGAAGCATTAAAGCGATTCTTAAATCGGCGATGGGTAAGAATAAAACTAATCCCAAATCCAACACTGATCGCGGAAAAAATTGGTATATAAAGATTAGTAATAAGCTGTAAAATAGTTGACATTTAATAAGCCTTTTTATATTGAATTTACTCCCTCTTAGGAATAAAATCAAGGTTTCTCCTAAGAATAACTGGTTTTTTCAAGTAAGCAATTTCTATCCCCTTAGCAGAAGACTCAAAGCTAGCACTGTAGTGATAAGCAATATCAAGAGCAATTTGAGGGGAACAGGTATTGAGATCAATAGTTTGTATCCCTAACAGAGTAATTGATCTACTTTTAATATTAGACTGATTTTGTAGGGAGGGAGAAATATATTCCGTTAAATCAGGGTTTAATTGATGTATATAAGAAATAACAACAGGATTAAATGTGGCAATAAAAAAATATTTAAAGTGTTGACAAATTTTTAATAGTCGCAGTGCGCGTTGTCCGCCTTCTCCTAAACCAAAATGTTCTTGATGAGCAAAAACTTGGGAATTAATTTGGTCAATAATTCCCCTAAAATCATGTCCTTGTTCGTATTGCTGGAGCAATTGGCTTATTGTTTTCATGGTGACATTGTATTTTCCAGCATATTTAAAGAGCATTTTGTGTAGCGATTGCTCTATTGTATAGTCAAAAACACCTTTAGATCGGTGTGCTAAAACTTTCTTAGCTAATTTTTCTAGTTGTAACCAAATTTGATCCGCTTCACTTACAACTTGTAAATGGAGTTGCCATTGCTTGAGTAAATCATCTCTGGAAATTCGTAAAATTTTTTCAATTTCTTGCCAGCTTGTTGCTTTTAAAAGTTGACCCTTGATCAAATCACGATGTTCTTGGGTCATTTCAAGGAGAATATCTAATTGTTCTTTTGTTCCATCATTGCCAATTCCAGAGTTATTGAGGGGTTCATTACAGGGGTTATATAAGAGGGCAACAGAGTTTTGGTTTGGTGGCTTAAGTAAAGGGGCTGATTTTTCGTTCCAATCACATATATACTGTAAGGCACGAGCTCCAGCGAGAATATCTGTTCCTCGCTTCGGTTCAATATCACTAATAACTAAATTGAAAGTGGTGTCAACTGAAAAAACATGGTTACGATAGTTATTCTGAGCTAGTTCTTGACGGTAATTTTCATGATCCCCAAAAGCCATATCCCAAATCTGATCTTCATCTTGGGCAAGAACGGTAAACCCATAGGGAACTGACATAGCTTGGCTTTCTGGGCGAGATATCATTGCTTGTTGGATTCCTTGAGCAGTGGTATCAATCATTTTGACAAACGGACTTGTGGGATCACCGGCTCGGGCTGTAGTTGCTAATAAAACGCTGGTACTATGACTACGGCGAATTTCGTTGAGACTGGCAATGCCTACAGCAAGCATTTTGTTAATTCCACCACTGCCATAGCGACCTTCATAAGGATGGATTTTGGTGTCACCAGCAATTAAGGTTAGATGATGATTAAAGAGAAGTTGAGGAATTTTTACGCTATAGCGAGTGCTGTTCTTTTGTATTGAGTAAGGTGTCGTCTCTGACTTGTTTGCAATTTCCCGAGATGAGTGAGGATTAATGATGATTTCAACTAATTCATTCGTTTTGATTTTGGTAGTTTGCTGTTTAATTGCTATGCCAATTGCTTGCAGTTTTGAGTAGCGCTCTTTACCAATTAATTTTTCAATTTCTTTTAAGCTCATTAAGGGATGAGTTCCTAAACCATAAAGAAGAGTCACTTTTAGTTCAGGTTTATTATTAACAATATTTAAAATGGCATCAATTAAAATTCTGGCTGCAACTTGAGAACGAGTTTTATCAGGTAAAATTAATAAAATACTTTTGATATTTTTTTTATGTTTTTTTTCTCCGATCGCGATCGCTGTGTGAATTTCCTTCTTACAATAAGAGACTAATTCATTTCTATCTAGGGTATCATAAGGAGCAGGTGAACGAGGAAAAAATACATTCGTTTGTGGCGGTACTTTAACGTTATATTCAGGATAACTTTGAAGTCTTATTGAATGACTCATTGTTTTAAAGAAAATTCTTCATACGTTTAGTTTTTTCAATATAGAATCAAAACGGCTACTATTTTGGTTAGGGGGATCAATTGCTTCTAAATCAAATTGATTTGAAGATAGTAATTGTGCAGTATTCCCTAAATCCTTTCCATAGCCTAAGCGACTAATTAAACGGGTCAAACGTATAGACAGTAAAGTTGTCAGGATTCGATAAAAGCGACTGCTCATCTCGATATTTTGTTCTAAATTAGCTAAGAGTTTTTGACGAGGAATTGCTAGCAATATGGAATCTTCCAAAGCAGTAACAGTTAATTTAGGGAGATAAGAATCCACTAAGGCAGTTTCACCCACTACTTCTCCGGGAGTTGCATATTCAACTTCCTTACTTGGAGGAGTTTCACTCTTTGATTCTGAGTTGCTTAACTTCTCAAATACTTCGTTTAAGGTATTAGCTTTTTTCTCAGTGATATTCAGGGAAAGTAATCCTTTAAGTACAAGGTAGAGGTTCTCAGTGGGTTGGTTAGCTGGTATAATTAATTGCCCTGCTTCGTAGCGTTGCACGTCCCCTTGAGTAACTATCCAGTCAATGTCATTGTCATACAGTTCATGAAAGAGGATTGTGCCATCTTGGAAGGGAGAAATTTGCAATTTTTTACGATGATTGAGACACTTCTTTAAAAGAAACTCATAGCGATTGAGCAGTAAAAGCGCGATCGCGCGGTAAAAACGAACTGCAAAATTAGGATTATTCTTTAGATGATTTTTTAAGGATTCACAAGGAACTATCAAAACAATGGAATCAGTTTTTGCTTGAATGGTTACTGGTGAAGTACTTATCCAAAAGAGAGTTCCTTCCCCAATAATGTCACCCGACTGATAAGAAAAAAGTTCTTGTTCTGCATTAGTCTCACTAATGAGTGCAGAGTAAGCTCGTCCTAAGGTACTTTCTTCATTATCCTTAATCAGCGATTTCAGTTCACCTTCAAGAAGGATATATAGTTGATTTAAAGGTTCATTTTGCTCAACTAAAGTATCCGTTGACGAAACTGTTATTTGTTCACCAACAGATACCAGCCAATCAATGTCATCTTCTGTTAATTGCTCTCGTAATATGTCTGGCATTTTCTTTTATTGCCATCAAAAGTATTTATTTTGTAGCTCAAATAATGATCTAACTTTCTCATCACATTTTTTGAGTAACACCATTAAACACTTGCGTTAAATGGTGATCAGGATACTGGACTGTAAATAAGCCTCCACTTGCCAAAATCATCATTTCATCTGAATGTGGCAAAACCCCTGCTACTTCTACATCATAAATTTCCTCAATTTTAGACTTTAGTTGCTCACTATCAAACGCAGTTGGCGCTTTATTGACTAATAGCAACATTTTTGGAATTTGCAGTTTACGAGAGACTTCTACAGTAACTGCTGTTCCTTGATAGTCCTGCCGATCCGGGCGTAAAATAAGAATTAAAATATCAGAAATAGTGATTGAAAGTAAAGTCTCTTCATTTAGCCCAGGATGAGTATCTAAGAGCAAGTAGTCCAGTGTCAATTCCTCTGCTAAAGATTGTAATCCTTCGCTTAAATATTCAATATCATAGCCATTTCGCAAAACTTGGGCAATATCCTCAGTATTACTACTAGAAGGAATTAAAAAAAGCTTACCCTCTCCTTGATTAAAGCCATCTCCTAAAGTCGTAGTTACATCGTAAGCAACCTGTGAAATCGGGAGTTTCCCCCAAACATAATCATTGAGAGATGTAGTGACATCATCTTTCTCGAACCCAAATAGTACGTGAATACCGGGAGATTGAATATCTGTGTCAACCACTGCCACCCGATTTCCTTGTTTAGTAAGCATGGCTGCCAGATTGGCGGTTACATTAGATTTGCCAGTTCCACCACGGTAAGAATGAATTGATATAATTTGCGACATAAAATAGTAAACCTTTAATTTCAATCAATAAGCTGTGGATGAACCTTTTTATTTGCTAGTTAACTAGCCTCTTTTGATGAACTAATTTTGCTACTTTAAATAAGCTCCAAAATTTATTAAATATTATCCGATTAATAATTGTTTCAGCTCATCGTACCAAGCAAAGACCATAATCGCAGCCAACATGGTAAAGAGCATAACGAAACCAATATAGGTCATTTTTTTCTCATGACTATCAACAGCTTGCTCAAGCTGATCATAAAGTTGGTTCCGAAGTCGCAGAATTTTTCTAGGATTCTTAGGCGTTTTTTTGGGAGGTTTTGGAGAATTCATACTTAATATTTCCTTTAGAATGTATGACTAACAAACTCAAGAATTTGGGACTTAAAGAAAATAGAGCCACCTACTAAAACAGTAATTAGTAAAGCTCCGACAATGGGCAAAATTCCCACATGACTTTTCATGACTCCTTCTTCATGGTCACGAATTGCTTGACGGATGGCTTGAGACATTTCCTCCTGAAAAGATTCTAGATCACGATTAATGTCCTTATTAGATTCTTCTTTTTCCGCATACATATTACGAAGACGATCAAAAGCGCTACGGATTAAAATTAAACTTTTCTCAGGACTGTCATAGACCATGTCAAGAATTTCATCATTTGATAAAACTGACAAAGTTACAGGTTCTAGAACCCTTACTGTAGCTGATCTCGGTTGAGAATCAATCACTCCCAGCTCACCAAATATTTCCCCACGACCAAGGGTGTTAAGTTGAACAGTTTGACCAAGATGCTCGCGAATGACCTCTACCTTTCCTTTACGGATGATGTACGCATAATTACTAGGATCTCCTTCTTGGAAGACAACATCACCGGCTTCAAAGGTTTTAGTTTCCATCTTTTAATTTACCTCCAACGGCTTTAGCTTATGGTTCTCATTGATAATTGTCGTTGATCAATAATCAGTTGTTTCTTTACAAACATAGGATAGCAAACATATATTAGTTATAAAAATAGTATTGATACTGAATTAATGACAAAAAACTCTCCTCAAGAACCTAGGGTTTCCCCACTAGTATTTGTGATTCTTACCATTTTAATTGAAGTGATCGGAAGTGGCTTAGTCGCACCTTTAATTCCCTATATTGTTGATGAATTCAGCTCGGATGCGCTAACCGTGAGCCTACTGGCTTCAAGCTATGCTGGTGCTCAATTTCTTGCAGCTCCTATCTTAGGAACTATATCTGATCGAGTGGGTCGTCGTCCCGTTTTGCTAGTTTGTACTTTCAATACGGCTCTTGCTTTCTTTATATTTGGCTTGGCTCAAGCGTTGTGGATCATGTTTCTGGCTCAAATTATCAATGGTCTTACTGCAGGGGTCGTGACGACTGCCCAAGGTTATCTTGCAGATATTTCTAACTCAAAGGAAGAGCGCACTAAAAGCTTTGGATTAATTGGGGCGGCTGCAGGAATTGGATTTATCTTAGGACCAGCTTTGGGAGCTACCCTAGCAGGAGTTAATTTACGCTTACCAGTGCTGGTAGCAGGAAGCCTTGCCCTCGCTAACTTTGTTATGGGATATTTTACTCTCAAGGAATCTTTAAAAGAACCTATTAAAACTCCCCTAACAGTTAGATCCTTTTCCACGTTTGCTCAACTTCGAGATTTAATGGAACGTTCTCATCTCCGCTATCTCTTTTCAGGATATTTTCTATTTTATTTAGGTTTTGCTGGACTTACGAGTATCTTCGTGGTTTTTGTGCGAGATGAGTTTTCTTGGGGACCAGCTGAAGCTGCGGGGGTTTTAGTTTGGGTGGGAGTGATCACCACTTTAGTACAAGGCGGTTTAATTGGTAAACTAGTACTTCGCTTTAGCAATGATCGTCTGGTGATAGTGGGCTTAACCGGCATCGTCATCGCTCTGATTGGCATCTGCTTTATCCCCCGAGGAATTTATTTGTATGGAACACAAACCCTTTTTGCTTTCAGTGTTGGGCTAGCTTCTCCTACCTTACGAGGGACAATAGCTAATGGAGTTCCTGATAGTGAACAAGGTAAAGTCAGTGGCGGGTCTCAATCTATAGTTAGTCTTGCCCAAATTATTGGACCCATTGTAGCTGGGGGAGCTTACGATTACTTAAATAGTAATTTCTCTTTTGGCTTGCAAGCATTTTTAGTGGGCTTGGCTTTGGTGTGCTTCTTAAAAAGCCTTAGCTCTCGTCCCTCCTCTTCAACTCCTATTGTGAAATAAATACGTCTTCTGGATTATAGGCAATTAATTCAATAACATGACCATCAGGATCTTTGATAAAGATTGATCGACAGAAAGGCCCATAGTCAAAAAGCTCTGGAGCCAGCCCTTTGCCTTCTAACATTTCCTTAATTAGTTCATATTGCTCGGGAGTTATTTTAAAGGCAAAATGACGCATGGCGATGGTATCGTGATTGGGCGTTTTGCCCGGTTTATCTGTATCAGCCGGAAACAGATTGAGATAAGTTTGTCCTGCTCGTAATAGGAAAGGGGGGCCTTCTAAACCGTGCATAAAACATTGTTCCATCCCTAAAACTTCTTGATACCAAATTACTGATTTTTGGGGATCGGAAACAGTTAAGGCTATATGGTCAATGTGCTTGATATCAGTTTCATTCATGTCAATTATTTTTCAGATAATAGCTTTCAAAAATGCTAAGGAAAGTAATAATTCCCTTGCTAAAATAAAATATACCAACTACATTAATTCAGTCAAGTATTTTTAGATAATGTTGCATCGTATTCCTGTAAAAATCCATTTTTCCCTTTTTTTCGCAGTAACTTACGTAGTTCAATTGTAACCACATCAGTGTCATGGAGTAAATCTTTGGGTTGCTCAAGAGAGGGGCAATGAGGTTCAATTGATTCAATTATATGCTGGTCTTCTTGCAAGAACTTTATCACCCGATTACGGGCATTGTTATCAGCAAGAGGGGTCTTGAGAAATGATCGGAAATGTTTCCAAATATTACGTGTCCGTTGTCCAGATATTGGAACACTAACTAACAATAGATAAATCTGGAAATCGCTAAAGACAACTCGAATAAAAACTATATTAGGTAACCATAACTCTACATACTGTGCCCCTTCAGATTCACTAACTTCGTTAGCTTCTACAGCTGCAACTTCTTCAGGTTGATTTTTCTTCTTTTTATTGAAGGGTAATAATTGATTGATGCTCCAACGTTGAGTTTTACGATATTCGCGATCGCGAGGAGTCAAAATTGTTTGAGAGAGACAATAAGGGGTGATAGATTTTTTAGTGGGTAAAACTCTTGCATCCGAACTATTGCCAAAGCTACCAGAATGAACAAAGGGAACATGAGTTAGATCAGTAAAACCTTCAAGTGCGCGAATCCAATGGGCTTCCCAAATTGCTTCTCCTTCCAAAACCCTCCAAGTTGAATCATCACTATTAGGAACTAAGTTTAAGTCTGGAAGTGGTTCAGGCTCACTATTTCCCCACCACAAAAAAATTAACCCCCGTTGTTCTTTACAATCAAAAGTTTGAACACAGGCTTTTTTGGGAATAGCTTGTTCTGGAAGGGCTGCTGGGATAGTTACACATTTCCCTTGCTTATCATAAATCCAGCCATGATAGGGACATTGCAATTGATCGCCAAGAACTTTCCCTTTTGAGAGAGCGGCCCCTTTGTGAGGGCAACGATCCACGATGGCATGAGGAAATCCTTTCTGGTCTCTCCATAAGCAAATTTTAGACTCAAACAGCTCAATGCTGATTGGTTTTTGCTTTAAATTAGAACTCAGTTCTACGGCATACCAAGTATCGGTTAGTTGCATCTTAATTTTTTAGGTCGTAGTACAATTGTTTTCATCAGTAAGTGATCTGCTTCATAGTGTAACATATCTAGAAAATATTATGATACTGATTTAATGATTTTTTTTATTTAGAAATAATTTCAAAAATAGGTGTTAAATTTTTGCTACCTTTTAGCCTTAACTTCTGAACTAGCTGATAGTGAAAAGGTAAATCATCAAGATTAAGTAAATTTTGCTCAAGCTCAATTCGTTCCACCATCGAATTAGTGATCCAAATTTGATTTTTAGGGGCTTGACTCATCACGTAGGCAGCTCGATTAACTGGTGCTCCTAAGGCATTATAATCTCTGCGATGATAGGGCTGACCAATTTCTCCTGCAAATACAGTTCCCCAAGCTAATCCAATTTGGCAGCTAACTGGAATTTTTTGCTGACCAACTTCCACTTCTGGAAATTGAGAAATAAGTTGCCTAATTTGGGTAGCAACGGTAGTAGCCCGAATAGCATCATCAGTTCGAGAGTTGGGAACACCAAAATAAGCGAGTATGTCTGAGTAACGATGGTAAGTCCAGTTTTGTAAAAAACCTTCTTTGGCTTCTATCAGAGCGTTAATTTGAGCAAACAGGTAGGAGAGGGCGTGAATCAGTTGTTCTTGTTCAGTGGTGGCTTTGACTGAATCGATACGCTCTGGTATTCCTATTAAGTTGATAAATAAGACAGCAGTTTGGGAGAGGGTAGGGGGAATAGCGCGATCGCGAGCATTTTCTACTAGTAATTTTAAGACAGGAGGGGCAATATATTTGGAGAGAGGAGCAGTTTGCTTAAGCAAATGATTAATTTCGCGCATCATCTCTTCTGAGCTATTATTGAATAGCATACTACGGGGAAAACGTCGTCGCTGTGGCGTAATTTCAAATCGTCCCAAGCTCTCGCTCGTCATATCATCTTCTATTAAAAAGTAGCCTTCTTGATGGGGAGTTAATCGGAAGCTATCCTGAACCCACTTAGCAGTTTCCTCGCTAATGCAAACCCTTCCTACTTTTCCAAAACTTTCTGTATTTTTGGCACAACGTACAGTTTGACCTAATAAAATCCGCATCATTCGCATGGGAGTGCCAACATCAGCAGTTAAGAATTGACCGCTATGAATCCCAATTCGCATCCCTAAGCTCTGACTTTCTCCGAAGGTTTCCAGTTGATTAAACTCTGTCATCATTCGTTGCAACCTAAGTCCCGCTCGGACGGCTTTAGCGGTTGCTTGTTCAGGAGTAGCACCATCAAATTTAACTAAAGTTGCATCTCCTGTAAATTCCAGTAAATCCCCTTCTGAGGCACTAATAATTTCAATGGTACGAGAAAAATAAGTATTAATTAACTTCGCAAGATAACGAGACCCCACAGCTCCCTGCTGGCTACAAGTTTGTGTTAGAGCCGTAAATCCAGCTAAGTCAGTAAACATTAGGGTTCCACTATTCCATTGCCAGAGAGGTTGCTCAGTTTCTAATAAGTGCTCACTAACGCTGAAAGGAAGATAGTAAAACAGCAAATATCGTAATGTTCGTAGATGCTTGATCACTTCTAACAACGTTGATTCTGTTGGTTGAATCCAAAGTTTTGCTTGAAGCGTCGCAGGTAACTGAATTCTTAGTTGGTCTTTTTTGGAAGCTAAGGAATCAGGAAGCAACATTAGAACCTCTCTTTTGATAGTGACAACAAATAGAAAAAAGTCGTGCCTCTCTGGACACGACTAAATTAATTAATTCACTTTAAGCGTGAATTAAAAACTACGCGATCGCTGCCATTTTCACTTCATTTTCATTGAGCATCCGTTGTAACTCTTCTGCATCAACGGTTTCTCGCTCAACAAGAGCCTGTGCCAACTCATCTAAGATATGACGGTTAGACACTAACACATCTTTACAGCGACGATAGGCTTGTTCTACTAAATTGCGAACTTCCTCATCAATAGCGGAGGCAGTTTCATCAGAATAATCGCGATCGGAGGCAATATCCCGTCCCATAAACACGTTACCATTTTGACGACCTAACGCTACTGGGCCAAGTCGGTCACTCATTCCGAGACTGGTAACCATTTGACGGGCAACTCGTGCCACTTGCTGTAAGTCATTGGAAGCACCAGTTGTGACTTCTTCTTCACCGAAGATGATTTCTTCAGCAATGCGACCACCTAGCGCCACTGCCATTTGGTTTTGGAGATAAGAACGGGAATAAAGCCCTGAATCTAACCGTTCCTCACTAGGGGTAAACCAAGTTAAACCACCAGCAGCGCCACGAGGAATAATGCTGATTTTCTGCACAGGATCATAGTCTGGCATTAAGGCACCCACTAAGGCATGACCCGCTTCGTGGTAAGCAACCAACGCTTTTCGTTGCTCACTCATTACCCGATCTTTCTTCTCAGGGCCGGCAAGAACGCGATCAATCGCATCATTTACCTCGTCCATGGAGATTTCAGTTAAGTTACGTCGGGCGGCTAAAATTGCGGCTTCATTAAGCAAGTTTTCTAAATCTGCCCCAGTAAAACCAGGAGTACGACGAGCAATTTTCTCTAAATCCACATCCTTGGCTAAGGTTTTGCCACGGGCGTGAACTTGCATAATTTCCAAACGTCCAGCATAGTCTGGGCGATCCACCACAATTTGACGGTCAAAACGACCCGGACGCATTAACGCTTGGTC
This sequence comes from Euhalothece natronophila Z-M001, assembly GCF_007904085.1. Lineage (GTDB taxonomy): Bacteria > Cyanobacteriota > Cyanobacteriia > Cyanobacteriales > Rubidibacteraceae > Halothece > Halothece natronophila. Next base: position 572,129 of record NZ_CP042326.1, read on the forward strand.
TAACACATCAGGACGGTTAGTGGCGGCAATAATGATAATACCAGTATTGCTTTCAAAGCCATCCATTTCTGTTAGCAACTGGTTGAGGGTTTGTTCCCGTTCGTCGTTACCGCCGCCTAAGCCAGCACCACGCTGACGACCAACGGCATCAATTTCATCAATGAAGATGATACAGGGGGCATTAGATTTAGCTTGTTCAAATAAATCGCGAACACGAGAAGCCCCAACGCCGACAAACATTTCGACAAATTCTGAACCTGAAATTGAGAAGAAGGGAACACCCGCTTCTCCTGCTACAGCGCGGGCTAAAAGGGTTTTACCTGTTCCAGGTGGTCCCACTAATAATGCGCCTTTCGGGATTTTTGCTCCCACATCGGTGAAGCGATCAGCATTTTTTAAGAAGTCAACTAATTCTGTTAACTCTAATTTAGCTTGTTCAATACCAGCCACATCACTAAATGTGACATTGGTTTGCGGTTCCATTTGCACTTTCGCTTTGGACTTACCAAAGTTCATGGCTTGAGAACCAGGGCCACCCTGCGCCCGACGTAGGAGAAAGAATAATCCCACTAGGAGAAGAATTGGGAAAAAGAGGCTGCTGAGAGCACGGAATAAGAAGCCATCATCACTTTCTGGCTGCACGGAAATATCCACATTATTTTCCGTTAAAATATCAATTAATTGCGGATCATTGGGAAGATTGACCTGCACTTGTTGTCCATCCTGTGCAGTGGCAATTGCTTCGGAACGATCGCTGTTTAGCTTAACTTTTTCCACATTGCCATTTTCTACCCGATTTATAAATTCACTATAACGCCATGTTGCTTGGGTTTGTGGCTCTTGATCTAAAAATGCTGTTGCCAAAGCAATGACAACGATGGCTAGCAGGGCATATAATCCCGCATTACGCCATTTTTTATTATTATTATTGTTATTCACGCTTAACCTCCGTGGTTCAGATTTAATGGAATTTGCTGTAGCTCCTATTTAAATTATTATGCTGATGAGGATCCAGACACACCATTAATGATCTGCTTGTTATATTAATTTATGTTAACGTTTCTAAGACTCTCTTGACAGGTCTTGACAAAATACTAACCCTAGGTTGCACTCTGATGCAATTTCTCTTCAAAGTTGTAGATCATGACCCTTTTTAGGGCAGGGCTGTTTCCTTCTCCCCATCTCCCTGTCTCCCCATCTCCCCACCTGAGGGGGATTCTATTGCATTATTTCTTTTTGAACCGTTCTTTTGCTTCGGCAAAGGCCTCCTGCATAACTCCCTGAATTTTCTCAGGATCAGGCTTTTTACCGCCCATTAAATCGCCAAAATAAACACAAGCCCCTTCCCCTAAAGCCCAAGTGTAAGCAGCAGCCCAAGAAGCCGCGATCGCGCTGCCTAATCCTGGAATAAATTTAATTAATTCTCGTCCCACTAATTGAGCAAAAAATCCCCCTGCAATGGCACTTACCACACCACCAGCTTGGGAAAAAGATAAGGGTTGTCCATAAAGTTTTCCTAAGATGCCTACTAAAGATACTTGCAAGGTGGTTAAAACGGGCATGGTTGCAAAAGGGAGAGGGACTGCTGCCACTGTTCCTGCAATAATAGAGAAAGCTAAAATATAGCGTCTTCCCACATCCCGATAGAGACTCCCTAATTGATCGCCCATTGAGGTATCTAATAACTCATACATGGCTTTTGCTTCCGCCTCAGGAAGTAATTCCCCTAAACCATCACGGAGGGCTTCTATACCATAAAAAACTGGGGTATAGCCATCTTCTTCTAAGGTAAAATCAATTAAAACAGCGCGATCGTATAACCCCGAAAAGGTTTCTTTAATTTTTTCAAAAGGACGTTCAATTGTTGGAAAAGAGGGGGGATAGTCAGGATGATTTTCTATCTCTGGGGGATACACTTCATGTAAACAAGTAACCGTTAATAAAATTGGAACGCTCGGATATTTTTTTCGTAATGCCTGCGCTGTTTTTTGTAACGTATCTGTAGCAAAATCATTAATTTTTACAGTTAAAATTAAAATCCGAGCGCGATGATCGGTACTTGCATCTAAACTGGTTTCTAATTCTTCAATAATTTGTGGGGTATTTTCTTGAATATCTCCTAAGCCAATTGTATCAGTAAAAATTACTAATGGTAACTCTTCTGAGGGGTAGGGATAACGTTCTGTATGCTGCGTATGAGGACGAAATCCTTGCCCAATAATTTCTTCAGAAACCCCAGTTAATCCCCGAACAATTGAACTTTTTCCCGATTGAGGCTTTCCCGCTAAAATTACTTCTGTTGTTGGTAACTCTTCCCGAACTTTCGTTAAAATGTCGGCAACTTCTTCTTCAGAAACTGTAAACCACTGCTTGACTTGATCTGTGGCTTTTTGAAAAGGGAGAAGGGATTGGAACCGATTGCTCGTATTTTGCCAAACTGAGAAAATTGCCTGAATCCAAGATTGATTATTAGACTTTTGAGATGAATTTTGATCTGGTTGATTCATCAGAAATAAAAGTTACATTTAAACTAACATGGGGGAACTTCTATTGTACCTTAGTAATTAATTAGGAATCAGTAATTGATCTTATGACTCTCACACAACTTTGGGGGGCCTTACTCATTTTTGTTATTTGCCCCATTTTAGGCGCAGTCCCTTTAATTCAGTGGCTAACCCTTTTTTTGACAGGAAAAAACTTAAACCAACTAGGAACGGGGAATATCTCCGTCTCAGCAGCGTTTTATCATGGGGGAAAACTGGCTGGAATTTTAGCAGTCCTCTCGGAGGCAGGAAAAGGGATTGCTGCTGTTTTGTTAGCAAGGTCATTTTTTTCCGAGGATCCTGTGTGGGAAATCGTGGCTTTAATTGCTGTAGTGATTGGACGATATTGGGTGGCAAAAGGTGCTGGAACCACGAATGTAACTTGGGGAATGGTGGTTCATGATCCCATTGCAGCAGGATTAATTTTCTTAATTGGGGGAATTAGTTTTACGATCTTGCGCGATCGCGCTTCTGGCCGTAATGGTATCTTAATTTTAATGCCCTTAATTCTCGGGTTACTTCATATTGATGATCCGCCTAGAATTATTAGTGCCATTGCCCTCTCCCTAATCATTTTCGCCATTTATAATAAAATTCCAGATGACCTTAATTTACCCAGCAATGAGAGTAAGGCTAACTCTATGTTTAAATTTTTTCGCGGCGATCGCGCGGTTCTTTCCTTAGATCAACCTCTGAAGGCAAAAAAAGTCGGACAAAAAGCTGCCACACTCTCCCAACTCAAACGCTGGGGATATCCTGTTCCTTTTGGTTGGGTTCTCCCTGCAGGGGATGACTTTCAACCCTTAGTAGAATTAGCCGCTCCAGATGAAAATAACCCCTTAATTGTTCGCTCCTCTGCCGTAGGAGAAGATACTGAAGACACCTCTGCGGCCGGACAATACCAAAGTATTTCTCATATTACCAGCGAGGAAGCCCTCCGTGATGGCATTTTACAATGTCAGGCTTCTTATAACAATCCTACGGCCGCTCAATATCGTCGCCAACAACAACAAGAAGAGTTGGCAATGGCGGTATTAGTGCAACAACAAATTCAAGGAGTCTTTTCAGGGGTTGCCTTTAGTCGCGATCCCGTGAAACAAATGGACGATGCCGTGTTAGTTGAAGCACTCCCCGGTGAACCAACGCAAGTAGTTTCTGGACAAAAAACCCCGCAACAATATCGCGTCATTTACCAAGATTCCTCACCACAAGTGGAAGGAGACGGCGACATTCCCGAATGGCTATTACAAGAGATCGCCCACTTAACCCGAGAATTAGAGAGACGGTTTTATGACTTTCCCCAAGATATTGAATGGACTTATGATGGACAACAACTATGGATTTTACAAACGCGTCCTATTACCAATTTACAGCCCATCTGGACGAGAAAAATTGCCGCAGAAGTAATACCGGGGTTAATTCGTCCTCTAACATGGTCAATTAATCGTCCTCTCACTTGTGGCGTTTGGGGACAACTCTTTACTATTGTTCTCGGCGATCGCGCTAAAGGGCTAAAATTTAATGAAACGGCAACCCTACACTACAGCCGTGCCTATTTTAATGCCACCCTCTTAGGTAAAATTTTCCGACGCATGGGACTCCCCGCAGAAAGTCTAGAATTTCTTACCAGAGGGGCAAAATTTACCCGTCCTTCCCTGCTTTCCACCCTTCGCAATATTCCAGGCTTATGCCGCTTAGGATGGCGAGAATTACGTTTAAGCAAAGACTTTGCCATTGATGAAGAGTCCTTATTTACGCCCACTCTCCAAGACTTACAACATAAATCTGCCAAGCAGCTATCGCCTCAAGAATTGCTCACTCGCATTGAGATGATTCTCAACACCTTGCAAGCTGCTACCTACTATAATATCCTCGCCCCCCTTAGTTTTTCTCTCCGCAAGAGTCTCTTAAAAGTTCCTGATGAAGCCCTCAACTATAACTGCTTACCCGAAGTGGCTTCTACTCAAGAATTAGCCAAAATTGCGAAAGATGCCAGAAACTTAATTCCCGTGCAGGAAGTAGAGTCTCAAAGCGCACCGTCTTTATTTGCCACCTTAGCTGAATCTCCCGATGGAGAAAGCATTTTAGATCAATTTCAAGATTGGTTAAATCAGTATGGTTATCTCAGTGAAACTGCCACGGATATTGCGGTTCCCCGTTGGTTGGAAGATCCTCGTTCAGCGCGATCACTATTTGCCCAATTTTTCTTTAATCAACAACCTGAAACCACCAACAACCAGATCAACAGTAATCATAATTGGCGTACCCGCACCCTACAAAGACGATTAGAATTAAAAGCCCGAACTGCAGAAGTTTATAACCAGTTACTTGCCCATCTAAGATGGAGTGTTCTCGCCTTAGAACAGATTTGGCTAAAAACAGGATTATTAAAAGAACCAGAAGACATCTTTTTCTTAACACTTTCCGAAATCCGTAAAATTGCTACTGAGGATGATCCCCAACTGCGAGCAGAAATTGCTCAATATATTGAAAATCGTCGCCTTTATTTTGCGGAAGATCAAAAGTTACCCAATGTTCCTTATGTCGTTTATGGTCGTCCTCCCCAGCGCGATCAAATTATTTCTTCACAGCAACTATCATCACAGCAACGCTGGCAAGGCATTGGCGCGAGCACAGGACAAGCGATAGGTCGTATTCAAATTATTACCGATATCTCTCAATCCAATAATGCCACGATTGACGAAAAAACCATTGTTGTTGTTCCCTATACTGATGCGGGTTGGGGGGTTCTTTTAGCTCGTGCCGGCGGGTTAATCTCAGAAGTGGGAGGAAGACTCTCCCATGGCGCAATTATTGCCCGTGAATATAATCTGCCTGCGGTGATGGATATTCCTAATGCCACTCAGATTTTCCGAAACAATCAACTGGTTAAAATTGATGGTCAAACTGGCGTGATTGAGTTGTTAGAATAGCCAAATCTCACGAAAAGTCAGATTAATTTTGTCTGCTTTTCAGTTTACTCCTGACTAAAACCACCCCTCCTAAGCCAAGTAACACCCAGTTTAACCAATTGCCCCAACGCACATATAAAGTTTGGGTATCGCGCCGATAAATCGTGCTGAGATGAGTTTCATATTCATCAAGATCTGATAACCAGAGAGTATTGCCACGGGGATCGACAATGGCTGAATAGCCTGTATTGGTAGCTCGAACCATCGCGCGATCGTTTTCAATGGCTCGCATCACATCAAGGGCATGGTGTTGGGCTGGCATTGCTGCACTATAGTGATCGTCATTGGAGGGAACAAGAATAAACTCCCCTCCTCTGGCAACTTGACGGCGGAAATGTTCTCCATAGGCAGATTCATAGCAAATTCCCACTGCTGCTTTTCCCCAAGGTGTGATAAAGGTTTGATCTGGGCTACCATGGGCAAATTGCGAGTCAAGAGGAGAGAGACGATCTACCACATTCCCTAAAATGTCTTCAAAGGGGATATACTCTCCGAGGGGAACTAATTTCACTTTATCGAAACGAGCCAGAGTTTCTGCCTCTCCATTCAAACTATAGAGGCTATTGGTGGAACGCCCTTCTTTTTTACCAAACGCTCCTAACCACACAGGGACATTTTTCTGTAAAATCGCTTGATAAAAATCACTATTACCACGCACTTGTTCTTCCCATTGAAAGGGAAGCGCCGTTTCTGGGGTGAGTATTGCCTCCGCACCAGCTTCAGCAAGCCCGATATATCCTGTTGTATAGCCTTCTAATGCTTTACGCCAGCCTTCGGGATACAGTTTGATGGTATTGGGAACATTGCCCTGAATAATGCCAACTCGAAGAGCATTTTCTTGAGGGGTTTCTAGGGGTTGGAGATAAAGCAACCAGCCAATAAGATGTAACCCTACTAGTAAGCCAAGGGATACTTGAGTTAAGCCTCCAAGGAAGCGAGAGCGATTTTGGCGATGGTTTATGAGAATTGCTTCGGCGAGTAATCCATTCACCGCAACAATGGCGGCGGTAACAGTGGTTGTTCCAGAAACAGAAAGCCATTGTAAAATCGGTAAATTGTAAGGGCTTTGGGTTAAAGCAAAGGTGGGCCAATGCAGGGGGGTATGACTAACGAGGGTTTCCACAGTACACCACAACGCTACCCCAAGTAGAACTCGCGATAAGGGATGACTCAGGGAACGCGTCAAGAATATCATCCCTAGTGACCAAAGTAAGACAAAAAAACTACCCCAAGCGATAATAAAAAGCCAACAGAAAATCGCAATGAGAAGACTGCTCAGCCATGGAACGCCCATCCATGTCATTGGGTGAATGCCAGTAATCCAAAATATCGTAACCCCATAATAGCCCACGGCAAAGGTCAAAGGGGGTAGAAGTTGGCGAATCTGGAATTTCTGTTGATTAATAAGCCAAATCCATAAGGGAATTAGGGCAATCCAAGCTAAAAACCATGCGTTAAAGGGATCAGAACCCATCCCCATTAAAATACCCGCGAGAAAACAAGTGATCCAAGGTTTGGTAGCGAGTTGTTTGAGAAATGTCAGTTTGGTTAGTTGTTGTGACATTTTGACAAAAATCATTCTACTTAAGTTTGAAAAAATTCGGTATTATAGTATAGGGAAGTTTTTGATCAAGAGAGAATTAATGGACGATTAAAGTCCCTGTCTTCCGTTTAGGAAGGCGTAATCTCTGACTAGGCACAATTATTTTGGTGACCTTCAGTTTATAATTTTCCCTTGACAATTCACTTTTTGTTATTTTTATATTTTTAATATTAAATGTCTGTTTTCTATTTTATCTTAAATTATCATTTGAAGCTAGTTTGTTTCTACCATGATTGTTGGTAACCCCTAAAATTACTAACTTTTTATTCTAATTTTTAACTACTAAAAAGCCCTTTTTATAAGCAGTGAATCTGTTGCTTTAAGTTAGGGCTAAGATAATTCTGCTTATATTTTTTCAAATTTAAGCTAATATAATTCCCCTGTTTAATTGACGCTCTATTGTTATTAGTAATGCGATTTATTATGAATTGTAATATCAACCGTCTTTCGATTTTTGTGGACGGCAATAATATGTTTTATGCTCAGCAAAAAAATGGCTGGTTTTTTGATCCGAGACGAGTTTTAGACTACTTTAAAAATGAACCGACGATTAGCTTTGTTAATGCGTTTTGGTACACAGGGCTAAAGGACTCCCAAGATCAAAGGGGGTTTCGAGATGCCCTAATTAGCTTAGGCTATACGGTACGCACGAAGATATTAAAGGAATATTATGATGATGTGTCGGGGCGATATTCCCAGAAAGCCAATTTAGATATAGAAATTGTGATTGATATGTTTAATACTGTTGAGCAATATAATCGCGTAATCTTGTTTAGTGGTGATGGGGATTTTGAACGCGCGATCGAGCTTTTACGATCAAAAAATACTCATATTACCGTTGTTTCCACAGAAGGCATGATTGCTCGGGAATTGCGAAATGCCACTGACCGCTATATTGACCTTAATGATATTCGAGAAAGTATTGAAAAGATAGACTAGAATTAAAGATCAGATAGTGTGCTTAATTAATTTATCTATGAGTAAAGAACGCGATCGAATTATAATATTTGATACCACACTCCGTGATGGCGAACAATCTCCAGGGGCTACTCTCAATGGGGATGAAAAGCTGACCATTGCTCGTTCCTTGTACCGCTTAGGAGTGGATGTCATTGAAGCTGGATTTCCCTATTCCAGTGTTGGGGATTTTGAAGCCGTCAAATCTATTGCTGAAACCGTGGGTACAGCCGATGGCCCCACTATTTGTGCTTTAGCTAGAGCTAGAGAACAAGATATTAAAGCAGCAGGAGAAGCCATTGCACCGGCAGCAAAAGGGCGCATCCATACCTTTTTGGCAACTTCTGATATTCACCTCAAGTATAAACTCAAGAAAACTCGGGAAGAAGTCTTAGAAATTATCCCGAAAATGGTGGGATATGCGAAAACTTTCACCGATGATGTGGAGTTTTCTGCCGAAGATGCGGGACGCTCGGATCATGAATTTTTGTATCAAGTGGTGGAAAGCGCGATCGCTGCAGGGGCAACTACCATTAATATTCCTGATACCGTGGGCTATACCACTCCAGAAGAATTTGGGGCGTTAATTCGTGGCTTAAAAGAAAATGTCCCCAATATTGAACAGGCAATTATCTCTGTTCACGGGCATAATGATCTCGGGTTAGCAGTGGCGAACTTCCTCTCGGCAATTCAAAATGGCGCACGACAACTAGAATGCACCATTAATGGCATTGGTGAACGGGCTGGAAATGCGGCTTTAGAAGAATTAGTGATGGCACTTCATGTCCGCCGTCAATTTTATAATCCCTTCTTAGGACGAGAACCAGAGTCGGAAGAACCGTTAACGAGTATTAACACCAAAGAAATTTATAAAACTTCCCGTTTAGTCTCTAACCTCACTGGAATGCCCATTCAGCCGAATAAAGCAATTGTGGGGGCAAATGCCTTTGCCCATGAATCAGGGATTCACCAAGATGGGGTGCTTAAGAATAAACAGACTTATGAAATTATGGATGCTGAGTCCATTGGTTGGACAAGTAACCAAATTATTCTCGGTAAGCATTCTGGACGTAATGCCTTTGGTAGTCGTTTGCGAGACTTAGGCTATGAGTTTACCGAAACGGAATTAAATAAAGCCTTCTTGCGCTTCAAAGATCTAGCAGATAAGAAAAAAGTTGTCACTGATTGGGATTTAGAAGCCATTGTCAATGATGAAACCCAACACGCTCCTGATATCTTTGGTTTAGAATTAGTACAGGTATCTTGTGGCGATCACTCTCGTCCCACTGCAACGGTTACTATCCGCACCCCAGAGGGCGAAGAATTAACCGATGCTGCCATTGGAACTGGGCCAGTAGATGCGGTGTATAAAGCCATTAATCGGGTGGTGAAAGTTCCTAACGAGTTAATTGAGTATTCGGTGAAGTCCGTAACAGCAGGGATTGATGCCATTGGTGAAGTAACCATTCGCTTGCGCCATGACGGTCAGGTTTATTCTGGTCATTCTGCCAATACTGATGTGATTGTTGCTTCAGCACAAGCCTATATTAATGCCTTGAATCGTCTCTCTGCTACGTTACAAGAAGGCAATAAACTCAATCCTCAAACGGCAACTGTTGCCCAAAGTTAATTACACTAATTCGGCTTAGGTTAACCTCCTCCATGGGAATCTATTATATTCCTTTGGAGGATTTTTTTTGAGGTAAGAAAACAGTGTTTTTACTTATCCTAGAAGTTTACTGAGAACTAGGTTAATCTGTAAAAACTTTTAAACCTGTGTTACAATTGCCTTTGAAGAGTGTATAATCGTGTTTGCATGATGTACATTGAAGCATCTTTAAAAGTGATATGGTAAGACAAACTGAGCCAAATACAGATCATCAACCCTGGTGGAATCGCTCCATCATGGGGGATAATAGTGCTTTAGAGAGCTTAAAAAAATTATTTTCTTCTAAAGCAGAGATCCCTTCTAAATATGTAATTGAGCATGATCAAGCCATGCAAGAGGCTGAAAGGTTAGCCAGCTTTATTACTAAACTTGATAGTGAAAAATTTGATAATCCTGAATTTGCTCTGTTAGTCAGGACAAAGAGTAATTTCCAGAGACAAGCGAATGGCTATCAAGGGCTGGAAAATAGTGCTAAACTTCTCGAAGCAGCGTTACAGGCAAAAGAAAGTTTTATTGGGATTGAAGAAATTGAATTTCAATATCGCGGGTTTGTTCAACAGGAGTTTTATGATCAGGTGTTTCAGTTACTTTCTAAACAATTATCTCACTCAGTCTTTTTAAAGTTATTAGAGAGATTGGGTCAAAAAACTATTAATCAGATAAAATCTCAAGAAGGCAAAATTGCTATTCAGACTTATGTAGCAGAAATTAAAGAGCTTGCTAGTCAAAACCAGCTTGGGCTACAATTGCTATTTAACTTTAAAAATAATCAATTTCAAGACTTTTCTCTATTACAAAAAATCTCTGAATTAGTTACCAGTTTTCACACTCAAGAAGTTCATCATCCCGAAGCCTTTATAACTATAGTGGATTTAAACTATAATCTTTTCCAAGATTTAGGCGATATTATTAAAATGCCTGAACATCAGCAACGACCTGAGGGATATGCCAAGATACTTCAATACATTGTTTTAAATTATAAACATAAAAATTCCTATCAAAAGTTACAACAATTGTTAACGCAATTAAAAAAATGGTATCCCCATTACCAAAAGATAAATTCTATTCGTAAATACTATAATGTGCAAGAGTATAAGCAACCATCGTCATTTAAAAGAACAATCCCAGGGTTGGTTCTCTACCAAAAATATCAACGTTTATTATTACAATCTGTTGTGAGCCATAACTAAAAATATATAGCAATATGATCTCATTTGTAAAAAGTAGCTTAAGTTACGTAGGCTGAAAGCCGTGCCGAAGGCTTCCCCCCTAACCCCCCTTATTAAAGGGGGGAACTAAAGTGGAAGTTTACAACTGATTTAGGATTGCTATAGCAGTATTCACTCTAATTAAGTTTTTGTCCTTCGTCCCTTTGTAAGCAAATAACCAATAACTTTAGATTTAAAGTTTCTAAAAAAGATTAGATCACCTTAAAACGCCTGTATCCATTCTTTAACTTCGTAGTCTGTCCAAATGCCATTTTGCCAATAGGGATCATTTTCCACTAACTCTCGAACTGTTTTTTCATCTGTTGCCTCATATAAAGCAAACACTTTTTTTAAATCTTTCGTGGGGCCAATGGTTAATAACACTCCTTGTTCTTTTTGCGCTTTTAAGCCATCTAAATGGGCTTGACGAAAAGGGGCGCGTTTTTCTTCCACATTATCGCAGTAGTTTCCCCACATCACATATTTGGGCATAATTTTAACTCCTTAAGGTAACAGTAAATTCTTGATTTAGAGCCTTGCGAACCTTCTCTAAAGACGGCTCAACTTCTTCATCGGTTAAAGTCCGATCGCGCGCTTGATAGATTAAACTAAAAGCTAAACTCCGTTGTCCTTCAGGGACATTTTCACCGCGATATTCATCAAATAATTCTACTTGTTGTAGCAGGTTTCCTCCAGCTTTTTCCATCACTTGAATTAAGTCCGCTACGGGCAAGTCAACAGGGGCATATAATGCCATATCTCTGGCAACCGCAGGATAAGTTGAGAAGGGAGAAAAGCGCGACTGGGAGACATTTTTCTCAGCGAGGGCATTTAATAATAATTCTAGGTCAAAACTAAACACATAAACTGCGTCAGGCAAATCATGTTCTTGTCGGAATTGGGGATGTAATTGCCCAAAAATTCCTAATCGCTGTTTCTCTAAAAATAAAATCGCAGTACGCCCCGGATGTAACCGCGAGTCTTCTTCTGTGGCTTGATAAGTAACGCTTAAGCCTAAACGAGTGAAGGCAGCCTCTAATATGCCTTTCGCCTGATACCAACTCATGGACTGTCCTTGCCCTGAATTTACCCATTTTCCTTGGGGGAACATTTCACCGCCCATAATGCCAGCAAGGGTGTCAGCTTCGCCAATACCATTATCAGTATTCCAGAAGCGTCTGCCCATTTCAAAACCATTTAAAGCCCCATTACCTCGCGCTAAGTTGTAGGAAAAGGCATTAATTAGCCCACTGAGGAGTTCCGTTCGCAGTGCTGAGTATTCCTTGAAAAGGGGGTTAGCAAGGGTAACGGCCTTTCCTTCTGGTTTAACAAGGGAATAATGGAGAACTTCGGTTAATCCCACTGCCCGTAACGCCTCTCGAATGCGATTTTTATTCTGTTGTCGTGAGGAGAGATAACCCGGTTGCGTACTTTCGGGAAGAGTATCCTTAAAGTAATCATAGCCATAAAGACGGGCTACTTCTTCGATGAGATCAATTTCTCGTTCTAAATCATGGTAGCGGTAGGGGGGAACAGTAACTGTCCAACTCATGGCTTTTTCATCGCGAGTTAATTCACAACCTAAAGCCGTGAGGGTGCGTTCCACATCTTCGGGGGTTAACTTTCCATCTTCGCGGTTATTAACCTCCCCTAAGACATGATGAATGCGATCTAATTTTAAGTTATGTTTACGATACCATTGGTCAGGAGAGGGGCGAGTGTCGGCAATGGCTTGCTGCGTGGGTGTTCCTTGGGCTAAATCAACTAGAAGCGCGATCGCGCGTTGTAACGCCTTTTCTAATTCTGCTTGGTTCACCCCCCGTTCATAGCGAGTAGAAGCCTCAGTCCGTAATCCTTGCGCCCTTGCAGAACGTCTCACTGCCACAGGTTCAAATAAAGCAGCTTCTAAAATAATATTCTCAGTTTGATCATAAACTTCTGTTTCTTCTCCCCCCATTACCCCAGCTAACGCCACAGGCACATCATTCGCCGTAATCAGCAAGTTTTCAGGATGCAATTGCCGAGTTTGTCCATCGAGGGTGGTTAACGTCTCTTTCTCCTGTGCTAAACGTACCCCAAGGCTTAAATTATCTTCCCCTGCAACAGTTTTTAACCGTTCTCTGTCAAAAGCGTGTAACGGTTGACCCCATTCCAGTAACACATAATTAGTAACATCAACCACATTATTAATGGGACGTACCCCTGCTGCTTGTAATCGCCGTTGCAGCCATTGCGGCGAGGGAGCAATTTTTAAGTTAGTAATTTCAGTTCCAATATAAGCAGGACAAGCTGTTTTTTCAGTAACCTTCACTTGTAGCGTCTGCTGGTTCCCCGATAAATCTCTATCCGAAGTTTCAGGAAGTTTTAATGGCACACCCGTTAAGGCGGCTACTTCTCGCGCCACACCCACTAAACTTAAGGCATCAGCACGATTTGCGGTTGTTGTCAAGTCTAAAACCACATCATCTAACCCTAGAAGCGGGTAAACTGGTTCCCCAAGAGTCAAATTATCCTCACTGAAAATATGAATGCCCTCAGACTCTTTTTCCAAGCCTAATTCCGCTAGAGAACAGATCATTCCCTCCGAATGAACGCCTCGTAGCTTACTGCGTTTAATTTTAAGCTCCTTCACTGGCAGATAACTACCCACCGTTGCCACAGGAACATAAATATCAGGGCGGACATTAGCTGCCCCACAGACAATATTTTTCGGTTCTCCTTCGCCAATATCCACTTTGCAGACACTGAGTTTATCAGCATTGGGATGAGTATTCTTTTCTAAAACCTTTCCCACCACTACACCTTCTGCGAAAGTGCGGCGGTGTTCAATTTCTTCCACTTCAAACCCAGCAATGGTTAAAATTTCCCCTAACTCTTCAGGAGTCAGATTAATCTCGACAAATTCTTGCAACCAGTTTAGAGAGACGCGCATCGACTTGCTTTATATTGGTGTATCCATTCAAACTCAGCTTTTTAGTATTTTGACATGATCTGGTTTTCTCGCCAAGATTCCCCCTTTAGATATGCCATTTTTTATCCGTGTCTGAGGTATTCTATAGGTAGATATCTATTAACTTAGCTCTACTATTGAATGTGATAAAAATAACTAACTGACAAAACTGAGTGCGTCGTCAAATCATAGTGCAAACCTTATCTGCGAAATTTACAAGATGATTTACTGCCTGAATCCGTCTTGCCCTCAACCAAAAAATCCTAATAATGTTAGAACTTGTCAAACCTGTGGTAGTGACTTAAAACTCAATGGTCGCTACATAGTAGGAAAAACCCTTGGTCAAGGGGGATTTGGGGCAACGTTTTTGGCAGTGGATACCAGTTTACCCGGAAATCCAGTTTGTGTCATTAAACAACTGCGCCCCGCTAATACCAGCAATAGCTTTTTAAAAATGGCACGAGATTTATTTGATCGAGAAGCGGAAACTTTAGGAAAACTGGGAAATCATCCTCAAATTCCGCGCCTGTTAGATTATTTTGAGGAAAAACAACAATTCTTTTTAGTCCAAGATTTTGTTAAAGGGTCAAACTTACAAAAAGAAGTGAAAGAAAATGGCCCCTTTAGTGAAGCGGCGGTACGTCAATTTTTAACCGAGATTTTACCCCTATTTGAGTATATCCACTCGGAAAAAGTGATTCATCGGGATATTAAACCAGCGAATATCATCCGACGGGGAATGGATAAAAAGCTAGTGTTAATTGATTTTGGGGCAGTTAAAAATCGCGTAAATGAAGAAATGGCAGCGGACTTATCTGGAGAGGATCCCCTTACTGCTTTTGCTGTGGGCACTCCTGGTTATTCGCCCCCTGAACAAATGGCGATGCGTCCCACCTATGCCAGTGATATTTATAGTTTAGGCGCAAGTTGTATTTATTTACTCTCTGGAAAATCTCCGAAAGATATTGGTTACAACTCTCGTACAGGGGCTTTAGATTGGGAACCGTACGTTAATACCAGTAGTCACCTGAAACAAGTATTGGGGAAAATGTTAGAGATGGCGGTGCGCGATCGATATCAGTCGGCACAAGCGGTTTTAGATGCTTTGGAAATGGAGGCTTATGAGGAGAGTCTTTCTCAAGGATTAGTCAAACGCACAATTTTGGCGAAACAAAAACAAACCGAAAATCAATCTCAACGTTCTAGCTGGAATTTTGAACTAGCTGAGTCTATTCGGAAGCGTCGTATTCGCATGGGATTACCCACTAGTCAAACACGGGATTTGAGTCAAGGTCGGACAACAGGAGGAATGTCCACAGGAGGAAGGAGTAAAGGCAGTGCGTCTCGTAAGTTAACAGCAAAACAGGTAGTAACTCAATATAAAAAGGGAAGGCGAGATTTTTCACAGGTGGATTTATATCGTCTGCAACTGGAAGAGGCAAGTTTAAGTAAAAGTATTTTTCGGGATGCTAATTTAATGCAGACTAATTTTTCCAAGGCTGATTTAACGGAGGCTGATTTTGCCAAAGGAATTTTACGGCGGGTAATTTTGCGAGAGGCGAGGTTAAGTAAGGCGTTTTTTAGTGAAGCGGATTTAAATAAGGCAGATTTACGGAAAGCGGATTTAACTTTGGCAAATTTTCAAGGGGCAAACCTTACAGAAGCAGACTTATCAGGGGCAAATTTAACTAATGCTAAAATCAGTGAGCAACAGTTGAAACAGGCGAAAACGAATTGGGCGACAATTTTGCCCAATGGCAAGCGGGCTTTGTGGTAGTTGTTTGTCATTTGTCATTTGTCATTCGTCATTCGTCATTCGTCATTTGTCCTTTGCATCTGGATAAGAAGTTCTCTCTCCCCATCTCCCTATCTCCCCATCTCCCTATCTCCCCATCTCCCCACCTGACAGTGATTTCAGGAGAATAAAACCATCCTGATTGACAGGGGAGTCTTTCTTTTTATAATATCTGAATATGTCTTCAGGTTTTCAGGTGTTTAAAAATGGGACAACACGGTGCTTGCGGTTGTACGCATGATCATGGACATGGGCATCATCATGGTGCAACAGAGT
The DNA here is from genome assembly GCF_007904085.1 of Euhalothece natronophila Z-M001. Taxonomy (GTDB): domain Bacteria; phylum Cyanobacteriota; class Cyanobacteriia; order Cyanobacteriales; family Rubidibacteraceae; genus Halothece; species Halothece natronophila. The sequence continues at coordinate 588,102 of NZ_CP042326.1, forward strand.
TTAGTTGGAAAAAGGAACTTACCCCGATCGCGCTTTCAGCTATTTTATTTCTCATCGGGTTAGTTTTTAATCAGCCTCTTGGTAATACCCCTTATGGAATCGCTGAGTATGCTGTGTTACTACCTGCTTATGCAGTGAGTGGTTGGGGGGTTGTTACCAGTGCCGGGCGAAATTTACTCAAGGGAAAGGTTTTTGATGAAAACTTCTTGATGACCATTGCTACCCTTAGCGCGATCGCGCTTGGAGAACTCCCCGAAGCGGTAGCAGTGATGCTATTTTTTCAAGTGGGAGAACTTTTCCAAGATAGTGCTGTTGCCCGTTCTCGAAATTCAATTGAATCTTTACTCGCGATTCGCCCAGATACTGCTAACTTGAAAATTGACACCGAAATTAAACCCGTTTCCCCAGAAACAGTGCAAGTAGGGGAATTAATTCTCGTGCGTCCAGGGGAAAAAGTGCCCCTTGATGGGGAAATTTTACAGGGAAACTCAAAACTAGATACGTCTCCTTTAACTGGTGAATCCATCCCTGAAACAGTGGAAGCGGGAGACAATATTCTTGCTGGTACGATTAATCAAACTGGTGTTTTAACGGTAAAAGTCACTAAGCCATTTGCAGAATCTTCCATTGCGAAAATTCTAGATTTAGTACAAAACGCCAATAGTAAGAAGGCTAAAACCGAAAAGTTTATTACTCGTTTTGCCCGTTACTATACCCCAATTGTGGTCTTATTATCTCTTGCGGTTGCTATTTTGCCACCGTTATTCCTCCCAGGGGCAACCCATGCCGAATGGGCTTATCGAGCGTTAATTTTACTGGTCATTTCTTGTCCATGTGGCTTAGTGATTAGTATTCCCCTTGGCTACTTTGGTGGGGTAGGAAATGCTGCTAAACATGGCATTTTGGTGAAAGGAGCAATGTTTTTAGATGCTCTAACGGAAGTGAAAACCGTTGTTTTTGATAAAACGGGAACGCTGACAAAAGGGAATTTTCAGGTCACTGATATTGTTACCCATAATGGACTGAAAGAACCAGAATTGCTAGAATTAGCTGCCACTGTGGAATCACAATCAACTCATCCTGTGGCTCAATCTATTTGTGAGAAATATGGGACAACCATTGATCACTCTCAATTAGAGACTTATCAAGAAATTTCTGGACATGGCATTATTGCAGAAGTCAACCAACAAGTGGTTGTAGTGGGAAATGATCGCCTCTTGCATCGTGAACAGATCCCCCATGAACCTGAGATTTGCCAGTTGGAGGGGACAGTGGCACATACTGCTGTTAATGGGGAATATACAGGTCATATTCTCATTGCTGATGAACTCAAGGAGGATGGAGTAGAAGCGGTGCAAGGATTAAAATCTCAAGGAATTGAGGTGGTGATGTTAACGGGGGATCATGAAAGCGTCGCCAGCGCGATCGCGCAAAAGTTAAACATCGATCACTATCAAGCGCAATTACTCCCAGAAGATAAAGTAAACGCTTTAGAAGGAATTTTGCAGCGATCACACCGCGAAAAAAATAAAGTTGCCTTTGTTGGCGATGGTATTAACGATGCCCCTGTCATTGCGCGAGCAGATGTAGGGATAGCAATGGGGGGGTTAGGTTCTGATGCAGCGATTGAAACGGCTGATGTTGTAATTATGACCGATCATCCGTCGAAAGTTTCTCAGGCGATCGCGATCGCCCATAAAACTCGTCGCATTGTCTGGCAAAATATTGGCTTTGCTTTAGGGATTAAAGGCTTATTTATCCTTTTAGGCGCGGTAGGCGTTGCTACCCTTTGGGAAGCAATTTTTGCTGATGTAGGAGTAGCTTTAATTGCTATTTTCAATGCGAGCCGTATCATGAAAGATTGATTATGAAGCAGGGGCATGATTTTAGAAACAATTCAAATTTTTATCTGCCCCATCTGAATTTACCAAAAAAATTCAGTTCTAACTTATTTGAAGCCCACCGCAGCTTGCCAAACAAAAGCAAGCAACAGAAAGAAGACAGGAATAATGGGTAAAACATCCACTAAGGGATTAAAGATAGAATAGGCTTCTGGTAATTTGGCAAATAATAGTGCTACTTCCATTTTTTATCGATCCTTACCAACGCAGTTTCTTAAAATATCGCTATTTATCTTAACATGAGTTGCTTGTATTGATCTTTTCATCAAAGAAAAACTCAGATTACAGCTTCAAGCCGGTTTAATTCCACTATTTACTGGTTGCTTAATACAACCGTTCAGCGTGAATCTGAAGAATCTCCCGTTATACTATAGTCGTCCCAATTCAGTTCCGTAGTGCAGGCATCTTGGCTGCTACTAGAGAGCAAGATGCTCCCACTACTTTTAGGTTGCTGTTTTTTTATTTAGAATCACTATAAAAATAACCACGTGCACTTATTGAACAGAACTTCCCTCTCAGGTTACAATTCAGTTTGTGTCTTTAAAAAAAATCTAGTAAATCGTTAAATTAGGGAACGGCTCTATGATCCACGACATTTTCATGCCTGCACTGAGTTCAACTATGACCGAAGGAAAAATCGTTTCTTGGGCAAAATCCCCTGGAGAGAAGGTGCAGAAGGGAGAAACTATCCTCGTAGTGGAATCAGACAAAGCAGATATGGATGTGGAGTCGTTCCATGATGGCTATCTTGCCACGATTATGGTAGAAGCAGGAGAACAAGCGCCTGTGGGATCAGCCATTGGCTTACTTGCAGAAACCGAAGCAGAAATTGAAACAGCCAAAGAGCAAGCTAAAAATCAAACACCAGAGAAAAGTAGCGATAGTACCCCGAAAACGCCGCTAGAGGAAGCGCCTGCTGCAAAACCCCAAGAACCAGCGCCCCAACCAGCAGCCGCTACTTCCACTAAAAAGCAGGATGGTCGTGTAGTCGCCTCTCCTCGCGCTCGCAAGTTAGCTAAGGAATATGGCGTTGACCTTTCTACTTTACAAGGAAGTGGCCCCCATGGGCGCATTGTCGCCAGTGATATTGAAGCAGCGGCAGGTAAGTCTCCTACCCCGACTCCTCAACCTACCCCGACTCCTCAGCCGACACCGCAACCCTCTCCCACGCCAGCACCCTCTGTTAGTGGTGAGGTTGTTCCTTTCACAACTTTACAAAATTCTGTGGTGCAAAATATGGTGGCGACGGTACAAGTTCCCACTTTCCATGTGGGCTATACCATCACCACAGATGAACTAGACAAACTCTATAAACAGATTAAGTCGAAAGGGGTAACGATGACGGCGTTATTAGCCAAAGCTGTGGCGATGACGTTGCAAAAACATCCCATTGTTAATGCTAGTTATACCGAAAAAGGCACTCAATATCATGGGGCGATTAATATTGCGGTTGCTGTGGCGATGGAGGATGGAGGCTTAATTACTCCTGTTTTACGTAATGCCGCTGAACAAGATATTTATACCCTCTCTCGCAATTGGAAAGATTTAGTAAAACGCGCTCGTAGCAAACAGTTACAACCAGAGGAATATAGCACTGGAACATTTACCCTGTCTAATTTGGGAATGTTTGGGGTTGACCGTTTTGATGCAATTTTACCTCCCGGACAAGGAGGCATTCTTGCCATTGGTGCTTCTCAACCGCAGGTAGTGGCTACTGATGATGGCATGTTTGGGGTGCGTCGTCAGATGAGTGTGAATATTACTTGCGATCATCGCATTATATATGGCGCTCATGCCGCCGCTTTCTTACAAGATTTAGCACAATTAATGGAAAATAATCCGCAATCTTTAACAATGTAAGTTAGTGGTCATTGGTCATTGGTCATTAGTCATTAGTCATTGGTCATTAGTCATTGGTCATTGGTCATTAGTCATTGGTCATTGGGTTTTGAACCTCTCCCGTTAAATCAAAGATTATAACGGGAGATTCCCATATAGACTCTTATCTAGGCAACCGTAGTTGCCCCCGACAGACCGCCATAACTGGGCTGTTTCACCACGGGCGTACCGACCGCAGTTAATCCTCGCTTTAATACCACTTCTGCTGCTGCTACATCCCTATCTTGCTGATATCCACACTCTGGACAAACATGAAGACGTTGGTTTAAGTCCTTTTTCCCAGTATGAACTCCACAATTAGGACAAACTTGAGAAGTGTAATCCTTATCCACTTTGGCAAAATAGGTATCTGTTTGAGAACAGACATATTCCAAAGTAGTTATGAATTGACCTAACCCCATGTCTAGGGATTGTTTAGAGAACATTCCTTTACTCCAAGCTGTAAAGTTGATGTCTTCAACGAAGATCATTCCAGTGTCAGCGCAGAGTTGATGAGCAAGTTTGAAGTGGTAATCTTTGCGTTGATTAGCTACTTTTTCGTATAGTTTAGCTATCCTCTTTTGTAACTTGAGATACTTTCCAGACCCTTTCTTCTTGTTACGTAGTTTTCTTTGCAGTAATCCAATCTTGCGCAGAACGCGATCAAGAAACTGTGGTCTTTCTATGGTTAAACCTTCAGAGGTAGCTAGCATACTTTTAATTCCAACATCTAACCCCACTGCATGACCGTGAGGTGCTGGTGTTGGAATGTCAACATCTAATTCCAAGGCTAAGTTAACGTAGTAGCCAGACGCTTTCTTAATGACTTGGACTTGTTTAATTTGAAATCCTTTTGGAATTTCCCGTGATTTAATGAACCTTACCTGTTTCAGCAAGGGCATTCTAATTTGATTACCTTCGACTTCAATCTTGTTACTAACGAGATTAAAAGACTTCATCTTCTTCTTAAACCGAGGAAAGCCATAGCCTTTAGACTTCATGTCGTTAAAAGCTCGGTGAAGTTTTCTCAAAGTTTGTTGCATAGCCTGAGCATTCCCAGACTTAAGAAAGGGATAAGTTTTTTTAGCTTTGGTTAGGTTAGAGGATTGAATGTGGTAATTGGGATATTCAAAAGGAGGTACAATGTATTCCGAGGTGATCGAGCATGAATTAATTCGACAACTACGAGAGTTATACCAGAGCTTTCTTTCAGCCAAGGCATAATTCCAAACCGAACGACAAACATTGAGATTGTGTTCAATCTTTTCAATTTGTTGTTTAGTGGGTTTAATTTTGTAGTTGTAGGTTAAATTCAGCATCGACCAGATTTCTCAACATTAATCTGAGTTTAGCACCTATCTTACATAATAGGTAAACTTATTGTAACTGTCCTGAGTCATCTACCCGTTAACCTAACGGTATAACGGAGCGGAGCAAAGCGTGAGCATCTTCTCAGGACGTTAAGATAAACAACAAAGGACAAATCATTATTGTAGTGCTTTCAGCATAGTTTGGAGTTTGAGTTGAATTTCTGCCAATTCTTTATCAGGATTGGAACCAGCAACAATGCCCGCACCAGCATAGAGTCGGGCTTGGTTTTTATTGATCATTGCGGAACGAATCCCCACCATAAATTCGGCATTGCCTTGGGTATCTAACCAGCCAATTGGGGCGGCATAAAGCGCGCGATCAAAGGTTTCATATTGCCCAATTTTTTCGCAAGCTACCTCAGTTGTTACCCCAGCTACTGCTGGCGTAGGATGAAGTTTAGCTAAAATTTCGATTGGGTTAATGTTATTGGGAACTTGGGATTCAATTAATGTCCATAAATGTTGGATATTACTCAGTTTTAATAGCTGACGGCGCGATCGCTGTGGCGTTAATCCTAACGCTTCTAATTGTTTGATAATATAACAACTTACGGCTTGATGTTCTCGTCTCTCTTTCTCACTAGCAAGTAAATTTTGAGCGAATTGATGATCGATTTTTTCAGTTTTACCACGGGGGGCAGAACCAGCTATGGCATCACTGATTAAATGTTGTTTTCTTAAACTAAATAAGCGCTCTGGGGTTGCTCCTAAAAAGGTGGTTCCTTCTCCGTTACTCACAGAAAAAATATAGCAATGGGGATATCTTTGTCGTAAATAATGTAAAGATAAATAAGGGGAAAAGGAAACAGGAGAAACCACATCTAGATGATGAGCCAGCACAATTTTCGTTAATTCTTGGCGTTCAATATCTTTTAGGGCAAGTTTGACGGCAGATTTGAATTGTGATGAGTCCTGAAGTTCACTTTTTTGAAAAGGAGAACTGAGAGAAAATGGAAAGGTAATAATTGAATTTCCGACTTTTTCAATTTCTTCAATTTTGTTGCTAAGTTTTGATTCAATGGTGGCGATATTACTGTTATGAGAGAGGAGAAAGTTATAGGTTAAAAAACAAGTATTATCCGCTCGGGATACTTGCCAACGAGGAATAAATATGGTAACGGATGGAAAATGCCCTTGATAGCTTGATGTTGAAAAAAAAGAGAAGTTAGTTAAGAATTTTAATCCTGCTTCCGAGAGTTGGCTATGTTTTAACTCAATAATTTTATCTTTGCAGTTATCAATAAAATCTTGAGTCTGCTGAAAACGATTCGTCCCCGTGATATTTTTTTCTTGACAAATTCCCCAAGCCGCGATCGCGCTTTTTGGTTGTTGCGTTTCCCAATAAAAAGAGCGCTCCTCACGGAAATTTAACTGTTGCAAAATCGCCAAGGGTTCTACGAGGGACAAAGGCTGTGTCACACTAATAATAAATGATTGGTGCCTTTGCTGACATTTTTTATGGCAATCTTGCAAAAAGTGATGGAGGTGATCAGGGTCGGCTAATCGTCTAGCATAGCAGGGAGTCACTGACATGAGTGCAACAATTGTAAATAATTTTATAATTGATCTGGTCTTGTGCAAACAAAGATGATATTTCTAAGGAGAAGTTGCTGGTGGTAAAAACCATTGCTTGCTATTGATTTATCTTAACAATGATTGATTGCAGTCGCTTCTTCGGGATCATTTTTGATTGTTCCCATCCCTAAAGCCAAAACAAGACAACCTGAGTTATTCTTACTTTCTATGCGCTTGACTCATTTTGCTGACAATTCTGTAAAAAAAATTAATACATCTTTGTGGTTAGCCGCGATTAAGCCTCCGATTTATAGCGTGGCAATTATTCCAATTACAATGGGGACGCTCGCCGCTTATCGAGACACTGGAGAAATTAATCTTCCTATATTTTCCCTGTTTATATTATCAGGAATTCTAATTATTGCATGGCTAAATTTGAGTAATGATGTTTTTGATTCAGAAACAGGCATTGATGTTAATAAATCGAGTTCAGTTGTTAATATTACAGGGAATAAACAGTTAGTTTTTAGAATTAGTAATATCTGTTTAGGCCTGGCGATTTTAGGGTTAAGCGCGATCGCGTGGTTACAGCAAGACTGGCAAGTGATCCTCTTGGTGTTACTCGCTTGCTTCTTGGGTTACACCTATCAGGGGCCACCATTTCGACTGGGTTATCAAGGCTTAGGAGAATTTATTTGCTTTATTTGCTTTGGCCCCATTGCCATTGCTGCCGCCTATTATTCCCAAGCGCAAGTTCTCACACCTGTTACGCTTCCCACTGCTATTCTAATCGGAATTAGTACCACCATTATTTTATTCTGTTCCCATTTCCATCAAGTACAAGATGATATTCTCGCTGGGAAAAAATCACCCATTGTTCGGTTAGGAACAAAACAGGGGGCAAACGTTCTGATGATTTTAACCGCAAGTATGTTTGCTTTGACAGTTCTCTGGTGGCTGCTAGGATACTTTCCCTTATCGAGCCTTCTGATTTTTCTAGCAATTCCTTCTGGTCAACAATTAGTGAGTCATGTCCAAAAATATCATGATCAACCGAGTAGGGTAAGTAATTCTAAATTTATTGCAGTGAAGTTTTATATTTGGAGTAGTGTGTTTTTGGCATTAGGGTTAATTGCGCCCACTTTCTTCTCTTGATGACCTGATGATCGTACTAGCCAATAACCCGCTCACTACAGCAGGGATTTCTAAATGCGGTAAAACACCAGTTCCTGGAACAATATGAAACTGCGCGATCGCGCCTTGATTTAAATTCGCTAACCGTTTGCCTTTTTCAGGGCGACTAAATCGTGACTGTGATCCCCAAACTAAACTCGTGGGTGTGTTCAAATCTCCCATGTACTGTGCTAGATCAAAGCAAATATCCCCTTTCAAAGAAGCAAGGGCAGCATATTCGGCGTTAGGTTTCAAAGCTGAAGTTAAATAGGCTTCAACCACTTCTTCGCTTAAACGGGAGGTATCAGCAAACAAAAATTGTTCTAAAAAGTTTCTAACTGCCCATTCATTGCCTGCACCCACGGCATAAATAAGGCGATCTAACCCTGGCAAATTAATTAACTGGGAGGCAAATTCCTCCTGATAATCTTCACTAAAATCGCGATATCCCGATGGAGAAACTAAAAACAAACCTCGGAATAACTGCGGCTCAGAAATAGCTAATCGAATGACTAACCCTGCAGTTAAAGAAGAAGCAACCACCCAAGCAGGTTTTTTTGCTACATTTTCTAATAAGAGCTTAATAATCTCTAAATAATCTTCAGCCGAATATTTTTTCACAGGATGAGCCGAATCTCCCCAACCAATTAAATCAGGGGCAATTACATTATAATTACTAGCAAAAGTCGGATAAACTTTTGACCATTCATAAGCCGACGAACCGCCCCCTAAACTATGGAGAAAAACGAGAGGAATTGCTTCTGAAACGTTTGGGGGATAAAAGGAAGCATCAGGCACACTATAGACCATTTTTCCCCATTTCGTCTCTAAACTTCGCTGTTGAAATCCTGCTGGTTGAAATGCTCGCATGACCTTATAATGATTTTTAACTAATACAGTTATAGCAGTTTTTAAAAGTCATTAGTCATTGGTTACTGGGCACTGATTTATTTACAAAGGACAAGGGACAAACAACTAACTTAAAATGTAATCCTTTCTCGTAATAAAGAGAGCTTTTCTCTCACCGCTTCATGAGTATATTCATCATCAGGATGAGGGGGATCACCCGGCTTTTGAAAATAAGGACGCTCTTGGTACATTTGCCCCCATTTTACATCTGCCTCTCGTACCATTTCGTAAAATAATCCCTGCTGAGTTAATATCTTTTCTAAAATTTTATCTAACCCTTTTAATGGGGATTCTAAATGTTGACTTAGTAAGGGATCAGATTTTACCCAACGTTTCAAAACTGATTGCAATGCCCCAGAAGAGTCAGGTAAATTATTATCAATAAAAAGGTTTACTTCTGTGGTTACTTGCACTAATTTTGGAACCGGGGATTCTCCTTTTAAAAAGTTTCCCCCTTCTCGACCAATGGCTTCAGCTAAAGAGTACTTTCGATCTGATAGGATATCTTGTTGTAGGTTTTTCTCTTGATCGCGATCGCGCTGAGAACTCATCGTATTTCCTTACCATTTTCTTCCTCTTTGCCATGGTATCAGATATTAATCTAAAAGAACTCCTCCTCTGGTTACTGGGAAAACGGAAGAGATTTCGCATCACAGGAAACTCCATGTTACCCCTTCTCAAACCGGGAGAAGAAGTATTAATTGACCCCAATATTTATCAAAAACAGCTACCAGAAGTGGGAGACATTGTCGTTACTCAACATCCCACTCAAAAGGACTTACAATTAATTAAAAGAGTCGCAAGTATCCGAGACAATGGCAGTTGTTTATTGTTAGGAGATAACCCCACTGCCAGCACAGATAGCCGACAGTTTGGGGAAGTTCCTTTATGCCTTATTCAAGGGCAAGTCACTTGTCGATTTGGCTAATATTAGTCATTAGTCATTGGTTATTGGTTTACAAACAACAAAGGACGAAGGACAAACAACAAGTTAAGAGTAATTTCCAAGAGGGTATAACTAACCTTATTTGCCCATCCCTAACTGTTGTGCCTTCTGATAAACCTTTCCTTCCGTCAAGAGAGAGGGCGCGATCACTATTTCTACTTGTTGCATTTCCTTAAGATTTTTTGCCCCCAAGGTTCCCATACTGGTTTTTAATGCACCTAATAAGTTGTGCGTACCATCATCAAGTCGTGCCGGCCCAGTGAGAATTTCTTTTACCGTGCCAGTGGTTCCTACATTAATCCGAGTTCCACGAGGTAAAATGGGGCTTGGAGTTGCCATTCCCCAGTGGAAACCTTGTCCAGGAGCTTCTGCTGCCCGAGCAAACGGAGAACCAATCATCACCGAATCAGCCCCGCAGGCAATACATTTACAAATATCCCCACCAGTCACTAAACCACCATCAGCAATAATCGGAACATATCTGCCACTTTCTTGATAGTATTGCTCCCGTGCTGCAGCACAATCCGCCACTGCAGTTGCTTGGGGAACACCTACGCCTAAAACCCCACGAGAGGTACAGGCAGCGCCTGGCCCAATTCCCACTAAAACGCCTGATGCTCCTGCTTTCATCAAGTCATAGGCAACCGCTTCAGTGACACAGTTTCCTAAAATGACGGGCATGGGCATTTTTTCACAAAAGCCTGCTAAGTCTAGCGGAGTAACTTCCTCAGGGGATAAATGAGCTGTGGAAACAACTGTAGCTTGCACAAATAGGAGATCTGCACCTGCTTCTGCTACAGCATCGCCATATTTGGCAGCCCCTGCTGGTGTGAGACTCACTGCTGCAATTCCACTCTGAGACTTAATTTCGTTGATGCGCTTTTTAATCAATTCCGATTGAATAGGAACTGAATAAAGTTCTTGCATTAACCCAACAAACTCATGTTTTCCCACAGAGGCAATCTTTTCTAGGATGGGGTCGGGGTCTTCGTAGCGAGTTTGAATCCCCTCTAAATTTAAAACCCCTAATCCTCCCAACTCAGAGAGTAATACTGCCATTTTGACATCTACTACCCCATCCATGGCACTGGCGATAATTGGAATTTCCCGTTGAATTTCGCCGACTTGCCAAGTGGTATTCGGTAAATTAGGATCTATTGTGCGTCGTCCTGGAACAAGGGCAATTTCATCAATTCCATAGGCTCGACGTGCTGTTTTTCCTTGACCAATTTGAATATCAAGACTCATAACTTAACTACTCGTTCCCAAAGCTATTCCCTATAGATTAACTGATTTTAACATTAAATTCCTTGATGGGAAGATGCTTCTAAAGGGGTAAACTCGATACAATAAACTTTAGTTCTGATTGTATTTGGTAGCCTCGTCCTCTATAACAACTTAATTTATGAGTCCGAAAAAACTTTCTGATGACGAAAAAGTCGAGCTAGTTCGTTTATATCGTGAAACAGACGCAACAACCGCCACTTTAGCGCATCACTTTCAAGTGAGTAGTTCCACGGTTGGTCGTGTGCTTAAAAATAAGTTATCCCCCCAAGATTATAACCATCTAGTTCGTAAAAAGCGTTATCAAAAACGCTCCAAACATCGCTCTAAACCAGCCCCCAAAGTTTCTTCTAAAAAGGAATCAACTCAGTCTCGTGAACAAGAGAATGAAAGTGATAATAATGATACTCAATTGTCTCAAGTTCCAGAGATGCAAAAGTCGGTTTCTGCACCCGCTAATTCGTATATAGATCAAGAGCCATCAAATCAACAAATTGAGTTATCATTTTCCGATAATGAGTCTTCCCCTCAGATAACTCTTCCCTCAGACCAGGAAGAGCAAGAAGAAATGGAGAATGTTGATTTTAGTGTGATTAAAGCAATGTTCGGGGAAGATATGGGGAGTGATGATTTAGAAGACTCAGAGGAAGATGACTGGGAAGAAGAGGAAGAACAAGTTACAAGCAATCCGAAAAAGAAGTCTAATGAAGTGGAAGTGTTACCCCTTTCTCAGGCAAAATTCCCTAAAACTTGTTATTTGGTAATTGATCGAGGAGCAAATTTAATTACGAAGCCTTTAAAAGACTTTAATGATTTAGGAAAAATTCCCAGTGTAGAAACCCAACAAAAAACATTGCCAGTTTTTGATAATCATCGGGTAGCACGACGATTTTCTAATCGCTCTCAAAAAGTAATTAAAGTTCCTGATGGTAAAATGATTCAAAAAACTAAAGAACATTTACAAGCGAAGGGGATTAAACGAATTTTAATGGATGGAAAAGTTTATATGCTTTCTTAATTTTTTGTCCTTTGTCGTTTGTAAACCAATGACTGATGACCAATAACCAATGACTAATGACTAATAATTTTAAGTTTTATTAAAAAATCTAAAAAACTTTCGCAAGCAAGCGGTAATAAGGGAGGGAGGCTTATAAAATTAAATATTAATAAAATCTTAAATAGTGGGTGAGTAGCGGGGTTTCCCATAGCTGATCATTACTATTTGTCTTTAGAGAAGGAATGGAAATAAGATGCAACTTAGCCATTTACTCAGGCTGTATGAACAAGGGGAGCGAGATTTTCGTGGTGTTGACCTTAGTGGCTTGGATTTAACGGGAGTTACCTTAATTGGGGTGGATTTTACTGGGGCGAATTTAATTGGGGTTAATTTAAAGCGAGCTTTTTTAACTAAGTCAATTTTTGATCAGGCAAAGTTAAACTGGGCAAATTTTAGTTATGCCAAGTTAAGTGATAGTTATTTTCGAGATGCTGAATTAACTAAAGCCGTTTTTATCGGTGCTTTTATGATCAATTGTATCTTGCTTGGAGCAAGAATTAGTGGGGCAGATTTTTCCCAAGCTAATCTTAAGAAATCGAATTTACAAAGAAGTAATTTATCGGGAGTGAATGGCTATCAAGTGAATTTGCGAGAAGCCAATTTAAATGATGCTAATTTAAGTTGGGGAAATTTTTTAGAAGCAAGATTAAGCAAGGCTTCTTTACAGGGAACGTCTTTGATCGATGTGAATCTGCAACGGGCTTTAATGAAAAAAGTTGACTTACAAAATGTTGATTTATCTCGGGTGAATTTAGTGGAAGCCAAGTTAAGTGAGGCGAATTTAGAAGGAGTAAATTTAAGGCAAGGAAAATTAGCGCGATCGCGCCTTAATTCGACTAATTTAACAAAAGCTAATCTCACGGAAGCAGATTTAAGCCAAGCCTCCTTAGAAAATGCCAACTTAACAGGTGCCAACTTAACAAGAGCCCATTTACAGGGAACTAATTTAACAGGAACAATTCTTGATCCAACTGAGCAAAGTAATAGCAATGCTAACCAGTCTAAGGTTCCCTCAAAACCTGTCAATTTTCCGAAAAATAAAAGCTATTTTGATCCAAGTATGGCTTATGATATTGCCATTTAAAAAGTCGCTAATCGACAGGGGCGAAAAGAGCGACGATGTTGGGGAGAGGGGCCATATTTTTCTAACGCAGAACGATGAGCGGCGGTTCCATATCCCTTATTTTGGGCAAGATGATATTGAGGGTATTTTTCTGCCCAGTCTCGAATAATTAAATTATCGCGGTGAACTTTAGCAACAATACTGGCTGCTGCAATTAAGCGCGATCGCGCATCTCCCTGTTTTAAATTCACCTGTTGAATATTATGGAGATCAGGTAAAGCAAATCGACCATCCACCAAACAAATCATCGGCGGTGGCGTTAACTTTTGCACAGATCGTTGCATCGCCCGTAAGGAAGCCTGAAGAATATTAATCTCATCAATTTCACTGGCTTGAGCTGCCCCAATTTGAGCATCTGTCACCATGGCTTTAATGAGTTCCGCATACTCAGTCCGTCGTTTAGGGGAGACTTTTTTACTATCTTTTGCCGCAATTTCATTTAATTCAGTGACCTGTGACGCTGGAAGAATGATCGCGGCTGCCACCACTGGGCCAAATAGCGCTCCTCTTCCCACTTCGTCAACCCCAGCAATTAAGGTAGAGGGATGAACCTTTTTCAGGATTTGTTCTTCTATCTCCATTTGTCACGCTACAATCAAACTAACTCTCAGCATGGTGAATTGAAAACAATGACGGTTACTTCCATTGCTTTACCCACCCAAGATCAACTCCCCTGTGATGATGGCATCCCCATGGAAACTCAACGACATAAAATGCAAATGGATTTATTAATCCAACTGTTATATCCTTGGCTCGAACAACGGGATAATGGTTATGTGGGGGGCAATATGTTTATTTATTATAGTGCTGCCCAACTGAAAAACCAAGACTTTAAGGGGCCTGATTTTTTTGCCGTCATCGGCGTTTCTAAAAAAGAACGTAAAAGCTGGGTGGTGTGGGAAGAAGGAAAAGCCCCAGACGTAATTGTGGAATTACTTTCTGAAAGCACGGCTAATTATGATAAGACGGTGAAAAAAGAGATATATCAAGACCAAATGCGCGTGCCAGAATACTTTTGGTATGATCCCTTTAATGAGGAAGACTTTGCAGGATTTCGCTTAAACGGAAGACATTATTCTCCCTTACAAGAAGAAGACAAGGGATATTTTTGTGAAAGTTTACAACTGTATTTAAGACGATGGCACGGCAGTTTTGAAGGGGTAGAAGCTACGTGGTTACGATGGGCAGATTTAGAGGGGAATCTTTTACCCACAAGACAGGAAATGTCAGTAAAGGCGCAAGCAGAGGCTCAACAAGCCCAAGCAGAAGCTCAACAAGCCCAAGCAGAAGCCCAACAAGCCCAAACAGAAGCCCAACAAGTGCAAGAAAAAAATCAAAGACTAGCGGAAAAATTGCGAGAAATGGGGGTTGATCCTGATACGATCTAGATGATTAATTCTGATTATTAGAACGTGGGACAATCAACAGTTATTGGCATTGATTTAGGCGGCACTGCCATTAAAATGGGTCAATTTCTCCCTGATGGCAGTTGCTTAAATACGCTTACCCTCCAAACGCCGCAGCCTCCTGATCCAGAAGTAGTGGTGGAAGTCATTGCTAAAGCCGTACAAGACTTAAATGGGGAGAAAAATGTAAGCGCGATCGGAATTGGTACTCCTGGCCCGACAGATGCCAATAGCCGCATTGCACGAATTGCCATTAACCTTCCCGGTTGGCAAGATGTTCCCCTAGCAGACTTATTAGAAGCGAAGTTAAATCTTCCGACAATTGTTGCAAATGATGCTAACTGTGCAGGGTTAGGAGAATCTTGGTTGGGCGCTGGGCGTAATGTTAGTAACCTCATTCTCTTAACTTTGGGGACTGGCGTAGGAGGGGCAATTATCCTTAATAATGAACTGTTTATTGGCCCCTATGGCGCGGCAGGAGAGTTAGGTTTAATTACCCTCAATCCCCAAGGGGAACGCTGTAATAGTGGTAATCATGGCTCTTTAGAACAACATTTATGCGCTCAGTCGATTTACCGTCAAACCCAAAAAACCCCTGCTGAGTTAGGAGAATTAGCCCAAGCTGGCGATGAAATGGCTTTGGAATTTTGGCGAAAATATGGACAGACGTTAGGAGTGGGGTTAGCGAGTTTGATCTATGTGTTAACGCCTGAAGCCATTTTAATTGGCGGTGGAATTAGTGCCAGTGCTAAGTTTTTCCTCCCTGCTGCGTGGGAAGAAATTGAAAAGCGAGTGGTTGGGATTTCTCGATTGAATATTCAGCTTCTGACTGCTGAATTAGGGAATCAAGCTGGAATGGTAGGTGCGGCGAAATTAGCATGGGAGAGGCAAGGTGAGGGAACTTCAGTCATTAGTCATTAGTCATTAGTCATTAGTTATTAGTTATTGGTTATTGGTCATTAGTTATTGGTTTACAAAGGACGAAGGACAAACAACAAACAACAAACAATAAAAAATAAAAAAATAGATGAACTTTCATGGGTATATTTACTATCCTCCCACTAGAGTATGGGGACAGCTACTTGTTCCTTTTATTGGAGTATGTCTAATAATACTGATTGAGCTTATCGATTGGATGGATACTGGTTTCCTATTTTGGATGCTATTTGTGATAGTAGGACGTTCTGGATTTCAACTAATTATCAAAGGAATCAAAAATATATTCAGGGGAACCACGTTAAGTGTTAACGAGAAAAATTTTACCCTAAAAACCGTTATTGTTGTTTGTCAAACGTAGTCGCAGAAGGTAAAACCAGGCTTTTATTACTGTTTTCAACTAATCCCTAGCATTTAAGCGATTGTAGTTGCTTTCTCTATTGAAACCTGATTGAATCACATAGAAAATAAATTGGAAGATTTGATATATGTGTATCTGTATTTCGCATGGAATAACTGGTTTATCGAAATATCCTTTTATTTGTTGACGTTTCACTAGATTCCACTGAGTAAGCTGTTTTTGAGATGTGACATTAATTGAGAAATGAAAGATCTCTTCTAGATATTTTTTAACTTCTGGACGAACAGCAAACAAAACATAAGTTTCTTTATGTCTGAGTAAATATAAATATGCACTTAAAACAACAATCACTGTAAGAAATGAGGATTTAAAATATTTAGCCCTAAATTCTTTCGACATTACCCACCTTCCTAGTTCAACCATGGTTTGAGAAGAACAATCCAAATTGAAATAATTTTGCATTGGCAGATATACATGATCATTAGAAAATGTTATACGTATAGCACCAATTACTCCGTTACCACGTTTTTTAAGGATAATGTTTTCGCTGTAGGGATCAAATTCATCCAAAAAAATTTCTTTCGGGGATTCTTCTATGTGACCTTTTTCCAAATACACTTGATAACGCAGCCGATAAACTTCTTCTAATTCTCGCCCTTGAGCAAGCGAAACCTCATATCCTCGAAACCATATAATGCGTTTTACTATCCATAATCCGCTATAAGCAACAAATAAGGCTATTGATCGGTATATATTTGATAGATCAAATCTGATATTAAACCAACTCCAAATCATACCAATAATGTTTATACTCAATAAGACTATAGAACCCAAATTCAACACCCTCAACTTTCACCTTGTCTGTTTTGCCAATATAACGATAAGAAATAAGAGACTCTTGTAAAGAAAAGCGCGATTGCTAACCACAACAGTTCAAACTCGATTAAAATAGTGGATCAAAATCGTTATAGCCCAAAAGTCCTCATAAAAAGTTTTAGTTTCGAGTGGTTTTTATAGCACTTCATATCTAAGATTATCAGCATTAATATCTGCCACTTTTTCTTCTTTGATCTTATCTAATTTATTGTGCTTATTCAGTGATATAGTTAACTTTTTATTATACAAAACTTTATCTGGGTAGTATTGAATAGTAATGGTAAGTAGAAGAATATGAACTGAAGGGTAAAAGAAAAATTAACATGGATGAAGTTGCATTAGAACTAGGGCAAGAATTTGCAGATTGGATATTTGAAATTGATAATAATACGAAATGTAGTAAATGAAGCCTTGATTGAGTGAGAAACTCTCAACAGTGAGCTTTTTAAGTTTCTTTTACTTCTTGTGTTTGAGGTTGGGAAGTTTCATTTTTAAATAAGATAATAGCAGCGATACCAGACAACAGTTGTAGCCCACCAAAAGCCATTAGAGTAGCAGGAAAGCCAAAATGTAATAACTCTCCAAATAAGTAACTACCCAAACCGAAGCCAATAAATAGGGCAAACACCTTTAACCCCATAATCTGTCCTAAACTTTGTTCACTGCCTAAATTGCTAACAATTCCGACAAACAGAGGTTGCGTCAAATCATAGCCTAAAGAAAGCACTAATATCGCAATGGTTGTTCCTGTGGGAGGAATCTCAAAAATCATCGCTAATCCTGCAAAGGCTGCCACAATTAAACCAGGAGGAATGATCCAACAACGGCCAAATCGATCTGCTGCTCGCCCGATGATTCCACTAAAAATTAGCCCTGGAATCCCGTAACCCAAAATTGTTAAACCAATGCCCACATCATCCATTTGTGGGTAACGTTGGGTCATATATACTCCTAACCAAGTATAAACCCCGCCATGATAAATCCCATTCCATAAGACGTATAAATAGGTGCGAAATCCTCTGGGTTCAGATAAAATTTTGCCGTAGCGTTCAAAAATTTCTCGCAGGGAAGGAATCTTTTTCGCTTTCGGAGCATCAAACAAAGCCCCATAGCGACGTAAACCGAGTAAGACTAAGGTTGCCATGACAGAAGTAGCAACGAATAAAAATTCCCAGCCCGTAAAAGAAACTAGCAAAGCCCCTCCTGCTGATCCGGCTGCCATTCCGCCTTCCATCGCTGCAAAAATTAAGCCTAATTTCGCTCCTCTTTTATTAAAGGGAAATAAGTCTCCAATGAGGGCAAATGTTAAGGGGATCACTCCACTAGAACTCAAACCAGTTACCAATCGCCAGAAAATCATTTGATTAGCGGTTTGAGCCGTCACTGTCAAAAAAGTAGAAGTAATAAATAAAATTAAGGAGATTTGGATGATCGGCCAACGTCCAAAACGATCTGAAATTAACCCATAAAATAAAGCAGCTATCCCGTAAGAAAGCATATAAGCTGGAACAATTAACCCCATTTTTTGTTCTGAAACGTTAAATTCTCCTGCTAGTCTTGGGATTAAAGGGGCAACCATGTAGCATTGAAGGAAAATTAGCCCTGCCTCAACCGCTAGAAGTCGGAATAGCTGATTATGTTTCTGTAGCCGCCTTTGGCGATTGGCTTCTTCAGTATGTTCAAACATTAATATTTTTCAATAGGATGAATATTTATCCTAAAGTTTAATTGATGTTAACAGGTGTTAATACACCCTGACAGTTTACTTGAAATCCTAGCTAATTGCCACTTCTAGCATTTCTTCAGGGGTGAGATGATCATAAACGACGTTACCATCCCGAAACCAGACAATGCGCTTGGTTTCTTTTGCCACTTCTACTTCATGAGTCACCATAACAATGGTAATTCCCGTTTCATGGAGTTCTTGGAAAATGGCTAAAATTTCCCGCACGGTTCGCGAATCTAAAGCCCCTGTGGGCTCATCAGCTAGCAGTAAACGGGGGTTATTAACAATTGCTCGCGCGATCGCGACTCGTTGTTGTTGCCCGCCTGACAATTGATTGGGTTTATTATAAAGACGACTCCCTAAGCCCACTCTTTCTAAAGCCCTAACAGCGCGATCTTTCCGTTCTGTTGCCGAAACTCCAGCATAAATCATGGGGAGAATGACATTATCCAAAGCGGTTAGGTGGGGGAGTAAATGAAACTGTTGGAAGACAAACCCGATTTTACGGTTGCGAATGTCTGCAAGGGTAGGATTGGGGAGTAAGGAAACATCTTGCTGATCAAAATAGTAATGCCCGGCGGTAGGGCGATCTAAGCAACCAATTACATTCATGGCTGTGGATTTGCCTGATCCTGAAGCCCCCATAATCGAACAGTATTCTCCTTCCTCAATTGTCAAATTCACCTGATTCAGGGCGTGAACCGTGGCGTTTCCTGTGCCATAAACTTTGGAGAGATTGTCTAATTGAATCAGGGTTGAGGGCATATCAGGATTAAATAATTTGCTCGTTGCACTTAGTTAAGGGTTGCTCGAAGTGTTAGCAGACTGCAAATGCTTCATCAGTTCTTATTATAGTGGCTTTAATCCGTTCTTTCAGCAATTCTTAGTTTAGCCGATCGCGCTCTTGGGTTTTCTTGACTTTCTTCTGGTGTCGCCGTAATTGGCTTTTTTGTAATCACCTTGAGTTGAGGATGTTCCCGAAAGGTATGTTTAACGATGCGATCTTCTAGACTATGAAAACTAATAATAACCAGTCTTCCTTGTGGCTTTAACCAGTGAGGAGATTTCTCTAAAAAGGCTTTTAAGTTGTCTAATTCATTGTTAACAGCGATACGGAGGGCTTGAAAAACGCGAGTTGCAGGGTGAATGCGACCATAGCGCTTTTGTGGGGCAAAACATAGCGCGATCGCGCTTGCCAGTTCGGTTGTTGTTGAAAAAGGACGTTTTTGTAGAATTTTTCGAGCAATTTTCCGAGAATATCTTTCTTCCCCATAGTGATAGAAAATATCGGCTAAGGTGCTTTCATCCCAGTGATTAATTATCTCGGCTGCCGTTAAAGATTGCTGGGGATTCATTCGCATATCTAAATCCGCTTCTTTTTGGAAACTAAAGCCTCGTTCAGGGTTATCTAATTGGGGGGAACTTACGCCTAAATCTGCCAAAATTCCATCAAATTTTAAGGTTTCAGGGTCATATTCGGTAAAGTTTTTATGATAGAATTTAATTTGTTTATAGGCAGAAAGTTTGTCTTTTGCTGCCGCGATCGCGCTTTCATCTTGATCCAAGGCAATGAGATGAATATTCTCAGCAGAATTAAGGATCAGTTCACTGTGACCTCCTCCTCCCACTGTTGCATCTAGATAATTGCCACTGGCTTTAATTGTTAATCCCTGAATAACGGCTTCACTTAAAACAGGAAGATGATGGAATGTTTGGTTCATTGTTCGTAAAACTGAGTCATTATGTCAACATTAAAGGCAAATATAAAGGGTTAGTCCTTATTCTTTTACTGGCGACTGGCTTAAGATTATTCACTTTGGTAAAAAAAGATTTATGGATTGATGAAATTATTACAGCTATTTTGACATTTGGTCAAGGTTATCAAGGCATTCCTACAGAGGAGTTAATTCCCTTAGATCAAATTTCCCTTTTATTTCAATATCAACAACAAAGTTATTCCGAAATTGCTCACGCTTTAGCGGAAACCTCCAGTCATCCGCCACTATTTTTTTACTTAATTCACCAATGGCTAGGCTGGTTACAAGAACTTCCTTTCCCTGATCTGTCTCTAGCAACACAGCTAAGATTATTCCCTGCAATATTAGGAATTATTGCGGTAATATTATTATATCATCTTAATCAAGAAAGTTTTTCTCAACGAGCTGGTATTGTGGGAGCAACTTTAATGGCGGTTTCTCCTTTTGCCGTTTATTTATCCCAAGAAGCCAGACAATATACGTTGGGATTAATTTTAATTACTTCTGCGCTTTTTTTCCTGATTAAACTGATTAAACAATCACAAAGCACGGGAATTTATTGGCTACTGTGGGGCGTTACCAATAGCCTTGGGATTTATACCCATTATTTTTTTCTATTATCTTTTTTGGCTCAAATTGTTACTCTATTTATATTTCTCTACCCTTCCAAAACCCGTCTCATGACATTAGGAGGAGTAATTATTGGCGTAGGGTTAAGTTATCTTCCTTGGCTTCCCACTGTTGTTGATCATTTCTCTAGTTCGACCACTGATTGGTTACCTGAATTTGATTGGCTTTCCCCGATTTATCAACTCTTATTAGGGGGCATCGTGATGGTGGTGACATTACCAGTGGAACAGCAACCGCTATTAATCCAGATTTTATCAGGAATTTTTATGTTAGGGTTTTGGGGATGGTTGGTCTATCATTTTCGATTCGGCTATCAACAATTACGACGAGATACAGACACAAAAAAAGCAACACTCGCTTTATCTCTTTATTTAGTTATATTATTTGTGCAGTTTATCTTAATTATTTATGTTTTACAAAGAAATATCGCGATCGCGCCTCGGTATAATTATGTGTTTTATCCAGCAATTTGTGCGCTTTTAGGCGCAAGTTTCAGTTTTCCTGAGAAAAGAAAAGTCATGCTAACGCTTATCAGTGTGGGGATCATTAGCAGTATTTTTGTCGGCTTCAATTTGTTTTTTATTAAACCCTATCAACCTGAACTCACTGCCAAACGGTTTAACCAACATTCGGAACCCACTTTAGTAATCATGAACTATAGAAACCAAGCAGAATTAGCGTTAGGCTTAAGTTATGGTCTAGCACTGGATAGACAATCAGAGGAGTCGTCAAATAGTGCTTTAATGTTACTAGATCGCAGTGAAGGTTATTCTAGAGTATGGGAAAAAATTAGCCAAATAGAGATGAATCTGCCAAGCAGTTGGGTAGTCGCACCGGGAGGATTAACAGAAAAAGACTTTCCCGATCAATTAAAATTTGCAAATAGGAATGATTGTAAGCGCGATCGCGCTGCTTACTATCGCATTGGGTTTCCCTATCAACGATACCAATGTCAACAGTAAATCTTGAAATTACCCTGAAACTTTTATTCTGGCTTCCCGTCTAAAGATACTGCACTTACACCCAATTCAAAATCATTACTCTCAATAACCATGCTGAAACTGTTTTCCTGGTGTCCTTCTTTCTTAAAATTAACCCTAGTCACCACCGCCCTATTGCTTGCTGAAACTAGCTTAGGGATGATCCCGAATCAACTTGCGACTAGGGGACTGCTTCAAAATTCAAGTATTGCTCAAGCCCAAAATAATTATGATGAAGAAAAGCTCAACAGTTATGCTGCCGCTGTTCTAGAAATTGAACCAATCCGAGAAGAAGTCAAGCGAAAAATCCAAGCAGAACTCGATGGACAACCAATGCCACAAATGGCTTGCCATCGTTCCGAAAGCTATCAAGACTTGCCCGAGGAAGCGCGATCGCTGATTATTAATTACTGTCAGCGTTCTGAGGAAATTGTCGAAAATCAAGGCTTGAGTGTATCAGAATTTAACGAAATTACACAGGAAATTCAAAATAATCCTGAACTTCGTCAAAGAGTGCAGGACAAGATGTTAGAGTTACAGTAATAAGCCCAATCAAGAAATATGCGAAAATAGAGTAGCAGATATTGGCTATCTTTTTGTGATCGCAGATGCCGGGGTTAGAACCTTGAATACAATCCGCGAAATTATCGCCCGTTGGTGGTCAGATTTTACCCTTCAAACTCGTCTCATGGCAGTGGGAACCTTAGTGGTTTCCCTCGTCATGAGTGGTTTAACCTTTTGGGCTGTGAATACCATCCAACAAGATGCTCGGATGAATGACACCCGATTTGGACGGGATTTAGGCTTATTACTAGCTGCGAATATTGCCCCCCTAGTTGCCGAAGATAACCTCACAGAAGTTGCCCTCTTCTCAGGACGATTTTATAGTAGTACCTCCAGTGTCCGCTATATTCTCTATGCCGAACCAGATGGCAAAATCCGCTTTGGGATTCCTTTCTCCGAGGGCGAAGGACAAAATGCACTAACCATTCAACGATGGATTCAACTTCCCGATAGTTATGATCCAGACGCAGATCAACCCTTTGTGCGTCAACATAATACCCCTGATGGTGAAGTAACAGACGTTTTCGTTCCCTTAATCTACGAAAAAGAATATCTCGGAGTTTTAGCTGTCGGAATTAATCCTAATCCTACCGTTGTTGCCTCTTCTAATCTTACCCGAGATGTCACCATTGCAGTTTTTATTTCTATTTGGGCAATGGTCATTTTAGGGGCAGTTTTTAATGCTTTAACCATTACTAAGCCCATTAAAGAATTGTTAGTGGGAGTGAAAAATATTGCAGCCGGAAACTTTAAGCAACGCATTGAACTCCCCCTTGGTGGTGAATTAGGAGAATTGATTTCTAGCTTTAATTATATGGCAGAACGGTTGGCGCGATATGAAGAACAAAATATTGAAGAATTAACTGCAGAAAAAGCTAAATTAGAAACCTTAGTTTCTACCATTGCTGATGGAGCGGTTTTAATTGATACTGATTTACAAATCATGTTAGTGAATCCCACCGCAAAACGAATTTTTGGTTGGGAAGGAAAGGAAATTATTGGGAAAAATGTGTTGCACCATCTTCCCCATGAAGTGAATATAGAAATCAGTGAACCGCTACAAGAAGTGATCGCAAGAGATACTTCCGATGAAACTGAAGATGTGGAAACTCTCAGAAATGGTGGCGAGTTTCGGATTACCTTAAATAGTCCCCATGAGCGAACCGTTCGCATTTTACTAACACGGGTTTTAGATCAATATCGTGAAAGTATCAAAGGGTTAGCGATTACCGTCCAAGATATTACCCGAGAAGTGGAATTAAACAAAGCAAAAAGCCAATTTATTAGTAATGTTTCCCATGAATTAAGAACCCCCTTATTTAATATTAAATCCTTTATTGAAACCCTTTCTGAGTATGGAGAAGAACTAAGCCCAGAAGAACAAAAAGAATTTTTACATACTACCAATAGTGAAACAGATCGCTTAACCCGTTTGGTGAATGATGTTCTTGATTTATCCCGATTAGAATCCTCCAAGGCTTATCAAATGACAGCCGTGGATTTGAGTCAGCCCATTGAGCAAACCCTTCGTAGTTATCATCTCAATGCTAAGGATAAAGAAATTGAACTTTTACAAGAGGTTCAGCCTGAGTTACCCCCTGTGATGGGCAATTATGACTTACTATTACAAGTCTTTGCCAATTTAGTTGGCAATGCTTTAAAATTTAGTCGTCCCAAGGGAAAAGTAATGATTCGTGCTTATCTTCTTGATCCCGAAGATCATCCTTACCAATCGAGCCCCCAAGTTCGGGTAGAGGTTTCTGATACAGGAATTGGCATTGATACTGAAGATCAAGAGGCAATTTTTGATCGCTTTTTTCGGGTGGAAAACCAAGTCCATACCTTAGAAGGAACGGGCTTAGGCTTGTCCATTGTTCGCAATATTATTGAAAAACATCACAGCATGGTACGGTTAGTGAGTGAATTAGGTGTAGGAACCACCTTCTGGTTCGACTTGTTAGTTCATGAATCTGCCGTAGGGAAACATGAGGATGGACAAGTGACCCCGAAAGGTGAAGAATTGATTGTAAATTCTGAATTGAATTAAGTATTAAAAATAATGAACTTTCTAACTAAATTAATTTCTGGTGTGCTTGCTTGTGTGGTTCTCTTCTTTCCTTTAACTGCCCAAGCCCAAACTAGTACAGTTTTTGAACGTCAATCTTTAATTAGTGCTGATTTATCTCGAGAAAATCTTTCGGGTGAAACGTTGCAGTTACGAGAAATTTCTGATGCTAACTTAACCGAGGCGAATTTGAGTCATACTGACTTACGGGGATCAATTTTTACCGAGTCAGTCATGGTAGAGGCAAACTTAGAAGGAGCCAATTTAACCTTTACTGTCTTAAATGCTGTGGATTTTACAGGCGCAAATCTCAGCCAAGCTATTTTAGAAGATGCAATTCTCTCACGGGCTAAATTTGAAAATACCACAATAACTGGCGCGGATTTTAGTAACGCGGTATTAGATAACTCTCAAATTGATCAGCTTTGTAAAAGTGCAGAAGGCGTTAACGAGGAGACGGGTGTTGCGACTCGGGATTCATTAGGATGTCTATAAAAAAGCGTGTTGGTGTAATTGGTGGGGGGCAACTTGCTTGGATGATGGGTTTAGAAGCGTCATCTCTAGGGGTGTCTTTACGAGTACAAACCCCTAATTTTCATGATCCGGCAGTGGCTTATGCTGAAGAAAGCGTTATTGCCTCTTTGTCAGATTTAGAGGCAACAAGACAGTTAGCCCAATCTTGCGATGTGATCACTTTTGAGAATGAGTTTATTGATTTAGCTGGCTTAAGTCGTTTGCGAGAAGAGGTAGATTTTTATCCCAGCTTAAATTCTCTTGCACCGTTGTTAGATAAATTTGAACAACGCTGTTATCTCCAAGAGTTGGGTATCCCTGTACCGGTTTTTAAGACGGCAATTGCTGGGGAAGCTCAATTTGAGGAAGATGAGTTTCCCTTAGTGATTAAGGCAAGACGACATGGGTATGATGGACAGGGAACATTTATTGTAGAGACAGATAGGGAGTTAACAAGAGTATGGGAAACCTTAAAAGGGCTTCCGGTACTCGTGGAAGAGTGCATTCCTTTTGAGAAAGAGTTAGCTGTCATGGCAGCCAGAGGAGTGAATGGGGAGACTGTGGTTTATCCTGTTACGGAAACCTATCAGCAAGATCAGGTGTGTCAGCGAGTGATTGCCCCGGCACGGATTAGTGAGGCGTTAGAAGAGGAAATTCGCGCGATCGCGCAGTCACTGTTAACTGCCCTTAATTGGGTGGGGGTTTTTGGTATTGAGTTTTTCCTCACCGACAATGAGCGGGTGTTAGTGAATGAAGTTGCCCCCCGAACTCATAATTCTGGACATTATACCCTTGATGCTTGCGATATTTCCCAATTTGCCATGCACTTAAAAGCCGTTACTGGTGATACCTTAACCCCTCCTCAGATGAAAAGTGAGGCAGCGGTAATGGTGAATTTACTGGGTTATGAAACCCTAGAAAGTGACTATGCCCAACAACGTGAGAAATTACAAGCTCTGCCCCATACTCATCTCTACTGGTATGGGAAAACCCAAGCGCGTCCAGGGCGAAAACTCGGTCATGTTACTATTTTAGAAAAAGATATTACCAAAGCCAGCGCGATCGCGGATCAAGTTTCCGCCATTTGGGATTCTCATGACAAAGGTTGATCATCGTCCAGAAGTCCGCCGTGTTCTAATTATCACGCTCATCCTCAATATTATTGTTATGGGCTTAAAATTAGTCGTGGGGTTTCTCACCGGTGCGTTAAGTTTACAAGCAGATGCCCTTCATAGCTTTACCGATGCAGCAAACAACGTTCTGGGATTAGTCAGTAATCAATTTGCCTCCCCACAACCCGATCGCGATCACCCTTATGGACACCAAAAATTTGAAGCCCTTGGGGCATTAGGAATTGCCGCCTTTTTAGGGATTACTTGCTTTGAAATTATCCAACGTAGCATCGAGCGCATTTTTACAGGAGTCTCACCAATTACGCTTCAAGGTTGGGAATTATGGCTATTAATCCTTGTGTTAGGCGTTAACATTTTTATTGCCTTTTATGAACGTCATGTTGGGAAAAAACTCAACAATCGGATTTTAATTGCAGACTCCTATCACACCATGGGAGATATTTGGACAACTATTGTCATCGTTGCAGGATTAGTGGGAATTTGGCAGGGGGCAAGATGGGATATTCCCGAATTACAATGGCTAGATGTTGTTTTAGCCTTTCCAGTTGCCTTATTAGTCTTTAAAAGTGCTTGGGAGGTTTTGAAAGAAAATTTACCTTGGCTAGTGGATGAGGCGGCAATTCCCCCAGAAGTCATCCATCGCATTACTTTACAAGTGCCAGGGGTGATTAATTGCCATGATATTGCCTCCCGAGGCGTAGTGGGACAACAAGTCTTTATCGAAATGCACATGATTGTAGATGCCAATGATCTTGAAACTGCCCACAAAATTACAGAAGCAGTTGAGGAAAAATTGAAAACCTATGTGGGGCCAGCAAGAGTGGTTATTCATATGGAACCGCCACGATATCAGTCGGATACAATCACCTTTTCTGAGCCAAACGACACCAATTAGGAAGCCAAATATCGAAAAAACTAAAAAAAACCTGAGAAACCCTCCATACTGCCTAAGTAATAATGCACAATGAAGGTGATCGCAACGTAATTATCCCAAAAACCTATGACAGTTGCTACTCCCATCCAAAATAAACCCCTATCTGAAGAACAAGTAGAGAAAATGCACGCTTATTGGCGGGCAGCAAACTATCTCTCCGTGGGACAAATTTATCTCTACGATAATCCTCTCCTAAAAGAGCCCCTAAAGCAAGAACATATTAAACCTCGTCTTCTCGGACACTGGGGAACCACCCCCGGATTGAACTTTATTTATGTTCACCTCAACCGCGTTATCAAGCAAAAAGACCTCAATGTTATTTATCTTGCCGGTCCCGGTCACGGTGGCCCCGGGTTAGTGGCTAACACCTATCTTGAAGGCACATACACTGAATTTTACCCTGATATTTCTCAAGATGAACGGGGCATGAAAAAACTCTTCACCCAATTCTCTTTTCCGGGTGGTGTGCCCTCTCACGTTGCCCCAGAAACCCCCGGTTCCATTCATGAGGGTGGAGAACTTGGTTATGCCTTAGCCCATGCTTATGGCGCTGTTTTTGATAATCCTGACCTCATCGCAGCTTGTGTTGTTGGCGATGGAGAAGCAGAAACCGGCCCCCTTGCTACCAGTTGGCATTCTAATAAATTCCTCAATCCTGTCCATGATGGGGCAGTTTTACCGATTTTACACCTTAACGGGTACAAAATTGCAAACCCCACTGTTCTATCACGACTGGGGGATAAAGAACTGGAAAACCTCTTTGTGGGTTATGGTTATAAGCCCTATGTTGTGGACGGATCAGACCCTGAAGCCATGCACCAGTTAATGGCGGGGACACTTGATAGTATTATTGGCGAAATTAAAAGCATTCAAGCAGAAGCCCGAACCAATGGCTTTACCGAACGTCCCCAGTGGCCAATGATTATTTTACGCACTCCCAAAGGCTGGACGGGACCGAAAGAAGTGGATGGCAAGAAAACAGAAGGCTTCTGGCGTTCTCACCAGGTTCCCTTTTCTGATACGCAGACTAACCTAGAACATATTGCGCTTTTAGAAGAGTGGATGAGAAGTTACAAGCCGGAAGAACTCTTTGATGAAAATGGGAAATTCCGCCAAGACTTAGCCGCCCTCGCACCAGAAGGAGAAAGACGGATGGGGGCAAATCCTCATGCCAATGGGGGGTTATTGATGAAGGCTTTAAAAATGCCCGACTTCAAAGATTATGCCGTAGAAGTCAGTAAACCGGCTACGACTTACGCCCAAGCCACTCGCATTACAGGAGAATTTCTCCGCGATGTGATGAAAATGAATCCCCATACTTTCCGCGTCATGGGGCCAGATGAAACGGCTTCTAACCGTTTAAGTGCCTTATTTGAAGTCACTGACCGCACTTGGATGGATAAACGCCTCCCTGAAGATGAAAATTTATCCCCTGAGGGGCGCGTGATGGAAGTTTTAAGCGAACACCTTTGTCAGGGCTGGTTAGAAGGCTATCTCTTAACGGGACGACATGGCTTTTTCTCCTGTTATGAAGCCTTTATTCATATCATTGATTCTATGTTTAACCAGCACGCTAAATGGTTAAAAACGACTCGTGATGAAATCCCTTGGCGACAACCGATTCCATCCCTTAATTATCTCCTCACCTCCCATGTGTGGCGACAAGATCATAATGGCTTTTCTCACCAAGACCCCGGGTTTATTGACCATGTGGTGAATAAAAAAGCTGATGTGGTGCGGATTTATCTTCCCCCTGATGCCAATACCTTATTATCGGTTACTGACCACTGTCTGCGGAGTCGTAATTATGTCAATGTAATTGTTGCTGGTAAACAGCCTGAATTACAGTATTTAGATATGGATGAGGCAGTTAAACACTGTACGGCTGGTTTGAGTATTTGGCCCTGGGCGAGTAATGATCAAGGAAGTGAACCGGATGTGGTCATGGCTTGCGCTGGCGATACTCCCACGTTAGAAACTTTGGCAGCGGTGGATATCTTGCGTCAGAAATTCCCTCACTTAAAAGTGCGTGTGGTCAATGTAGTGGACTTAATGACCCTACAACCAGAAACAGAACACCCTCATGGCATTACCGATCGCGAGTTTGATACCATCTTTACTACTGATAAACCCATTGTTTTTGCCTATCATGGCTATCCTTGGTTAATTCATCGTCTTACCTATCGTCGCACCAATCACTCTAATCTCCATGTGCGCGGTTATAAAGAAGAGGGAACGACCACGACTCCCTTTGATATGGTGGTCAAAAATGATTTAGATCGTTTCCATTTAGTGCAAGATGTGATCGATCGCGTTCCTAAGCTAGGGTATGCAGCGGCTTATGTCAAACAAGAACTACGGGATAAGTTGATTGAACATCATCACTATGTCACTAAATACGGCATTGATATGCCAGAAATCCGTAACTGGAAGTGGCCCTATTAATCCGTAATCAGTAACCAGTGACCAGTATTTTTTGGTTGCTGGTTATTTACTACAAGACTTGATTTTTGTCAAAACATCTTGCTGAACTGACCCTCTAGGCGCGATCGCGCTCAAGAATAGTAAACTGTATTAGCGAGATCAAACTGGACTTAATCTGATGTAATTATTCCTAAGGGCGGGAGTTTTCAGGATATTAAGGAATTATTGGCTTACCGCCAAATTTGTTTTATGGAACGGGAATTCCAGCTTGCATCATTGTTTTAGATCAAGAAAATGCTAATCAGCGCGATCGCGTATTTATGATCGATGCCAGTCGGGAATATATTAAAGATGGCAATAAAAACCGTTTTCGCGAACAAGATATTCGCAAAATTGTTGATGTTTTTAATCAACAGCAGACGATTCCCCGATATTCTCGATTAGTTCCTATTGAGGAGATTGCTAACAATGACTATAATTTAAATCTTCCCCGTTATATCGACACTCAAGAAACCGAAGATATTCAAGATATAGAAGCGCATTGGAAGGGTGGCATCCCCAAGGCTGATATTGAAGCATTAGAAGATTATTGGGAGATTTATCCTTCTCTAAAACAAGAATTGTTTGAACCGCTACGTTCGGGATATTTGCAAATTAAAATTCCCCCAGATGAAGTCAAGAAATACGTTTTTGAACATCCCGAATTTACCAGTTATGCTAATGCCATTGCCGACATTTTTAATCAATGGTGGGATCAAAATGTCTCCAACTTAAAGGGCATTCAACAAGGAGATAATCCCAAAGCGGTTATTAATCCCTTAGCAGAATCATTATTAAACGCATTTGAAAATCGTAACCTCATTGATAAATATGACATTTACCAGCATTTAATGGATTACTGGCTGGAAACGATGCGCGATGATGTCTATATTTTGGCAGAAGATGGATGGGTTGCTGAAATTATTAATCCGTGCGCTAAATAGTTAACATAGGGAAGAGAAGTAGAGTAGTGTTCTGTATGCAATTAAAAGACACTCGGAGTTTACCTCCTCAAGCTCAACAAGAAATTCGTAAAAGGGCAGTCATGGCAGTGATTGAGAAAGAACGTCCTCAAGGAGAAGTAGCCCAAGATTTTGGAGTCACTCGTACGGCGGTTAATCAGTGGGTACAACGCTACCGTCAGGGTGGCGAGGCAGCTCTCAAGGCTTGTAAACAAGGTCGTCGTGAGCATCCTAGCTTGGCGCGATCAAATCTTCGATTCGGTGAGCGGAGCTCAATCGCAGGTAACGACAATTACTCGTCTTATTCGTGATTACAGCCCAGAACAATTAAAAGGGCGCATTTACTCTCTGGACTCGACAAGCCGTATCTCAGCTCATTGAACAATGTTGGGGAATAACTCTTTCTCAAACGACGATTGGTCGTTATTTACGTCGCTGGGGGCTCTCACCACAGAAACCTGCTAAGCGCGCCAGAGAACAATGTCCTTTAACACTCCAACAGTGGTTAAATTACCAGTACCCATCTCTACGTCAACGAGCGCAACAAGAAGGAGCAGAAATTCATTGGGGTGATGAAATGGGGCTACGTTCCGACCATCAAGCGGAAGTTGGTCAGAGGTGGGGAAAACGCCAGTTGTGGGTGGTGGTGCTTAAAAAAAACACAGCTACATAGCCTAAGATAATATCGGGATGGCGGGATTCGAACCCACGACCTCTTCGTCCCGAACGAAGCGCGCTACCAACCTGCGCTACATCCCGTCCCGCTCTTTGACATTCTACCACAGAGGGGATGCTCGTTGCTGTCTTGCGACTATTTTTTCTCACAGGTTAGGATAAAAGAGTGTACCTTTTTGGAGACAGTGTCGCGTGGTCGTAAAACCCGATTGGTTAAAAGTTAAAGCCCCTCAGTTTGAGCGTGTTGGTAAAGTTAAATCCACATTACGAGAGTTAAAGTTAAATACTGTTTGTGAGGAAGCCTCTTGTCCCAACATTGGAGAATGTTTCCAGAAGGGAACTGCTACTTTTCTAATTATGGGGCCAGCTTGTACTCGCGCCTGTCCCTATTGTGACATTGATTTTGAGAAGAAACCCCAAGCGCCTGATCCTTTAGAGGCGTTACACTTAGCCGAAGCGGTGCAGAAGATGGGTTTAAATCATGTAGTAATTACTTCTGTCAATCGCGATGATCTACCTGATCAAGGGGCTTCCCAGTTTGTCCGTTGTATTGAACAAGTACGGAAGGTTTCTCCTGATACTACCATTGAATTACTAATTCCAGACCTCTGTGGAGATTGGAACGCCCTAGAAACAATTCTCAATGCTCAACCTGATGTTTTAAACCATAATACTGAAACAATTCCCCGTTTATATCGTCGCGTGCGTCCCCAAGGAGATTATGCGCGATCGCTGCAGTTATTACAAAAGACCCGAGAAATTGCCCCTTGGATTTATACTAAGTCTGGTTTAATGGTGGGTTGGGATGAAACGGAAGCAGAAGTGAAAGCAGTTCTCGATGATCTGCGCGAAGTGGATTGTGATATTGTCACAATTGGACAGTATTTACAGCCCACAGAAAAGCATCTAGGGGTTAAACAATTTGTTACCCCAGAAACCTTTGAAAATTGGCGCAAGTACGGGGAAGCGATTGGGTTCTTACAAGTGGTATCCTCTCCTCTGACTCGCAGTTCTTATCACGCAGAACAAGTCCAAGAATTAATGGCTCAATATCCTCGTTCAAAAGGATGAAATCCTGCGACCACGGGAACTTATTGGGGCAACAGTAGTTCTTGATAAAGGACAATTATTAGTTTTCTTGTTGTCATGTTGTCTCGCAAACCCTTTCGTTTTCTACTTATAGTCGGATTAGCGGCTATCTTGACCGTTATCATCTCGATTCCGGTTCGCTTTGTACTGGTTAAACTCCAAAATCCTGAACCGGAAGCTATCCTCATGCTAGGGGGGGATTTGTTTCGGGAAGACTTTACTGCAGAATTTGGTCAGCAACACCCTAATCTCGAAATTTGGATTTCAGGGACTTATCCTGAAGGTCGTCGGATATTAGAAGAACATGACCTTGATCCGGATCGGGTTCATTATGACGATCGCGCGACAGATACGGTTACAAATTTCACCACAATGATCGAACCCCTGAAACAGAATCATATTTCCCATGTCTATCTCATTACCTCTGATCATCATATGCCACGTTCTACCGCCATTGGCATGATCATTTTTGGTAGTCGTGGCATTACGTTTACCCGTGTTCCTGCTCCCTCTGACCAATCCCCGGAAACAACGCTTCGGATTGCCCGTGATGTGGGGCGTTCTTTCATGTGGCTCGTAACAGGTCGCACAGGGGCAAGTTTTAACCCCCGATTGTCCTCCCAGATCAAGCCCTTACTCTCCGTTATACCTCAACACAACTAGACTTCTTGCCCCAATTTTTAGGGGAATCACATGAGGATTATTGGAGTATTGACCAGTGGTGGTGTCGAGCATTATTCCTTCCTGATAGGCAGTGCAGGTTTGAAATTGCTCTAAAACAGACTGCGATCCCGCCATTAAACTCTCCCCATCAAAAATAACCTGCCACTGACCGAAAAATCCTTCAGGAACAGGTAATTCATACCTTTCATCGCCAGCAAAGGTCTGTGTTCCTAAATTAAAAACAATCAATAGTGATTCCTCTTTACTAAAATGACTACGGCGGAAAACGCAAATTAAGCCAGTACTACTATTACTGTGGTGCATTTCGGGGAAGATTAAAGACTCTCGCCCTTCTTCATTGAGTTTGGTATAGTGACGAAAAATATTCCGCAACTTAATCATGTCACGGCGATGCTGTTCATGGGTCTGATAGATGATCAGCGGCGATAACCCCGTCTCTTGCCAAGTTTCTGATTGTTCGGGGGTCATGCCTTCCCAAGTGACTTTCCATTCTTGGGGATCATCTAAGGCCCCTAAACTGAGACTATCCACTCCAGGGGTAAACATATAGCGCGATCGCGCAATAAACATGGTCATCGCTTCTGCGAGTCGCACCGTACGGCGCACATAATCTAAAAGATGATGCTCATTTAATGCCCCCAGTTCTATCAACTCTTGACCCTGATTTTTCGCTAACTGTGCTGGATGACCGCCATACGCCCAGTTAACATGAGGGCGACCAGCTAGAATATGAGGGCAGAACCAAGTTTCATCATGGAGTTGGGCATAAACGGCTTCTGGGCGTTGGGAATGAACAACATCACTAATATGATGCGCGATCGCGTCGGTATTAGGAACTAAATGATGATCTCGAATGGCAACAGGCTTATACAATTCCTCAACAATAGAAAAGCCCATTGGGGCATAAAAGATATCAATAAAGTCCTGTACCACTGGATTTTGCGACACCTCAAAGGTTTCTCCCAAAGTAAGCACTTCTGGACAAACGTTTCTCAACTCCGCCTTTAACTCCCGTAAAAACTGTTCGGCATAATTTTCGTCACGCTGACAATACTGCAAAATTAAACCATCAATATAATCAATCCGAATAATTTTCAGATGATAGGTTTTAATAAACGAGATAATTTTCTCAATTAACATCCGCCGAAGTTCAGGGATAGCAAGATTTAACATCCATGTGCCATAATCTCGAAATAAATAAGCCTCATAATCCACAAAGGTTGTATTGTCTAATCCCTCTACTTCATCCATCGATCCTGGAAACGGTTTCTTGACCTGGTGAGCAAAAATGAGATCAGGGATAATTTGAATATTCTCCTTGTAAAAGCGATCAACTAATTTTTTAAACTCTTGTGGCGACCCAATTTGCCAATCTAATTCCACAAAATTGTAAGTTAAATAATTATACTTTGGATTTAAACTGCTACGATTTGCCACAGAAGCCCCAACCGGAGCCATAATTTCATCAATTCCCAAGTCTGCTAAACACCCTGGAAGATCAGTTTTCAGGATACGACTTGCCAGAGATTGATTCACTAAATCTTCATCACGGTTATTCGGGGCGTATTTGCCATTTTTATAGCCAAATAGTAGCCCTTCGAGAGTGGTTTCTAGCAAGACACGACCCTGATTAATATTTGGTGGTTGATGTTGCCATTGATAAGTAAGACTAGGAACATAAATTTTTTCATAGCGGTTAGCAAGATTATTAAGGGGAACAATCGGTTGCCAATCTTGTCCTGATTTTTTATAGCGAAAGGTTACTTCTGTTCCTTCGGCAATATTTTCGAGTTGCAACCACCAAACGGGATGCTCTTGATCAGGGGGACTTAGTCTTTTCCACGTCCCATCAACATTCACTTCTACTGCAAAAGCTTCAGGATTTTTATCTCCTTCTGGCAAATACACTGCAAGATACAGATCCACTGTGCCATCGGAATAAACTTGCGTCACTTGCGAGAGATATTGAGGTGAGTAGCCACAAGCCCAATCTTGTGAATTTTCCAGATGACGTTCTTTTATAAATTTTGAAATTAGAGAACTAACATTAATTGCCATTTTTATCAAGTAAGGTATCGTTAAATTTGTTTTGTTAAGCTAATATGTGTATTATTAACGGTATGTTAAGTGTAATCAACCTAGCTATTATCAATCGATGTCAAGAAATTGCAACTTTTGATCAAGATTGATATTCCCAATTCTAAATTTGCTGTTATATAAATTACAAAGTATAATATATGGACTTTATTTCGCTTTGGCTAGCTTACCAACTGAGTGTTGTCTCGCCATCGTCTGATCTTGCTACAGATTCTAGCAAAGAGGAAGTACAGTTTGTTTTTAATGTGTCCTCTACGCAAGATAACCAAGCAGATAGTACAGGCAAAACCATTAAGTTCAATTTATCTCCAGAAGGGGAGTCAATAGAGGAAGGGGTTGTTGATGCGGCGCGATCGCTGCAACTTGCCTTTGAAAGTGATGGCTCTGGTTCTTTTTGGTCTGGCTTTTTTAATACCCTCAAACAGGGGGTTTTGCGAGTCATTGAAGCGGTACAACAATTAATTATCAATGTTCAAGAATCGGTGCAACCGAGTAGTAGTAGTGAAGAAACTACAGTTAAGGAAATAATCCCGAAAGAATCCTATGCGTTGCGCTATCTGGGAATTGAAGATATTAACCGTCTAACAGGGCTTTCTGCTACGGAAATTAATGATTTTGCCCCCATGGAGAAAAAGCCTGTGGTTAGCCCTGATGTCAAATCCCTACACTTAGCCTCAGTAGAAAAGTTAGAAAAAGAGCCAGAAAAAGATATCTTTGACCCCCAAGTTGGTACAAAATTTCATGAAGATGGTTCAGTGACCTTACGGGTTTTAGTGGGTAATGATTTTGAACGCCTCCATGTCATTGGAGACTTTAATAATTGGGGAGACACAGACAACTTAGCGGCTTATACCCTGCAACCTACGGAACAAAATCCTCATGTCCATGCTGTCACCCTTCCCCCTAATGACTATCATAAGAAACAATATCGCTTAGTGGATCAAGATGGAGAACAACGGGTGGATTTAGGGGCAACTTTACTTTCTACCCCTGCATTTAATGAGCGATTTTATGAAGATCAAAAGAGCCATGAATTAAATTCTGTGTTCTGGAATCCCACCCCTATTCCTGAAGAAGAACGCGCCCCCACGTTAGATTTACGCGGTAAGCAGTTAACCATTGCTGAAACCGATGTTCTCTCTTTGGCAATGAAATGGCAATGTCAAAATCCTGACTCTGACTTTTATGGGGATACGGGGGAAGAACACATCCCTCGCTTATACAATTTTGTCCGCGAGTGTGGACTCCCCGAAGCTATGGCAAAATTAGGCTATAACACCGTGGAGTTTATGCCTCTCGATACCCATGTGGATTTTTGGGAACCAGGGGCTGAGTATCTTCCAGATTGGCGATACAGTTATCAAACCATTAGCTTTTATGGGAAACATCCCGACTTTGGTAGCCCTGATGAACTGCGGCAAATGGTGAATGCTTTTCATAAGTCTGATGTAGCTGTTCTCTTGGATGTGGTTTATAGTCACTATTCGCCTCGGGGGAATAACCCGCCGCGAGAGTTTGCCCCTGCTGGCTTTTCCCAATATGTTTCCCAAGATGGAGGGGAGTTGTATGGTGCCGCTTGGACAGAGTGGGGAACCCGTCGCTTTAATTACACCCCAGAAATTCGGAAAAATTTGATTGATGCGGGATTAGTGAACTTAATTGATTATGGGTTTGATGGCTTACGCATTGATAATGTCAATGGTATTGATGCCCAGCCCTACGGACGGGAGTTCTTAAAAGAATTAACAGCGGCCGTGGATAAATATCGTCCTCAGTCAGTGGTTATTGGCGAGGGGTATTTTGGCGATCCTTACCTGAATCGATCGCGCGATAATGGTGGCGCTGGTTTACTCACGACTTACAGCGATCGCTTTTATCTCTGGTTTACGGAAAATCTACTCAAATATGTGGATGAGATTGACACTCGCAAGCTAGATTATATGCTCTCTGAAGACTGGCCCCTTGCTATGTTGTATTATCCAGGGAATCATGATGAATTTGCTAATCCTGGTAACCCCTTTCAAGCAAGAGGTCGGTATTTAGCTGATGCAATTGATGGGGGAGAACATAACCAGAAGATCCGTTCTTGGTCAGCCTTAACCCTCTTTGCCAGTTCCTACTATTTAGATATGTTCCAACTGTGGACGATGCAGGAAGGAAACCTGAATAGTAACGCCCCTATTAACTGGTCTAAGTTGACAGAAGAGGAAGTGGCGCAAATGGTGCAGTTTCAAGGAGATATGAAACGCTTTTTCCGCGCACAACCAGCGTTTGCTCCCTATAATATGCACCGTAATATGTTGCATTGGGTGGATCATGAAAATAAAGTGGTCACTTTTGAGCGGATTGATTTTGAAACAGGACAACGAGTTTATGCGGTAACGAATTTAGGGGATCATGAAATTGAGAATTATAAAATTCCTGTATTCCCCGAAGATGCGAAATTTGAAGTTGCTCTAGACAGCGATCGCGCAATTTACGGTGGCGAAGAAAATAATCCCAAATTTATCAAAGCCGCCGATCATGAGGTAGAGTTTTCTTTGGATGCTTATGGGGTGGTTGGTTTAGTCCAAGCTGATGGCTATCAACCTGAACCCACTGGAGATATTCCAGCAGAAGAACCCATTGAGCGTCCTCGTTTTGAAAACGACTTCTTCTACAACACGAAATACCGTCCGTAACACATGACTCAAATCCTCTCGAAGGTAACAGGGAGAGGAAGTAAACCCTCTTCCTGGAAAAAAATAATTTTATGTAGCCTTATTGCCTTCTTTTTTGTTTGGAGTCAGCCCGCTTTTGCTGATTCCAATTCCGCGCTAAATTGGGTAGGCAATATGTTTCCCTCAGGCAATTCCAATATTATTCTGCCGAAAGGGGAATCTTTTAGTGTTTACACCCAAGTCTATAAAAAGGGAGTGACTCCTTCTTACCGACAAAGCAATAATATTGCTTGCACACTTTACTGGGGGGAAGTAAAGCGTTTTGGTGGCAATTGGCAAAACGTTACTACTACTCCCATGTCTTATATTGGCGATACCAATCAAAATGATGAGTATCGTGCAATAATTAGCCCTAATACGGGGTTATATGAATACACCACACGCTGTATTGAAGAAGATACTGGAAGTGTGCGCTGGCAAAGTGGCGGCAATGGTCGTCTAACCGTTAGTCCAGTTCCCAATGCTCCAGAACAAAGACAGGCGCTGTGGATTAACCAAAATAACATTGCTTGGAATCAAAGCGCAGGGGTAACTTATGAGCTTCATTATGCCCCCAGTGGTGATGTACGAGTGCCAGTTCGCAGTGGGGAAGGAATTACTCTCCGAGAAAAAGGACAATTCCTTTGGGATGAATATCCGAAATTTCCCAATATTGGTGGTTATGATCGTTGGCAAATTCCGTCGGCGGCTAAACCTCTGATTCCAGCCATTTTGAAAAGTGAAACCGCGATCGCGGCTTATGATGAAAATGGCAAACTCATTGATGCCACAGGGCTTCAACTGCAAGGCGTTCTCGATGATCTTTATAGCTATAGTGGCGATCTTGGGGTAATTTATAATTTCGGTACGCCAACGCTGAAACTGTGGGCTCCCACAGCTAAATCTGTTACTCTCCATCGGTATGAGGATCCCAATCCTAATACAACTGCCTATACTCACGAAATGCAGTTTGATCCAGAAACAGGAGTTTGGACAGTGATCGGCGATCGCAGTTGGGATCGGCAGTATTATCTCTATGAGGTGGAAGTTTATGTTCCCTGTACTGGAAAATTTGAGAAAACCTTTGTCACAGATCCCTACTCGGTGAATCTATCTGAAGATAGTCGCCTCAGTCAGATGGTGGACTTGTATGAAGACCCCAGATTAAAGCCTGAAGGCTGGGATCAGATTAGTAAATCTCCTCTAACTGCCCCTGAAGACATGGCAATTTATGAGGTTCATGTTCGAGACTTTAGCCGCAATGATGCCAAAGTGCCAGAGCGCGATCGGGGGACGTTTAACGCCTTTACCTATAACGGAAAAAATGGCAAACCTCTCTCCAACGGCATGAGTCATCTCAATGATCTCGCCGAAGCTGGATTAACCCATATCCATCTTTTACCTTCATTTGATTTTGCCTCCGTTGAAGAAAATCCCCAAGCGCGAATTAACCCCAATCCTGATATTCTTGCTAGCTTTGCCCGCGACTCAGTACAGCAACAAGCCATTATTGGCTCAACTCGCGGAAACGATAGCTTTAATTGGGGCTATGATCCCTATCATTACGGCGTTCCCGAAGGCAGTTATGCCACTGCCCAAGATGATGCCACACGCATCCTTGAATTTCGCAAAATGGTGCAAGCCCTTAACGAAAGCGACCTAAAAGTGGTGATGGATGTGGTGTATAACCATACCTTTGCCAATGGGCTTTATACCCAAGCTGTTCTCGATAAAGTAGTTCCTGGCTATTACCATCGCTATAACAACGAAGGCTATCAAGTTAACTCTAGCTGTTGTGCTGACACCGCTACCGAGTTTGACATGATGGAAAAACTCATGGTGGACACGATTAAGCG
The DNA here is from genome assembly GCF_007904085.1 of Euhalothece natronophila Z-M001. Classification (GTDB taxonomy): domain Bacteria; phylum Cyanobacteriota; class Cyanobacteriia; order Cyanobacteriales; family Rubidibacteraceae; genus Halothece; species Halothece natronophila. The sequence continues at coordinate 627,664 of NZ_CP042326.1, forward strand.
TTGGATTAAAGCCTATAAAGTGGATGGCTTTCGCTTTGACCTGATGAACCTGCACACAGTAGATAACATGGTGGAATTACGAGACACCATTAGTCGCATGACCCCCACCCAAGATGGGGTAGATGGCAGCAATATTTACCTCTACGGTGAAGGTTGGGACTTTGGTTCAGCAAAAGGAAAAGGACTCCATCACGCCAATCAATACAACATGGCTGGTACTGGCATCGGCACCTTTAACGATAAAATCCGTGATGCCGTTCATGGGGGGTATTCTACCAATCCAGAAGAAATCCACCGTCAAGGCTTCATTAATGGTCAATCCTATGATTGGAATGGTTATTTCTATAATGACCGCTTTCGCAATAATTTGCGGACAACCACTGATAAATTGCGAATTAACCTCGCAGGTAGCCTGCAAGACTTCCACATTATTGATAAAAATAATAATGAAGTCTCTGGCTTAGAACTGGATGGAACGGGTTATGTTAAAGATCCCCAAGAAACCGTCAACTATATTTCCAAGCATGACAATGAAACCCTCTTTGACTTAAATATGTTCAAGCTGCCTCTGGGTCACTCAGGAAGTGCTGTTACCAGCATGAAAGAGCGAGTTCGCGCTCAGAATTTGGGTTTAAGTCTTGTTGGTTTGAGTCAAGGGATTCCCTTTTTCCATTTAGGAAGTGATATGTTGCGGTCTAAGTCTTTAGATCATAATAGTTATGACTCTGGAGACTGGTTTAATCGCGTGGACTTTACCTATACCAAGAGTAATTTTGGCGTGGGATTGCCCCCTGCTTGGAATAATCAAGAACGATGGGAAATCATGGCTCCCTTATTACGAAATTCCAAATTTGATCCAACAGAGGAGCATATTTTGGATAATGTCAGTCATTTCCAAGATGTTCTGAAAATCCGCCGTAGTTCTCCTTTATTCCGTTTGCGAACGAAAGAAGAAATTGAACAGCGGGTGCAGTTTCATAATATGGGAAAAGACCAAAAAGATGCTTTGATCGCCATGTCCATCAGTGACACTGTCGGGGATAATTTAGATCCCAACTATAACCAGATTGCGGTTTTCTTTAATGCGGATAAGTTCCAAAAGAAAATTACAATTCCTGAGTTTGCAGGGTCTAAGATGGTCTTACATCCCGTACAAAGCAATTCTCGGGATAATGTGGTTAAAAGATCACAATTTGATCTAGAAACAGGTCAATTTGAAATTCCCCCCCGTACTGCAGCGGTTTTTGTCAACCCTGAGTAATCTATTTCCCCGTGAATCCTCCTCGACTACAGTGTTAGCTTAGTCGAGGCTTCCTTATCCTTCCAAATCACTGCCATTCCAAACTTATAGTCGTTCCAATTCAGTTCCGTAGTGCAGCCATCTTGGCTGCTACTAGGGAGCAAGATGCTCCCACTACTTTTAGGTTGCTGTTTTTTATTTGGAATCACTATATCAGCGCATTCATTGGAGTGACTGGACCCAGTCGGGAACTGATCCGAGGTTGTTTGCAAGGTAGTTATCAACCCTTAATGGGGAATGCTCTATTTTTGGAGTATGAATCGGTGATTGAACGAAAAGAAATTCAAGCCAATTGTCCACTTTCTGAGTCTGAGAGCAAGGCGTTGCTGGAAGCCTTTTTAAGTGTTTGTCAGTGGATTAATATCTACTATTTGTGGCGACCAAATCTGAGGGATCAAGCGGACAATCATTTAATTGAGCTTGCCGTAGCAGGGAACGCGATCGCGATCGTAACTAATAATGTTAAAGATTTTCAGAAAACCGAATTACTCTTTCCCGAGTTATCAATCTTAAAACCAGAAGACATGATGAGGAGATAAGTAAAAATGGCAACTCTCACGATTCGCATCCCAGAGGAGAAACATGAACGTCTCAAAGCTTTAGCAGAAGGGCTGAGAATCCTACGACTACAACTCGCGCGTTCCTTTGCGCCGTACGACGGCGCAGGGTCACTCGTCAATTTTAATTTAGTCGGTAGACGGGGCGTATAAACATCTGGGGAGACCCCAGATGACAGCCCCTCATGAATCAGCCCAGTTGTGGTAAGATAAATAAAGTAGGCCTTATATTCAAGAGCTAATCGCCACCTACTAATTGATACAGAATTAATTTCTGAGAAACCTTCAACCGAGGGGCATCCGGGAGAAGTAAAATAAAGCTCCGACTCGTATCCGAACCGATAGGTGGAGTTGGTGAGAAGCCCCAACCACATCGAAAGATTGGTTGGGGAGTATGTCACCCCAAAGTCGAGGAATCAGTGTTAATAAACTGATGGAAGAACTTTCAACGATTGCGCTAACTGAATTTGACGCTCATACTCGTTTCCAAGCGATGGCATCCAGAGGTAATCCCGAACAAGGGCTGAAATTATTGGATAAACTTGATGCTCGTTCTGCAAGTCAGTGAAGCCGTCTGAAAAGGCTATTCTTAACCAACGGTCAGAAGCAGGCACCTTCCGTTAAGGAAGGCGTAAGCTCTGACTAACGACTAACCCTTGAGGTTTAGTCGCAGGATGCGTCGGGGCATCTGCTCAATAATGAATGGGGAGTGGCAGGGTAAGTCATTAAGAACCTGACCAACTAATCCACTTATGAGAAATACCGCGCTCAGTTGCTACTTGCTGTAATTCAACATCCCCAATATTGGCACCAGTCAGGAGTGCAGCGCTTAACTCGACATCCGTTAAGATTGCCCCGCTTAGATCAGCATTAGAGAAATCAGCACCTCTCACGTCAGCACCTTTTAAATTAGCTCGTCCCAGTTTAGCCCCAACTAGACTCGCTCCGATCAAGTTTACTTGACTCAGATTAGCACTCCTTAAATCAGCATAATCAAGGTCAGCATCTGTCAAATTAGCAGAACTAAGGTTACTTCTAGATAACTTAGCTTCAGTTAAATCAGCATGGCTTAAATCAGCCTCACTAAGGTCAATTTCTTCCAGATTGGCTCCTTTTAAATTGGCACCATGTAGGTTAACTTTGGAGAAGATTCGTTCCCCTTGCTCTTTTCGGGATAGTAATTGAATAGCATCCATTTTTTGACCTCCTATTTTTGGTGATGAAAGACTTATTTTACTGGAGCGATTAACTGAGTGATCGGATGGAATAATATCCATCGGTTTTTGAGCAGCTAGATAGGTAATGGCATTTTGAATCGCTTCTTGTGTTGAACTTGAAAAATTGTTCCCTTTTTGACAATTAACTGCTGGTATCAAAATCCAGAAAGCATTGGGCTGTTTATGGTAAGTCAACTGGGTAAAAGATAGCAGTACAGATGGCGGGTCTAAAGAATTTATTTCAAATTTCTCCTTTTTGGAATTAGGAAGAAAATGTTTAACAATTATCTCTGGTTTCAGGTTGTTAAATGGCACATAAGAGCCAACAAAGACAACTGTTTTTGCTTGAATCATGAAAGAAGCAAGCCTAGGAGTAAGATATTCAACGCTGAGAGCCTCTGTATCTTTCCAGTCTTGTTGTTGGATAATTTCAGCAATACGGCATCCAGCCCCTTCATCAGATTTTTCGCGATTGCCGTAACCGATTACTAAACGAGATTTAGTTAATTTCATTGTTTTTTATTAAGATGATTTTATATTCTATTTTGATCTTAATGGTTAATTTATTATTTTTGTATAAAAAGTATGCTTTTCTTAATAAAAGATAGGATTGCTTAAAATATATATATTAAATTAGTTTAAGAGAGAGTATTTTTTCTTAGGTAAATTTCAACAAGTAGCAGTAATTAATCTCGCGTAGTGAGCCGACGGAAAGCGCCTAACTTTTGCCATTTGCGAAACTGCTGTCCAAGGAGGTAGATCGTGAACCAAGCCCTCCACTGACAGCATTTATGGAAGAAATAAAATATTCCATTCAGAACTTCTCGCACATCACTTGCTTATAAATTGGGGTTAGATGTAGCAACTTTTTAAGAAATGCGAGATTAGGAAAGGCGACTGACACGACTTGATTGCAGTTGGTTAATGAGTTGGAGAATTTCTCGTCGCGCCTTTTGATTTCCTTGAGATTGAAACTGTTTTGCCCCTGTCATTAAATCTTTGAGGGCGGAATTAGTATCATTTACTTGATAATAGGCTAATCCTCGGCTGACATAGTAAGAGGGATTATTCGGTGCTTTTTCTAAAGCCCTAGTAAAGTGTTTAATTGCAGTCTTATGTTCTCCCAAATAATGACAGACACATCCCAAGTTATATAACGAACGGCTATCATTTTGGTTTAAGTGAATTGCTTGGGAAAAGTCTTGTCTTGCTTGGTGGTATTGGTTTTGTTCTAAATAGACAATCCCTCGATCATTATAAATGGTTGCTTTTTCTTGTTCACTAAGATGCTGGGTATTTTCTAGGGCTTGGTTGTAATCAGAGAGAGCTTTAGGTAATTGCGCGATCGCGCTGTAAGCTAATCCCCGATTATATAGGGCTTGAGTATGGTTTGGTTCTTGACTTAAAATGTAATTATAGTCATTAATAGCAGCGTTATAATTTTGATGGCGATAGTAAGCTAACCCTCGCCAAAGATAAGCATTAATTGAGTTAGAATTTTCTTGAATAACCGCAGAACAATCCGCGATCGCGCTTTCTAATTTTTCTAAGTTTAATTGTGTTAAACAACGATATTGTCTAGCTTGAGAATTTTCAGGCTCATCTTTTAAAACTTGATCAAACGTTAACAGAGCTTCTTGATAGTTTTCTTCTTGAATTTGTTGAACTCCCAACGTCATTAAATCTAAAGGAGTAGCGACGGCTGGAAATTCCATTGAGATAATCATAAATGGAATCATTAGGAATTGAACAAGACGTAACATCAACTAACCTCTTAACTCAATCTTTTTTTACATTTCTAAAATTAATAAAAAGCAAGGTACATCATTTTGCACCCTGCTATAGCAGTTTTCAATCTCATGAGGTATTTGTCCTTCGTCCTTTGTTGTTTGTAAACCAATGACCAATGACTAATAACTCAGTTTGTACCTCAATAGACTAAGAAACGCTATATATAGTCGTTCCAATTCAGTTCCGTAGTGCAGCCATCTTGGCTGCTACTAGGGAGCAAGATGCTCCCACTACTTTTAGGTTGCTGTTTTTTATTTGGAATCACTATAAACTATTACCAGCCTTTTTCTGCTTGGCTTAAAACATACTCAGCAACTGCCTCAATTTGAGATGAAGTTAATCTTCCTCGAAATGCAGGCATCGCTCTTTTTCCATTGGTAACTTGTTGGACAATGTTTTCTTTAGAGTCCATATTGTATCGAGCTAAAGCATCTTGTTTTAGAGTTTTATTTGCCATAATCCGATTGCCTCCACCAGCATGGCAAGCCGCACAGTTAGCCTGAAAAATTTGCTCACCACTAGGAGCCGCTTGAACAGGAGAAGCAATAACTAAGAAAGTCACTAACAGAAGAGATGCAATTATTTTCCGAATCATAGAACCATATTTTTTTCACTTCAGTGCTTATAAAATAAGATAGGTGACGTATAAGAATCAAAAGACAGGCTGTCTTATAACCTGAGCAGTCGTAACTCAAGTGTTGCTAACTTGAGGATAGGTGAGGCATAATGATAACTATTTTCACACTAGCCTAAAAGCGGTTTACTTTCAGCAATAGCTAGTTGTGGTTATTAAAAAATAATGATTATCATTCTAAATAGAAGTTGAGTAATAATGAAGAAGATGCCCAATAGACTAGGACAACGCTTACCACTGATTCTTGCTTCTGCCTTTGCACTAGGTTTAGCCAGTTGTGAACCTAACGATCTTGCCACGAACGGAGCAGACGACGTTGATGAAGCGGAGGACTTAACAATTGTCACCACTTTTATACCAATGACTAATTTTACTAAAGCAGTGGTCGGCGATCGCGCAGAAGTGGAACAACTCCTTCCCCCTGAGTCTGGAGCGCACCACTATCAAGGAACACCGGGGGATGTTCAAATGCTTGCCAATGCCGATGTTTTGGTTAAAAATGGCTTGGATATGGAGTTTTTCTTAGAGGATACGATTGACAGTGCTGATAATCCTGATTTACACACCATTGACACCAGTCAAGGGATTGCAGCCCTAACGTGGGATGAAATAGAAGCGGCTCGCGAAATTGATGCTGATGATCATGACCACGATAATGGACATAGTCATGACCACGACCACGATCATGAAAACAGCCATGACCACGATAATGGGCATAGCCACGATGATAACCACCATGATCATGAAAACAGCCATGACCACGATAATGGGCATAGCCACGATGATAACCACCATGATCATGAAAACAGTCATGACCACGATAACGGGCATAGCCACGATGATAACCACCATGATCATGAAAACAGTCATGACCACGATAACGGGCATAGCCACGATGATAACCACCATGATCATGAAAACAGCCATGACCACGATAACGGGCATAGCCACGATGATAACCACCATGATCATGAAAACGACCATGACCACGATAATGGGCATAGCCACGATGATAACCACCATGATCATGAAAACAGCCATGACCACGATAATGGGCATAGCCACGATGATAACCACCATGATCATGAAAACAGCCATGACCACGATAATGGGCATGATCATACCCACGATCACGATAACGGGCATAGTCATAGCCACGATCACGGAGACTATGACCCTCATATTTGGCTTGATCCTAAACGTGCCATCCAACAAGTAGAGAACATTCGTGATGGCTTAATCGAAGTTGATCCTGCAGGAGAAGAGGTTTATACCGAGAACGCTGCTGCTTATATTGAGGAATTAGAAGCTCTAGACGAAGAACTTTCAGAAAAACTCAGCCCCTATGCTGGGCAAACCTTTGTGGTGTTTCATGATTTAGCCAATTACTTTGCTGACAGCTACGATCTGCGTTCAGAATACTTAGTGGGAGTTCCTGCAGAAAATCCGTCTCCTGATGATGTCAGACGAGTCATGGATACAGTCACAGAGTATAATATTCAAGCAGTTCTCACTGAACCGCAAGCAGAAGAGGGCTTTTCAGCCCTAGCTGATGACCTAGATATTACTGTAAGTGTATTTGATCCCATTGAAACGGGCGATTCTGATTCCCTAGAGCCTGAATACTATTTAACGACGATGCGTCAAAATGTAGAAAATTTAGCAAATACTTTTGAAGCCACAGAGCAATCTCACTTACCATTAAATATTATTCCTCACCAAGAGAGAGTTAGTTATTCAAAGGAAGTAGAATCACCCCAAGTAATTGTCCTTGGCTTTCAGGAGAAATAATATGCCAGATTCGGTGCTAGAGATTGACGAGTTAACAGTTTATCGGGGAACAGCAGTGGCAGTAGAGAAAGTTTCCTTTTCTTTAATGGAGGGAACTGATACGGCAATTGTTGGCCCCAATGGAGCAGGGAAAAGTACCCTTGTTCAAGCGGTTTTAGGGATTTTGCCCCGACATTCAGGAAATGTCTTTGTCTTAGGACAACCCTTAAGTCGCAAAGGTTACTTAACCCCGCAAGCTCGTCAAAAAGTCGCTTATCTCCCACAAAATTTCTTGTTTGATCGGCGGATTCCGATTATTGTGGAAGAATTTGTGGCTCTAGGCTGGCATCGTTTAGGGGTGCAACTCCCTTGGTCAGATCGCAAAAAATGTAGTTTAGCGGTGGAAGAAGCTCTAGCACGGGTGGATGCTTCTTATTTGAAGCGGAAGCCCATTAGTCAACTTTCTGGGGGAGAAACCAAGCGCATTTTATTGGCTTACTGCTTGGTGCGTCCCCGTCGCTTATTAATTTTAGATGAAGCCCCAGCAGGGTTAGATATTCGTGGCGAATCAGAGTTTTATCAATTACTCCATCAATTAAAAGAAGAACAAGGTTGGGCAATTTTACAGATTTCCCATGATCTCGATATGGTAAGGCGACACTGCGATCGCGTGGTTTGTTTGAATCGTCACATTTTATGCGAAGGTAAACCCGAATGGGCGCTATCTCCCGAGAATTTATCGAGAGCTTACGGTTCTGAATTTGTTGGCTATCGAGGGTAAGGAAATATCAGAATATCATTAAAAGAAGTGACAGTTTTTTTAGAAAATTAAAGTTGAATCTTATTCCTTAAAATCAAGTAAACTTTATAAATCAACCATTTTTCTGTCATATTTTATAATCATGCTGGAGATAAACGATATTTCTACCCCAATTGAACTGCCGATGAAACAAATTGCTGAATTTTGTCAACGTTGGCAAGTCATTGAGTTTGCGCTGTTTGGTTCAGTGCTACGGAATGATTTTCGTTCAGACAGCGATGTGGATGTCATGGTGCAATTTCATCCCGATGCTCACCCAAGGTTTAGAACATTAGATCAAATGGAAGCAGAACTAAAAACGATGTTTCATCGGGAGGTTGACTTAATTACTCGTGAAGGGATTGAAGCCAGTCGCAACGACTTACGCCGTCGTGAAATCCTTTCCTCGATTCAGGTGATTTATGCAAAGAGATCGTTAATTCCTGCTTGATATACTGCAATCAGCAGAACTGGTTGTAACCTACACTGAGCAATGCACGAAAGCTGAATTTTTGGAAAATATGCAACTTCAAGATGCTGTCATTCGAAGGCTTTTGGTGATTGCTGAAGCCGCAAGACGAGTTTCCGAAGAGACTCGACAAAGGTTTTCCAATATTGCCTGGCAGGAAATCAATGGTATGCGAAATCGATTAGTTCATGAATATGATGATGTAAATCTGAATATTGTCTGGGATGTCGTTCAATTTGAGATACCAGAATTGATCCAAGAATTGAAATCAAACACTTCTCTTGAATAAGGAGTGTTGATGTAAGCAGTGTCGGAGAGTCGCTATTTTATATTCTTGCTATGGCGCGATCGCGCTCTCTTTCAATCATTTGTTGACGCTCTCCCATTAAATCAAAGATTATGATGGGAGTCTTATCAGGACGCTAGATAAAATAATACGCTAACATTATTGACACTAGTGCTTGGCTAGCCATGCAAATGCTTCACGGTAGTTGGATTCCTAAATTAAACAAGGCTTGAAAAAGAATGTCCTTAGAAATAGAAATTACACGGGTAATTGAGTTATTTGAGCTTCCTTTTATGCAGCGAGCAGTGATAGGAGGAGCTTTAACTGGTTTAATTGGAGGATTTCTTGGCAGTTTTACCATTTTACGGCAATTATCGTTTTTTAGTGATGCTTTAGGGCATTCTGCACTATTAGGGATTAGTCTTGGGTTATTATTAGAGGTGAATCCCTCTGTGGTTTTATTACCCTTTGCGGTTTTCTTTGCCCTCGGTGTGGGTTATCTCCTCCAGCGCACCGAATTATGGACAGATGCCCTGCTCAATATTATTTATTCTTCGTCTCTTGCCATTGGGATTATCATTCTCAGTTTTGTGCGTCGCCAAACAGGAATTAATAACTTGCTATTTGGGGATATTTTGGCAATTCGACAATCAGATATTATTCTGAGTGGCTTCCTTTTAGTCGGTTGTATTTTATTTATTGGGCTGACTCTACGCACCCAAATGTTAATGATTTTGCATGAACCTTTAGCAGTTGCCCGAGGGATTTCGGTATCTCTACACCGTACCCTATTTATTGTTTTATTATCCCTTGTGGTTGCGATTGCGATTAATGCAGTAGGGGTATTACTGGTTAGTGCTTTTGTGGTGATTCCTGCAGCAGCTGCCCGATTAATGAGTTCAAGTTTTATTCACTATATCTTTTTATCCGCAGGGTTAGGAACAGTTTGTGCGGTGTTAGGAGTCTTTTTCTCGGCAGTGTTTAATTTACCTTCAGGGCCAACGATTGTTGCGACACAATTAGGGATTTTTCTAAGCGCGATCGCGTTTTCTCAGGTTAGACTTTTAACGAGTTGAAGATGGCTTATGGGCAACCCAATATTTACTCGCAAAATGATTGCTAATTGAGGTAATTTGAAAACCAGCATCAGTCAGTCGCTTTTCAAAATCATCATAAATATAATGTTTGTAATAGGGTTCGTGGAACATCGCAGGAAAGTTTTCCATCATCGGTTTTAATTCTGGGCTATCTACGGCTTGAATTGAATCGCAAATAACTAGAACTCCCTCTGGTTTTAAAACCCGAAACATTTCATTAATAACATTTTGACGTGCCGTTGCTGGTAACTCATGGAAGGTAAAAACACAACTCAAACCATGAAAATAGTCATCAACAAACGGCAGAGACTCTGCATTTCCTTGTATTAATTGCGGTAATTCCCCTGGAATTTCTGAGAGTAATTGATTGGCTTTTCGTAAATAAGCTGGAGATAAATCCACGCCATACAAAGAAACCTTAGATAGCATTCCTCGTAAGAAGCGAAGGGTGCGCCCAGTTCCACAAGCAACATCTAAAATTTTTGTATTTCGAGATTCAAGCGAAGTAATGTCACTTAACCCAGTTTTTAAGGGGGCTAAAATGCGTCTTCGCATGGCATCAGCTGCCCCATTAAATAGCAATTCTACTTGTAGATCATAAAGATTTGCTGATAAATCACTTAAATAACCATCGGTTTGATGATGAAAATTTTGCAAATAGTAGCTAGGGTATCCTTCTGTATCAATATCAGCAGAAAATTCTTGATAACGCTTCTTTTGTATCCTTTCCACAGTCGGAATTAAATCCATCCATACCATAGGATAGTATTGGAAAAAATCATTCCAAGCATTGTCAAATAAAACGCTTTTCGGATAAATTCCTTGTTCGGCTTCTTGCCAATCAATTTCTAGAAGTTGATCTAAACGCTGTCGCATTTTGTTAATCACTTCAGGGGGTAAAGACTGAATATTTTCCTCTCGTTGGGGAACCATGAAGTTAGTTAAACGAGAACTCATCGTTTTATGGTTTAAGGCAAAGACAGTCTTACTTTGTTGAAAAGCCTGATACGCAAATTTGAACACAGGATTGAAAGCCTGTTCCCATGGCTGGAAAGAGACAGAAGAGCCCATAATGAAACTTTAAGGTAAGTGTATCGTTTTGTTAAGATACATTATAGCGAAGAATCAAAAACCTGAGAGGAGCGCGATTGTCTTCGATAAATGGTAGAACCATTCGCGTTTTCTCAGGGTCAAATCAAATTGCTAATTGTTAACTTCGTTTGGTTTCTTAAGCATTAGCCCATAACCAAGGAAGAGAGGCTTGCTGTTGACGTTCAAATGCAGCAATTTTTTCGTCTTTTTGCAAAGTTAAACTGATATCATCCAAGCCATTCAGTAAACAATGTTTCCGAAATTCATCAACGTTAAAAGTAATCGTTTCACCATTACTGCGTTTAATTATTTGTTCCGATAAATCAACAGTCATGGTTGCAGTTTCTGGGTTTTGAGAATCATTCATCAGCGTATCTACTTTAGGCTGAGATAAGGTGATGGGTAAAATCCCATTTTTAAAGCAATTATTAAAGAAAATATCGGCAAAACTAGGGGCGATGACACAGCGGATGCCAAAATCAAGTAACGCCCAAGGTGCGTGTTCGCGCGATGAACCACAGCCAAAATTTTCCCCAGTAATGAGAATCTTTGCATCACGATAGGGGGACTGATTAAGAATAAAATCAGGAATTTCTTCCCCTGTTTGTTGAAACCGCAACTCATCAAATAAAAATTGCCCTAACCCAGTTCTTTTAATCGTTTTTAAGTGTTGCTTGGGGATAATCATATCCGTATCAACATTCATCATGGGAAGAGGGGCAGCAATGCCAGTTAAGCTGTTAAATTTATCCATAATTTCCTACTTGTCTAATTCTCGTGCATCGGTTAATTTGCCAGTAATTGCAGCCGCAGCCGCCATCGCAGGGCTAACTAAGTGAGTACGTCCACCGCGCCCTTGTCGCCCTTCAAAGTTACGATTAGAGGTAGAAGCACACCGTTCACCAGGGGCAAGTTGATCAGCATTCATGGCTAAACACATAGAACAGCCCGGTTCGCGCCAATCAAACCCTGCTTGGGTGAAAATAATATCTAACCCTTCTTCTTCCGCTTGATGCTTCACTAACCCTGAACCTGGAACAATCATGGCATAAACATTATCAGCAACTTTACGCCCTTCTACGACTTTTGCCACTTCTCGCAAGTCCTCGATACGGGCATTAGTACAAGAGCCAATAAAAACTTTATCCACAGGAATATCAGTTAATTTAGTGCCTGGAGTTAAGCCCATATATTCTAACGCCCGCTTAACCGCTTGCTGACGATTGGGATCAGCAAAAGAGTTGGGATCAGGAACTTTCTCTGTAATCGGTAACACATCTTGTGGACTGGTGCCCCAGGTTACTTGGGGGATAATCTCTTCTGCTTTTAAGACGACTTCCTTATCATAGGTTGCGCCGGGAGCAGAGGGTAAGGACTGCCAATAGGCTACAGCTTGTTCCCAATGAGAACCTTGTGGGGCAAAGGGACGACCTTTAATATAGTCAAATGTAGTTTGATCAGGGGCAATTAAGCCTGCTCTTGCACCCGCTTCAATGGACATATTACAAATGGTCATCCGTCCTTCCATGCTTAAATTTTGGATGGCTTCCCCTGCATATTCGATCACATGACCTGTGCCGCCAGCAGTGCCAATTTTACCAATAATGGCGAGGATGATATCTTTTGCCGTTATCCCAAGGGGACATTTCCCTTCCACGGTAATTCTCATGTTCTTGGGTTTTCTCGCTTGTAGGGTTTGGGTGGCGAGAACGTGCTCTACTTCTGAGGTTCCAATGCCAAACGCTAGTGCGCCAAATGCTCCATGAGTGGAGGTATGACTATCACCGCAGACAATGGTCATCCCGGGTTGCGTTAATCCCTGTTCGGGGCCGATAATATGGACAATGCCTTGGCGTTCGTCGCTCATGCGAAATAGGGGAATCCCAAATTCTGTGGCGTTATTTTCGAGGGTTTCCACTTGCAGGCGACTTTGTGGCTCTTTAATGCCTTCTGAACGGTCAGAGGTGGGAACATTATGATCAGCGACGGCTAAAGCGGCTTGCGGTTGACGGGGCTTGCGATTGGCTAAACGTAATCCTTCAAAGGCTTGGGGACTGGTTACTTCATGGATAAGATGACGATCAATGTAGAGTAAACAAGTGCCGTCGTCTTGTTCATCCACTAGATGCTGATTCCAGATTTTATCGAAGAGAGTTTGTGGTTTACTCATGGCTGAGGAGTGGTTTTAAAAAATACTGGTAAAATCTATTTTGCCAAATTTTGGATAACGTAGCATAGAATCAAGACAGAATTTCCGAATCTCAGGAAAGTTCCCTCTCAGGTGTTATTAGTCATTGGGCTACAAATGTGTTCCTGAAGCTGTCGAATAACAAAGGACGAAGGACAAATAACGAATAACAAATTAAACAACTTTTCCTTGTCGAAATAAGTGAGAATGTTGCGGATGATAAAGTTGCGATCGCGCTTCTACTTGTTTCCCTGCCAAAGCTGGACTCACTAAATACATGGTGGTGCGAATTAAATCTTCTTCCCGAGAAATTTTTGCCATTTCACTTAATGGCACTACTCGAATTTTTTCATCTTCCCAACCTAACCGATAGCAAATTGCCACTGGGGTATCTGGGGGATAATGTTCTAATAATTTAGCTTGGGCTGACTCCACATGACGGGCAGCTAAATATAAGGCTAAACTAGCTTTATGGGCGGCGAGAGAAGCTAATTCTTCCGCTTCTGGTACTGAAGAAGCCCGACCACTAATTCGGGTTAAAATAATGCTTTGTACTAACCCCGGAACTGTCAACTCTACCCCTAATTTGGCAGCGGCATCTTGAAACGCCCCAATTCCTGGCACTAACTGCACTGGAATCTGCGCTTCAGCAAGGGCTTGCATTTGTTCATGAATAGCACTATAAAGGGTTAAATCCCCAGAATGTAATCGCACCACTGATTTATTGTTCCGTACCCGTTCAATCATTAACGGAATAATATCTTCTAGGGTTTTACTCCCTGTGGGAATTAATTCTGCATCGGAACGAACATCTTTTAATATTTGTTTTGGTACTAGGGAATTAGCATATAAAATGACATCCGCTTGGTCTAAAATTTTCTTTGCTTTAATGGTTAATAAATCAGGATCACCTGGACCGGCTCCCACAATATAAACAGCAGAATTGAGCATAGTTATTATTAATTATTATTTACCTTTTCGGAAACTACATCAGGGAGATTTCGCCTAAACCCATAGAGCCAAACTAATCCCGCAATGCCAAAAATAATTCCCAAGACACTAATCAGTTGTGCTACTTCAATTGATCCTAGCATTAAACTGTCCGTTCGTAACCCTTCAATCCAAATTCGTCCTGAACTATAGGCAACTAAATAAACACAAGCAAGCGTTCCAATTTGATACCGTCTCGGATGCCGTAATCCCCAAAAGAATAAGTAAATTAGTACAAGAAAAACGCCAACATTCCAAATAGATTCATAAAGAAATGTGGGATGAAAAAATGATTCATTGGCATATTCTGGAGGACGATTAGCTGGTGGAATATAAAGTCTCCAAGGTAAATCAGTGGGACGACCAAAGGCTTCAGAATTAAAAAAGTTGCCCCAGCGTCCGATGGCTTGTCCTAAAATTAAAGCAGGGCTAACAATATCAGCTAATTGCCAAAATGAGACTTTATTCAGTTTAGAAAAAATCAAAGTCGCGATCGCGCCACCAATAATTGCCCCATGAATTGCAATTCCGCCCTGCCAAATCGCAATAATTTCTTGGGGACGTTGAGCATAATTTTCCCATTGAAAGGCAACATAATAAAGTCTCGCCCCCGGAATCGCCGCTAAGACTAACCAAATCGATAAATCAGCAATTAATTCAGGATTTACTTGGCGACGTTGGGCTAAATATTGGGATAAAAACACACCAATAATAACAGCAGTCGCAATTAATAAGCCATACCAACGGATAGAAATTGGGCCCAGTTCCACTAAAATTGGGCCAGGAGATTGAAATTGAGCAAGTATCATTTTTTGTTAGTCATTAGTCATTGGTCATTAGTCATTAGTTATTAGTCATTAGTCGTTGGTTTACAAACAACGAAGGACAAACAACAAAGGACAAATCTATTTGTGGGAGAATACCACAGATAAATTATTAGCAGGCATAGCAATCACCTGTTGTAATTGTAATTGATTGGCTTGAGCTAAAGAAACCACATCTTCTAAATCTCGCACCCCCCACTGGGGATTTTGCTGTTGCAGACTCAAATCAAAACGGGCATTACTTTCAGCCGTATGCACTCCTTCCCGCTTAAATGGCCCATATAAGTACAAAATGCCCCCTTGAGGGAGTAACTCCCCTGCACCCTGCATTAAGCCTTCACAAGCCTGCCAAGGGGCAATATGAATCAGATTAATACAAACGATCGCGCTGATTTCTTGATTGTCCGACAGCCAAGGATCATTAGTTTGCACATCAATGGCTAACGGTGGGTAAAGGGAGTCACAAGGAAACTCCTCTTCCCAAGCTAGAATACTCTCCCTTAAAATCGGGTTAGCTTCAGAAGGAAGCCACGAACGAGGTTTTAAGCGAGGGGCAAAATACACCGCGTGTTCCCCAGTTCCACTGGCAATTTCTAACACAGTTCCTGTGGGCGGTAAAACTTGCTGTAAAACTGCTAGAATGGGATCACGGTTACGTTCAGTGGCTGGAGCAAATTGTTTTTCTTTCATCGACCAAAATACACTCTTGCTCTGTCTAATCCCTCAGATCGTAGTTGCTCATTCCAGCGACTAGCTTCATGACGATTTTCAAATGGGCCTACCGCCACATGAGTTCCTCTCGGGGCATCTCGTTGTAAAATTAAGTCAGAACTAACGCCTGCTTGTTCTGCCCTCTGTGCCATTCGTGAAATTTGTTCTTGATTGCCAGGAATAACCACATAATAAGCACGAGGGTTAGCTTCTCTTGGTGTAGTAGAATCTTGGGAAGTGCTTGGAGGAGCATCTGTCGTTTGAAAATCATCACTATCAGCAGAAGGGGGTTGAGTCGTGAAAGAAATCCAATCAGAACTATCTGAGTCACTCTCATCAGCAGGAGACAGAGAAATCGTTTCCCGAGAGGATGACTGATTTTGTGATCCCTCAATGGTCACAACTTCCGCTTCTATCCCTTCCTGGGCTAATTCTTCTACTATCGAGTTAGCTTTGGCTTGATCCGAAAATAGTCCCACTTGAATAACATTCTCACCGCGACGGACAAACGCTTCAGGTTCTACTCGGCGTATCACTGAGAGTAACTCATCACTGGTACCATGAACTTGCACACGGAAGGTACCATGATTATTTTGTGGTGAGGTATCACTAGGAACTTCCTCCGGCATCTCATTCGGTAGAGATGGATCTGGGCTAGGAGAGTCACTTGGGGCTTCAAATTCGTATTCTGTATTATTATCTGATGGGGGTGGTGGTAAGGCTTGAGCAAGAACACTGCTAGCACTTAAAAGGAGAAAGGAGTTTGCAATTAGAAAAGAACGACTGAGGAAGGTCATAGTTTGTAGCATAGGTCTCTTGAAAGTAGTGGGGTAATTATTAGGAATGCCCAGAGAATCTGGCGAAATGATAACAACATCTTAGTGGACGATGCTAGCCTAGAAAAGTGTCGGTTTTTTCTGAGCCTAAATTTATGAGTAAAAAAGTCGTTGTTGGTTTATCAGGAGGCGTAGATAGCTCCACTGCAGCAGCAATCCTACATCATCAGGGATATGACGTGGAAGGGGTGACTTTATGGTTAATGAAAGGAAAAGGACAATGTTGTTCTGAGGGGATGGTTGATGCTGCTTTTATTTGTGAACAGCTAGGGATTCCCCATCATATTGTGGATAGTCGTGAGGCGTTTCAAAGTAACATTGTTGATTATTTAGTCTCGGGGTATGAGTCGGGAGTAACGCCTTTACCCTGTTCTCAATGTAATAAGGCGGTTAAATTCTCTCCGATGCTGACTTATGCCCGAGAAGAATTAGGAATTGACTGTGTAGCCACAGGACATTATGCTCGCATTAAGTATGATCCAGACCAAGATCGCTATCAATTATTACGAGCGCGCGATCGCGCTAAGGATCAATCCTACTTCCTTTATGATCTACCGCAAGACCTTTTAGCACACACCATTTTTCCTCTAGGAGAGAAAGAAAAAACTGAAACTCGTGAAATTGCCCAAGACTATAACTTAAAAACCGCAGATAAACCAGAAAGCCAGGACTTATGCCTTGTGGAAGCCCATGGTTCGATGCGTACCTTTTTAGACGAACATATTAACCAAAAAGAAGGGGAAATTGTTGATCAAGAAGGGAATGTTTTAGGACATCATCAAGGGATTCATCACTACACTATTGGACAGCGGAAAGGATTAGGTATTGCAGCTGCAGAACCTCTTTATGTGATTAAATTAGACCCAGCGATGAATCGAGTTATTGTTGGCAATCGTGACAGTGGTACTCGCAGTGAATGTACCGTGGGACGCATGAACTGGCTAGGTATCCCCGAACCAGAAACTCCCATTCAAGCTGACGTGCAAATTCGCTATCGATCGCGCCCTGCAAAAGTGAGTGTGATCCCCCTCGAAAAAGGTCGGGTAAAACTAATTTTTGATGATCCTCAATTTGGCGTTACCCCTGGTCAAGCGGCGGTTTTATATGATGGGGATGTGGTTCTCGGTGGGGGAATTATTGAACGCTTCTAGAAACCCATCACTTGAGCAACTGATTCTAATTCAGAGGCAACCCCTGCCTTGACTTGGGCTTGGGCATGATCGATCGCGCTTTGGGGATCTTTTAAGCCATTTCCTGTTAACACACAAACCACAGTGGCATTATTAGGAATTTGATCTTTAACCTTTAACAAGCCTGCCACAGAAGCGGCGCTTGCCGGTTCACAAAATACGCCTTCTTCTCGCGCTAAAATGCGATAAGCCTCTAATATTTCCTCATCAGTCACCGCATTAAATTCTCCCTGACTAGCATCTTCCACTGCTAAAGCCCGTTTCCAGTTTGCTGGATTGCCAATACGAATAGCAGTGGCTACTGTATTCGGAGACTTCACAGGATGTCCTTCCACAATTGGGGCTGATCCTACGGCTTGGAAGCCCATCATGCGGGGCAACTTTTCACATTTCTGATGCTGGTGGTATTGACAAAACCCCATCCAATAGGCTGAGATATTTCCTGCATTACCCACAGGAATACATAGCCAGTCGGGGGCATCTCCCAATTGATCCACTACTTCAAACGCTGCAGTTTTCTGTCCTTCGAGGCGATAAGGATTAACCGAGTTAACTAGCGTTACAGGATATTTGTGTGCAATATCGCGCACTAAATTAAAACAATCATCAAAATTTCCATCAATGGCAATCACTTCTGCGCCATAGAGAAGGGCTTGGGCAAGTTTTCCGAGGGCAACATAGCCATCTGGGATCAGAACAAAGGCTTTTAAACCAGCACGAACCGCATAAGCAGAAGCAGCGGCGGAGGTGTTACCTGTACTGGCGCAAATAACCGCTTTTGCCCCATCTTCCTTGGCTTTAGAAATCGCCATAGTCATTCCCCGATCCTTAAAGCTACCAGTGGGGTTTAGACCATCATACTTAACATAAACCTTAACCCCTCTTCCTACTCGTTCCGAAAGGCTATAGGCTGGAATTAAAGGGGTATTCCCTTCATGGAGGGTTACTACGGGAGTTTGATCACTAACGGGGAGAAAGGAACGATAGGCTTCAATCAGACCAGACCACTTTGTCCGATCTTGAACATAATTATTTGGCGTTGTATAGGCGGTAGCTGGCGAAACTCTTGTGGTCACGGGTTTCTTTAGGGTGATGGTGTCGCTTCTAAAATAATAGACTAATAACCAAGGGAGGGCGCAAAACCCAGCTCAGTAGAATAGCAAGGTTGGCGGAGGAGTCAGGGGATGAATCTGACAGGGGAAACAAGTAACCAACCTTTAGGAATGCGCCTGACATCGAAAATCTCAATAAAATTACTTATGATGTCGGTTTATCCTTGGAAAATAGCTCTCGTCCTCACTGTACCATAAAAGTTTAGCAAATGTGAGCGAAATTAACGATCATTACGAGCGTTTCGCAGAAGCAGAACGAATTGAGGGCTTATTAGACCCACGTTTGCTACGAGGCTTGGGTTTTGGACTATCACTGGGGGGATCTTGCCAGTTTTCATCTAACCAATTGGGGCGACTTTCATCGTAAATCATTTGTAAGGCGGCTGCCGCGATTGCGTGAGGATCATACTCATCACTGAGTTCTCGCACTAAGGGTAAGAAGGAAGCCATCCGTTCGCCCCCTAAGCTATTGTGCAAGTCTTCTCGTAATTTTTCTAAGCGTTGGGCTTCAATTTCGGATCGCTTGGGAATAGAAAGGAAATTCAGCCGTTGACGTAAACGCCCTTCAATTTGACGGAGGGTATGACGATCGCGCGGTAAACTTAAGCTAACCGCAATCCCTTCTTTTCCAGCGCGTCCAGTGCGTCCAATGCGATGAATATAAGTTTCGATATTATCAGGAAGATCGAAGTTAATCACATGGGAAAGATTTTCCACATCTAAGCCTCGCGCTGCAATATCAGTAGCCACCACTAAGCGCACTTGGTTATTCCGAAAGCGTTGCACTAAACGTTCCCGTTGAACTTGGCTTAAGTCGCCATGATATTCATCCACACTGTAGCCACTGGCTTGTAACTGCTGATTAATTTCGTTAGCCGTGCGTTTGGTACGAACAAAAATTAATGCTGATTCGGGGTCTTCTACCGCTAAAATTGGCTTAAGAGCTTGGATTTTATTCCAGCCTCGGGGAACTTTATACACCCGTTGTTGAATTTGTTTCGGGCTACCTTTGGGCTGTTGGATTTTCAGGCGCACCGGCTCATCCATAAACTGTTTAATCAAGTCTTGGATTTGTCGGGGCATGGTTGCGGAAAAGCAAGCGGTTTGTCGCTGTTCTGGCGCTTTACGGAGAATTTCTCGCACATCATCAATAAAGCCCATACTGAGCATTTCGTCGGCTTCGTCTAACACCACATAGCGTAGAGTCTCAAAACGAAGGGCTTTCCGATTGAGAAGGTCAATGATGCGCCCTGGGGTTCCCACGATCACTTGCACGCCACGCTTAAGCTGTTGGATTTGTCGATCAATGGACTGACCGCCATAGACGGTTAAAACCTTCAGAGCGCGATCGTGAGAAAAAGTTTTCATCGCGTCGGCTACCTGCTGCGCTAATTCCCGTGTTGGGGTCAAAATTAACGCCTGTACCGCCGTCTGTTCCACATCAATTTGTTCTAAAATGGGCAGGGAAAAGGCAGCAGTTTTGCCGGTTCCCGTTTGGGACTGACCTACCACATCCTTGCCTTTCAGGATTTCAGGGATGGCTTGTGTTTGAACATCAGTCGGTTGCTCGAAGCCCAGTTTCTCTAATTGCTTTGATCTTGCTTCAGAGATACCGAGACTTTGAAAAGAAATTGTCATAGAAATGTAATTCTGCAATATTTTGTTACCTTCTTCTTAGCTTACCGCTAATCCCCAATTTTTGGTAGTTTTTTTTTTGCGCTTATTGCCATGATTAGCTTTTCATCTGCCTTGAGGAAATTAGATAAGCAAATTAAAATATTTAGATAATTTAGATTGGTTTTACTTATATACAAAACTTAACACAAAACGAATTTTCAGGATTAGAGCCTCTAAAACTTGCAATCTTCTATATTTTTTTGCTATTGTCAAGGGAAATGATGGGTTTTTGTTTTTAAACATCAAAATATATCTCTCTAATCGCGATTATGTCGTTAAATAGTATTCATATTCCCCAATTCTTGAGCTTTTGCTAATACATTAAGTTATATAACGAGATGGAATTTAATCAGGGAATAAATTGACAATATAAAAATAATGTGGTAAGCGAAAAACAGCAAATTAATATTTAAACTTGCTACCCTGTGAAAATAAAAGATAAACAACCCGCCCTAGATTTGGTCATTGGGAGATTGTCTGTCGAAGGGATGGGGTTTTAGACCCATGTTTTAATGATGACGAATCATCCAAGTTCTTCTTCTCAATATACAGTGCGCTGGCAAGAACAAATCAACAATATTCCTAAGGAAAAATGGGATGCTCTTGCTTTACCACTTTCGACTCCCTTCTTAGAATGGGAATGGTTACATAATCTAGAAAAGTCTGGAAGTGTTACGCCTCGTCGCGGTTGGCAACCTTGTCATTTAACCATTTGGAAAAATCGTAACCTCGTTGCTGCCGCCCCTCTTTACTTAAAGGGTCATAGTTATGGCGAATTTGTCTTTGATCACCAATGGGCAAATTTAGCCTATCAGTTAGGGATAAACTACTATCCCAAGTTATTAGGAATGACTCCTTTTACTCCTGCTGTGGGGTATCGGTTTTTAGTTGCTTCGGATGAGGATGAAACGCTTTTAACGGAAATTATGGTAAAAGCCATTGAAGAATTTTGTTACGAGCAAAAAATTACTGGTTGTCATTTCTTATTTGTTGATCCTGACTGGAAACCAATGTTAGAACAATTTGGTTTTCGGGGGTGGCAGCACCATAGTTATATTTGGGAAAATTCTGGTTTAAATAGTTTTGATGATTATTTACAACTATTTAATGCGAACCAACGGCGAAATATTAAACGGGAGCGAAAGAAAGTAGAAAAAGCAGGACTGGAGATGAAAGTTCACGCTGGCGATGATATTCCCCATTGGATGTTTCCATTAATTTATCAATTTTATAGTCGCACTTGTGATCAATTTTTTGGCATGAGTAAGTATCTCACTCGTCAATTTTTTGAGCAACTTTACCCTAATTATGTTCAACGAGTTGTGGTATTTGCTGCTTATACTGAAGATTATCATCGCCCAGTGGGATTATCATTTTGCTTGCGAAAAGGAGAAAATCTTTATGGTCGTTATTGGGGATGTTTAGAAGAATTTGATTGCTTACATTTTGAAGCCTGTTATTACAAACCCATTGAATGGTCAATTGAACAGGGAATAAAAATGTTTGACCCTGGTGCAGGAGGTCGTCATAAACGCAGACGAGGCTTTCCAGCTAAAGTTAATCATAGTTTGCATTATTTTTATCATCAACGGATGAGTCAAATATTAAATGCTTATATTGATGAAATTAACGAGATGGAACAAGCAGAATTAGAAGCCATTAATCAAGATTTACCTTTTGCTAAGAAAGAAATTAATCTTGATCCCAATCTGGTTTGAACTTAATTGGGTTCATAAGGAACAAAGTCATAACCCGTACCGGAACGAGAGGGGCTTGCTGGTTGTACTTCCACCATCACTAAATCTCCGTCTCTATCTCCTGATGGTAGAAACTCAATCGGTTGCATTACCCCCTCTGCGGAAAAATCACTATCCGATAAAGCATTTTTAAGTCCTTCACGAGTGGGGCTTTGTTCTAAAGCCTGCGCGATCGCGCTCATGGCATCATAAGTCATAACTGTTGCCCAATTGACATCAGCGCCCCAAAGTTCCCGAGAAGTTTGTACAAAATCCTCACTTCCTGGTTGCTCAATATGCCAAGGAATGGGAATCACCATCCCCACGGCATTTTCTCCCCCTACTTCTAGAGTTCTAACCCCATAAAGATTGCCAATATCCCCAATGAGAGGCAATTCTCGATTATTAACATTAACAATTTCTAATGCTCGGCTCACCGTTTCAGGGGCGGGAATAAAGACGATTGTTTCTGCATCCCGTTCCTTTACTCTTTCTAGTTCTCTCCGAGGACGAAAGCCACCAGCACTCAAATCAATTTCTGCAACCACACTTCCCCCCCGAGTGGCAAGGGCACTTTTGAATTCTCGATTTAAGGATAAACTATAACCACTGTCAGAATCGTAAAAAATAGCAACATTAGATACTTCTAAATCATTAAGAGCATATTCAGCCATTGCCGCTCCCACAAAGAAATTACTGGGAATGGTACGAAACACATAATCACTTGCACCAGAAATTTCCGTGCTGGTACTAACGGGGTTAACTAACACCAGTTCATTTTCATCATACACAGGAATTGTGCCTAAAGTGGTGCCACTACTCCAATGTCCAGTTACTGCTAAAACTTCCTCCCGTTGGGCTAATTCTTCTACTACCTCTTTTGCCACTTCTGAGTCGTCATCATCATTAACAAGCATTAGCTTAATGGGTGTGCCATTAATGCCACCAGCTTCATTAATTTCATTCTGGGCTTGGGCATAGCCGCGTAACATTTCCAGAGAAAAGAAGACAGTATCATCAATAATGGGAACAGTGACTGCAATGGTATAGGCTTCTTCATTGCCAATTCGTGCATTATTAAGATAAATGAGAGATTCTGGATCATTACGGTTTTCTTGTAAGGCTTGTTCAAAGTTCGCAATGGCTTGGTCATAATTGCTATTAGCCATCGCCTCAGTTCCTTGTTGCTTGTAATTTAAAGCCGTGGAACTATCTAAGCCAAAGTCAACTAAAACCCTTTCCCCACTGCTAAAACGTTGACTCAGGGGAGAATCCTCAGTAGTGGGCTGATCTACTTCCTCCTCAGTTGCTTCTTCTTGGGGAGGCGTTGTGGTTTCTTCTGTTGTAGTTTCTTCTGTAACTGTTTCATCATCGCCATTGCTGAAAAATTGAAAAGCAATTCCCCCCAAAACGAGAATAACCAAAATATAAACAATGGGTGGTGGCCCTTTTTTAGTAGCCATAAATTTTGTTACTCCTTATTTTTGGTTCTTTAACTATCCGTTCTCAGAAGTCTCCCGACAGAATCTTTGATTTGTCGGTGAGATGAATGAGAACAGTCGTGCTATAATCGAAAAATCTTCGGATGGGGAACTTTTTTCGGCGAAAACCAAGCCAAGATATAAAAGAATTTTTGATTCTCTTCCATCCAATTATCTATAAAGCTCGGGAGCCGGGCTGTTCGCCTATCGCCTTGGTGTAAGACTTCTCTTTTCCTACGATTAGAAAAGCAACCGATTGGGTAGGAAGCTCCCGTTAGAATCTTCGATTTAACGGGAGTAGCTCACTCTAAAGGCACAAAATCATAGCCAGTTCCCGAACGAGAGGGATCTGCTGGTTGTACTTCGACTAAGGTTAATTGTCCGTCACGATCGCCGGAAGGAAGAAAACGCACAGGTTGTACAACCCCTTCTGCGGAAAAGTTATCACTGGCTAAAGCATTTCTAATTCCTTCACGAGTGGGATCTTGTTCTAAAGCCTCAGCGATCGCGTTCAGGGAGTCATACGCCATTACTGTTGCCCAGTTCACATCTCCTCCCCAAAGTTCGCGAGAGGTTTGCACAAAATCTTCATCTTGCGGTTCTAAAATATGCCAAGGGACAGGGATAACCATTCCCACTGCATCTTCACGACCAACATCTAAAGTTCTAATGCCATAGAGATTGCCAATATCACCAATGAGGGGAAGATCTTGTTCATTAACATTGACAATTTCTAAGGAACGATCCACGGTAGCTGGGGAAGGAATGAGAACAATCACTTCCGCATCTTGCTCTCTCACATTTTGTAGTCGATCTCTAGCGCGAAATCCAGACTCACTCAGATCATATTCTCCAACCACGCTACCGCCACGAGTAGAAAGCGAACTAGATAACTCTCTACGCAGGGATAAACTGTAGCCACTATCAGAATCGTAAAAGATGGCAACATTCTGCGCGTCAAGATCATCTAAGGCATATTCAGCCATGGTTGCACCAACAACAAAGTTACTCGGGATTGTCCGAAAAACATAATCACTAATGCCAGAAATTTCGGTACTGGTACTGACAGGATTAAGTAATACAAGTTCATTCTGATCATAAATTGGGGCAGCGGCAAGGGTAGTGCTACTACTCCAATGTCCGGTTACAGCTAAAATATTATCTCGATCCCCTAATTCTTGAGCAATTTCTGTGGCTTCTCGCGCCCTATCCGAATCATTTACTAAGGTTAGCCTAATGGGAGTGCCATTAACTCCCCCAGCTTCATTAATTTCATTTTGGGCTTGGGCATAGCCTCGTAACATTTCTAAAGAGAAGAAAACGGTATCAGCATCAATGGGAACAGGAACAGCAATATCATAAGCCTCATCATTGCCAATGCGAGCATTATTCAGATAAATTAGGGCTTCTGGATCATTGCGATTTTCGGCTAAGGCTGCCTCTAAATGATCGACTGCTTCTGAATAATTTTGAGACGCGATCGCTGCTACCCCTTGCTCTTTAAGTTCAACAAACTCCTGAGAAGCAGAACTAGAGCTAATGAGGACTTTATCACCAATGCTAAACCGATGACTTAGATCAGAAAGTTCAGCAGAATCAGGTTCTCCATTTCCCCCATTGTCAATTGCCCCATCTTCAATTGCACCATTGCCATTTTCAACAATATCATTCTCTTCTCCACTGGCTAACATCTGATAAACTTGATAGCCACCAAAACCGAGAACTAAAACACCTACAATATAAACAATGGGCGGTGGTCCTTTTCTCTTAGACATAGTTTTAACCTCGCAATCCTTTTTTGTTATTTTGCCATTAATTAATGAATATGGCGAATTAAGATACACTGCAAGGTAAGTATTTGTGATTGATGAGATTACTTAAAGGCAATAGTAGGGTCATGGGTATGAAAAAGTTTATTTATTATCTTTTTGGTGAAAGAGCTGGCCGATTAATTGTTGTTTCTTGGAATTGGTTATGGGGAGTTTCTGAGCCGTCAGAACAAGAACAGGCAGTTAGTGAGGCTCAAAAATCACTACAAGAGATGCAAGCCTCTGTGGAAAAACTCACTCAAGCGGTAGCGGTACAAGTTCAAAATTATCAAGAAGCTGAGGCCCACTATAGTAAAAAAGTTAAAGAATATCAAGATTTAGAAACCAAAGCCAAAGCCTTAAAAGCAAGCGGTAATAAAGAATCAGCTCGCTTAACGATGATCCAAGCAGTACAATTAGAGAAAGTTTTACCGCAGTTAAAAGAAAACGTGGAAAATGCAGAGAAATATGTTACCGCTGCCAAACAACAGTTAATGCGCCAAAAAGAAAAGCTAGAAACTTATAAGAGTGAATTGGCAAATATGCAAGCGGTTCAAGAAGTCAATGCGGCGTTAGAACAAATGGCAGCGGTGAATAATAGCTACAATATTGATGCGGCTAAGTCTCAATTTGAAGCGGCGAAAGAAACAGTCGAGAATCACCAAATCGAAGCTCAAGCCAAATTTGAATTATCTCAAAATGCTGGCGAGAATTTTGATCAAAAAATGGAAGATATGAGTCTAGAAGAGGAAGTGTCTCGCCGTTTGGGAGACTAAACTATTGTTCCAGCTTTAAGACTGCCATGAAGGCTTCTTGGGGAACATCAACTGTACCAATGGCTTTCATGCGCTTTTTCCCTTTGGCTTGTTTTTGTAAGAGCTTTTTCTTCCGAGAAATATCGCCGCCGTAGCATTTGGCTAACACATCTTTCCGTAACGGAGGAATATGGGCGCTGGCAATAATGCGTGTACCAATTCCCGCTTGCACAGGAATTTTAAACTGTTGGCGCGGAATTAATTCTTTGAGTTTCTCCACTAAGGATTTTCCCACATGATAAGCCTTGTCTCGGTGAACAATCATGGCTAGAGAATCTACAGGCTCGTTATTTACCATAATATTAAGTTTTACTAACTCGTTGGGACGATAGCCCAGAAAGTGATATTCCATACTGGCATAACCGCGCGATCGCGATTTCATTTGATCAAAAAAGTCAGTAACTACCTCGGCTAAGGGCAATTCATAAATTAAGGTAGTGCGAGTGGGAGTAAAATATTTCATATCTTTAAATTCTCCCCGTCGCCCTTGACATAATTCCATTAGGGGCCCCACATAGTCTTCTGGGGTAATCACTTCTAAATGAATATAGGGTTCTTCCACCACTTCTCGTTCTTGCGGTGACGGTAACTGGCTGGGGTTATCTACCTCAATAATTTCCCCATCATTGAGCATTACTCGATAAATTACCGAAGGAGCTGTTACCACTAAGTCTAAATCATACTCTCGTTCTAAGCGTTCTTGGACAATTTCCATGTGTAGTAAGCCTAAAAAGCCACAGCGAAACCCAAACCCCATTGCGCTTGAGGTTTCTGGTTCATAAGAGAGGGCCGAATCATTGAGCTTCAGTTTATCTAAAGCATCCCGTAAATCGGCATAATCATCAGTTTCTGTGGGAAATAAGCCACAAAAGACCATGGGTTTAGCCTCTTTATAACCCGGTAAGGGGGAGGTAGCTGGTTGACTGGCGAGGGTAATAGTATCGCCAACTCGGGCATCTTCTACCGCTTTAATGGAAGCAGCAATATAGCCCACTTCTCCAGCATGGAGTTCTTCAACAGGGACTTTTGTCGGGGAGAGAATGCCAATTTCATCAATTTCGTATTCCTTTTTAGAAGCCATGAGGCGGATGCGATCGCCGACTTTGACTTTGCCATCCACTACTCGAAAATAGACAATTACCCCCCGATAAGGATCATAATAGCTATCAAAAATTAATGCTCGTAGAGGGTCTTCTGTGGTATCACTAGGAGGGGGGATGAGATGAACAATGGCTTCTAAAATTTCATTAATTCCTTTCCCCATCTTTGCAGAAGCCATAATCGCATTACTGCAATCTAACCCAATCGCTTCTTCAATTTCTTCTAATACCCGTTCTGGTTCTGCCCCAGGTAAGTCAATTTTATTTAAAACTGGGATAATTTCTAAATCTTGTTCAAGGGCAAGATAAATATTGGCGAGGGTTTGCGCTTCTACCCCTTGTGACGCATCGACGACTAATAATGCTCCTTCACAGGCGACTAACGACCGAGACACTTCATAGGAAAAATCCACGTGGCCGGGGGTATCAATGAGGTTTAAGACATACTCTTCTCCATCTTTGGCGGTGTAACTCATCCGCGCGGCTTGCAGTTTAATGGTAATCCCCCGTTCCCGTTCCAAGTCCATGTTATCGAGGAACTGCTCTTTCATTTCCCGTTCTTTGACGGTTTCAGTCCAACGCAACAGTTGATCCGCTAAAGTGGATTTACCGTGATCGATATGAGCGATGATCGAGAAATTACGAAAACGAGAAACAGGAACGTTAGTCATAGAAGTTTTTTGTTGCTAAATGCGCGATCGCGACTGACAATGGCTACGATCTTAAACCTAATCATTATTTTAACGATTCTTTAGTAAGCGTGTACATTTCAGACTTGAATCATCCTCAGGTCGTCTGAAAAAGTAACTTCTTTGCCCTGTTTTCATAGCATAGGCTCTACAATGAAAAACGGTTATTAGCATTGAATAAAACTACTTTATGGATTCTGTTGTTGCAATTGATTGGCTGGTTAATTATCTCGATGATCCCAATGTGGTCATCATTGACTGTCGCTTTCAATTATCGGATCCCAGTTGGGGAAGAAAGCAATATGAAGCTAGTCATATTCCCAACGCTTATTACCTTGATCTCAATCAAGATTTATCCTCACCAGTTCAAAAACACGGCGGACGACATCCCCTCCCTGATCCTGAAACCTTAGCCTCAAAATTAGCGAACATGGGCATTCATTTTTCTCATACCCAAGTGATTGCCTATGATGATTCCCGTTGCGCCTTTGCTGCCCGACTATGGTGGTTGTTACGGTATCTAGGGCATGATCAGGTGGCTGTGTTAAATGGGGGATGGAACGCCTGGCAAAATGCAGGTTATCCCACAACAAGCGAAATTCCACCAGCAAAGACAGGTGATTTTATTCCTCAAGTGCGACAAAATTGGGTTGTCAATCGAGAAGGAGTGAAAGCGCGTCAAAAAGACCCAAATGCGGTAATTATTGACTCTCGCGATGCGGATCGCTATCGGGGGGAACGGGAACCCATTGACCCAGTAGCAGGTCATATTGAGTGGGCAGTAAATTTTCCCTGGAAAACGGTTACTGATGAACAAGGGAATATTTATTCACCGAGTGAACAACGCCAACGCTGGCTAAAAGGGGAGGTAACGATTGATGAAAATCAAGAAAAAATTGTCTATTGCGGATCAGGGGTCACTGCTTGTGTCAATTTGTTGTCTTTACATCTAGCGCAACTGGATCAGGGCAAGCTATATGCCGGAAGCTGGAGTGACTGGTGTTCTTATCTTTAACTCTTTCTTTACGTTACCCTAAAGTAGGGTATTTCTAATGGTAAAAGTTATGTTGAAAGCAAATGTTTTGCCTCTCAAATATGGGTTATTGGCGGTTACACTTTTCAGTGTCGTAATTCTGCCCAATCATCGCTCGATCGCGCAATCAGCAAATGGTAATGGCAATAATCGGATGACAGTTACCTCTGATATTCAGGAAGCTAATTCTGAAACTGGTGTCATTAGTGCTAGGGGCAATGTGCGAATTAATTATCCCGTTCAAGAATTAGAAGCAACTTCCGCGCAAGCCCAATATTTCCAAGGAGAACGACGGTTAGTTTTAACGGGGGATGTTGACGTAATGCAAGCAGGTAATAATATTCAAGCGGAAAGAGTTACCTATTTTATGGAGGAAGGGCGCTTTGTTGCCACGCCAAAAGAACAAGAACAAGTCAGATCCACTTTTGTGATTCCTGAAGGGAATAATAACGGTGAAAATGGAGAACCCGACCTGAATCTGCCGGGAATGGAATAAGTTAGCAGTGAATTTAGTTCTAAAGCAGATTTACAAATCCTATGGCAAGGCTGCCATTGTCAGAGGGGTTAATTTAATGGTTACTCCTGGGGAAATTGTGGGGTTACTGGGGCCAAATGGGGCTGGAAAAACCACGACTTTTTATATTGCGACAGGCTTGGTGAAGCCAGATCAGGGTCAAGTTTGGCTAGGAGAAAAGGAAATTACCAATTTGCCGATTGATCAGCGATCGCGCTTAGGAATTGGTTATCTCCCTCAACAACCAAGCATCTTTCGCCATCTTACCGTTGCCGATAATCTTCGTTTAGTCATCCAGCAAAATGGTTATTCTTCTGCTAGAGGAAAACAGCGTCTAAGAACCTTATTAGAGGAATTTCATCTGGAAAAAGTCGCCACAACAGAAGGGAATCGGATTTCTGGTGGAGAACGACGGCGCACCGAGTTAGCACGGGCTTTAGCGATTGGTGACCAGGGGCCACAATTTTTATTATTAGATGAACCTTTTGCTGGGGTCGATCCGATCGCGGTTTCAGAATTGCAAGTATTAATTAATCACCTGCGATCGCAGAATATGGGAATCCTCATTACCGATCATAACGTCCGAGAAACCCTAGAAATTACAGATCGCGCTTATATTATGAGTGAAGGAGATATTCTCGCCTCGGGAAAAGCAGAGGAACTCTATCAAGATCCCTTAGTACGCCAGTATTACTTGGGGGATAAGTTTGAAGTGTAAAGCAAAAAAGTAGCAGAAGCGTTAACTCCTGCTACCCCATAAAAATTAAACTAAAAATTAATTTTAGTCGTCATAAACCCGACATTCTGCCGCGTCAGGGTTCTCATCGCAATACTGTTCTAAAGAGGTTTTCTTGGGCTTACTAGAGCGTTGATGAGAATATTCGGCTTGGAGTTCTTCAACAGTATCCCAAGCAACAGCGCAGTCTTGAGAGTCACTTCCTTCTTCGCCACATACTTCTCGGGCCTCTTGACGC
Source organism: Euhalothece natronophila Z-M001 (assembly GCF_007904085.1). Classification (GTDB taxonomy): domain Bacteria; phylum Cyanobacteriota; class Cyanobacteriia; order Cyanobacteriales; family Rubidibacteraceae; genus Halothece; species Halothece natronophila. The sequence goes on from NZ_CP042326.1 coordinate 658,354, forward strand.
TGTTTTTCAATTTGTTCTTCAATATTACTCATAATTGTTACTCCTTTGAAAAAGGTCTGCTTAGACTAGGAAAAAATTTAGTAGGACTTTCTATCTACTTTTACCACCTTAACGTACATTACTCGATTGACATCTCTATCGAGAGAATTTAATTTGAGCTTTATAATCTCCCCTGAGTCACTTCTCTATTGTTCGGTCGAAAGGCGAAGGGTATAAGAATCACTGCCGCCATCTTTATCGCCAACATAGATTCTGTATTCTCCAGGCACCCAAACCCCAGACATAGAAGGCTCTTGATCAGAATCGGGTAAGAGGCAAAAACGCCCATCTGGCCCCTCAACGAGGAGAGTGGCACTACTGCTAGCCCCTTCTAAACTCATTCGCATATAGTTCATTTTTTCGGTTACTTCAATCACTTCTTGAGGGGTGTCAGAAATGAAACCGCAATCGCTACTATCAACATCCCCACCCGAGGTTACTTCGCTAGTAATGGGTTCTGAAAGTTCACCATTGATAGAAATTGATTCGGCAAGGGAGCGAGTTGTGGTTAAACCGAATAAAATGGTGGCAAGGGTAGTTGTAAGGAGGAGAGTATAATACTTAGGTTTCATGATAAAAGTTGTAGAAGTCCAGACCATTGCTGAGGTTTCTATTACTATTATTGCCTACTCTCTCACTTCATCGCATTAACCTGTTCACCTTCATTAGCTGTCCATTATTTAACTATTTAGAGGAATAAAATTATGAATCAACCTAACACTGACTGGGAAAAACGACTACAAGAATTAGAAGCAGAAGTGAATGAAAGTAGTCAGCAACAACAAACATCTAGCCAAAAAACAAATTTTTCTGCCCCATCTCCCCTTAATATGGGATCTCAAGACTTCTCTCAGCAAATGCAGGGAATTAAAGGGCAAGTGCAACGCTGGTTTCAGGGACTCCCTTTAATTGGGAAAGTGATTGTTGTCGCCATTGGGATTGGTGTCAGTTTATCTTTATTAAAAACTGTTTTCCAATTAGTTACTTCCGTCTTAACCTTAGCGATTATCGGGGCTTTGGGATATGTTGGTTATAAAGTGTTTATTGGCGATAAAAACTCATCGGCCAGTTAAGGAGTAATTAGATCATGCGCGTTTTAGGCAAGTCTGAGGTCAAAATTTCCCCCATTTTAATGGGAACTTGGCAAGCGGGAAAAGCGATGTGGACGGGGATTAAAGATGAGGAAACCATTCAAGCAATTCGCTCAGGAGTGGAAGCAGGAATTACCACCATTGATACAGCCGAAATTTATGGGGAAGGTTATTCGGAACAAATTGTTGCCCAAGCGGTTGCCGATATTCGGGAAAAAGTACAGTTAGCCAGTAAGGTTTTTCCCACCCACTTAAAGTATGATCAGGTAATTGAAGCCTGCGATCGCTCCTTGAAACATCTGAAAACCGATTACCTCGATTTATATCAGATTCATTGGCCCAGTGGTTCCTTTAATAGCGAAATTGTCCCGATTTCTGAAACCATGGAGGCGCTGAATCATCTCAAGCAGCAAGGAAAAATTCGCGCGATCGGGGTATCGAATTTCTCACGAGATCAACTTGCCGAAGCGCAACAATATGGGCAAATTGATAGTGTGCAGCCTCCCTATTCCCTCTTTTGGCGACAAGCAGAGAAAGAATTAATCCCCTATTGTGTGGAAAATGAGATTACTGTGCTTGCTTATTCCTCTCTCGCCCAAGGCTTATTAACGGGCAAATTTGGCCCCAATCATCAGTTTGAAGAAGGGGATCATCGCTCGAAAAATAAGCTGTTTCAGGGAGAGAATTATCAACGCGCCTTAAGCGCGATCGCGGATTTACGTCCGATTGCTGAGAAAAAGGGCTGTACCTTAGCTCAACTCGCCCTAGCATGGCTGATTGCTCAACCCAATACCTGCGCGATCGCGGGAGCAAGAAATCCTGAACAAGCCCTAGGAAATGCTAAAGCCCTTAATATTAATTTATCAGACGCTGAACTAAACGAGATTGATCAAATTGGACGTAAAGTAACTGATCACTTATTAGACGAAAATCCCGTTCTTTGGACATTTAAAGTTTAAGGAAAACATGGCACAATATAAGTGACCTCTTTAACACTTAAGTATTTTCAAGGGCTTATTCGTTTTCAATGTTTTTCTTACCCTTGAGGCCCCGCCTATTAATCCTAATCTGTAGCTACTTTGTCCTTAGTTATGCCCCTAGCGCCTTCGCTTTATCAGAATGGGAATTTAATCCTGAAACTTCGCATTTACAGTTTACACTTGAAGACTCACTCACCCCAACTTATTTTTTCCTTGATGATCCCAAGCGCATTGTCATTGATATTCCTAAAACGCAACTAGAAGGAGACTCAATTCAGCAAAATTACCAAGGGCTAATTCAAGAAATTCGCATTGGGCAATTTGAAGAAGAAACTGCTCGCATTGTTCTCGAACTCGCTCCAGATGCAACATTAGCCTCTGATGAGATTTCTTTAAATGCCACTGCTAAGGGGGAGGAGAAGCAATGGCAATTGAACCCAACCCTTGAGAAAGTTGAATTTCCGCTTTCTACTCTTATGACAATCCCCTCTTTAGAAGAGAAAGCTGTGATTTCCTCTCAGCAAAAAGTACAAGTTCCCTCACCCCCCTCAGAACAAGCCAGAAGCTCTCAGGAGTCTTCTTCAGAATTGACATTACCAGCAGGAACCGAATTTCAAGTTCGTTATCGTGGCGAGACCTCTTTAAAATTAGAAGTAGATCAACCTTGGCAAGAGGTACTATTTCTAGAAAGCGAGTTAACTAATGAGGAAGGCGAGTTAATTGCTTCCAACCAAACCCCAGTCATTGGAAAATTTGAAACCACATCTGAGGGAACTCGATTTGTTACTCAAGCCCTGATTACAACAGTTGAGCCGACAGCAACTAGAGAACTTAACACGGTAATTCCACTAAAAGCACATTCCTCCTTGATTAACAATCCAGAATCCAAATCAAGCTCGAACCAGATCACTATTTGTCCTGATACGCTATTGACATTAGAATTGAGAGAAGACTGGAATTATCAAAGATGAAACTAACCACTGAGCTGGCTTTAAAAATTAATGTTGAAGGGAGTCCCGAGCAAACTCTAGAGGTGTCTCAGGATCAACTCATCTTTGGTCGTTCCTCACAATGTGATGTATATCTTCCCTATTCGGAAATTTCCCGCCAGCACTGTCAATTGCGTCGCCTCGCAAAAGGGCAATGGCGAATTGAAGACTTAGGGAGTACGAATGGGACATTTTTAAATCAGTCTCTCCTTACGGAGCCGAAGCGTCTCAAAAATGGGGATGTGATTGAAATTGGCAATGTTCTAGTGACAGTGGAATTATCTTCTGAAGTTGCTTCTGCCGAATCAGCGATCGCGCACTCAGAAAAGCCTAATCGGACAGAAGTACAAACCATTCTCCGTAATGCGGAAGAATTAAGACAACGGTGGATGGATGGGGATAAGGTTAAAGATCCCCTTAGTACCGAGCATATTGCTCATGCGCGTTTACAATATATTGTTGAAATTGCCCGAGGCTTAAATAGTGCTGAATCCATTGAGGCGATTTTCTCGCAAGTGGAAGAGATAATTTTCCAAGAACTTCGTACTGTAGAACGATTAGCCTTATTAATTGATGTAGAAGGAACTGGAGATTTAGAATTATACAAAGCCGCTTCCCGTAAAATTAAGAGTTCTAATGGGGATCGCTCCTACCGTCAAGATATAAGTGATCTCTATGAAGGTCATTGGATTAGTCATTCAATTTGTGATCAAGTCTTTGAGGAAAAGGTTGCGATTAAAACGAAAAATGCCCAATTAGATGAGCGATTTTCTGAAACCAAAAGTATTTTAATGAAAGGAATTGGGGGAGCGTTAGCAGTTCCTTTATGGAATGAAAAACAGGTAGTAGGAGTTTTCTATGCTGATGCCACCACAGGGTTTGATCACCTTGATCCGAGTCAAGATCAGGATTTAAGCTTTTTCTCTACCATTGCCAATTTAGTTGCTTCTAGTGTCCAACGTTGGCTTCTTACCCGACGCTTACAGCAACAAGAACGAATCCGTCAACGACTAGAGCGGTATCACTCGCCAGCGGTGGTTCAACAGTTAATTACTTTTGGGGCAACTGAAGATACTTTACTCACTCCCGTGGAAGCAGATGTCAGTGTTTTATTTGCTGATATAGTTGGTTTTACTGCTATTTCTGAAGAATTAGCGCCAGAAGAGGTGGCAAAATTACTGAATTGTTTTTTTGAAGAAATGTTAAAACCCCTCTTTGCCATGGGGGGAACCTTAGATAAATTCATTGGTGACTGTATTATGGCGTTTTTTGGCGCACCTGAACCGCAGTCGGATCATGCTGATCGCGCTGTGAAAGTGGCAAAGGCGATGCTGGAACGCCTAGAACAGTTAAACCAGTCTCAGACATTCTCTCATCCCTTAGAATTGCGAGTGGCGATTAATAGTGGAAAAGCGGTGGTAGGAGATGTTGGTAGTTCCCAGCGCGTGGATTATACAGTATTAGGGGGAACTGTCAATTTAGCGTCTCGTTTAGAAGCAGTTTGTAAGCCTGGAGACTGTGTGATTAGTGAAAATACTTTCAATCGTCTTAACTATCAGACTCAGTTTTCTCCAATCGGCAAATCTAAGTTTAAGGGGATTGATCAAGCCATTACGGTTTATCGCGCCGAATGGTAATTTGGAACATTATTTTTATGATACATTAACCTACTTTACGGGAGGCTGTGGCGCGATCGCGTTTTCTCTTCTTATCATCATTGTTGGCAAAACAGTCTCAAGTGCGACAGAAAACTATAGTATAGCGCGATCTATGCTTCACTCAATCGCGATTAGAAATAATTGCTAAATTGGGAAGTAATTTTATTCAAAGTTTTAAAACTTAAAGTCCGAATGGGAATAGCGAGCAAGATGCTCGCACTACTCATAAGATTTCTAACTGTAGTGGGAGCGTCTCGCTCCCTAACTTCAAAATCTTTAGGAAAAGAAAGCAATTTCGCAGCTTTTTCTTACTAAAAGGTAAAATCAGTTCTGCTTAGTTCAATCATTTATAATGAAAATACCATCGTCATGGCAGAACTTCCTTGCCCTTCTACCAGGAACGCTTTTAACGGTTCTGACCATTACCGTCGCCTTTCTACGCTTTTATGATGAACAAGACTTCACAATCCTCGGAGAAATTAGAGAACCAAGAGTCTGGAGTAACCGACTCACCGTGGCAGCCCTCATGGTGGCAGTGGTTAATTTCGGCGTTGAGTGGAACCGTCGAAACCGAGAAACAAATCGCTTGGCTCAAGAAGAGCAGAGAAGAAGCGAGGAAGAGAGACGAAGAGAGAATGAAAGAATTGAACAAGAGAGAAGAAGAAGCGAGGAAGAGAGAAGAAGAATCGAAGAAATTGCACGAGCAGAGAATGAAAGAGCTGAGAGAAGATACCGAGAAATACAGCGCGATCGCGCAGCAGATCGAGAAAGAAACCGAGCAGCTGAAGAAAGAGAACGAGCGGCTCGCCGTGCTAGAATCCAAAATCGATGGTATCTTCTCCAAATACGGTATCAACTCCAACCCAACCAATTCAACCGAAGAGCCTTAAACGATTTCCTAGCTTTCTTACAAGAGTATGGAGAGTAAACTGTTATTGAATTGAGTTTAGATTGAGAGCGCGATGTGCGTAGCACGCTTGCCTTTGGCTTATCGCGCTTTCACTTCAGCTCTCACAACTGGTTGCCGTAAAGCAAAATCCAACCAACATGGTCACAGAATCTCAACAAGCACAAAAGCCACTCTATGAAACCGATTATTACCTCTGGATTTTAAAAACGGTTCAAAAACTCCAAAATCGAGAATTGGAAGCGATTGACTGGGAGAATCTAATTGATGAGGTATCGGATTTGAGTCGGCGGGAAAAAAGAAAACTACAAAGTTTATTAAAACGGCTATTTGAGCATCTGCTGAAACTCAAATACTGGGAAAATGAAGCAGAGAGAAATCGCAGACATTGGCGGGGAGAAATTGCTAACTTCCGCCAACAAATTAAATATCAGTTAGAAGATAGTCCGAGCTTAAACTCCTACTTAAAGGAAATTTTTAATCAATCTTATCGAGATGCGAGAGTGATTGCATCGGAAAAATCAGGATTATCCCTTGGCATCTTTCCTGAAGAACCGATCGCGCCTTTAGAGCAAATTTTAGATGAAAACTGGTTACCATAAAGTAAAATCAAATCCTCATCGAAGCCGTTTTACCTAACTGAAATCATGAGTGTTGCTCTCAACCGTTCCCTAATTTACCCTGATAGTGATGGCCAGCCCATGGCAGACAATACCAAACAATTTCGCTGGATTGTTCTGATCAAAGAAAACTTAGAACTCCTGTTTGCTAACGATCCAGAAGTCTTTGTAGCCGGGGATTTACTATGGTATCCCGTAGAAGGTCATCCCGAAATTCGCGTTGCTCCTGATGCCATGGTAGTATTTGGCAGACCAAAAGGCGATCGCGGTTCTTATCGTCAATGGGAAGAAGACAATATTGCCCCCCAAGTAGTGTTTGAAATCCTTTCTCCTGGCAATCGACTCAGGGAAATGACTCGTAAATGGGAATTTTATGATCGCTATGGCGTAGAAGAGTATTATATATACGACCCTGATGATAATGAGTTAGAAGGATTGCAGCGCCAAGAGGGAAGACTGAGAGTGATTCCAGAAATAGATCATTGGGTAAGCCCAAGATTAGAAATAAAATTTGTTCCGACTCCAGAAACTTTAGAAATTTACCGTCCTGATGGTAGAAAATTTTTATCGACTCTTGAACTCGAACAACGAGCTGAAAAATTAGCAGCCCAGCTTAGAGCATTAGGAGTTGAACCAGACGTTTAATCCATTTCTGAACAGTAAAAACCATGTTCTTGCTATTGGTTTTTAGGGTTAGACAAATCTAGATTTGAATTAACTGCGCGATCGCGCCTCCCAGGATTAGACAAATCTA